>NZ_JAIUGS010000002.1:0-689636 GCF_020164735.1 Mesorhizobium sp. ESP-6-4
ACGCCGTTGGTGATGAAGGCATGGCCCTCGATGCTGAGCGAGGCGATGCCGTCGGGCGAGCTGATGTTGAAGCTGCCGCCCTGGGTGGTGCTCTCCTTGGAGGTGTCGGAGCCGGCCGATTCACCGGGGCCGCGGTTGGCCAGCAGGTCGTCCTCGTTGACGATGACGTCGCCGCCCTGAGCCGCCGGCGTCAGGTTGGTGATGGTCGGCGGCGTGTTGCCGATCGAGATCGTCAGCGTGGTGTGCGACAGGTCGCCGTCGCCGTCCTTGAGCGTGTAGGTGAAGACGTCGTTGACGCCGCCGGGGGTGCCGGCATCGCGCACATAGGTATAGCTGCCGTCGGCGGCGAGCGTCAGCTTGCCGTAGGCGCCCTGGATCTGCACGCCGATCGTGGCGGCGCTGTCGAGGTCGGCATTGGTGTTGCCGGCAGCGACGCCGGCCACGGCCGCGCCGTCGGCGCCCTTGGTGTCGGCGCCGGCCGCATTGCCGTCGCTGCCCACGCCGGTCATGACGTTGCCGCCGATCGAGGCGAACGAGCCGGCCGGCACCGCGTCGGTGTCGGCGACCGCCGTCGGCACATCGTCGACGATATTGGCCGAGAGCGTGCCGGTGGCGTTCTGGCCGTCCTGGTCGGTGAGCGAGACGGTGAAGTTCTCGAACAGGCTGTTGGTGCCGAGGCCGGCGGCATGCGCCTCATTGTCGTTGAGCGTGTAGGTGTAGCTGACCACGCCGGTGGCGGCATCGTAGCCGGTCACGGCGAGCGTGTTGCCGAGTGCTGTGGTGAAGGAGCCAGCGGTGAAGACGCCGTTGGTGATGAAGGCATTGCCCTCGATGCTGAGCGAGGCGATGCCGTCGGGCGAGCTGATGTTGAAGCTGCCAGCGCCGGTCTCGGCCGTACTTGCTGGGTCGGAGCCGGGCCCGCCTGGCGTGCCGATATTGAGGGCTGCTTCATTAACTGTTGCGTCGCCGCCCTGAGCTTCGGGCGCCAGGCCGTCGATGGTCGGCGGCTCATTGCCGATACCGATCGTCAGCGTCGTCGACGACTGATCGTCATCGCCATCAGTCAGCGTGTAGTGGAACACGTCGTCCACGCCGCCCGGCGTGTTTGCCGCACGGGTGTAGGTGTAGCTGCCGTCCGAGTGCAAAAGCAGCGTGCCGTACTGGCCAGCGATCGAGACGCCGGCGTCCGTCACAGTCTGCGCGGAGCCGGCGCCGTCCTTGCCATAGGCCGATGTCACACTGGCGTCATCGGCGCCCTTGAAATCAGCGCCCGCGGCGTTGCCGTCGCTGCCGGCTCCGGTGATGACGTTGCCATCGATTGGCGTATGCGAACCCGCAGCCACGCTGTCGGTATCGTCATGCGCCGTCGGCACGTCGTCAATAATTTCGACGGACAGCGTTCCCGGAAGCGAAACGTCGCCATCGCTGTCGGTGACCGTCACCGTCATGTTGTCGAAGATGGAATCGGTGCCCGCACCGGAATGCTGCTCGCTGTGCACCAGCGTATAGGTGTAGCTCACCTGGCCGGTGGCGGCGTCGTAGCCGTTGATGGTCAGCGTGTTGCCGAAGGGCGTCGCAATGTTGATCGGTGTCGACGCGCTGTTGGCAAGCTCAGCGGCGGTGATCACATGGCCATTAATGTCCACCGAGCCGATGCCGTCGGGCGAGGTGATGGTGAAGGTACCGGTGTTGTGCTCGGACGGGTCGTTGTCCATTGCGGGGTCGGTGCCCGCTTCGCCGGACCCCGTCGCGCCGGCGGTCTCGAGGCCTTTTTCATCGACGCTGGTGTCGCCGCCGCTGGTCGAGGGCGTCAGGTCGAGGATCGTCGGCGTCGAATCGGGCAGCAATCCCGGGAACAGCTCGCGATGGTCAGGCTGGCCGAACGCCAGGTCCGTCGGCGGCAGCAGCGACGTCAGGCCGAAGCCGTCGCCGATCCCGCCTGCGGGATGTTCAAAATTGCCGCCCGCGCTGCCCGGCGAGCCGTTGCCGCCGGCCGAGATCGAGCCGTCGGCGCCGAAGGCGACATCGACATGGCTGGCCTCGAGCGCGGCGATCAGCGCCACGCGCGGCACCTCGACGTCGCCGAGAATGAAGGTCGGCACATTCAGCGCGGCGTCCTTGATGACGATCTGGGATCCGTCGGGCTGCGTGAGGACCAGATCGTGTCCGTCGACCTTGATGTTGTCGATTGACACGCTGGCCGGGAGCTTCACGACATTGCCGGCCTCGACATGATATTCATGCGGCGTATTGCCTGCCGCTGCATTTGCCGCCGGCGCGTTCGCAGGGGCAGCAGCCTTGGCGTCGGCCGGCTGGTTTGCGGCCGGCGCATTGGCCGCGCCTTGGGCCGGCGCGCCGCTGCCGACATCGACCGGCACGGGTTCGCTCGCAGCCTGGGCGACGGTCGCCTGCGCGACCTGCACACCCGTCGAGATATGATTTTCACCAGCGCTGGTGTGCTCGTCCCAGGAATTTGAAACGGCGTCGAATTCGATATTGGTCGTCATAGCTAAAGCCCCTCCGGCATTTCCCGGAAAGAGACATGTCAGGCCCAGGCTTTGCAACAGACGTTCAATTTATTTCATATATTCGAATATGTAGAGAATCGCATTTTTTACACTTGGTAAATTGCGATGATATATCTGGATATGCATGACCTTAACGAGGGTGGGAATGACCGCGCCGCACGCCTTCCGTCTTGGTAAATGTAAGTATAATTTTGAATAAAATTTGATGCAAAACAGAATAGCGTGATTCGCGGAAACTTACCCACCTTCCTTTCCGATAATTTGAGACAAGATTGGTAGCGTCCACAGTCAAAGGTGGGCGTTATGAAAATACAAAAAGCAGCCCCGACGGGGATCAAGGTACTCTTGCTGGCGATCGGCCTTGCCGCTCAGGCAGATCCATCGTCGGCAAGCGGGAATTCGGGCGCGGTTCCGGTCCTGCAAAAGGTGCCTGCGCCGGCGAGCCTCGGCGGCGTTTCGCTGGCCCGGCCGCTGCCCTGGCAGCCGGCGTCCGCATACCGGATCGCGGACGTTTCTGTGGGCTACACGCCGGCAGCGCGTTACGAGGCTGAAGCGCACGCCAAGGCCGATCCCGGCATCGACCCGATCCAGACCGCCGCGATCATCCCCGGCGTCTTCGGCTCGGTGGCTTTGTCGATGCGCAACTTCCCGGTCGCGGCGCGCTGGGCTCCTGTCTACAAGGCCATCGTCGATTGCACCGCCGGCAGCGTCTGCGACCGTGAGAGCCCAGCCTTCGCCGAGATCGTCAACATCGCCGGCGACAAGGGCTTTCGCGACAAGCTGTCCTTCGTCAACAGCAGCATCAACCGCCTGATCGCCTATCGCAAGGATAGCGTCGTCTATGGCAAGCTCGACTATTGGGCGAAGCCTTCGGAAATCCTCGAGCATCGCGCCGGCGATTGCGAGGATTTCGCCATATTGAAAATGGCGGCGCTGCTCAGGGCCGGCATCCCGGCGCAGAGCATGTCGCTGGTGGTGCTCCAGGATCGCCGCCGCAAGTTCTTCCATGCCGTCCTGTCGGTGAGCACGGGAAGCGGCGCCTTCATCCTGGACAGCCTCGGCAACGCCGTCCTGCGCGACAGCGATCTGCCCGACTATGTTCCGCTCTATTCCTTCAGCACCGATCGCGCCTGGATTCACGGGTCGAAGTCCGGCGCGCAGGTCGCCGACATCGCCGGCGGCTTCGCCACGGTCGCTCCGGGCGAAGGATCGCCGGAACCATCAGTGGCTTCGAGCCTGAGGCAGTAGTTCAAGCGGTTCAGCGCCTTGCCGAAAAATACACGGACGCTCTGTTGTCTTCGCGCAGCCCGGCAGTTCCGGGAAAATGCTAAGCTCTACCCGTTGTAGACGAAAGCCATCAGCAGTTCCGGCTCGGTGACGGGCGCACGCACGGCGCTGAGCTGGCCGCGATAGCGGCGCTCGCCGGCGCCGATGACGAAACCGCTGGTGACCGGCGTTTCGCCATTGGCGTCGAGCCGGGCGAAGATGTCGGGAACGTTGAGGTCGAGCGCCAGCTTCAGGTCCTGGCGCCCATCCTCTCCGGGCGCGCTCGGCAATTGGCGCCGGACCAGTTGCTGGAACGGCGTATTGAAAGCCAGGATCTTCTTCGAAGAAGACAGCGCGAAGGCGGGCGAGGGGCAGGCGACCAGGATCGCGTTGATCGTGCGGATCGAAGCGAGCTTGCGCAATTCCATGCTTTCCTCGGCCAGGCCGCGCATGCAGGCGACGCGGATCGCCGAGGTGAGATTGCCCTGGTCGGGATGGTGTTCGGCGATCTCCTCGACGAGCATGCCGATCGTGCATTTGCGGCTTTCGGCCATCTGCTTCAGCGACACCCAGAAGGCGCGCTCCAGCCGGATGCCGCGACGCACGCCGCCGCGCGCCACGACGCGGAATTCGGGGCCGAAATCCTCGGCCGCGAGCGATGGCAGCAGCCGTTCGCGCGAAGTGTCCGGATGGATGGCGCTATCGCTCACTCATTGCCTCCTGACGCGCCTTGTTGATGGGCTTCAAAAGATAGTTGAGGATCGTCTTGCGTCCGGTCTTGATGTCGACCGAGCAGATCATGCCGGGGATGATCGAATAGGTCTTGCCGTTCCTGGTAAGCGTCGATTTGTCGGTGGCGACCCGCACCTGGTAATAGGGCTCGCCCGTCTTCTGGTCGACGAGGCTGTCGGCGGTGATGTTGGAGACCTTGCCCTCGATGCCGCCGAAGATCGAGAAATCATAGGCCGTGACCTTGATCAGCGCCTCCTGGTTCGGCTGGATGAAGGCCACGTCGCGCGGCGAAACCCGGGCCTCGACCAGCAGTGTCTCGGAGGTCGGCACGATGCCGGCCACCACCGCGCCGGGCTGCACGAAGGCGCCGAGCGTGTTGACGTCGAGCGTGTTGACGATGCCGTCGACCGGTGAGCGGATGTCGGTGCGCGCCACCTTGTCGGTGGCGCCGCGAATGGTTTCGTCGACCACGGAAAGATCGGCGAGCGCCTGCGTCAGGTCGCTCAACGCCTCCTGCTGCAATTGCAGCCCCAATTCGTTCACCTGAAGCTGCGCCTCGGTGATTGCTCCCTTGCTCTTTTTGATGGTCTCGCCGGCAAGGGTCAGCTGTCCGCGAAGGTCGGTTTGTTCGCGCTCGACGCGGATCTGTTCGGTCCTGGCCATCAGGCCTTTCTTGACCATGGGTTCGACCAGCGCCGCTTCCTGGTCGGTGACGGCAAGGCTCTTGGACAGGCGGTCGGCGTTGGCGGTGGCCTCGTCGAGTTCCTTCTCGCGCTGGTCGAGGCGCGATTTGAGAACCGACAGCTTGACCTCGAAATTGTCGCGGCGCGCGACAAGCAGCCTTTGCTCGTTGTCGCAGATCTCCGGCGCGACCTTTTGGATTTCCGCCGGGCAGGGGAACGACCCTTCGACACTGCCGCTCTGCTCGAACTGCAGCCTGGCGATGCGCGCCTGCAAAGCTCGCGCCTTGGCCTTCTCTTCGCCAAGGCTCGACGTGTTGCCCGAATTGTCGAGGCGGATGATGAGGTCGTTCTTCCTGACGGTCTGGCCGATCTGGACGGCGATCTCCTGCACCACGCCCGGTTCGCTGGCCTGGATGATCTGCGTCTTCGAAGCGGGTATCACCTTGCCGTCGCCGCGCGCGATCTCGTCGACCTCGGCGAACGAGGCCCAGGCCGTGAAGCACACGAACAGCGCCCCGACGATGTAGACGGACGCCGAGGCGAAAAGTGGTGGCCGGTCTTCCCTTGCTAGCATGTCCATACGTTCCGGTCAGGCATTTGCCTTCTGCAGCGCCTGAATGACTTGTTCCTTCGGCCCGTCGGCGACGACGCGGCCCTGGTCGATGACGATGAGGCGGTCGGCAAGTTCCAGCATGCTGTAGCGATGGGTCGACACGATCAGCGTCGTGCTGCGGTCGAACGCCACCTTGAGCTGTTTGATCAACTGCCGCTCGGAAGCGAGATCCATCGAACCCGACGGCTCGTCCAGGAAGACGATCTTCGGTTTGGTCAAAAGCAGCCGCGCGATCGCCACAGCCTGCCTTTGGCCGCCCGAGAGATTGGTGCCACGCTCGCCGACATTCATGTCGTAGCCACGCGGATGCCGCGACACGAAGTCGTCGACGCCGGCGGCCTTCGCCGCATCGATGATCTCCTCGTCCGTCGCTCCCGGCGCCGCCATCAGGAGGTTCTCCTTGATGGTTCCCGAAAACAGGTCCCCGGCCTGCGCGACGATGCCGACCGCGGCACGCACCTCCGAGGGGTGGTATTGGCGGATATCGATGCCGTCGAGCAGCAGCTCCCCCGACGTCGGCAGGAACAGCCGGCCGATCAGCCGTCCCATCGTGGTCTTGCCGGAGCCGATGCGGCCGATGATGCCGACCCGCTCGCCAGGCTTGACCGCGATGTTGAGCCCGCTCAGAACCTCGTTTTCCGTGCCCGGATAGGCGAAGCCGACATTCCTGAAGACCAGCGCGCCGCTGCGGATCGGCCGGTTGACGAAGCCGACGGTGTCGGGGCGGTCCTCCGGTTGCGACATGATCGTGTTGATGATCTTGAGCGACAGCATCGCCTGCCGGAACCGGGCAAGCGTGATGGCGATCTGGCCGAGCGGCGCCACGGCGCGGCCGGCGAGCATCACGGTGCCGATGATGGCGCCGGTCGACACCTGGCCTTCCGAGAACGCATAGGCGCCGGCCACGACCAGGGCGACCGTCACGAATTGCTGGATGGCGCCGGTGATGTTGCCCGCCGCCGCCGAGAGCTCCTTGATTTTTTCCGACGTGTTGGCCGCGTTCTTCGAGTGCTCGCCCCATTTGCGCAGCAGGTAGGCTTCGGCGCGCAACGACTTGATCGTCTCCAGCGTCGAGATGGACTCGACCAGCAGGGCCTGGCGTTGCGACGCCTCGTTCATCGATGCCGCGACCCGCTTGCCGATCCGCCTCTGCGTGATCAGCCCGACAATGACGGAGATGACGAAGGCCAGCGCAGGTATGACCACCAGCCAGCCGCCGATGGCGTAGATGACAGCCAGAAAGACGAAGACGAAGATAGTGTCGATGAAGACGCTGATCGTGTTGGAGGTGAAGAACTCGCGCACGAATTCGTATTGCGTGACGCGGTTTGCATATTCACCCGTCGACCCGGGCCGCGCCGAAAGCGAGGAATTCAGCACTTTCTCGAACAGCAGGTAGGAAATCCGCAGGTCCGCCTTGCGACCGGCATAGTCGATCAGCGACGCCCTGGCCGTCTTCAGCAGCAGGTCGAACAGGATCGCCGCGCCGATGCCGAGCGCCAGCACCCACAGCGTCGAGATCGCCTTGTTGGGCAGGATGCGGTCGTAGACATTCATGGTGAAGATCGGCGAGGCGATCGCCAGCAGATTGATGAACACCGCCGACAGCACCACTTTCGAATAGGTGCGCCAGAACGCCCCCATCGTGCCGGTGAGCCAGTGGCGCCTTTCGATCCGCGCGGCGGTGCCGACCGTCATCTCCTCGGCCTGATTGGCATAGGTGATCGAGAAGGACGTGCCGCCGCTGATATAGCTTTCGGCGAGTTCCGACCTGTCGATCGTGGTGCGGCCGTTTTCCTGTGGCGCCGTCAGATATTGCCCGCCCTCGATTTCCGCCAGGAGGGCGATCGGCAATTGGCTGACGCGAAAGACGATGGCCGGAAGATCGAAGCGGCCGCGCAGGAAATCGCGATGGCTGAAATTCTGCACCTCCAGGCCGATGCGCTCGGCCAGATGACGGATCTCGTCCGGCTCGATGCGCGCCTCCGAAATCGGCACGCCGGCAAACAGCACCGTTTCGGCGCTCGGCCTGCCGAGATAGGCCGCCACAGCGCAGAAGCAGGCTTTGAAAGCCTCCTTGGGCGATAGGATATTAGGTTGCTGGTTCACGATCCGCCCCGAAGGACCGAAGATCGATACTACATCGGCTACTTTTTCCTGACCGGCGCGAGGATGTCGAACGGCAGATCGTTCTTCTGCTCCGACGGCGTGCGCGCATAGGTCTCGGTATCGGCCGTGGCCGGCACACCGAATTCCTCACGCGCGTAGGCCGCGGCCTGCTTGGCCGGCTGGATGTTGAGCGTCTTCAGCAATTCGCCGGTTGCGGCCAGCAGCCGGTATTCCGCGAACAGCGACGCGTAGGACGACGTGTCGGCCAGCGTCGCGGTGTTGAAGCGCGTGTTCTGGGCATCGAGCACGTCGAGCAGCGAGCGCTGCCCGACCTTGAACTGCTCGCGATAGGAGGCGACCAGCTTTTCATTGGTGGCTGCCTGCTGGCGCAGTGTCTTTGCCAGCTCCGCCTGGCGGAAGCGGCGGTCCCATGAGGTCCGGACGGCTTCCTCGATCTCGCGCAGCACCTGGTGCAGCGCAAGGCGCTGCTCGCTGGTGCGGCGGATCTGTTCCTGTTCGTTGGCCTTGTCGATGCCGCCGCGATAGAGGTTCCAGCGCAGCACCACCCGAGCCTGCAGATCGCTCGCGTCGCCATTGTCGCCGTCGATGTCATATCCGCCCCGGGCAACGCCCTCGGCGGTAATCGTCGGGCCGTATTTCGCCCGCGCCGCGTCGACCAGCGAAGCGGCGGCGTCGATGTCGCTGTTGGCCATATGGACGCGCGGATTGTTCTGCCTGGCGAGCCCGATCGCATCGTCCAGCGACCGCGGCAGGGCGGCTGCGACATCGGCGGGCCGCGACGCGTTGGTCAGCGGCTTGCCGACATTCTTGAAGAAGCGGATCTTGGCCGCCTCGAGTTCTTCGGTCGCTTCCTGCATCCGCGCCTTGGCGGCATAAAGGCGTTCCTCGGCCTGCTGCCGGTCGGCATCGTTGAGCGCGCCGCCTGCGATGCCTTGCCTGATATCGCTGAGGATGGACTGATGGAAGCCGAGATTCTTCTTGGCTTCGACCACGATCGAAGCCTGCAGCATGTATTCCAGATAATCCTGGACGACGGCGAGCCCGATGAACTCGGACCGTTCCAGAACCCTGAAGGACGCTCCATCGACCCGCGAGGCCTGGCGGTTCAGTTCCGCCCGCCTTGCGCCGCTGTCATAAAGCGTCTGCGAGACGGTGAGGTCTGCCTCGTTCGGATAGAGGGCTTTGTGATCCTCGTCGAGCGCGCGCCGCGTGTCGTTGTCCAGGCGGCGAACGCCGGTCGATGCTTCCAGGTCGACGCTGGGAAGGTAAAGGCCTTTGGCCTGTCGCAGCTCGAATTCGATCGCTTCGCGGTTTTCGATCGCCTGTCCAATCTCCGGATTGGACTCCACGGCGACGGCGACAGCTTCTTTGAGTGTGAGTGCGCTGGCGCTACCACAAGCCAACATTGACACCGTGACAGCAAGCGCAACGCGCCAGCCGACGGTAATTTTACCCGTCCTGGTCATTTCTACCCCGTGACTATCCCCGCGCCATTATTTTTTTATTGGCGCTTATTTGCCCAAGCCTGCCACCGGACCTTTCAGCCAGTATCTATCAGATTTTTTGGGGACGTGAGCATATAATGGATTAGACACCCGCTAAAATTGCGATTTCCGGCATTAGGGTTAAAGCCTGTAGCAAAAATAGCACAGAAACCGGGCGCGCTCGTCGGGACTCTCCCAGTTCAAATCGCGCAGCGATGGTTATGGTCTGAAAGAAACGGCGAATCGTACGGCGGCCATGCACAAGCTCCCGCGAAATCTGCTGCGGCCCTGCAAAGCATGCGCAAGAAATCGTCATTTCAGCCTGGTTTGATTGGCAAACGCGGATCGTTCCCTGTATTGCCGGCCGGAGCAAAAAGCCGTGGATTTTGTTGCATGACCAATATCGCCCTGACCGGGCTTGCCCGCGATCTCGCCCGACGCGCCGCCGAGGGCAGGCCGGTGCGCATCGGCGTCATCGGCTCCGGCGAGATGGGGACCGATCTGGTGACGCAGGGCATGCTGATGCCGGGCATCTCGATCGCGGCCATCTCCACGCGCCGTCCGCACACCGCCCGTGAGGCGATCCGCATCGCCTTTGGCGACGAGGCGATGGCGGTAGAGGCCGAAACCGCTTCCATGGTTACCCGGGCGATCGAGAGCGGCAGGATCGCCATCACCTCGAATGAGGTGCTGGTCACCAATCCGCTGATCGACGTCGTCATCGACGCTACCGGAAAACCTGGCGTCGCCGCCGATTTCGACCTGGTGGCGATGGAGCATGGCAAGCATCTGGTGATGATGAATGTCGAGGCCGACGTGACCATCGGCTGCTACCTGAAGCAGCAGGCAGACCGGCTGGGTGTCGTCTATTCGGTCGGCGCGGGCGACGAGCCGTCAAGCTGCATGGAGCTGATCGAATTCGCCTCGGCGCTTGGGCTAGGCATCGTCGCGGCCGGCAAGGGCAAGAACAATCCGCTCAACCACGACGCGGTTCCCGACGACTACCGGGAAGAGGCGGCGCGCCGCAACATGAACCCGCGCATGCTGGTCGAATTCGTCGACGGCTCGAAGACCATGGTCGAGATGTGCGCCATTGCCAACGCCACCGGCCTGGTTCCGGATGTTCAAGGCATGCACGGCCCCAGGGCCGATCGCGATCAGCTGGCCAAGGTGCTGATCCCGAAAGAGCATGGCGGCCTCCTGTCGAGGAAAGGCGTCGTCGACTACACGATCGGCAAGGGCGTGGCGCCCGGCGTCTTCGTCATCGTCGAGGCGATGCACCCGCGCGTCGTCGAACGCATGGACGATCTCCATGTCGGCACGGGCCCTTATTACGGGCTATTCCGGCCCTATCACCTGACTTCGCTCGAGGTGCCGCTCACCGCCGCCCGTATCATGCTCTACGGCAAGCCCGATATGGTGCCTCTGCCGAGGCCGGTGGCGGAAGTCTGCGCGGTCGCCAAGCGCGACCTTGCCGCCGGGGAGACCCTGGATGCGATCGGCGAGACTTGTTACCGCTCCTGGACCATGACCGTCGGCGATGCCCGCGCCGTCCGCGCCGTCCCGGTCGGCTTGCTCGAAGGCGGCAAGGTGCTGAAGCAAGTGAAGAAGGGCGAGTTGTTGACTGAGGACAATGCCCTGCCGGACCGGACAACGAGGCTCTACGCCCTGCGCCGGCTTCAGGATGACATGCTCTACGGAACGAAGATTACTTCCCCAGCTCTATCGACCTGAGCCGCGCGGCTTCCACGGCTTCGGTGACGAGCTTCGTCAGGCGGTCGCCGCCCATCAGCACCGCAAGCGCCGCGGCGGTCGTGCCGTTGGGGCTGGTCACCTGCTGGCGCAGCACGCCCGGCTCCTCGTCTGCTTCCGCGGCGAGCGAGGCGGCGCCGAAGACGGTCTGCATGGCAAGCAGCTTGGCGGTTTCGGCGGGAAGGCCGGCCTTCTCGGCCGCGACCGTCAGCGCCTCGATGAAGTGGAAGATATAGGCCGGGCCGGAGCCGGAGACGGCCGTCACGGCGTCCATGAGGCCCTCGTCGTCGATCGTCGTCACGACGCCGCTCGCCGAAAGCAGCTCAAGGACGAAGCGGCGGACGTCGTCGGAGACCAGCGGGTTGGAGAAAACGACCATCATGCCTTTGCCGATCGCCGCCGGCGTGTTCGGCATGCAGCGGATGACCGGCGCGAGCTCGCCCAGGATTTCCTCGAAAGTGCCGACCGGCGTGCCGGCCGCAATGCTGAGAAAGCTGGTCCTGCCGTCGCCGAAGCGCTTGTACTGCGCCGTCACCTCGCGGATCACCTGCGGCTTTACCGCGATGACAACGAGATCGGGCACGGCATCGGCCGGAATGCCGGCGGCGTCGGCGGCGGCACCGCAGCCCAGATGTTCGGCGCGCCGGCGCAGTTCGGCATTGGGCTCGACCACGAACACCGCTTGCGGCTCGAGCTTGGCGGATTTCAGCCAGCCCGAGAGCATGGCGTAACCCATATTGCCGCAACCGGCGAGAATGAGCCTGATCGTCATGAAAACCTCCGAGAAGGCTCTCCTTAGACGGTTGCGCCGCAGTGGAAAAGAGCAGTCGGCGGGAGATCGATCGGCCAGGATTAGTTTGAAAGGCGAACCGGGATCGGCCGCAGCGAGACTTGTCTCAAGCCGAGTACGCCGAGCACGAAGAACAGCCAGACGGGATCGCCGCGATGGAAGAAGAAGCTTTCCAGGAAACCGTTCAGCGCCGTAAACAGCACCACCATCATGAAGAAATCGCCGAGGAAGATGTTTTCCTTGCGCGCCGGGATGCGCATATAGTCGCGCAAAGGGGCGATCAGGAAGGTGTAGACGGCGACGCAGAGCGCCGGGATGCCCATCAGCACGGCGATGTCGAGATAGCCGTCGTGACCGTGAACGATGGTGCGGATATCCCAGGGCCGGTCGAAGGGCTGGTCCTGGTTGAGCAGCAGCGGCGTCCCCCAGAAGCTTTCATAGCCGTAGCCGGTCCAGGGCTTCTTCCCCAGCATCTCGCCGGCGAACTCCCAAAGCGTCGTGCGTCCGGTATAGGTGAGATCGGGGAAATAGATTGCCGCCAGATGTTTCACCGGCGCGATGAAGACGATGCCGAGCGTGCCGACGGCGGTCGCGATGATCGCCAGCGCGAACAGGATCGGCGTGCCGAGCCGCATGCCGATGAGGCTGGGCAGCACGACGATCATGATAGAAAACGGCACCAGCCCGGCAGTGGTCTTGGAGCCGGTGTGGAGCATGAACACCATTGCCGCGCAGAAGATGCCGGCGCCCCACCAGCGCTGGCCGCGCCGGAACAGGTAGAGCCCGGCGAAGCTGAAACAGGCCATCACCGGACCGGCGATGTTCTTGTGCGTGAAGACGCCGCGCCACAGGCCGGCATGCTCGGGCTCCTGCGAGTCGGCAGTGTGCAGCGCTTCATGCGGGAAGACGATCAGGCCGATATAGGAAAGGCCGATCACCACGACGGCGGTGAAGATGACCACCCTGGCGAAGGAATCGGCATCGCGCGGCAGCACCAGGACGGTCGCCATTGTGATGATGCCGATCATGGTGAAGGAGGCCGCGCGCATCGCCGCGGGGGGATCGGTGGCGAGCACCACCGACAGGAAGAAGAAGCCCAGCATCAGCGCCCAGGAAGGGCTCACCAGCGAGCGCACCACGCGCGGGTCGGCGAAGGCCAGCAGCGAGAAGATGGAGACCGCGCCGAGCGAGCCGAAGCCGAGTTGGTTGACGATGTCGCCGCCGTCGCCGGTCAGTTCCGCGCCTGCCGGCTGGAAGGGCCGGAACGAGACGATGATGACGGTGAACAGGAGCGCGGCGATAGCCGTCGCCACACCTTCCCTGGTGAAGGCGGCGCCGAGCGGCGCGCGCTCAATTCTTCTCAGGCTGCCGGTACTGCTCATTGGCATATCCGAATTCGGCGAGCACCCGGCCGAGCGCGACATAGACTGGATAGAGGCTCGTCGTCAGCGAGCCGGTGCGCGCCAGCCGGATGGCGCCGCGCAGCGGCGAGGCGGCGAGCAGCGCCAGGCTCTTCAGGAAAACCTTGAGGCCGGCAAGCGGCGTGCCGGCGCGCTTCTTCTTTTCGACCAGCGTCGAGATCACGCCATTGCGCAGGCTGCGGGCGCGGATCCAGTCGGCCTCGACGCGCCGGGCCGGCACGGTCTCGTTGACCTTTGCCTCGGCGCACCAGCCGAGCACGAAGCCTTTTTGCGCGCACCGGCTGAGAAAGTCGGAATCGCCGCCGCCCATGAAATTGAACCTGAGATCGAGGAAGGGCGGTCCCATGTCCTTAAGCACGTTGCGACCGAGCAGCAGGTTGCCGGACGAATAGAGCGCCGGCACGCGGCCCGTCTCCCGATAGGGCGGCGCGAACACCGGGTGCTCAGCCCATCTGGCATGCGAGGCATCGGCAAAGATGGGTACCTGCGGGCCGCCGACAATGTCGGCTTCAAGTGTCTCCGCGGCGCCGCACATGCGCTCGAGCCAGTCTGGCTCGGCGATCTCGTCGTCATCGATGACCAGCAGGTGGCGAAAATTGGGAAACTGCAGGATCGCCGTCTGCCAACCGGCATTGTAGGCGCTGCAATTGCCGCGCTCATGCGCAATGATGACCATGCCGGGCATCTCGCCGCTTTCGAACAGGGGCAGCACCGCCTTGGCGCCCTCGCGCGCCTCGGCCTCATTTTCCATGACGATGACGGCAAAGCGCCTGCCGGTCCGTTGCGCCTTGAGCGAAGCCAGCGTTTCCAGCACCTGCTTTGGCCGTTTGAAGGTCGGCAGCGTCACGACTGCCACGACGGTCTCGGCGGCAAGCCCCGGCGACCGTCCCGCGATCGATACAGAAGCGTCGGACGGCAAAGGGATCATCCGTTTCCAGCAGCGAGGGTTGGAGCCCTCGATAGCATCGCGGTGATAACGTTTCGTTAATCACCTTCTCGCCCGTCCTTCGGAAAAGCCGGGTCTTCGGCCTTTGACAGTGCCATTTAATCAAGGCTTCACCGCGTTTTGCTACCGGCTGCAGCCAAGGATAGGTGAGATGCATCTGCTGTTCGCCACATCGATCGTGCCTGATGGCGCTCTCGCCTCAGGCTACGAGATTGCCAACGCCGCGATCATCGACGCGCTGCGGCGCGCCGGCGTGCGCGTGACGGTGATCGGCTTCATCTGGCCGGGCAAAGCCCCGTCCGATCCGCAAAACACCATCGTGCTCGACGCCGTCGAGGTGCGCACCGAAAGCGCGTCGCCGCTGCAAAAGCTTGCCTGGGTGGGCAAGGCGGTTCTCTCCGGTCTTACCTTTTCCTCCGTCAAGCTGCGTGTCGTTGCCGATGCGCAAGTCCGCGACGCCATCGAACGCGCCGGTCCCTTCGACGGCTATGTCCTAAACTCGGTGCAGTTCGCCGGCGCCTTTGAGAAGGTTCTCGCCGACCGTCCATTCGTCTTCGTCGCGCACAATGTCGAGCACCGCTCGGCCGAGGAAAATGCGGCCGCGGCCGGCAGCGCGCTTCAGCGCTGGATGTTCCGCCGCGAGGCCAGGCTCCTCAAGGTCATGGAAGAGCGGCTCTGCGGCGCCGCGCGCTTTGTCTTCACGGTGGCCGAGGAAGACCGCGCGGCACTTGGCGTCGCTTCCGACCGGCGCTCCGCGGTGCTGCCGCTGGTCACCCGTGCGCAGGCGCCGACAAGCAGGGCGAAGCGGCATATCGATTGCGACGCCGCGCTGATCGGCACCTGGACCTGGCAGCCGAACCGCATCGGCCTCGACTGGTTCCTGACCAAGGTCGTGCCGCATCTGAAGCCGGATTTCCGCATCAGGATCGCGGGCATTGTGCCTTCCGGCATCAGCTCGCCGCATCCCGGCGTTTCCTTCGTCGGCAGGGTTCCGGATGCGCAGGCCTTCGTGCGCGGCGCCGCCGTCATTCCCTTGATCAGCACCGCCGGCAGCGGCGTGCAGTTGAAGACCATCGAGACCTTCGAGCTTGGCCTGCCGTCCGTCGCCACCAGTCGCTCGCTGCGCGGCATCGGCTATCGCCCCGACAATTGCGTAGTGACCGACGATCCGATTGCTTTCGCGGCGGCGCTGCAGGCGGCTGCGGCCCATGTCCGCGACGTGGATGGCAGCGCCTTTCATCGCCGCCAGCTCAAGGCGCTCGACGTCGCGATCGGGCTTGGCCTGGAGAAGCTCGGCGCCGTCAGGCAGGAGGCGGCCGCATGAACATGCACACCGCGCGCGTCGCTTTCGGCTTCGACACGCTCAAGACCATTTTGGGTATTCCGGTGCTGGCCATACGCTGGGACGAGGCCATCGCCTTGCTCACCAGGCTGATCGACGAGCGTCGCTTCACCAAGGTGAGCTTCCTCAATGCCCACAATGCCAACCTTGCCTGCACCGACCCGGTGTTTGCCGAGGCGCTGGAGAACTTCCTCATCCTGCCCGACGGCGTCGGCGTCGACATGGCCGCAAAGCTGCTTTACGGCGCGCCTTTCCCCAGCAATCTCAACGGCACCGATTTCATTCCGGCCTTCCTGCAGGCCTCGTCGCACCCGCTGACTGTGGCGCTGCTCGGCACGACGCGCGCCAATGCCGAAGCCGCATGCGCGAAGCTCTCGACGCTCGCCATGCAGCACAAATTCGTCGTCGTCCATGACGGCTTCTTCTCGGCCGCCGAGGAGCCGGCGATCCTCGAGCGCATCGCCAGGCTGCGGCCGGATGTGCTGCTTGTCGCCATGGGTGTGCCGCGCCAGGAATTGTGGATCGAGCGCCACATCGACAGCCGCCATTGCACGCTGCCGGTCGCAGTCGGCGCCCTGCTCGATTTCATGAGCGGCTCGGTGCCGCGCGCGCCGCTATGGCTGCGCCGGCTGCGGCTCGAATGGCTGTTCCGCCTGTGGATCGAACCCGGCCGCCTGTGGCGCCGCTATATTGTCGGCAATCCGCTCTTCCTGTGGCGCGTCGTCAAGCAGAAGCTGTTGCGCATGCCGCTGCCGCTGGAGGCGCGCCGGTGAACAGCCGCTTCGTTCCGGACGCCTCCACTGCGGTCGAAGCGCTGCCGCGCATGCCCTTGGCTGCGATCGTCACCGCAAGCTACGCTCCCGATTTCGAGCGCTGCCGGCTTTTATGCGAAACCATCGATCGCCACGTCACCGGCATGGCGCATCATTATATCCTCACCGAACATCGCGATGTCGCGCTGTTTCGCCAGCTGGAAGGCAGCCGCCGCAGCGTTGTCGACGAGCGGGACCTGTTGCCGCGCTGGCTGCGCGTGTTCGACGATCCGCTGAGCGGCTTTCGCCGCCGCGTCTGGCTGAGCCTGAAAACGCAGCCGCTGCGCGGCTGGCATGTGCAGCAGCTGCGCCGCATCGCCATTGCCGGGCAGGCAAAGGAAGACGTGCTCGTCTTCTGCGATTCCGACGTCGCCTTCCTGAAGCCGTTCGACGCGAACGCCTTCTGGCGCGACGGCAAGGTGCGGCTGTTCCGGCGTGACGGCGTGCTGGCGAGCGATGGACATGACGAGCATCGCATCTGGTCGCGCAATGCCGGCGCCGCGCTTTGCATCGATCCCTCCAATCCATCGAGCCACGACTACATCTCGACGCTGATCGCCTGGCGCCGCGAGACGGTCAACGCCATGTGCGAGCGCATCGAGAAGGTGCATGGTCGCGACTGGGTCGGCGTGGTCGGCTCGGCGCGAAAATTCTCCGAATGCATGATCTATGGCCGCTATGTCGACGACGTGCTTCAAGGCGCAGGCCATTTCCACGGCTCGGAGGAGTTCTGCCGCGTCCACTGGAACGGCGAGCCGCTGTCCGACGAGCAATTCTGCCGCTTCGTCGACGCTATGGCGCCGGAACAGGTGGCAATCGGCATGCAATCCTTCATCGGCACCGATACCGGCCGCATCCGCCGCCTGATAGGGCTTTCCGCGTAAGGCTCAGATCGCCTTGGCCGGCCGGCGCATGGCCGAATAGGTCAGCAGCATTGAGGCGAGATAAAGCAGCAGGAAGACGATGTTGAGCGACAGGACCAGATTGGCCGTGTCGGGGATGGTGGTCAGCACATAAGTGAGCAGAACCGCCTTCAAGCCGGCGAGCAGACCGAGATTGATCGCCCGCACCGCCGTCTGACCGCGCGCGAAGAGAAGCTCGGCCTGATATTCGACGAGGTTGCGCAGGCCCGGCACGCAGACCGCGAGAGCCACCAGCGGCGCTGCCTCGGCGACATTCCTGCCGAGCGCGTTTGGGAAGAAGTGGAGCACGATGCCGAGCGACACGAGCGCGAGTGTCGAGACCAGGAACACGCCGCCTTCGATGCCGCTCTTGACCGCCAGCCGCGACAACAGCTCCGGCGCCCGCATCATGCGCTGCACCAGCATCATCGAGAAGGTGCGGATCGGGATCGCGGTGAGATCGACCAGCCGCATGATGATGGCGTAGATGCCGGCCAGATGCGGCCCGCCGATCGACAGCACCAGCAGCTTGTCGAACTCCATCTGCAGATAGAACAGCACTTCAGAGCCGGCGACATAGATGGAATCGGCGAGCCGCCTGAAATAGAGCTCGGTGCGCAGCCGCAGCCGCTGGCGCGGATAAAAGAAGACGAAGGCGACGACGAGCGAGGCGGCATTGGCGCCGATATAGAACAGCGACCAGACGCCGATCGTGTGCCGCGCGCCAAGCATGAACAGGATCGCGCCGACTGCCCTGAGCGCCGTCGCCAGGATGGCGAGCACGGCCGCCCGCCCGAACTTGCCGAGCCCGTTGTTGACGATCAGCGCCACTTCGACCGGTCGCCACAAAAGCGCCTCGGCGAAGACGACAGCGGCGAAGGCCGATAGCGGCACGGTGCCGGCGAAGAAGATCAGATAGACGCCGTAGGACGCAGCGGCGAGGAACGGCAGCGACAGGACGCCGAGAAGCAGGAAACCGGCGGTGAACGTGCCGATCAGGTTGGGGCGGATGGTGGCGGTGCGGTAGAGCGCCGAGATGAAGCCGAAGGCCAGGATGCGCGACAGCATGATGCCGGCGGCCGAGGCGGTCGCGAACATGCCGAATTCGGCGATCGAAAGCGTGTTGGCCAAAGCGATGAAATAGGCGAGCGAAAACACCAGCCGACCGCCGGCGCCGCTGATCGCCGAGAAATAATCGAATACCAGTTTCCGGCGGGTGGCCACGAAGTGGCCGATCCGCGCGAAGCTCCGCCCTTGCGGCATGTCGCTGGCCTGGGTCATATCCGGGGCGATAGATAGGCTGCAAAGTTTAACGCGGCGTTCTGGCGGCCGTCCCGGCGGCCTGAAATGCGGTGAACAAGGGCGAAAACTGTGCCCGCCGAGGCGCAAAATTAACCGTTTGTTTCCTATGCCTGTTTAGCGTGGCTTAACGATTGGCCGATCCGCGCGCCCAAGCCGCCAGAGAGCAAGTTCCAGGACAATGGTCGACAGGGATAACCGTGATGAATGGAGGCGCGAGCGTTCTCTGCTCGCGCTCGGCCAAGCGATGCGTGGCGACGACAAGACGGTTTCGATCGGCGACCGGGCCAATTCCTCTTGGCGCGAGGACGCCGCCGCGCGCCATCGCGCCGCGCGTTCCGAGCGCGAAGAAAAGTTGAATCCGCGCCCCGCCGAAATCGGCGGATTTGACCACGATCAGGCGGATCCCGTCGAAACAGGCGACGACCGGGCCGCGTCACTAGGGCAGGGCTACGGGGGCACTGCGGGAGGCCACCAGCCGCAGGCCGCTCCCGAACCTCGTCATGTAGGCCGACCACCCGCTGCCGACGAATCCCAGGAATGGAAACCGCTGATCGACCCGGTGCAGGTGATTGGCGGCATCGCTCGCTCCAAAGCGCTGATCCTGTCCTCCACCATCCTGGGCGCCGCCCTTGGCATAGCCCTCGCGCTATCGACGCCGAAGAAATACGAAGCTACGACCGAGCTAACCATCGAGCCGGGCGACCTGAAACTTGCCGAACGCGATCTCACCCAATCGGTGGGTGAGCCCGACGCGGCATTGGCCGTTGTCGAAACCCGCATCAAGATGGTCACATCAGGCAAGGTTCTTGACGAGGTCGTCAAGGAGCTCAACCTCGTCAACGACCCGGAGTTCAACGGTCAGGGGTCTGGTGGCCTCGGCGTCGCGTCGTTCCTGCGCTCGATGATTTCGCGGGATGACCAGCCGGCCGGCAGCGACGAGATTCGCCGCCAGGCGCTGGCCGTCGGCAATCTGGCCGACAGCCTGTCGGTCGAGCGCACCGGCAAGACTTTTGTCATCTCCATCAGCGCCACCACGCGCAATGGCGAGAAATCGGCAGAGATAGCTAACACGACGAGAGACGTCTTCCAGCGGGAGATCGGCAACTACCAGTCAGAAATGGCCGGACGTGCGACGAGCGCGCTGACGTCGAAGCTCGATGAGCTGCGCAAGGGCGTCGAGACGGCCGAACGCAACGTTGAGGATTTCAGGGCGACGCACGACCTTGTCGACGCGCAGGGCCACCTGATCAGCGATGATCAGATGTTGAAGCTCAACGAGCAGCTTTCCGTCGCCCGCGCCCGCACGCTCGAGCTGAACGCCCGCGCCGCCTCGGCACGCTCGCTGAACGTCAACTCGGTCCTCAGCGGCACGTTGCCGGAAGAGATCAACTCCAACATGATGAGCGAGCTGCGCTCGCAATATGCGTCCCTGAAGCAGGAAGCCGACCGCGCCGCGATCAAGTTCGGACCGCGTCATCCTGAGCTGCAGGCGCTAAACGCCCAGCTTGCCGGCGCGCGCGAACGCATCACCGCCGAGCTGCAGCGCATCGCGTCCTCGCTGCAGGTCGACCTGAAGCGCTCCGTTCAGCTCGAGCAGGACTTGTCCTCGCGCCTGGCCCAGGCCAAGGTCCAGAGTGGCGATGTGAACAACAATCTTGTTTCGCTGCGCGAACTGGAACGCGAAGCCGCCGCCAAGCGCTCGGTTTATGAGCAGTATTTGCTGCGCGCCAAGGAAACCGGCGAGCAAAAGAACGTCAATTCAGCCAACATCAACGTGCTTTCGCCGGCTCAACCGCCGCTGGAGGCCAAGGGGCCGTCGCGTGTCCTGATGGCCTTGGCGGGGTTGTTCGCCGGCCTGTTTGCCGGCATCGGCCTCGGCGCGCTGCGCGGCATCCTTGCCAGCCTGCGCGAGACGGCCAATGCACGCTCGCGTCGCGCGACTGAAGACCGTCCTTCTGCGCTTGAGAGCAATTCCAATCGGGCCGCCCCACCGGCGCCGCCACCACTCGCCACGCCGCCGGCTTCGCCTGTCGCTCCGCCGCCACCTCCGGCTTTCACACCAGCACCGGCTCCGCCTTTCATGCCGCCTCCGCCTTCATCCTTCACGCCGTCTCCGGCAGCGTCCTTCACACCGTCGCCTGCTTCACCGCCGGTTCCACCACCGGTGTCGACGACTGCACCGGCTCCGGTCAAATCCGTCACGCCGCCGCCGGAACCGGCCAACGATGCCGGCCGTCCCGGGCTTTTCGGCTCGCTTGCCTCGGCGGTTCGCTATTTCGTGCGGCGCGAGCCGGCTGAAACGGTCGATATGGACTCTGTCCCGCCTGAAAGCGCCTGGCGGGCGCCCACCCTGGAAGAACGCTATCCCCGGGTTCAACCATCGGCGCGGGAGAATTTCCGGCAGCCATACGAGCAGGGCTATTCCTATTCGTACCGGCCGGACCACGGCCGGACCGATCCCTACGACGATCATTATTCGGCATCGGCGGCATCCTATCATCCGCGGTCGCCGGCCGCCGGCGAGGCCGACCAGCCCCCCGCCGACCAGTCCCCTGCCGGCCAGCAAGGCGAGATCGACGAGATCCGCGCCAGCCTGCGCGAATTCCGCGAGGCGGTGCGCGAGCTGACCGAAAGCCGCACGCGCCGCCGCTATTTCTAAACTATCCGTATTTCTGGACGGCTCGCGGTTCGATAAAAGCGGCCGGTTTCGGGTTTACGGCATCCGACGACGCTTTGACGGGATTGCCTTGTCGAATTTTCGTGAAAATGCCGCGCTGCATTCGGGCCGCAAGCGTCTCGCTTTGGCGGATCGACAATGCCGATCGAGGAAATGGGGCCGTGCGTCGATGCGGCCTCGAAGCGAAGCTGAGGGTTAGTGATGGCCGAAGTGATTGATGGGAAGAGTGTCGCCGAGGACGTGGTTTCGAAGGTCAAGGCTCTGACCGCGGAGCTGTCGGCCAAAGGGGCCACCAAGCCCGGCCTTGCGGTGGTGATCGTCGGCGAGGATCCGGCAAGCCAGGTCTATGTCGCCTCGAAATCGCGCACCGCCAAGGATTGCGGCTTCCATTCGCTTCAGCATACGCTGCCGGCCGACACCACCGAGGAACAATTGCTGAAGATCATCGGCGACCTCAACGCCGATCAGTCGATCCACGGTATCCTGGTGCAACTACCGCTTCCCGGCCATATCGACGCCGGCAAGGTGATCCAGACGATCGCGCCGGAAAAGGATGTCGACGGCTTCCACTTCATCAATGTCGGCAAGCTCGGCACCGGCGAGCTCGACACGGCCTTCGTGCCCTGCACGCCGGCAGGCTCCATGCTGTTGATCGAGCGGGTGCGCGGCAAGGACCTTTCCGGCCTCAACGCCGTCGTCGTCGGTCGCTCCAACATCGTCGGCAAGCCGATGGCCAACCTGCTGCTCGCCGCCAACTGCACGGTCACCATTGCCCACAGCCGCACCAGGGACCTGCCGGCGCTTGCCCGCACCGCCGATATCCTGGTCGCCGCGGTCGGCCGTCCGGAAATGGTCAAGGGCGATTGGGTCAAGCCTGGCGCGACCGTCATCGACGTCGGCATCAACCGCATCCCCGCCCCCGAAAAGGGCGAAGGCAAGAGCCGCCTGGTCGGCGACGTCGCCTATGCCGAAGCGGCCAAGCTCGCGGGCGCGATCACGCCGGTGCCGGGCGGCGTCGGACCGATGACCATTGCCATGCTGATGGCGAACACTGTAGCTTCCGCCTACCTCGCGGCCGGGTTGAAGCGGCCGTCCTTCTGATTTGAGAAAGCCTCGGCATTGCCGAACCTGACCGCTCCCCAGCATTTTGCAGCCAAGTGGAATCACTTGGCGCTGCACAAATGCGGCTGAAATAAAGGGACAGAGCGGGATGCCCCACTCGAACCAGTCGCATCCCGTTCTCGAGCGGCCGATCACGAGCGATCCCGTTCAGGGCGGCCGCCAGTTCGGCTTCCTCTTGGTCGACAAATTCTCGATGTTCTCGCTGGCGGCCGCCATCGACTGCTTCCGCTCGGCGAACCGACTGCTCGGCCGCGATTTCTATGGCTGGACGACGATCTCGGCCGACGGCGACGCGGTCATGGCCTCGAACGGCCTGCCGTTGAAGATCGACTATTCGGTCGCCGACATGCCGCCGGTCGACATCCTGTTCGTTTCGGTCGGCCTCTCCATCGAATTTCCCGGCAAGAGCAAGGTTCTGGCGGCGCTGCGCAGCTGGGGCCGTCGCGGCAATGCGCTCGGCGCCCTGTCGGTCGGCTCTTATCTCCTGGCCGAAGCCGGGCAGCTCGACGGCTATCGCTGCACCATCCATTGGGAGAACCGCGCCGGCTTCATGGAGCGTTTCCCCGACATCAACTGCACCGGCAACGTCTTCGAGATCGACCGCAAGCGTTACACCTGCGCCGGCGGCACCACCTCGATCGACCTGATGCTGGAGATCGTGCGCGGCGATTTCGGCTCCAACCTCGCCAACGGCGTCGCCAACCAGTTCCAGCACGAGCGCATACGCTCGGCCGGCGACCGCCAGCGCGTCGGCCCCGAGCGGGACCTCACCGGCAAGTCGGAAAAGCTGAGGCGCATCGTCGAGTTGATGGCCGATCATCTCGACGAACCGCTGTCGGCGGTGCAGCTCGCCAAATCGGCGGGGCTGTCGGTGCGCCAGGTCGAGCGCCTGTTCCTGCGCCATTTGAGCGTCACCCCCGGCCGCTACTATATGCGGCTGCGGCTCGAACGCGCGCGCGAATTGCTGCGCCAGACCAACATGCCGATCCTCGACGTGGCGATCGCCACAGGCTTCACCTCGCATTCCTATTTCGCGCAGAGCTACCGGCTGCAGTTCGGCCGCCCGCCTTCGGAAGAGCGGCGCACCACTTATTGAGTGACTCGCCGGCCTTCGGACTTGTCTCCGAATGCCGCCTCAAATAGCTTTCGCAACGCGGACGAGGGTTGCTCTCAGGAGATTTCCATGGCGGGACTGATACGGAGCGTCGCTGCGGCGCTCCTGCTTTTGTCGATGACCAGTTTCGGCTTTGCCGCCAACAAGGTCATCATCATCCTTGATGCATCAGGCTCGATGTGGGCCCAGATCGACGGTAAGCCGAAGCTGGAGATCGCGCGTGAATCGCTGCGCACGGTGCTGCAGTCGGTTCCGGCCGACGACGAGATCGGCTTCATGGCCTATGGCCATCGCACCAAGGGCAGTTGCGACGACATCGAGCTGATCGTGCCGCCGCAGGCCGGTTCAGCCAGCGCCATCTCGTCAGCAGCCGACAGCATGAAATTCCTCGGCAAGACGCCGCTCACGGCCGCCGTCAAGCAGGCGGCGGAAGCGCTCAAATACACCGAGGACAAGGCCACCGTCGTCCTAATCACCGACGGGCTCGAGACCTGCGGCGGCGATCCTTGCGCACTAGGCAAGGAGCTGAAGGAAAGCGGCGTCGACTTCACCGCCGATGTCGTCGGCTTCGGGCTGACCGCCGACGAAGGCAAGCAGATCGCCTGCCTCGCCGAAAACACCGGCGGCAAATACATCCAGGCCTCCGACGAGAAGGCGCTGCAGGAAGCACTGGTCGAGACCGTCGCGGCTCCCGCGCCGGCCCCTACGCCAGCTCCCGAACCGGCGCCGGCACCCGAGCCCTCCAAGCCTGAATTCAACTTCACGCCGAGCGTGGTCATGGCCGAAGGCGGCGATCCGATTACCGACGGCAATGCCTGGGAGATCTACAAAGCGAAGTCCGACGGCACGCGCGGCGACCAAGTCATGACCGAATATGGCGTGCTCAAGACCAATCTCGAGCCGGGCGACTACATCGTGGTCGGCCGCGATGACGAGGCAAGGAGCGAGCAGAAGATCAAGATAGAGGCTGGCAAGACCTACAGCCCGCTGTTCACGCTGGACGCCGGCACTTTGGTCATTCATCCGCATGCTAGCCAGGGCTCGGAGATCAGCGGCGAAGCGCGTGTCGACTTCGCCTACCCTGGCGGCAGCACCACGCACTATGGCGACGCCAAGGCGACCGTCCCCGCCGGCGAGCAGAAGGTGACGGTGCAGATCGGCGCCGGCACCGCGACGGAGACGGTCCGGCTTGCTGCCGGGCAGACCGTCGAGAAGGACATCGTCGTCGGCGTCGGTCATGCCGTGCTCAACGCCTACTACACCGCCGGCGGCGACAAGGCCGACAATTCCGGCATCGGCTTCGAGGTCGTCAAGGCGAAGAAGAAGATCGACGGCTCACGTGAAAGCGTGGAGCATTCCTACGGACCTGACAGCAAGTTCTGGCTGCCGCCGGACGACTATGTCGCGGTCACGACGCTCGATCTCGCCGTCGTCGAGCAGCCCTTCAGCATCAAGGCCGGCGACAATCAGGACGTGAAGGTGGCTCTCGGCGCCGGCGTGCTGGCGATGTCGGCGCCCGGCGCCTATTCGATCGAGGTGCTCTCGTCAAAGAAGGATATCGAGGGCAAGCGCAAGTCGCTGGGCCTGACCTACGGTGATAGTTGGCAACAGGCGATCCCCGCCGGCGACTATGTGGTCGTGCGCCACATGTCCGCTGAAGGCCAGGAGAAGGAACTGCCGGTGACGATCAAGGCCGGCGAGCGCACCGAGATCACCGTTCAGTAGGCGTGGTTAGCGAACGAACAAAAAAGGGCGGCTCCGAGCCGCCCTTTTTCGTAAGGCACATTGGGGAAGACGTCAGGCATTTCCAAACGCGGCCGCGCCATGATCGGCCCGCCCGACCAGTTGCCGGAAGCCCGCGAACAGCTCGCGCCCGAAGCCGAACTCGTTGCCGATGAGGTCGGCTTCCGCCGTGCGGCGCAGCGCGAATTCCGTCCCCGGCACCAGCACTTCCAGCGTGCCGGCATCGGCGTCTAGCCGGATGACATCGCCGTCATGGATCCTGGCGATCGGTCCGTCCTCGACCGCTTCCGGCGTCACATGGATCGCTGCCGGCACCTTGCCGGAGGCGCCCGACATGCGCCCGTCGGTCACCAGCGCGACACGCTGGCCGCGATCCTGCAGGATGCCGAGCACGGTGGTCAGCTTGTGCAGTTCCGGCATGCCGTTGGCCTTCGGCCCCTGGAAGCGGATCACAGCGACGAAGTCGCCGGTAAGCTGGCCGGCCTTGAAGGCGTCGTTGAGGCCCTGCTGGCTGTCGAACACCTTGGCCGGCGCCTCGATGACGCGACGTTCGGGCTTGACCGCAGAGGTCTTGATCACGGCATGGCCGAGATTGCCGGCCAGCACTTTCAAGCCACCCGTCGGCTGGAACGCTTTCTTGACCGGCGCCAGCACCTTCTCGTCGCCGCTGTTGAGCGGCGCCGCTTCGCGCACGACGCTGCCGTCATCGCCAAGCCTCGCCTCGACCGCGTAGGGCCGCAGGCCTTCGCCCCACACCGTCTGCACATCCTCGTGCAACAGGCCTTCGTCGAGCAATTCGCGGATCAGGAAGCCGAGCCCGCCTGCCGCGTGGAAGTGGTTCACGTCGGCAAGCCCGTTCGGGTAGACGCGCGCGAGCAGCGGCACGGCCTCCGACAGGTCGGAAATGTCCTGCCAGGTCAGCGCAATGCCGGCGGCGGCGGCCATCGCGATGAGGTGGATCGTATGATTGGTCGAGCCGCCGGTGGCATGCAGGCCGACCACGCCGTTGACGATCGAGCGCTCGTCGATCATGCGCCCGACCGGAGTATAGGCATTGCCGAGCGCGGTGATCGCCAGCGCGCGCTTTGCCGCTTCCCTGGTCAGCGCGTCGCGCAGCGGCGTGCCCGGATTGACGAAGGAGGCGCCGGGCGTGTGCAGGCCCATGATCTCCATCAGCATCTGGTTCGAATTGGCGGTGCCGTAGAAGGTGCAGGTGCCCGGCCCGTGATAGGATTTGGACTCCGCTTCCAGCAGTTCGGCGCGGCCGACCTTGCCTTCGGCATAAAGCTGGCGGATCCTGGCCTTCTCGTCATTCGCGAGACCGGTCGTCATCGGCCCGGCCGGGATGAAGACGGCAGGCAGATGGCCGAAGGTGAGCGCTGCAATCACCAGTCCCGGCACGATCTTGTCGCAGACGCCGAGGAAGACGGCGGCGTCGAACATGTTGTGCGACAGGCCGATCGCCGCCGCCATCGCGATCACGTCGCGTGAGAACAGCGACAGCTCCATGCCGGGCTGGCCTTGGGTGACGCCGTCGCACATCGCCGGCACGCCGCCGGCGACCTGGGCGATACCGGCTGCCTCGCGCGCGGCTTCCTTGATCAGCGCCGGGAACGTCTCGAAGGGCTGATGCGCCGACAGCATGTCATTGTAGGAGGTGATGATGCCGAGGTTCGGCACGCGGTCGCCACCGAGCGCGATCTTTTCGGACGGGCTGCACACGGCAAAGCCGTGGGCGAGATTGCCGCAACCCAGCACCGCGCGGTTGGCGGTGCGGCTGGAAGCCTCCGCGATGCGGCCGAGATAGGCTTCGCGGCCGGCCTTCGAGCGTTGGCGGATGCGTTCCGTGATGGTTTCGATGTCGCGTCTGACTGTCATGGTCCGTCCTTTCGAGCCCGGCAACGTCCTCCCTCTGCCGCCGGGCTGTCCTCATCTGAAATCAGGGTGCCCAGAACACCTCTATCGGTCTAGGCGCCGCCTCGATCACTCTGCGGATGGGCTTTTTCGCGCCGGGACCCATCGCGCCGTTGAACGCGGTGCGCTTGTCCTCGCCTTCGATGTGGAGCGCAACAAAACCGGCGGCGATGATGCGCGCCATCGACAGCGTGAGCCGCGGCTCGCCGCCGCTCTGCGCATGCACCGGCAGCACGATCCGCTGCGAGGCCGGGTCGAGCAAGTCCTCGAGATTGCCGGCATCCGGGAAGAAGGATGCCGTATGGCCGTCGGCGCCCATGCCGAGGACCACCACGTCGAGCGGCCAGGGCAGCGCCCGCAGCGCTTCGCTGTCCATCGCCGCTGCATCCTCGATGTTCGCCGCCTCGTGGTAGAGCGGCACGAAGCGCGCCGCAGCGGCCTTGTTCTGGAGCAGGTTCGCCGCCACCAGCCCGGCATTCGAACGCGGCGAGGACGGCGGCACGAAGCGCTCGTCGACCAGCGTCACGGTGACCTTGTCCCAGGCGATGGGCGCGGTCGACAGCGTGGCGAACAATTTCGCCGGCGTGGTGCCGCCGGACACCGCGAGCAGCGCTGTGCCGCGTTCCGCGATGGCGCTGTCCAGCCGGTCGGCAATCTGTCCGGCCAGCGCCGTCGCCAGGTGCTGGCGGTCGGCAAAGCCGTTCCAGCCGTAGCGGACTTGGCTCAATTGCTCTCGTGCCATGTCCGTCCGTCACGTTCGATAAGAGCGATCGAGGCCGACGGCCCCCAGGTTCCGGCGGTATAGCCCTGAGCTTCCTGCCGGGCGCTTTCCCAGGCGTTCTGGATCGGGTCGATCCATTTCCAGGCAGCCTCGACTTCGTCGCGGCGCATGAACAGCGTCTGGTTGCCGCGCACTACATCCATGATCAGCCGCTCATAAGCGTCCGGCGCACGGCCTTGGAAGGACTGCGCGAAGCTCATGTCGAGCGAGATCTGCCGCAGCCGCATGCCGCCCGGTCCCGGGTCCTTGATCATGATGAACTGCTTCACCCCCTCATCTGGCTGCAGGCGGATGACCAGCTGGTTGGGGAAGATCGGCCCGGCACTGTCGCCGAAGATGGAATAGGGGATCGGCTTGAACTCGATGACGATTTCCGAGACGCGGGTGGCGAGCCGCTTGCCGGTCCTCAGATAGAAGGGAACGCCGGCCCAGCGCCAGTTGCCGATCTCGGCCTTCACGGCGACGAAGGTCTCGGTGTTGCTGTCCTTGCCGTGCTCCTCGACATAGCCCTTGACCGGCCCGCCGGCCGAGGCGCCGGCGCGATACTGGCCGCGCACGGTGTGCTTCGGCGCCTCGTTGCCGTTGATGCGCTTCAGTGCCCTCAGCACCTTCAGTTTCTCGTCGCGCACCGCGTCGGCGTCCATCGACGACGGCGTTTCCATGGCCACCAGGCAGAGCAGCTGCAGGATGTGGTTCTGCACCATGTCGCGCAACGCGCCTGCCTTGTCGTAGTAGGTGACGCGATCCTCAAGACCAACGGTCTCGGCGACCGTGATCTGAACATGGTCGATCTGGGCGGAGTTCCACAACGGCTCGTAGAGCGCATTGGCAAAGCGCAGCGCCATCAGGTTCTGCACCGTTTCCTTGCCGAGATAGTGGTCGATGCGGAAGATCTGGCTTTCGTGGAAATCGTCACCGACAGCGTCATTGAGCGCCCGCGCCGAGGCGAGGTCGCGACCGATCGGCTTTTCCAGCACGATGCGCGAGTTCGGCGTGATCAGCTTGTGCTCCTTGAGCTGGTGCGAAATGTCGCCGAACAGCGCCGGCGCCACCGCAAGGTAGAAGGCGCGGATGCGGTCGCTGTCGCCGATTGCTTTCTTCAGCTTGTCGAAGCCGGCGCCAGTGGTTGCGTCCGCCGACACGTAGGAGAGCCTTGCCAGGAATATCTCCAACTCCTTCGGATCGATATCGGCAGGCTTCACATGATCTGATATCGCCTTCTTGGCGAAGCCCTGGAATTCGGCATCGGTCATTTTGGCGCGCGAGGTGCCGATGATGCGCGTCGGCTCGGAGAACTGGTGGCCGCACTGGCGATAGTAGAGCGATGGCAGGAGCTTGCGTTCCGACAGGTCGCCGGTGCCGCCGAAGATGATGAAGTCGAATGGGTCGACAGGGATGATCTGGCTGGTCATGGTCAGTCCGATTTGATGCCGGGCGCCGGCAGCGTGGTTGGTATATTCTAATCGATTTAATTTTTCCAGTGCCATGGTGTCACATGCGAGGACCAATGGCTTGCACTTGCATCGGTCCACATGTTTCCCGACACTCACGCCGCCGGCAGGCCTGTCGGCAAGCCATGGCTTCCGGAAGCGTTCGCGGCTGCAGCATAGAACGCGAATGTGACGAAAGCTAAGGGAGATGTAGCCTGGCGCGCGACGTGCCGGGCGGCAGATGGAAAAGTACGTCAAGCTGCGGAATCCAAAGAGCGGGAAAACCATGCGTCTGGAAAACAAAGTCGCCGTCATCACCGGCGCAGCGTCGGGCTTCGGCGAAGGCATGGCCAAGCGCTTTGCCGAAGAGGGCGCGCGCGTGGTCGTCGCCGACCTCAACGCCAGGGGCGCCGAGCGGGTGGCCGAAGAGATCGGCGAGAGCGCCATCTGGACCCAGACCGACGTTTCCCTGCGCTCCGAATTCGACGAGATGGTCTACGCCGCCAAGAGCGCCTTCGGTCGCATCGACATCATGGTCAACAATGCGGGCTTCACCCATCGCAATGGCGATATGCTCGGCGTCGATGAGGAAACCTTCGATCTGATCACCGCCGTCAACATGAAGGCGATCTACCACGCGGCGCTTGCCGTCGTGCCGATCATGGACCGCCAGGGCGGCGGCGTCATCCTGACCACGGCCTCCACGGCCGGGCTTCGGCCGCGGCCGGGCCTGACCTGGTACAACGCCTCCAAGGGCTGGGCGATCACCGCCACCAAGTCGATGGCGGTCGAGCTGGCGCCGAAGAACATCCGCGTCAACTGCCTCTGCCCGGTCGCCGGCGAGACCGGCATGCTGGAGAAGTTCATGGGCGCCGACACGCCTGAGATCCGCGAAAAGTTCCGCGCCTCGATCCCGCTCGGACGGCTCTCGACACCGCTCGACATCGCCAACGCGGCGCTGTGGCTGGCCTCGGATGAAGCCGCCTTCATCACCGGCGTGGCGCTGGAGGTCGATGGCGGGCGTTGTATCTGAGCCGCTCCAGGAAGCACATCGCGGTTTCCGCTCCTGGTTGCGGTGAACGAATGGATTGGCGCCGGCCGAACTCCGGTTTGACTTGATGTTCCGCCGAAAGGATAACGGATCGGGGTAGGGGAACTGGCGGGTGGTTAAGGTCAGGCTGCGCGAAATTGGCAACGACCTCGGCTGGCGATTGCGTCGCTATCGGGCAGAGCGTGCGCGTGCGCGAAGCAAGGCGACCTTCATCGGCATAACCGGCAGCTCCGGCAAATCGACGGCAACGAGCTTGCTTGGTCATATCCTGGCCAGTCACGGCACGGTCCATACCCAAGTTCTAGCCAACACGCTCAAGGCACTTGTCCGCACGCTCTACAAGCGGATGAAACGTGCGGGCAAGGTCGACTATGTCGTCTTCGAAGCCGGCGCGTTTGAGCCCGGCTCAATCCGGTCGATGGCGCAGATGCTGAGGCCGGATGTAGCGGTCGTAACGATGGTCAGGCTGGAGCACGTCACTCAATTCCGGACCCTGGATGCTGTCGCCCAGGAAAAGAGAGCGCTGGTTGAGGCGTTGTCGCCGGGCGGACTCGCGATCTTGAACGCCGACGACCCGCATGTGCTTGATATGGCTTCGGGCGCAAGGTGCCGCGTGGCGACTTTCGGTCAGTCGGAAGCCGCGGACTATCGTGTAACAGACATCCATGCCGCCTATCCGGACCTGCTCAGATTTTCACTTCGCTGGCACGGCGGCGACATAGGCATGCAGACACGATTTCCTGGCGAGCACTTCTGGCTGCCGGCGGCGGCCGCCGCCGTCACGGCGCTGGAACTTGGCGTCCCACCGGAGAAAATCGCCGCAAGGACAGCATCCTTCGAACCCCTTGCCAACCGCTGCGCGGTGCTGGTGACCGATCGGGGTCCACAGTTCATAGTCGATGCCGCCAAAGCGCCCTGGCATTCGCTGAATATTGCGTTCGAGATGATGGCCAAAGCCAAGGCCGTTCGCAAACGGATCGTCGTCGGACAGATTTCCGACTACACCGGTTCGTCGAGAAAGTATGGCGCTGCTTACGGTATCGCGCGCGACGTCGCCGACGAGGTCATCTATACCGGCGACAATGCCCACCGCTCACGCGCCAGCCAGGCCGATCGGGACAGTGGCCGTTTGATCGAGCTTCGCACCCCGAAGGAAGTCTCCGATCATATCAAGCAGACGGCTGTCCCCGGAGAACTGATCCTGCTGAAGAGCTCCGGCAATCTTCATCTGGAGAGGGTCGCGCTTGCCTGGACGCACGATGTCAGATGCTGGATACCAGCGTGCGGCAAGAAGGAAGGGTGTTCCACTTGCGGCCTCTACGAAGTGCCGTTCGAGGAACACAAGTCCTTCCTGGCAAATCGCCGGCTTGAACGCAGAAGACGCCGTTTCGGATGGCTGCTTGGCCTCACGCGCCGGTCTTGACGTAGCTTTTGTAGACCCAGCCGTGCTTGCCGTTATAGACGATCTCGCACCATTTCTTACAATTCATCACCTGCACCGCTGCCTTGGCCGGCACCGTGGTGATTGCGGCGGCACCTTTCTTCGGGCCGGAGCGCATGGTCACGGCCCTCAAAACGCGCCCGTTTGCGGCCGCGCTGGCTTTTTGAGCTTTCGGCTCAGGCTGCGCCGAGCTGTCCGTCGCTGCCGGCTGCGTATCTGGAACCTGCGGCTTGGCTTCGGGAATGGCGGCGGTTTGGGCGCCATCCATCGTGTCGCCCGGCTTCTTCGCTGCCGCTGCTGTCTCGCTGGCGGAACCGGTGACCTGCGACAGCGCGTGCGCGGCGTCGTTCTCGGCATCGGCCTCGGCAAAGGCGGTATCGGTCGATTGCGCGGGGGCCGCGCCGGCGGCCTGCTTGGATGGAGCTGGCTGGTTCTCGGCAGGGGCAGGTGGCGTCTTGGCGTCGGGAGCCGTCCAGCGGGGGTTGTTTGATGCCAGGGCCGGAATATTGGCTTCGCGGGCCGCCGTCGTGGGCGTTACCGCGTCTCCCTTGCGCGCGGCCTGCGGCGCCGTCGCCACGGTCACCGCCGCTGCCGCCGGAGCGACTTTCGTGGTCTTCACCGGAATCGCCGGAACGGTCTGCTCGGCACTCGCCGCGGCCACTTGCCGGTCGCTGCCCGGAAAGCATAGCCATAGCGCCACCGCGGCCACGCCGATCAGCGCGGCGGTGCCGACCGCTGCAATGACCAGATGCGCGTTCGACTGTACCTTCTGCCAGAAGGATGGCCGTACGTTATAGCCGAACTGCATAGTAAAGCGCTGCCGTTCCGGCGCGCCGAAACTGAAGGGCTCGTTCACTCAAACCACCTCCAACAAGCGGGCCGACGTTCTTTCGATCATTGCCGTAACGATCGGCTTCGATCGGCATCGGTCCCTAAATCACTGCGGACAAAGCCCGCGAAATCCCCGGATTTTCGCCCATGATCGCACCTTTTACTGCTGATTATGGCATGAGTGAGCCAAATTGCGAAATTCTGCGTGCCTGTTAAGGCTTCCACAACCTGCCGCCTGGAAGCCGCCGGCGTCGAATCGGCGGCTTCGGCTGGGCAGCCAGCTTCAAATCCTGTCACGCAACGCGAACCAGTTCAGCGCCAGGAACAAGAGCGGCGCGCGCAAACGCCGGCCGCCTGGGAAGGCGGGGATTTTCAGATCCTCGATCAGTTTCAAGCGGTCGCGATTGCCGGCAACGGTCTCGGCATAGAGCTTGCCGAAGAAGTTCGACAGCATGACGCCGTGGCCGGAATAACCGCCCATCGAAATCACTCTCGGCATCACTTCGCGTACGAACGGCTTTCGCGGCACCGTGATGCCGACATAGCCGCCCCAACCATGCGTGATCTCGACATCCTTAAGGTCGGGGTAGAGTTCGGCGATCTGCCTTCGGATGTGAATATGGATGTCCTTCGGATCGTTGACGGCATAGATCTCGCGGCCGCCGAACAACAGCCGGCCGTCCTTCGACTTGCGGAAATAGCGCACCACGAAGCGGGAATCATCGACCGACTCGCCGCCCGGCAGCACCTTGGAAGTGGCGCCGAGCGGCACGGTCGCGCCGATGAAGGAACCGATCGGCATGATGTGCGCCGCGCTCACCGGCTCCAGATTGCCGCCATAGGCATTGACCCCGACCAGGCATTTGTCGGCTGTGATCGTGCCCCTGGGCGTCGTGACCGTCACCTTGCCGCCATTGGAAACGATGCCGGTGGACGGCGTCTGCTCGAACAGATGCGCGCCGGCGGCGGCCGCCACCTTCGCCGTGCCGACCACCAGTTTCAGCGGGTGGATGTGCCCCGTGCCGGTGTCGCGCGTGCCGCCGAAATAGCGTGTCGAGCCCAGCCTTTCCGCGGTTTCCGCCGCGTCCATGAAGCTTATATGCGGGTAGCCGAAGCGGCTCGCCATGATCTCGGCGTGGCGCCTGTAGTCGTCGACATAACGCCGCTTGTGCGCCACCGAAAGCTGACCCGGCATATAGTCGATGTCGATCGCGTTGGCGGCGGCGAAGTCCAGCAGATGCGCCTTGGCTTCTTCGGCCAGGTCGAACAGCGCCTTGGCGCGGGAAAGGCCGTATTCGGCTTCCAATTCCTCCGCCCAGGCGCGCTGGCCGGTGCCGAGCTGCCCGCCATTGCGCCCCGACGCGCCATCGCCGAAGCGATAGGAATCGATCAGCACGACATCCGCGCCGGCCTTCGCCAAATGCGCGGCTGCCGACAAGCCAGTGAAGCCGCCGCCGATGATGACGACGTCGCAAATACGGTCGCCGTCGAGAGCCGGATATTCAGGCCGGGATCCGACCGTGTCCTCATACCAGGAACGACCGGGGGAGATGGGGGATTGGTAGGACATGATGCTCGGGAGTAGGGGAGTAGGGGAGTAGGGCAGTAGGGCAGTAGGGCAGTAGGGCAGTAGGGCAGTAGGGCAGCTATTCGGGTGACAATTTACGGATCAGAAGCCGCAAGAGTGTTCCCACGCTCTCACTACGTATCATCAATTGTTGGGCTGCTTCGCTCGAAGTGATTCCGACGCGCTGCGCGATCAGTAAGTGAGTTTCCAACTCTTTGAGTGACCCTTGGGCAACTCTAAGAAACTGTTGATAGGAAGCCCGGCTTTCTCGTCCATAGCCTTCTGCAATGTTAGCCGGCACGGAAGCGGCTGCCTTGCGTAGCTGAGTTGTCAATCCATAGACCTCTTCTTTCGGCCACGCCCTTGTCGTTTCATAAATCGAAACTGCGAGGTCCATAGCCTGCTGCCAGACGACCAAATCTCTGTACGACTCGATCTTCGCCATCGTCCCCTACTGCCCTACTCCCCTACTGCCTTACTCCCCTACTCCCCTAAACATTCAGCAACAAATACTCCCGCTCCCACGGGCTGATCACTTCCATGAAGGTTTCGAACTCGGCCCGCTTGATCGCTGCGTAAGTGGCGGCGAAGGATGTGCCGAGGATAATGCCGAGCTCCTTGTCGGCCTCGAATAAATCGACCGCTTCCAGCAAGCTGCGCGGCAGGTCGATCTCGTCGGCATTGGCCGTGGTCAGAACCGGCGGTTCAGCTTTGATCTTTCTGGTCATGCCGATCAGCCCGCAGGCAAGCGACGCGGCAAGCGCCAGATAAGGGTTGGCGTCGGAAGACGGGATCCGGTTTTCGACGCGCCGCGCTGCCGGATCGGAGCGCGGCACGCGGAAGGCGGTGGTCCGGTTGTCGTAGCCCCATTTGTTGTTGACCGGAGCCGAGGCCTGCTGCGTCAGCCGGCGGTAGGAATTGACGTAGGGCGCGAACATCACCAGCGCGTTCGGTACGTGCTTCTGCATGCCCCCGATGAAATGGAAGAAGGCGTCCGTCTCGGAGCCGTCCTCGGCCGAGAAGATGTTCTTGCCGGTCTTCTTGTCGATGACCGACTGGTGGATATGCATGGCCGAGCCCGGCTGGCCCTGGATCGGCTTGGCCATGAAGGTGGCGTAGATCTCATGCTTCAGCGCCGCCTCGCGGATGGTGCGCTTGAACATGAAGACCTGGTCGGCAAGCTCGATCGGGTTCCCGTGTCGCAGATTGATCTCGAGCTGGCCGGCGCCTTCCTCATGGATCAGCGTGTCGATCTCCAGGCCCTGACGTTCCGAGAAATGGTAGATGTCGTCGATCAGTTCGTCGAACTCGTTGACACCGGCGATCGAATAGCCGGCGCCGCCGCCGATCGGCCGGCCCGAGCGCCCGACCGGCGGCGTCAGCGGATAGTCCGGGTCGGGATTCTTGCGCACCAGATAGAATTCGATCTCGGGAGCCACCACCGGCTTCAGGCCGCGCTCGTCATAGGCGGCAAGCACGCGCTTCAGCACGTTGCGCGGCGTGAACTCGACCGAGCGGCCGTCCTGGTGGACGAGGTCGCAAATCACTGCTGCCGTCGGATCTTCTTCCCAGGGCACAGCCGTCAGCGTTGAGAGATCGGGCAAAAGCTTCAGGTCGCCATCGTCCTCGGGATAGTGGAAGCCGTTGCCGTCCTCGGGATAGCCGCCCGAGATCGTCGTCATGAACACGGCCGAAGGCAGCGCCAGCGAGGTGTTGGAGGTGAATTTCTTAGACGGCATCATCTTGCCGCGGGCGACGCCCGCCTGGTCGGGCGTGATGCACTCGATGTCCTCGATGCCGCGCCATTCGAGCCAGGCGCTGGCTTCCTTCCAGTTCTTCACGCCGCGTTCGTTTTTCAGGAATGCAGGCGTGCGGGCGCGTCCCCCCCGGCTTGACGGACGGACTTCCTTTTTTTCAGGCGGCATCATTCACCAGATTGTGTTGCGGATTTCGAACTATAGCCGGGCGCAACGGGGAAAGGGAAGGGGAGGCGCCGGACGGCTTGGTCAGGGAGCCGCTCTTTGCGAACCGGGCTGCAGCCTCTGCCGGTCGTTTGCGTCGAGCCATCGCAACAGCGCCGCCGCATAGACTTTGCGCCAACCTCGCTGGGGCGTCGATAGGAACCAGGCCTGGCGTATGTCCCAGCTATCGCAGGCCAGATCGCGCAGCTTGGTGTTGATGATGCCTTTTCCTGACAGCGGGTAGACCGAGAACTCGGAAAAATAGATTTCGCCGTCGATCTCGTAGAAGTCGCAGCGCATGTGATCGAACGGTGCCGTCAGCCGCTCCGCTATCTCGCGCATCCGCAGAAACGATGGCGGCAGATCGATCTTCACCCATTGGCTGCCGCTGCCCGGCGGCACGGGTGCATGATTGCCGTCGCGGTCGAAATGACTTTTCAGCTCGTTGCCCCATCTGTCCCGCCGTGCGGCGTAGACGTAAGCCGTCTTCCCGTTCGAGATATGAAATTTATACTCCAGCGGGACCGGCACATCGTCCTCGAGAAGCATCTCCTCAACGAAGATGAGCCGTCTCGCGCCCTTGTAGGCCCATTCACCGAATTTCCTGCCGTACCGATTGCGCATCCAGCGCGCCGTTCGCCGCCGCAGCTTCGCCCTGTCCACCTCGCCGTTGCGGATCATCATGTTCCAGCGGCAGCCATGATTGGCCTTCACCACGACATTTCCGGCAAGCAGCGCCGGCGGGATCTGCGTGGCGTCGCGGCCGCTCCACAACACTTTCGCGGTTTTGAGTTCCGGGCATGTTGACAGGGCGTAGTCCTTGGACGCCAGCTTGTCGCATGCCGTGGCATAGACGGGATTATGGTCGAAGATCTTCCGCCACAAGAACTTGTCGACGTAAGACCTCGGCCTGGCCGGGTCGGGAAAGACGCCGCTGTGATCATAGGTTCTTTTCCAGATCACGGGATGGCGGAGCAGGCACCATGCCAAGGTTGCAGCCAGGACCGCGCGATCGGCCATGCTCGCTGCCATCAGCATGCGCTTCCGCGCCCGGCGGCGCCAGGCCGGAAGCGGACGAACACATCACGGGTCATGTTGCGCGATACGCGGGTGCGGCCGACCACTTCCAGCCGCGGGTCGAGCGTCTCTTCCGCGCGCTCCGACCACAAGCGGGCCAACGAATACGGTTCCCATAGAACGAGCTGGAGATCGGGTGGGGCCGTGTCTGCGACGCGCGACACGACAGCTGCTTTGGGCGAGACCATGCTGGCGATATAGACAAGCTGGGCGCCGCGATAGTCATAGTCGCGCCCGTTGCGGAATTCGGCGCGCATTCGGACGTAGCCGAGTTTGGCTGCCAGAATATTCGCTGTCTCGACCGCTTCCGGCACAATATCCAGCCCGACGATCTCGGGAACCGGTGTCTGATCGCAGATACGGAACATGGTGAACGGGCGGCCGCCGCAGCCGACCATCACGGCGCGCGTGCACCGGCTGAAGTCGACATGCTCGAAGACCTCATCCAGGCGCTTGTAGGCGTCTTTCGAGGACATGACGCCGATGGTCGTTTCCTCCGCCGCTATCTGCCCGAACGAGGTTGGATGCTTCAGCTCCAGCATCTGCCTTATTTCGGCGACGTCTTGCGCATGAACCATTTCGATGAAGGCTCGCGTAAGCATGGGTCGGTAGGCAAACAGTTCCGGGTGGCTGTCTAGCAGCGCTTCGCCCGCCTCATGGCCCATGGCGACGCCAATATCGCGGATGCCGTTGATTAGTTCCGTTGGCGTGCGCTCACGAGCGCTCGCCATGAAGCCTTCCAGCTCGTCTTTCCACGAATTCAGCATGCACCCCCGCTTTGCCGATCTCCGGCTAGAGCTAGCAGTGCCCGGCGAACGCGTCTACACCGCGTTCCGAAGGAGGATGACGTGACAATATCCGCTCTTACCACGATCGGTTTCGATGCCGACGACACGTTGTGGCAGAACGAGCAGTTCTTCCGCATGACTGAGAAGCGCTTTGCCGCAATGCTGGCGGAGCACGGAGACCACGACCAAATCGCGGCAAGACTGCTCGAGGCGGAAAGGCGCAATCTCGCCCTCTACGGCTTCGGCATCAAGGGCTTTACCTTGTCGATGATCGAGACAGCGGTCGAGGTTACCGGCGGGGAGGTGCCTGGTTCGATCATCGGCGAGATACTGGCTGCCGGCCGCGAGATGCTCAGCCACCCGATCGAGCCGCTGCCGCACGCGCGCGAGACGATCGAGAAGCTGGCGGGTTCCTACCATCTGGTGCTGATCACCAAGGGCGACCTCTTCGATCAGGAGCGCAAGCTTGCGCAGTCGGGAATGGGTGACCTTTTCGACGCAGTTGAGATCGTCAGCGACAAGAGCACCGCCACCTATGCCCGCATCTTCAGCCGCTATGGCCGTGGTCCGCAGAACAGCATGATGGTTGGCAATTCCCTCAAGTCCGACGTGATTCCCGCCATCGAGGCCGGCAGTTGGGGCATCCATGTGCCGCACGAATTGACCTGGGCGATCGAACAGGCCGAGGCGCCTGTCGCGGCGCCGCGCTTCCGTCAGATTGCAGATCTTGGCGAGTTGCCGAGCCTTGTCGAGGCTATCGCAAAGGCCGAGTGAACGCTCGAGCCTTAGCCGCGCCCGACCAGGCGATCCACCACCGGTTGCAGTCTCTCGGGCGTGATCGGCTTGGCGACCACCGCATCGACCACGCTCGACAGGCCAAGGCTCTCCGGCGTGCCATTCCTGGTTGAAAGCAGTATCACCGCCGGCAGCGGCTTGCCGGAGGCGCGCCGCAGCGCGTCGATTGCCGACATCAGCCGGTCGCAATCCTTGTTGTCTGGGCCGCCGTCCAGGATGACGGCGCAGGGCAACTGGCCGGTGAGCGTCTTCTCGGCGGTTTCGGGCGTTTCCGAGATCGGTTTCAATCCCGATTTCTCGACGATTTTCGATACCACGACTCGGTTGATCGACGATTTTCCGACAACGAGCACCTTGGAAAAATTCGCCTCGATCGCGCCGGTCCAGGCTGCCGGTTTCGGATGTTTTTCGGAGTGGTCGTCACGGTTGGCGGGACACATCGGCGGGCAGGCACTCTGGTTCAATGCAGGGTTGAAACCTGAGGCACAATTGGGTGAGATCGCGGCCGCTGTCAAGCTGAAACGGTCGAGATCGGAAATATAGCAAGAAATTCTCGAATTCAGCGCAAGTCGTATGCCGGGCGACGAAGGCAAATCGAAAAAATGCGATAGTCTCCCGAGCGTATAGCGCGCGGGAGACTATCGCCGAGACTGTTGACGTTACGTCAAGTGTGACTCTGCTGGGTAACGATCACCGGGATCAAAAGGTCTCCCCAGTTGCCGTCGCCGCCATGGTGCCTGGCCGAACGCACCAGTTCCACCGAGACGCCGGCCTCGACTGCCTTCATGACCGATTGGTTGAGCCTGTGCAGATCGTTGGCGAGCATGCGGATCGTCGCCTGCTGGTCGACGCTCATCGCGCTCGATTGCTCTTCTGCCCTTTCCTTGACGCGGCTTATCGATGCCATCGCTCTTCTCCTCGCTGTAGATGCCCTGCGGGCGTTGCCTCTGGTTGTTATCCGTTACTCGGCCGCCGGCCTGAATTGGGCGTGCTCGGTCGATTCATGCATGGCGGTGGTCGAGGACTGGCCGCCGCTGATCGCCATCGACACGGCGTCGAAATAGCCGGTGCCCACCTCTCGCTGATGCTTGGTCGCGGTATAGCCGCGGGCCTCGGCCGCGAACTCGGCCTCCTGCAATTCCGAATAGGCGGCCATCTGACGGTCCCTGTAGCCGCGCGCCAGCTCGAACATGCCGAAGTTCAACTGGTGAAAGCCGGCGAGCGTGATGAACTGGAACTTGTAGCCCATCGCGCCGAGCTCCTTCTGGAACTTCGCGATCGTCGCGTCGTCGAGGTTCTTCTTCCAGTTGAAGGACGGCGAACAATTATAGGCGAGCAGCTTGCCCGGATGGTGCCTGTGCACGCCCTCGGCGAATTTCCTGGCCTGCGCCAGATCCGGCTTCGATGTCTCGCACCAGATCAGGTCGGCATGCGGCGCATAGGCCACGGCGCGCGCGATGCAAGGCTCGATGCCGTTCCTGACATTGTAGAAGCCCTCGACCGTTCGGCCGGCGTCGTAGTCGACGAAAGGTCTGTCGCGCTCGTCGATATCGGAGGTCAAAAGCTTCGCCGCCTCTGCGTCCGTGCGCGCCACGACCAGCGTCGGCGTGCCCATCACGTCGGCTGCAAGGCGCGCCGCGTTGAGGTTGCGGATATGCGCCGCGGTCGGGATCAGAACCTTGCCGCCGAGATGGCCGCACTTCTTTTCCGACGCCAGCTGGTCCTCATAGTGGACGCCCGCGGCGCCCGCCTCGATGAAGGCCTTCATGATCTCGAAGGCGTTGAGCGGGCCGCCGAAGCCGGCTTCCGCGTCGGCCACGATCGGCGCGAACCAGGTCTCGACCGACAGCCCGTTGCCTTCGGATGTCTCGATCTGGTCGGCGCGCTGCAAGGTGCGATTGATGCGCTTGACCAGTTCCGGCGCCGCATTGGCCGGGTAAAGCGACTGGTCTGGATACATCGCCGAGGCGGTGTTGGCATCGGCCGCCACCTGCCAGCCCGAGAGATAGATCGCCTTCAGGCCGGCCCGAACCTGCTGCATGGCCTGGTTGCCCGACATCGCGCCCAGCGCATTGACGAAATCCTCCTCGTGGATGAGCTTCCACAACCGGTTCGCACCCATCTCGGCCAGCGTCTGGCGAATCTGCACGGAGCCGCGCAACCGCTTCACATCCTCCGGCAAGTAGGGGCGCTCGATGCCGTCGAAACGGCCTTCCGGCGCGGAGGGGACGAGGTTGTAAAAATCGGTCATTGGTCACTCCGGATCGTTTGGGAACTGCGTCAGCGCTGCATCGCAAAGGCATGTTCTGCGACGTCCTGCGTATGACATCCTTTACATTGCAGCGCGAAAGGCACCTAGAAAAACCGCAAGATGCCTCGGAAAATAAAGGAAAAGCTGTGTTGCCATTGACAAGTCAGCTCTGTAAATTTGTCACGATTGTAAAAGAGCGAGGCGAGCGCCGGACTCGATGTCAATGTAAATTCTTGTCAAGGATGGCAGGGATGGCCGACCAGAAGATCTTCGCCGGGCCGCGGCTGCGCCGGCTGCGCAACGCCAGGAGCCTGACCCAGACGGCGATGGCCGAAGGGCTGGGCATCTCGCCATCCTATCTCAATCTGATCGAGCGCAACCAGCGGCCGCTGACGGTGCAGCTCATTCTCAAGCTCGCCTCCGTCTACAAGGTCGATCCGCACGAATTGCAGAGTGAGACAAAAGGCTCGATCGCGGCATTGCGCGAGGCCTTCAGCGATCCGCTTCTGGCCGGCGAACTGCCCGGCGATCAGGAACTGATCGATCTTGCCGAAACAGCGCCGAACGCTTCGGCGGCGATGGTGAAACTCTTTCGCGCCTATCGCGAGCAGGCCGAGCGCCTGTCCGACCTCAACCAGCTTCTGGCGAAGGAGGGCAGGGCAACCGCGCTGTCCGGCACCCGCCTGCCTGCCGACGAAGTCCATGACGTGTTTGAGCGCCGGCCGAACCACTTCGCTTCGCTGGAAGAGGAGGCGGAGGCTTTCACATCGGTCCTTGACCCCGGTGATGATCTGTTCGGCGCGCTCAAAGCCTGGCTGAGGCGCGAGCACGGCATCGTCGTCAAGGTGCTGCCGGTCGCCACCATGCCCAACTGGCGCCGCCGCTACGATCGCCATTCGCAGCGTCTCTTCCTGTCCGAGCGGCTGTCGCCTTTCGACCAATTGCGCGAAGTCGCGATGGAGGCGAGCCTCATACGCATGTCGGTAGCCATCGCGGCTGAGATCCAGGCGCTGAAGCTCGGTACCGACGAGGCCCGCCGGCTCGCTCGCTTCGAGCTCGGCCGCTATGCCGCGCATGCGCTAATGATGCCCTATCAGGCTTTCCATGCCGCCGCCGTTCGCGGCCGTTACGACATCGACGTCCTGCGTTCCCGTTTCGGCGTTTCCTTCGAGCAGGCGGCCAATCGACTGACCATGCTGCAGCGGCCGGGCGCGGCGGGCGTGCCGTTCTTCATGCTGGAAGTCGACAATGCCGGCAACCGCTTCCGCAAGGCCGGCAGCCAGGGCTATCCGCAGAGCCGCTTCGGCGGCGGCTGCCCCAAGCTTCCCGTCCATGCGGCGTTCTCGCAGCCCGGCCAGATCCTCGTCGAAGCGGTCGAGATGCCGGACGGCGCCGAATTCCTCTGCATCGCCCGCACGCTGGAAGGTCCGCAGGGCGCCTTCTCCGAACGGCCGCGCCGCACCGCGCTCCTGCTCGGCTGCGATATCGGCTTTCGCGACGATATCGTCTATGGCGCGGCGCTGCCGGCCGCAGCCGCCGGCAAGCCCGGTCAAGGCTTCGCTACGCCGGTAGGCCCCGCCTGCAGGCTTTGCGAGCGCGTCGGCTGCCTGGCGCGCGCCGAGCCGCCAGTGACGCGCCCGCTCGGCCTCGACGAGATGGTGACGGGCCTCAGCGCCTTCGATTTTCAAGGCTGACATCGGCGGATGTGTCCTAAGTCTCGCCGGGTGCTGGATCACGCCGGGCCGGCGTCTTTGCGCTACGCGATTGAGGCATAATTCTTTCTGGGGCACAGTTCTGTCGTCTAAGACACAAGTCTTGGTGTCCTTGCTGCATCGAACGCAACTCGCTGACAGTCATGTCCATGACCGATACCGCCTCACCCGGCGCCCCGTCCTCCACTGCCTTGCCGGCCGTCTCGCCGCGCGAGGAGCGGATCGGTATGCTCCTGGTCTTCCTTTCGGCGCTTATGTGGAGCTTCGGTGGCGCCATCGCCCGTTTCATCCATGTCGGCGACAGCTGGACCGTGGTGTTTTGGCGTTCGCTATGGGCCGTGGCCTTTTTGATCGCCTTCATGCTGTGGCGCGACGGCTGGCGCGGCACCCTGAAGCTCTTTCGGCACATGGGACTGCCCGGCCTTGGCGTCGCCTTCTGCTTCGCCACCGCCTCGACCAGCTTCGTGGTGGCGCTTGCCTACACCACGGTCGCCAACATCCTCCTGATGCAGGCCGGCGTGCCGCTGCTTGCGGCGCTCCTTGCCTGGCTGCTGTTTCGCGAACGGGTCGCCCCGGCCACCTGGATCGCGATCGCCGCCGTCATCGCCGGCGTCGCCATCATGGTTTCCGAATCCCTGGGCGGCGCCGTCTCGCCGATCGGCGACGGCCTGGCGCTGCTGATCGCGGTGATGTTTTCGCTCGCGACCGTGATCACCCGGCGCTTTGCCCATGTGCGCATGGTGCCGGCCACCTGTCTCGGTGCGCTGCTCGCCGGTGCGTTCGCCGCTTCCCAGGCCTCGGCATTCGCGGTGTCGGGGCGCGACATGGGCTTCCTCTTTGCCTTTGGTGTCATCAACCTTGGCGTCGGCCTCGCCTTTTTCGCCATGGGCGCGCGGCTGGTGCCGGCGGCGCTCGCGGCGCTGCTCGGCACCTTCGAGCCGATCCTTGGGCCGATCTGGGTCTGGCTTGTCCATTCCGAAGTGCCGTCGGTGCGCACCATCATCGGCGGTGCGGTCGTCGTCACGGCGCTGCTCGTCCACATCGGTCTGGAGTTCAAGCGACAGGCGCGGCCTGCACGTCCCGGCGTAACCGGCCTGCCGTCGCCCAATTGACGTTAATGCATGTCGCCCAAAAGTGCGCAGCGGTTTTGGGAGAGCGACAGGCATCAAAACAAAGACTTAAAGCGCTTCGCCTGAATCCCTTTCAGCGTGACGCGCTTTAGGCAGCCTCCCCCATTGACAACCCAGTTGCCGGGCGGGCAGGCTGCGATCACGGCAACAACAACACAGGCGTATCTTGCCAAGTGACTCCGCTGGCCTGCTCGGGACCGGACTGCATCGTCATAGCTCTGCTTACGCCACGGTGAATGCCGTTGACGCCGCCCGGGTGCCTCGCCAGGGAGGGTGGGACGCCTCGAACCTCGATGCCTTGATCGACCTTGGCGTGGGCAGTTCACGCTTGTCGCTCTCCGGAATGCTCAATAGTCTGAAACCAACGCCGCGCCGCCATATCGCGACGAGCCGGCGAGGGAACACTCACCAAAGGAGAACATCATGATCCGCAAAGCGCTTTGGCTTTCGGCGACGTCGGCATTTCTGACGCTTTTCACAATAAGCGGCCACGCCGAAGACCGTGTCGTCAACGTCTACAATTGGTCGGACTATATCGATAGCTCGATCATCGACGACTTCACCAAGAAGACCGGCATCAAGGTCGTCTATGACACCTTCGATTCCAACGAGATCCTGGAGACGAAACTGCTTGCCGGCGGCAGTGGTTATGACGTCGTCGTGCCGAGCGCCAACTTCCTGGCGCGCCAAATCCAGGCAGGCGTGTTCCAGAAGCTCGATAAGTCGAAGCTGCCCAACATCTCCAACATGTGGGATGTCATTTCCGAGCGTACCGCCAAATACGATCCGGGCAACGAATATTCGGTCAACTACATGTGGGGCACGGTCGGCCTAGGCTACAACGTCAAGAAGGTGCAGGCCGCGCTCGGCACCGACAAGATCGACAGCTGGGACGTCTTCTTCAATCCCGACAAGCTGGCCAAGCTGAAGGATTGCGGCGTCTATGTGCTGGACTCTCCCACCGACGTCCTTCCAGCGGCGCTTAAATATCTCGGCCTCGATCCCAACAGCACCTCTCCCGATGACATCTCCAAGGCCGAGGAGGCGTTGCTGAAGGTGCGGCCCTATGTCCGCAAGTTCCATTCGTCCGAATACATCAACGCCTTGGCCAATGGCGACATCTGCCTGGCGATCGGCTGGTCGGGCGACGTCTTCCAGGCGCGCAACCGCGCCGTGGAAGCCAAGCAGGGCGTCGAGATCGGCTATTCGGTGCCCAAGGAAGGCGCCGAGATGTGGTTCGACCAGATGGCGATCCCCGCGGACGCGCCGCATGTCGCCGACGCGCTCGAATTCATCAACTACATGATGACGCCCGAAGTCATCGCCAAATCGTCGAATTACGTGCTCTACGCCAACGGCAACAAAGCCTCGCAGCAATTCGTCGATAAGGCGATCCTGGAAGATCCTTCGGTCTATCCGGACGAAGAGACGATGAAAAAGCTGTATACCATTGCGCCATACGATCCCAAGACACAGCGCATCATCACGCGCACCTGGACCAAGATAGTCACCGGCCAGTGAGCATTGCGACACGGCCCCGGCAGCCAACTGCCGGGGTCGCTTTCTTTTGGGGATTTTCTAAGAAAGTAACGGAGTGGGGATCATGAAATCGCTTGGCAGCATCCGTAGGGATTTCGCACCATGGAACGACCCGAACGCCAAGCCTTATATCCAGTTTGACAAGGTGACCAAGAAGTTCGGCGATTTCACCGCCGTCAACAACCTGTCGCTGACCATCTTCGAGCGCGAGTTCTTCGCCCTGCTCGGCGCGTCCGGCTGCGGAAAGTCGACCCTGCTCAGGATGCTCGCCGGCTTCGAGGAGCCGTCGGCGGGCCGCATCCTGCTCGACGGACAGGATTTGCGCGGCATCCCGCCCTACAAGCGGCCGGTCAACATGATGTTCCAATCCTACGCGCTGTTCCCGCATATGACGGTGGAGAAGAACATCGCCTTCGGCCTCAAGCAGGAAGGCATGCCTGGACCCGACATCGAAAAGCGCGTGGCCGAGATGCTGAAGCTCGTCAAGCTCGAGCAGTTCGCCAAGCGCAAGCCGCACCAGCTCTCGGGCGGCCAGCGCCAGCGCGTGGCGCTTGCCCGCTCGGTCGCCAAGCGCCCCAAGGTTCTGCTCCTCGACGAGCCGCTCGGCGCTTTGGACAAGAAGCTGCGCGAGGAAACGCAGTTCGAGCTGATGGACCTGCAGCAGGAGCTCGGCCTCACCTTCGTCGTCGTCACCCACGACCAGGAGGAGGCCATGACCATGGCCGACCGCATCGCCATCATGGACAAGGGCGAGGTGATGCAGGTCGCGACGCCTGCCGAGATCTACGAGGCGCCGGCCTCGCGCTTCGTTGCGCATTTCGTCGGCAATGTGAACATGTTCGAAGGCAAGGTTGCCGAACATACGAAAAGCACCACGCGCATTACCGGCGCGACAGGAGCGCAGATCGTCGTCGACAATGGCAGCAACGCCGCTGCCGGCTCCGACATCGTCTTTGCGATCCGGCCGGAGAAGATCAAGGTCTCCTCGAAAAAGCCGGCCGATGCCGTCAACGCGCTCAAAGGCGAGGTCTACGACGTCGCCTATCTCGGCGACATGACCGTCTATCATATCAGGCTTGACGACGGCCAGATGGTGCGGGCAAGCGCGTTGAACGCTTCGCGTATCACCGAGGATCCGCTCACCTGGAACGATCGCGCCTGGGTCTCCTTCCGGCCCGATGCCGGCGTCGTGTTGACCAGGTAGGAGGCTGAGATGACGGATATCGCAGCGACCGCCGCCCGATCAACCGAAACCGCAACACTGCCGGCGAGGCTGACAACAGGCTTCGTCAACCGCCTGGTCATCATTGTCCCCTATCTCTGGCTGCTGTTCTTCTTCCTTGTTCCCTTCGTCATCGTGTTCAAGATCTCGCTGTCGCAAACGGCGATTTCAATGCCTCCCTATACTCCGGTGCTCGGCTTCAAGGACGGCGTTTCGGGATTTTTCGCCGCCGTCCGCGAGCTCAACTTCGATAACTACACCTGGCTCACCCAGGACGCGCTCTATTTCAAAGCCTATGTGACGAGCCTGGTCATCGCGGGGATCTCGACGATACTTACCCTGATCGTCGGCTACCCGATCGCTTATGGCATGTCGCGAGCGCCGGCCACGATCCGCCCGACCTTGCTGATGCTGGTGATCCTGCCCTTCTGGACCTCATTCCTGATCCGCGTCTATGCCTGGATCGGCATCCTGAAACCCGAGGGCCTGCTCAATCAGGTTCTGCTCGCCACCGGCCTGATCAGCCAGCCGCTGGTGATCCTCAACACCTACACCGCTATCTTCATCGGCATCGTCTATTCCTACCTGCCCTTCATGGTGCTGCCGCTCTATTCCTCGCTGGAGAAGATGGACTATTCGCTGATCGAGGCGGCGCAGGACCTCGGCTGTCCGCCGACCGGCGCCTTCTGGAAGATCACCTTCCCGCTGTCGCTGCCAGGCGTTGTCGCCGGCTGCCTGCTGGTGTTCATCCCGGCCGTCGGCGAGTTCGTCATCCCCGACCTTCTCGGCGGCTCGCAGACGCTGATGATCGGCAAGACGCTCTGGAACGAGTTCTTCTCCAACCGTGATTGGCCGGTCTCGTCGGCGGTGGCCGTCATCCTGCTCCTGGTGCTGACCATTCCGATCATGTTCTTCCAGCAGGCTCAGGCCAAGGCACAGGAGCAGGGCAGATGAACTCCACCTGGAGCCGCTTCAACATCGCCTCGATCGTGCTGGGCTTTGCCTTCCTCTATCTGCCGATCGTGCTTCTGATCGTCTTTTCCTTCAATGAATCCAAGCTCGTCACCGTCTGGGGCGGCTTTTCGACCAAATGGTACGTGTCGCTGTTCCACAATCAGGGCCTGATGGACGCCACCTGGGTGACCGCGCGCGTCGGCGTCATCTCCGCAACCGTCGCCACCGTGCTCGGCACGCTCGCCGCCATCACGCTGACGCGCTACACGCGCTTCAAGGGACGCGTGCTCTTCTCGGGCATGGTCTTCGCGCCGCTGGTCATGCCGGAAGTCATAACGGGCCTCTCGCTGCTCTTGCTCTTCGTCGCCATCGGGCTCGACCGCGGTTTCGTCACGGTGACGCTCGCCCACATCACCTTCACCATGTGCTTCGTCGCCGTCGTCGTGCAGTCGCGGCTGGTCACGTTCGACCGTTCGCTGGAGGAGGCAGCGATGGATCTCGGCGCGCCGCCGGTGAAGACCTTCTTCCAGATCACCTTGCCGGTCATCCTGCCGGCGATCATCTCGGGCTGGATGCTGGCGTTCACGCTCTCGCTGGACGATCTGGTCATCGCGAGCTTCACCTCGGGTCCCGGCGCCACCACGCTGCCGATGAAGATCTACAGCCAGGTGCGCCTCGGCGTGACGCCCGAAATCAACGCCGCCTGCACCATCCTGATCGCGGTGGTGGCGGTCGGCGTCATCATCGCCTCGATCGCCAACAAGCGGCGCGAAATCCAGCGCCAGCTCGACGAGCAGGCCGCGCAACGCGGTTGAGCGTGACGAGAAGCGGGGACGCCTTGCGTCCCTCGCATTTACTGGCCTGAAACGCCGGGAGCGATCGGCGATATGAACGGCGCGCTCCAGTTGCCGCCGACGAAGAACAGCGGCTGGCTCGGCGGCGCGGGAGCCGGGCTGGCCGCCTGACTGTTGGCCTGCTGGGGCTGCTGCGCCGGCTGTCCGTTGGGCACCACTCCGCCCGAGAGCGCCAGCCCGCGGCCGACATAGGAGGCGATGCCGGACAGCCAGATCTTGTATTTCTGCGAATTGATCTCGGCCTTGTCCAGGCGCGCCACGCCCTTCGAAATGCTTGCCTTGATCTCGGCGCCGTCGATCGGCAGCGATCCATTGGCGACGTCGTCGAGCGCGAAGAAACCGCCTTGCTGGTTGCGCTTGAGGAAGGCCGGCAGGTCGAGCCCGTTGATAGTGCCCGGACCGAACGTCGCCGAGAACGATCCGTCGGCATTCTCGAAGATGGAATTCCAGGCCTTGCCCGGTCCCTTGAGGATGACGGATACGGTCCCGGTGCTGGCCGGCACCAGCCGCGTCATTCCCGCCGCCGTGGCAAAGGCTCCCGTATCCACATCCGATGCCAGGAGCCGCATCTCGACCTGCGTGCCTTCCGGCTTGCGGTCGAAGCGCAGGCTGCTCTGGATATTGCCGTTGAAGGCAGACGCGTCGGATATGTCGAAGACGGCAAGACCGTTCTTGACCTGCGCGGTCGCCGCGACGTCGGCGAGTTGGACCGGTCCCGCCATGGCATGGGCCGCCGACAGCCTGAGGTCGAGATTGATGCGGTCGGCGAAACTGGTGTCGATATCGCCGGGGCCGGACTCGCCGGTCGGCGCGATAGGCGTGAAAGCCGACAGGAAAGATCTGAGATCAAGCGTGTCGAAGGCGAGCGTGCCGGCAATCACCGGGCTCCCCTCGGCGACGGAGAAATCCAGCGCGCCCATGCCCGGGTTGTTGTTGAACGTGACCGTGGTGTTCTCGAATTTCGCGCGCCCTGCCGAGGCGTTCACCTTGCTGCTGACCGAGACGGCGCCGATTGCGGCACCCGGCGCGATCCCTGCCTGCGACCACTCCAGCACGCGCCGCAGCGACGGGGCGGCGAACTTCGCCTGGCCGTCCAGATAGGCGTTGTCGGACATCGAGGCCGTTCCGTCGAAGGAGAATGTCGCGGGCGCGGCCTTGAAGGAGAGGGTGACGGGCGCCGCCCCTCCGCCAAACAGCACCAGCGGTTTCGCCGAGGAGAATTCGAGCTGCATGCTTTCGCCGCGCCAGATTCCGCTCGCGGTCAGCGACGCCTCGCTGTTCATCGCTTCCCAGTTCACCTGGCCACTCAGGCTGCTCAGGATTTCGATGTCCTTGCCGTCAACCGAAGTCACCACGCGGCCATCGCGGAATTCTACGGTGCCGAACGGATCGGATGGCAATTTGCCGAGATCCGGCTTCTGCGGGTTGGCGGTGACTACGCCGCGCGCGGTGTCGATCGAGCGCGTGATGCGCCCGCCGGTCGGAAGCGGCGGCAGATAGAAGCCGCCAGCGGTGCGCTGCACCCTGATCGTCGGGCGCACCAGCCTGGCGGTCGAGAAGGCGACGTTGCCCTGCAAGGCCGCCATGGCGGAGAGATCGACTTCCACGCGATCGGCCTCGACCACCGGCGGCGCTTCGGTCTCGGTCCATTGCGACAGCGTCACGTCGCTGAGGATGGCCCGGAATTTCGGCCACACCTCGATACGCGGCGAGCCGTCGATCGTGACTCTGAAGCCGCTCCAGGCACTCAATTCCCAGGCGATGCGGTCGCGCACGATGCGGGTCGAGGCAATCAGCGGCAGCGCCGCGACCGCGAGCGCGATGACGAGCACGGCAACGCCGATCGCCCACACCCCGCGCCGGATCAGAGATGATCGCATTTCGCCCCGTATGCTTTCATTGCCAACAAAATCGCCCGACGGGTGTAACCGAGCGCCGACGCTTTTCAAGTCTTTATGGCCTTGCGATGGCATTTGCACAGCGGCCGCCATGGGTCGCCCGAACAAAATCTTGCTCTGCTGCGCCGCAATATGCATAAGCGGTCTGCACGATCCCGATCCGCAATCGCACGCCGTTTCTGGGACGATGGCATATGCGACGTTGGGCTTAACTGGCTCGAACGCGACGCTTTGGGAGGAGCGATCATGGCCGCCGACACACCTTTGTGGACCCCGACGCAGGAGCGGATCGACGCAGCGCCGATGACCGCGTTCATGAAGGCCGCGGAGGCAAAGACAGCGCGTTCTTTCTCCGGCTATGCCGAACTGCATCGCTGGTCGGTCGACGACCGCGAAGCCTTCTGGGACCTGGTCTGGGATTTCTGCGCGCTTGTCGGCGACAAGGGCGAACGGCGCCTCGTCGACGGCGAGCGGATGCCCGGCGCAGCTTTCTTTCCCGACGCCAGGCTCAATTTCGCCGAGAACCTTTTGCAGAAAACCGGCGCCGGCGAGGCGATCGTCTTTCGCGGCGAGGACAAGGTCGAGCGGCGGCTCTCCTGGAACGAGCTCCACGCGCTGACCTCGCGCCTGCAGCAGCTCTTCCTGTCGCTCGGCGTCAAGGCCGGCGACCGCGTCGCCGCCATGATGCCGAATATGCCCGAAACCATCGCCGCGATGCTGGCGGCAAGCTCGATCGGCGCGGTCTGGTCGTCATGCTCTCCCGATTTCGGCGAGCAGGGCGTGCTCGACCGCTTCGGCCAGATCGAGCCGATCGTCTTCATCGCGCCGGACGGCTATTGGTACAACGGCAAGGCGATCGAGGTGGCCGACAAGATCCGCGCTGTCGCGGACAAGCTGGCAAGCCTGAGCAAGGTGCTGATCGTCGACTATCTCGGCACCTCGAGCGATGTCGCCGCCACCATCGACAAGGCAGCCGCGCTCGAAGACGCGCTCTCGCCTTTTGCCGCAAAGCCCGTCGGCTTCGAGCGGCTGCCCTTCGCGCATCCGCTCTACATCCTGTTTTCCTCGGGCACGACCGGCATTCCGAAATGCATCGTGCATTCGGCCGGCGGCACGCTGATCCAGCACGTCAAGGAGCACCGGCTGCATGCCGGCCTGCTCGACGCCGATCGCCTGTTCTATTTCACCACCTGCGGCTGGATGATGTGGAACTGGCTGGTCTCGGGCCTCGCCTCCGGCGCGACGCTGCTGCTTTATGACGGCTCGCCTTTCTACCCCGACGGCAACGCGCTATTCGATTTCGCCGATGCCGAGAAGATGACCTATTTCGGCACCTCGGCCAAATTCATCGATTCGGTTCGCAAGGCCGGTCTGAAGCCGATCGCGAGCCACGATCTGTCGCGCGTGCGCACCATCTCCTCGACCGGCTCGCCGCTGTCGCCGGAGGATTTCCGCTTCGTCTATGACGGCATCAAGAAGGACGTGCACCTGGCCTCGATCTCGGGCGGCACCGACATCGTTTCCTGCTTCGTGCTCGGCGTGCCGACCGAGCCGGTCTGGACCGGCGAGATCCAAGGCCCCGGCCTTGGCCTGGCGGTCGACGTCTGGAACGATGACGGCAAGCCTGTGAGGCAGGAGAAGGGCGAGCTGGTCTGCACCAAGGCCTTCCCGTCGATGCCGATCGGCTTCTGGAACGACCCCGAGCGCAAGAAATATCACGCCGCCTATTTCGAGCGTTTCGACAATGTCTGGTGCCATGGCGACTTCGCCGAATGGACGGAACATGGCGGCATGATCATCCACGGCCGCTCCGATGCCACGCTCAATCCGGGCGGCGTGAGGATCGGCACGGCCGAGATCTACAACCAGGTCGAGCAGATGCCGGAAATCCTCGAGGCGCTCTGCATCGGCCAGGATTTCGACAATGATGTCCGTGTCGTGCTGTTCGTGCGGCTCGCCCCCGGCGTGACCCTGGACGAGGATCTGGAAAAGCGCATTCGCGCCAGGATCCGCACCGGCGCCAGCCCGCGCCACGTGCCGGCCAGGATCGTCGCCGTCGCCGACATCCCGCGCACCAAGTCCGGCAAGATCACCGAGCTCGCCGTGCGCGACGTGGTCCACGGCCGCGCCGTGAAGAACAAGGAAGCGCTCGCCAATCCCGAGGCGCTGGAGCTGTTCCGCGACCTGCCGCAGCTGGCAAGCTGACCGATGTGGTTAACGAAATCTGTCCGGCGAATTTACCTAGATTTCACGGGTGGTACACATTCGTAAATTTTTTCGCGGCCCGGTAAGGACTTGTTAAGAGACGACGCTGATAGTCGCGTGTAACTTGAGGGAGAAATCCCGTTCCTCGTCCCCTGAGGTTCTGCTCAAGCCCCCGTTGTGACAGCATCCCATTTCTCAAGGCGTCCTCTTGGACGCCTTTTTCTTTGGCCGTCGCTGTCGCGTGCATTTTATTCGGCGAGCACGCGCGTGGAGGGGAAGCCGACCTCGACCAGGGTTCCTTCACCTGGCGTCGAGGTGATGGCGAAACGGGCGCGGTTCGCCTCCACCATGGCCTTGGTGAGGGGCAGGCCGAGGCCGGTGCCGTCGCCGCGTCCGCGCTTCAGCGCATTGATCTGCTTGAACGGTTTCAGCGCCTGCTCGATCTCGGCCTGGGTCATGCCGATGCCGGTGTCGCGCACGCGCATGACGACGTCGCCCGAGGCTTCGTAGGCGGTCGAGACGATCACCTGGCCGCCGGCCTGGGTGTAGCGAATGGCGTTGGACAGGATGTTGAGGGCGATCTGGCGTACGCTTCTCAGATCCGCCACCACTTCCGGCAGCCGCGAGGCGAAGCTGGAGCGGATGATGACCCGTTCGCGATTGGCCTGCGGCTGCATCATCGCCACCGTCTCGGACAGCGTGTCGTTGAGCGACACCGCCTCGTAATCCATTTCCTGCTGGCCTGCCTCGATCTTGGAGATGTCGAGCAGGTCGTTGACGAGGTCGAGCACATGGTTGCCCGAGCGGTTGATGTCGCGCAGGTAGTCGCGATAGCGGTCGTTGGTGATCGGACCGAATTTCTCGTCTACCATCAGTTCGGAAAAGCCGATGATGGCATTGAGCGGAGTGCGGATCTCGTGGCTGATGCGGGCCAGGAAATCGGTCTTCTGCGAGGAGGCGCGCTCGGCCACTGCGCGTGCCTGCGTCAGGTCTTCCTCGGCCCGCTTCCATTGCGTGATGTCGCGCACGACGGCGCAGAAGCCGCTGTCGTTGGGCAGCCTGCCGATGGTCATGAACAGCGGGATGAAACGCCCCTGCGCCTCGCGGCCGATGACCTCGCGGCCGTCATTGAGCACGCTCGCGACACCCGGCTCCGAAAGCCCGGCCAGATAGTCGCGCGCCGCGCGCTGGCTTTCTATGGCAAACAGCGAGGCAAAGGGCTTGCCCGCGACCTCGTCGCTGTCGAAACCGAACAGCGCTTCCGCCGGCCGGCTGATCGAGCGGATGTTGCCGTCGCGGCCGATCAGCACGACGCCGTCCGTAGCGGTATCGATGATGGTGCGCATCTCCGCAATGCGCGATTTCAGTTCCGGCACGTCCGGCTGCAGCGCCGGCTCGTCATTCGCGGCGGTGAAGTGCGCCGCATCGTCCTCGCCGGAACGCCGCACCACCAGCATCAGCGCCTTGCCGCCGCGCCACGGCACCGAGCGTAGCAGCGCGTCGATCGGGAATTCCAGGCCCTGGCGGGTCCTGAGCTTCAGCGAGTGGTCGCTTTCCTCCGCCGCGGTGTCCTCGGCGTAAGGGTCGGCGAAGAGCGCGCCCAGGCCGCCTGCATCCGCGAGGTCGTCCAGCGCATCATAGCCGGTGAGTTCGAGGAAGGCGTCATTGGCATAATGCAGCATGTCGCCCGAATGAATGAGCAGCGGCACAGGCAGCCGTGCGAGGATGGATGTGTCGGGTGCCTTGGCTTCCTCTCCGGTCGAAAACGCGGACGGCATAAAACCGGAAAGTTTAAGCGGCGGCACGTCGAGGCGTCGCCGCGTCGCGGCTGTCGCGTCCAGTTCTTCCGGCTGTTCTTCCGCGGCCTTGGCGGCATCTGTATCGGAGCCTGCCCAGTCCTCATTGTCCTGCGCATCGCGGAAGTCGTCGGCGGTCATGCTGTCGTCGGCCGTCGCATCGGAGGCGGGCTGCCCGGCCGCGACCGGCTGCGCCGCAGGCTCTTCGACGGGCCGCTGCGGCTTCGCGGCAGCAGGTTCGGCGGCCTCCCGGGCGCCCTCTGCTTGCTCGTTCTGGGAAACCGGCGCGACGCCGGCGTCTTCCGTGGGTTTCTCGCCATCGGCAAAGTTGAGCAGCGAGCCGGAAACAGCCGAGGTCTCGGCCAGGCCGGCGTCGCCTACCTCGGCGGCGCCATCGATGCCGTCGAGCCGCGCCAGATCTTCCTGGTCTTCCGCCTCGGTCTCCGCTTCCGCGGCCTTCGCGTCGTCGGCTTCCGAGGGCGAGGACAAGGTCGCGCCCTGGGCGGAATCGTCGTGCTCCGCCGCATCGGGTGGAAGCGGCTGGCTTGCGTCGACCCTTGTTTCGCTGGCCGCTTCCTTCACCGTTGCCGCGTCCTCGCTGGCAACAGCGGCATCGGGCCGATTGTCGGCTTCGGGGGCGCGTTCCTCGGCAGGGGCGGAACTGTCCTTGCGCAGCCGCTCGCCGATCTCGCGGAAGGCGCTGCGCTCGAGGATCGACAGGCCCTTGTGATTTGCCGGCGTGTCGCTTCCCGGTTGCTTGTCGTTGGCCGGTTGGCGATGCTCGGCCAGCCTTATCACCTTGTCGGCAAAGCGTCGCTCCGGCTTCGGCACGATGGTCAGCGCCGGCACTTCGCCCCGGAAGGGGTCTTCGGGCCTTGGCTTTTCCAGAGGCGTCTGCTCTGCCGGCTGATCGCCCGACGCGTCGGCCCCGCCGGAGGTGGCCCCGGCAGGAGCGGCATTCGGCACCAGAGCCATGCCAAGCGCTTCCGGATCGACCACGGCGTCGGCGCTGCGCGCGACGCCAAAGCCGCGAAAACCCTCGAAGGCGCGGCTGCGGCCGTAGACGGGCAGGGCCGCCAGATCGACGGGGATCTTCAGACTCGTTCCGGCCACCGGCCACAGTACCGAGCGGCCGGACCAGGTATCGCGCCGGTCGAGCAGGCCGGCGATCTCGCCCGAGGCGTCGAGGCCGAAAGTGGCGGCGACATCCTTGAAGCGGCGGCCGATCACATCGGCGGCGGGCTGGCCGACGATGTCGGCGAATTCGGGCGACAGCGCGCTGAACCGACCTTCGGCGTCGGTGCGCCAGACGAAGCGCAATGGGGCCGCCGACCGGTCGATGTCGCGCGGCAGGCCCGGCTGGGCTGATTTGGTAGTTTCGCGTGCAGCGTTGCCCGCATCTTGGCCTTCGGCTGCGGCGGCACCTTCCGGCTCGTCCTTCGCCGGCGCTGCCGGTTGAGCATGCCCGGCGCCATCGTCGCCGGCATTGAAATACCAATGGTCGTGCTGGCCGGCGCCGGCGGCATCGGCCTGATGGTCTGTCCGGGTAGGCCGCTGGCCGGCCAAGGTCCGGCCCTCCGCGTCGGGCTGTGCGTCGCTGTCGGGAGCCTCTGGCGCCGGCTCGTCCTCTTTGCCAGCCGCCACGGTAGGCACTGGGTTGTCCTGGGCAGGCTGAGACTCGGGCTCGATTGCCGCGCTTTCACCTTGGGGCGGGGCGCTGACCGCCTCTGGCGCCGCAATTCCCTGATCGCCGGTCCGATCGCCTTGGCCGGCGGCCGCCCGATCGTCCTGGCCGCTATCGGAGCCGTCGAGCTGCGCCTCGTCGATCACCACCAGCAGATGCCGCGTATCGGTGAGCCGCGCAAAACCGGCCGGGTAGGCGGTGTCGGTGCCCGGCACGAGACGTTTGACGATACGGTCGCCGCTGCTTGCCACATCCGCAACCAGGGCAGCCAACGTCCGCGGCTCGATACCGAGCGCCGCAAAGCCGTCCGAGGATGCCTCGACCCCGCCTTGCGCGTCGACAAAGGCAATGAAATGTCCGGCCTCGGTAAAGCCGCCGATGGCGCGGCTGGCGATCTCGACGGCGCTGCGCGAAGTGGTCTGTGCCGCTGGCACCGCCAGCATGATTGCCGCCTCGCCGTCCGGCATCGTCACTGCGCTAGCCAGAAAGCCGACGGCGCGGCTTTCCATGCCGGTGGCCAGCCTCACCGTGACGGCGCGGTCGCTGCCGATGTCGGGAAAACCGCTGGTCGCCATGATCTGCCGGCGGGCGATCAGCGGCAGCCGCGCCGAGGCGCCGATGATGGCCTCGATATCCGGATAGCCGAAGGCCGACGCCCCCGGACCGTTCGCCCAGATCACCTGTTCGAGGTCGACCGACAAAATGGCCAAAGCATCGCCCGCGGCAAAGCGCTGGCGCACCGCGTCGAGCACGGCAACGTCGAGGAAGGAGTAGTTTTCAGGCGGCATGCGCTGGCCAACCCTCCGGAGCAGGCATTTTTCAGTTAACACTTTGTTAATAAAAGCCCGCGGCCCGGAGGTCCACAAGCCTAGGCTTGCATCGGTCGAAATCTCTGGGCTCTTGGTTAACGGCTCTTGTGGCTGACGCAGGGGAAAGATTTTATGGTGCGGTGCAGCAAAGATATTGCAACGCACAAAAAAATCCTTTATATTGCCATCATACATGAACGAGACGGCTTTCTGTCAAAGCCGCTGCCGCGAAAGGTTGGAAAATGTCCAAGACCACTGCCAAATCTGCCGAGACCATCGAAAACGTCGAATTCCCGAGCTTTGATGCTTCCAAGGCCACCGACCAGATCCGCGCCTTCGCCGAGAAGGGCGTCGAGCAGTCGAAGGAAGCCTATGCCAAGCTGAAGACCGGCGCCGAGGAGACCCAGAAGGTTCTGGAGTCGACCTACGAGACCGCCAAAACCGTTTCCAGCGACGTTTCGCTGAAGGCTATCGCCGCGCTGCGCGCCAATGCCGAGGCCAGCTTCTCGCACCTCGAAGCCCTGGTCGGCGCCAAGACACTTTCGGAAGTCGTCGAGCTGCAGACCTCCTTCTTGCGCAAGCGCGTCGAAATGGCCGTCGAACAGGCCAAGGAGTTCCAGACCGTTGCCACCAAGGCGGTCGAGGATGTCTCCAAGCCGGTCAAGAGCGCCTTCGAGAAGGCGATGAAGGACGTCAAGGCCGCCTGATTTCAGCGCACAACGCTGCGATGCATCAAAACGTCGCATTTCGTCAGACAAATAGTCGTGCGATAGGTTGAGCAACCAGATACCCGGAAATGGAACCTCCTCCCTCCGTTTCCGGGGTGACCAGCCAGCACCTCCTCCCGCTGGCTCGTAACAGGAAAAGGCCGGCACCTCCTCCCGCCGGCCTTTTCTTTTGCCTTGACGAAAGGCGAATGAGGAAACCAATCGTTTACCTTATCAAGGCCCTTGAATTAGAATCCGATAGCCCGTATTTGACGCATCGCCGAACGACAGAGCGGATCACGGAGAATGAAGCTTTCACCTCGATCCAGCTCAGGCAGGCAGGCCGTTGTAGCTCAGCTGGTTAGAGCGCCGGATTGTGGATCCGGAGGTCGCTGGTTCGATCCCAGCCAACGGTACCATCACTCTCGATGATCTGAACGTGCACCTTGAACCCTTCCATTCCTTCGGCTCCGCGGACCATGGGCAAGCTCTCTTGTCTCTAGGGCGAGATATATTGTCCCATGGACAAGGTGTCTTGCCGGTCGAGGCCGACTCGGCTCGAATGGAGCATGCATCCTTTGCAGGGATGCGGACGTTCATGACGACCAACCGGCTTTGCCGCTAGGGAAAAAGCAGTATGAGTGAACATGCGATCGAGTTCTTGCGCGGATGGATTGGCGAGAAAGTCCAATGCCAGCATTTGCCGATCAAGATCGACAAGCAGGCCGAGACCCTTGCCAAGGAATGCTGCGCCAAGGCCGCCGAGGCAGGCATTCTGCTGGAGGACATCCAGGAAGAGGTCGGCGACATCCAGGAATTGATCGCGTCGCGCCTCGAGGAAGCCGTTGAAGAGGGCAGCAGCGAAGTCAACCCGGACAAGCCGGAATAAACCCCGGCCCGCCACGGGCCGGCGGCGCCGTTTCTCAGCCGAATTTTTCCTCCAGCCATTCCTTCGGCAGCGCCGGCACGAAATTGCCGTCGCGCCCCGTCATATCCGCATTGGCAACCAATGCGTTGAGGATCGCTTCCTCCACGCCTTGCACGACCGCGTCGAAGAACGGGTCGATGTCGACGTCCGGGATGAATTCCGCGCGGGCGATGCGGCCTGAAGGCGCCAGCGCGGCCTCGGCATTGGCGGTCGAGAAGGCGAGAAAAATATCGCCAGAACTGTGATAGCCATAGCCCCCGGTCACGGCAATGCCGAGCGGCACGCGCCGGGCGAGCCGCTTCATCTGATGCGGCAGCAACGGCGCGTCGGTGGCGATGACGGCGATGATCGAGCCCTTTTCGGCGCGGGGCGTGCCCTCGCGGATGGCCGGCTGGGCCAATTCAGGGCCGACACGCTGGCCACGAATGGTGAAATTGCGCCGTTGGCCGAAATTCGACTGCACGAAGATACCAAGCGTATAGCGCCGATCCCGCCATCCGACGATGCGCGAAGCGGTGCCGGATCCGGCCTTGAAGCCGAAGCTTATCATGCCGGTTCCGCCACCGACGCTGCCTTCCTCGATGGCGCCGCCGCTGGCGCTGTCGAGTGCCGCGGTCACATGGTCGACGCTCACATGATGGCCGTTGATATCGTTGAGGAAGCCGTCATAGGTCTCTGCCGCCACTGGCAGGCCCCAGCCGCTGTCGAGCGCGGCCGGCAACACCTTGTGCATCCAGCGCAGCGTAGCGTCGCGGGTCACGCCGCAGGAATGCGTGTTGGTGATGGTGACCGGGAAATTGAAGGCGCCGGTTTCCTCGATGATATGCGTTCCGGTCAGCTCGCCATTGCCGTTCTGGCTGAACACGCCGGCGAACACCGGCGTCGCGAGTTCCCGAACCGGCCTGGGCAGGATCGCGGTCACGCCGGTGCGCACCGGACCGTTTCCGACCTGCAGCGGGCCGTCGCCTGAAATCAGCGTCGTGTAGCCCACCGACACGCCCGGCACGTCGGTGATGGCGTTGAAAGGGCCCGGCGTGCCGTCGAGCGCGATGCCGAACGAGCGCAGGCGCGGCTTGCCAGATGGCGTGCGAAGATGCGGGTCGTGGTCGCGCATGGAAACCTCAGAACAACGAACCCTGATTGCCCGGCTCCTTGGCCTTGGCGGGCGATTTCGCGGCCAGCTTCGGCCGCGCCCCGCCGGAGGTTGCGATGGCATCGGCAGTGCCGTCCGCGAATTCAAGCTGCAGCACCGCGCCCGGTGCCAGTTCCGCGACCCCTTTGACGACGGCGCCTTCGGCGTCCTTGACTAGCGCGAAGCCGCGCGCCAGCACGGCCTTGTGCGACAATGTTGAAAGCAGCCGGTCCGCCTGGGTAAGAGCCGCGCGCAGCCGGTCGAGGCGCCGCGCCGTCGCCTGATCTTGCCTGCGCGACAGCGCTGCCAGCGTGTCGGCCTGTTGCTTCTGGCGCCGCACGATCGGCGCCGGCGACAGCCTTGCCGCCGTGCGTTTGAATCGCGCGCGCCTTTCGCGCACGATGGCGAAGAACGCGGCTCGCGCCCGGGCAATATCGCGACTCGTCAGCGTGCGCGCTTCATTGAGGCGCCGCGACAGGGTTGCCGGCGTCAGCCTTTGCCGCTCCAGTGTCGCCCGCTTGCGCTCGATATTCACCGTCAGCCCTCGGCCGAGGCGGCTGGTCGCATCGTCGAAACGGCGGCGCGGCAGCGCCAGCAACTGGTCGGGCGAGGGGAGCGCGCGCGCCGCGGCGCGCACCGCCTGGCGCTTGCGTTCCAGATGCCGCGAGGCGCAGGCGTTGAGCCGCGCGGCAAGGCTGGCCAAGGTAGCCTCCAGATCCGCCCTGACCGGCACGGCGATCTCGGCCGCGCCCGTCGGCGTCGGCGCGCGCATGTCGGCAACAAAGTCGATCAGTGTCGTATCGGTCTCATGGCCGACGGCCGAGATCACCGGGATGGCGGACGCCGCCACCGCCCGCGCCAGCCCTTCGTCGTTGAAGCCCCAGAGGTCCTCGAGGCTGCCGCCGCCGCGTGCCACGATCAACAGATCGGGTTGGCGGATGGGTCCGTCCCATGTCAGCGCATTGAAGCCGTTGACGGCCGCGGTCACCTCCCTGGCCGTCGTGTCGCCCTGGACCCTCACCGGCCACACCAGCACATGAAGCGGAAACCGGTCCTTGATGCGGTGGATGATGTCGCGGATCACCGAGCCGGTCGGCGAGGTGACGACGCCGATGACTTTGGGCATGAAAGGCAGCCGACGCTTGCGGCCGGCATCGAACAGGCCTTCGGCCTGCAGCCGGCGCTTGCGCTCTTCGAGCAGCGCCATCAGCGCGCCGGCGCCCGCCGGCTCCAGATTGTCGATAACGATCTGGTAGTTGGATTTGCCGGGATAGGTGGTCAGCTTGCCGCTGGCGATCACCTCCATGCCTTCCTCGGGGCGGAACTTCAGCCGCGCCATGGTGGTCTTCCAGACCACCGCATCGATCCGCGCGCGGTCGTCCTTCAACGCGAAGTAAGCGTGGCCGGACGAATGCGGGCCGCGATAGCCGGAAATCTCGCCACGCACCCGCACATTGCCGAAGGCGTCCTCGACAGTGCGCTTCAGCGCGCCGGAAATCTCGCTCACCGTATATTCGGTGGCGTTGCTGCGTGATTCGGTTGCTGTTTCACTCATTGCGCGATTGGGGAACGCTTATCGGCCCGCGTCAAGCGCGGCGAAACCGCGCTAATATCATAACGCGATCTTAAGCCCGATTTGCTTTGACAGGCCCAGAAGAGCCGGCCGGGGACCTGATGAGCGCACGCCAAAACAGCAGCCCGTTGACCCGTCAGGTCACGCTGACCGTGCTGACGCTCGCCACTTTCGCTTTAGCCATCGTCGTGGGCTTCGGTTTCTACGCGGCCAGCCAGGCCGATGATGCCTCGCTCGTACGACAAAAGATGTTCATCGCCGATGGTTTGAAGGACCAGATTGCGTCTGTTCAGCGGGAGCAGGAAAGCGTTTCGGTTTGGGATGACGCGATCATCAATGTGAGGGCAGGCAACCAGACCTGGATCGAAGAGAATCTCAGTGTCTGGATGTACACCTATTATGGTCACAACCGGGTCTATATTCTCGACGCCGCCAATCATGCGATCCACGCCATGCGCGAGGGCAAGGTGGTCGACGCTTCCGCCTATGGCGAGGACCAGCCCACGCTTCTTCCAATCATCGAAAAACTGCGTCGCATGCTGGCTGGGCCGCCGCAGACCGATGCGTACGGCCAGCCTGCGAAGATGGTGGCCGAGGATCTCGTGTCGCTCGACGGCAAACCGGCGATCGTCAGCGTCGCGCCGCTCCTGCCGAGCTCGGACAGGATCAGCCAGGCGCAAGGCACCGAATATCTGCATGTGTCGGTCGAATTCATCAATAACGCGGTGATCGGCAAGATCGCCGGAAAGTACCTGCTTGATGGCGCGCGGCTGGTGCCTTTGTCACAGCCGGCTGGCCCAGCCGCCGTGCCGCTGGTTGATTCGCGCGGCGTCATCCTCGGCTATATCGGCTGGGACCAGCTACGGCCCGGCCTTGCTCTGGTGCGCGAGATCGCTCCTGCCTTGGTGATCGCGCTGCTGTTGGCGGGCGGCGTGCTGGTATTCCTGTTGAGCAGGTTGCGTCGGGCCTCGACGGCGCTGCAGACCAGCCAGGACCAGGCGCAATATCTTGCCTTCCACGACACGCTCACCGGCCTCCCCAACCGGGCGCTGTTCGAGGACCGCTTGCGGCGCACGCTGCTGTTCGCCAGCAGGGACAAGACGCGCGTCGCGCTGCTTTACCTCGACCTCGACCGCTTCAAGCATATCAACGACACGCTCGGCCATCCGGCCGGTGACGAGCTCGTGCGCCAGACGGCGGCGCGGCTCAAGCATACGATCCGCGAAGTCGATACCGTCGCGCGGCTCGGCGGTGACGAATTCGCCGTCATCCTGCTTGACGTTCCCGACGTCGGAAGCGCCGAGGACATCGCCGAAAGGCTGCTCTTGAAGTTGCGTGAGCCGTTCCGGCTGATCGACGACCAGATCTTCGTCAGCGCGAGCGTCGGCATCGCGCTGTCGTCTGGATCGGACATCGACGCGGACGAGCTGTTGCGCAAGGCCGACATCGCGCTTTACGAGGCCAAGAAGAACGGTCGTGGCCGCTACGAGCTGTTTGCCGGCGACATGGACGATCTCTTGCTGCGCAAGCGCAAGGTCGAATCGGAACTCCGCAAGGCGCTGGAGGGCGAAGGTGGCATCAAGCTCGCCTATCAGCCGGTTTTCTCGGCCGACGGCCGCGCGATACTGGGGGCCGAAGCGCTGATCCGCTGGGGCCATGAAGTGCACGGCGCTTTGCCGGCGGCGCAATTCATCGCCATCGCCGAAGAGCGCGGCCTCATCGGCGATTTGGGCAAATGGGCGCTGGGCGAAGCCTGCCGCTTTGCCGCCGGGACGGAATTGCCCTGGATCGCGGTCAACATCTCCCCGATGCAGCTGCGTGACATCGGCTTTGCCGGACAGGTCGCCGATATCCTGAGCGAAACCGGGCTCGATCCCTGTCGCCTGCAGCTTGAGACCACCGAAAGCGTGCTGCTCGAGCACAATGATACGATCGGCAGGGTGATTGCCGCGCTGCGTCAATCCGGCATCTGCATCGTGCTCGACGATTTCGGCACCGGCTATTCCTCGCTGAGCTATCTGCGCCGCCAGGCGATCGACAAGTTGAAGATCGACCGCTCTTTCGTGCATCTGCTCGACGAGGACGAAAGCGCGCGCGCAATCGTCAAGACACTGATCGAGCTGGCGCAGGCGCTCAAGGTCGAGGTGACCGCCGAAGGCGTCGAGACCGATGCCCAAAAGGCCTTGCTGGTCGGCATGGGCTGCCGCCAGTTGCAGGGCTATCTGCTGTCGCCGCCGCTGGAGCCCGGCCAATTGCTTGCGCTGCCGGGTGTTTCACCTGCCGACCGGGAACGTTCCGCCGCTCGCGCCTGACTCTACCAGCCAGGCATGATCTGGTTCGCCTTGACCCGCTTCATCTTGGCGAAGGCGAGGGCGGCGAAGTCGAAGCTTCCCGCCTCCTCGCCGAGCGGCACGGAAATGTTGTCGAGGCTTTCGGCGATGTGACGGGCCAAAGCGTCGACGATCTCCGGTTGCGAGGTCTGGCCGCGCATGATGCCGATGCGGCAGTCCGGCAACTGGCCGAAGCCGTCGGCCTCGCCGAGCACGCGCATGCCGGGCCGCAGCGCGCATTCCGGCAGCACCGAGACCGCCAGGCCGGAAAGCACGGCCGCGGTGATCACCGTGGCCGAGAAGCTGGAGAACAGCACGCGATACTCGCGGTTCTGCCGGTCGAGCACGTCGACCGCCGCGCGCCGCCAGATGCAGTTCGGCCGGCCGAACGCCATCGGCAGGGTTTCCTGCTCATGTGTGGCATGGTTGGCGGACGTCACCCACAAAAGCGGCTCGCGCCGCACCACTTCCGACTGGCCGCGCGTATCGTTATGCGTCACCAGCGCCAGGTCGAGATTGCCGCGCTTGATGTGCTCGACCAGCCCCGGCGTCGGTTCGCAGACGACCGTCAGTTCGACGCGCGGGTTGGAGCGCGAGAAACGCGCCATGATCTCGGGCAGGAAGCGATCGGCATAATCGTCCGGCGTGCCGATACGGATCGTGCCTTCGAGCCGCTGGTCGTCGAAGGCGGCCAAAGTCTCGCGGTTGAGATGGATCAGCCGCCGCGCGTAGGCAAGCAGCCTTTCGCCCTCCTCGGTCAGCTTGTTGGTGCGGCCGTCCTTTTCGAACAACGGCTTGCCGATCCGCTCCTCCAGCCGCCGCATCTGCATCGACACTGCCGACTGTGTCCGATGCACCTCCTCGGCCGCGCGGGTGAAGCTGCCGGTGTCGGCGATCGAGATGAAGGTTTGCAACTGATCGAGGTCGAGCGGCGCTTTCATCGGTCAAACCCATCATTGATGTTGATGCTACAGATTAAAAACATTCGTTGGATTAATCAATCTCGCGATGGCAAATTGGCATTGTCCACATGACAGCATGTGAATGGAAACCGGAACGGCGCTTCTCCCAAGGCGCCGATCGCCTGGTTTCGTCCGCTCGGCTCCTGGAAGGAGAGACTGACATGACCACGATTGAATTCGCTTCCGAGACCCCGCGCATCACCACGCGTCCGGCCGTTGCGACGCGCGTGCTCAATGCTCTCGCCAACGCCTATGTCGCCTGGAAAAACCGCCGCGCCTTCTATCGCCTGGGCGAGATGTCGGACGCCGAGCTTGCCGATATCGGCCTGACGCGCTCCGACCTTCATCTCGCCGTCGCCGTGCCCTTCGGGCGCGATCCGACGGTGAAGCTGCGCGCCATTGCCAGCGAGCGCGCCGACACGATCGAGGATCTTGCTCGTCGGGTGGCCTGAACGGCCGCATTGCCCGGATTTCCGGTCGCGTTGAACCTTTTCACGGCTCGGCGCGACCAAGTTTCATGCAGGCTCCCACACTCCCTGCCGGTTCCCCGCCGGCCAGCCTGCACATTGCCCGGTTCCTCCTCCAGGACCGGGCATTTTTTGACCGCGCCTCTCTCTGGGAGGCGTCTCAGGGGATCAGGCGAAAGCCAATTTTCTCGACGGTCTTGGCACTGACCGGCCAAGTTCATGCGCAGCTTCTATCCAAGCCGCGATGGCCTCCTGAACATTCGCGATGGCCTCTTCGGGAGTTTCGCCATCGCTCATGCAGCCGGGAAGATCCGGGACATAAGCGGAGAACCCGCCACCGTCCTCAATCGAGAGTGGTGCGATGACGACAGGATATTCAAGCTTGTCCGTCATGCTTTTTTGCCTCGTCGATAAAGGACACGAGTTTTCGAATATATACGGGCTTGATCGGGCGTTTAAAGGCACCGTCAAAATGTCAGTCATTGCCGTGTGGTAGATTTTGTAATGCGAACCGCCCCGATCTCGGCGGCACGCATTGAATGCCGGCCTCGTCGCAAACTGCCTTAACATCTCGCATCGACCAGTCGCCGCGGGGATTGCGGCGCATTTGTTCGAGTCTCTTGCTCACGAAAGTCGTTCCGGGGCGTTCGATAACTCACCGCCGGTCCATGTCGCGCTTGAACTGATCGAAGATCGTCCCGACGCTCTTCTCATATTCGTCGCGCTGTTGGGCACCGGTCTCGAACATCTTGCCGAAGATATCGTCGAACGGGTTTCGCGGCCGGCCGCTCGGATTGGTTTGCGGCTGTTGCGGCGCGCTCTGCTGCGGCTGCGGCGCCGGTTGTGCCCCAGGCATGCCGAAACCGCCGCCGCCCTGGCGCAGCATCTCCTCGAAGATCTTGCCGAGCGGGTTATCACCATAGGGGCTTTGCGTCTGCTGTGGTTGAGTCTGCTGCGGCTGCCGTGTCGCGCCGCCGCCGAACATATCCTGCAGCACCTTGCCGAGCGGGTTTTCGCCGTACGGACTGGGGGCCTGCTGGGGCTGACTTTGCGACTGCTGCGCGCCGCCGCCGAACATGTCCTGCAGCATTTTGCCGAGCGGGTTCTCGCCATAGGGCGGCGGCTGCGGCGCCTGGCTTGTCTGCGGCGCCGGCGCGAGGCCGCCTTGGCGCATCATCTGCTCGATGATCTCGCCGAGCGGATTGCCGCTGCCGCCGAAGCCGGCGGCCTGCATCCGCCCCCCACTCAATTGATTGTTGGTCTGCTTGAACAGCCCGCCCATCATCATCGAGGCCATGGCCGGCAGCATCTGCTGCAGCACCTGCTGGCTCAAACCCGTCGCCTGCGCGGCTTGGGCTGCCACGGCGCGCGACAAATCCTTCGAGCCGAACAGATGGCCGAGTATGCCGTTGCCCTCATCGATGCCTTGCGGCGAAAAGGCCCTCGTGGCGTCCTCGAAATACTTGGCGTGCTGGCCGCTCGCCATCGCGGTCATGAACGCACCCATCCCGTAGGGATCGGCGGTGTTGCGCTGCAGCCCTTGCGAGAATGCCGGCAGCAGCGCCTGCACCGCGGCCTGCGCCTGCTGCATCGAAAGCCCATATTGCTGTGCCAGCGCCTGCATGCCGGCGCCGTTCTGGGCCTGGGCGAAAATGTCGAACAGGGAAGGCATTTGGGTTCTCCTCCGAGAATATCCTCATCGGAGAGCCTAGTTCGTTTCCATCACCGATTGAAGCGGCTTTTGGCGCCCAACCGCTCGGCGCATGCCGGACGGTTAATACGCATATTCCATGAACACCGGCTCGATCGAGCCGCCCCAGCGCGTGTGGTAGGCCGACAGCATCTCCTCGGCGCTGGTGGTGCCGCGCGCGACCACTTCGTCGAGCGTGTTGAGGAACGACGTCTCGTCATAGCCGTCGCGGTTCTTCTTGCCGCGATTCTTCAGGCCCATGCGCGAGATGGCGAGCACGTCGCGGGCGACGTCGCGCAAGGTGGCGTTGCGGAACGGCGCCGCGATGCCTTGCTCCGGCACGGCGTTGCGCATCGCCAGCGCTTCTTCATAGGTCCAGCTCGAAGTCAGCGCTTCGGCGGCGTCAAGCGCCTGCTCGTCGTAAAGCAGCCCGACCCAGAAAGCGGGCAGGGCGCAGATGCGCCGCCACGGTCCACCGTCGGCACCGCGCATTTCGAGGAAACGCTTCAGGCGCACGTCGGGGAACAGGGTCGAGAGATGATTTGCCCAGTCGCCCATCGTCGGCAGGCCGTCAGGGAGTTCATTGCGGGCGGCGCCCGCCATGAACTGTCGGAACGTATAGCGCGTCATGTCGTGATAGTGGCCGTCGCGGATGACGAAATACATCGGCACGTCGAGCGCCCATTCAACATAGTCGGCGAAGCCGAAATCGGGCGAGAAGCAGAATTCGAGCATGCCGGAGCGCTGGTTGTCGGTGTCGCGCCAGATGTCGCCGCGCCAGCTCTGCAGGCCGTTCGGCCTGCTCTCGGTGAAGGGCGAGTTGGCAAACAGCGCCGTCGACAGCGGCTGCAGCTTCAGCGACACCTGCATCTTGCGGCGCATGTCGGCTTCGCTCTCGAAGTCGAGATTCACCTGGATCGTGCAGGTGCGGTACATCATGTCGAGGCCCTTGGTGCCGACCTTCGGCATGTAGCGCGTCATGATCTCGTAGCGCGACTTCGGCATTTTCGGCGTATCGGCCAGCGACCATTTCGGGCTGCCGCCGAGGCCGAGGAAGCGAATGCCGAGCGGCTCGGCGATCTCGCGCACCTGCGCCAGATGCGCATTGCCCTCGCGGCAGGTCTGGTGGATCGATTCCAACGGCGCACCGGAAAGCTCGAACTGGCCGCCGGGCTCCAGCGAGATCGCGCCCTGGCCGGTCGGCTCGACCAGGCCGATGATACGGCCGGCATCCATGATCGGATCCCAGCCGAGTTTTTCGCGCATTCCCTCGAGGATGGCGCGGATGCCGCGCTCGCCGCCATAGGGCACCGGCGCGTTGCCGTCGACATAGAAGGGGAACTTCTCATGCTCGGTGCCGATGCGCCATTTGTCGCGCGGCTTGTTGCCGTCGGCCAGATAGCCGACAAGTTCGTCGACGCCTTCGATGAGCTGGGTATCGGTTGTGTCGCGCGCCATTAGAAAGCCCTCCGCAGCCATCAGCTGGCCGCCGGGCGCTAGATGGACGAAATGTCAGTAGCCGATCAAGCGAAAAATCCTGAGCCACGGCTCAACTGGATTTGATCTGCATGGCTTACCTTCCCTTTCCGCTCGGGGATAATCCGAACCCCCTCGCGCAAAACGCGCAAAACTGTTCGCGATGTCCTCGCACACCTGTTCGCGATATCCCCGGTCCAAACAAAGGGAGAAGGCAAGGTCCTACCAGTCGCCGATCGTTGCCTGGATCACAGCCAATGCGGCCACCGCCGCGGTGTCGGCGCGCAGGATGCGCGGCCCGAGCGGGATGGCGGTGACGAATGGCAGGGCCCTCAGCATCTTGCGCTCGTCTTCGGAAAATCCGCCCTCAGGTCCGACCAGAAGCGCAAGTTTCTTCTCGTTTACCGCCTGCAGGGCCGGCAGCGGATTGTTGGTCGAGGCATCCTCGTCGCAGAAGATCAGCCGCCGCTCCTTGTTCCAATTGGCAAGCAGCCGTTCCAGCTTCTCCGCTTCGCGCACCTCAGGCACTGCCAGGATGCCGCATTGCTCGGCCGCCTCGACGACATTGGCGCGCAGCCGTTCGATGCCGGGCTTCGCCACCTGCGTGTGCTGGGTGATGACAGGCTGCAGTATGCCTGCGCCCATCTCGACCGCTTTCTGCACAAGGTAATCGAGCCGGCCCTGCTTCAGCGGCGCGAAGCAATAGACGAGGTCCGGCAGCGGCGGCTGCGACCGCTGCAGTTCCAGCACCTTCAGCCGGACCGCCTTCTTGGACTTTGCAGCGACCGACGCCGACCATTCGCCGTCGCGGCCGTTGAAAAGCAGCACCTCGGCACCTTCGCCGAGCCGCAGCACATGGGCGAGATAATGGCTCTGCTGCTGTCCGGCGTCGAGTTCGAGGCCGGGTCCGAGATCGTCAGGCACGAACAGCCGCTGCATTTTGTAGTTGGCGCGCATGGCCCAAGCAGGTTCCGCAAAAGTGTCTCGCGGTTTTGCGATCAGAACCTGCGAAAAACAAGGGATTCTAAGCAGATATTCGTGGGACATCCCACGATATCTGCTTAGGAACGAGCGAGGCCGGCTGCGGCATCAAATATCGGCGGTCGGATGCCAGACAGGCGCAAAGCCTTGCCGCAATACCGCAACAGTGGTCGCCGGCGTCAGCAGGCGCAGCGACCCTCCGGTGAGGCGATCGAAGGCGATAGGACTCGAATAACCCGCGAACGACCATTTGCGTGCCTTGCCGCCGCGCAGCGCATAAGCAGCGTCGCCCTGCGCTACCACCGTTCCATCCGGCAAGCCTCCGAGCTCCGGCGCGGTCACGAGAGGCGGCCGTCCGCCGGAACCCAGCCGCTCCTTGTGCAGCCGTTTGTCGACCATCGGCGCGCGCGGTTCTTCAATCCCGAACGCCTTACCGAAACGGCTGACGAAGTCGGTCGCCCGTTCACGCCGGCAGAAGAAGCAGGGCCGGTGGCCGGCGGCCAGCGCCGTCACCTCGTCGAGGAAGAACAATTCGGTCCAGCCGGCTTTTCCTCCTGGCCGGTTGCGGCCCATCGGCTCGCGCCGCACGTGGCCGAATTCGCAGACGCAGATGATCCAGGCCGGCAACGCCCAGCGCTTCCTCAGCAGCGTCTTCGTCTCGGGATCGTGGATGATGCCGCGATTGCCGGTGAACAGGCCGCGTTCCGGCACGGCATGGATGGCGCCGAAAGGGTCGACCCGGTTCTGCAGTGGCATGGCTTTCTCTCCGGCACGCATCTTGGCTGAAACACGGGCCGCATGATATCGCTCGCCCCAGCGTTTTCATGTCAGCAGGTTTTCGATGCGGGTTTTGGTCGTCCAGAATTTCGACAATGAGGGCCTTGGCCAGATTGGCGCTGCCCTTGTGGAAGCCGGCGCCGATATCGACCTGCGCAAGCCCTATCGCGGCGATAAGCTGCCCGGCGACAGCACCGGGCACGATGCCATCGTGGTGCTTGGCGGCGCCCAGAACGCGCTCGACGACGAGATCTGCCCCTACTTCCCCGCATTGCTCGACCTGGCACGCGATTTCGCCGACAAGGATCGCTCGGTTCTCGGCATCTGCCTCGGCGCTCAGCTTCTGGCGCGGGCTTTCGGCGGCACCAACCAGATCGGCGGGGCCACCGAGTTCGGCTGGCATAAGGTGTCGCTGACGCCGGCCGCCAAATCGGATCCGGTCATGGCGGCGCTGCCCGAGAAATTCCCGATCTTCGAATGGCATGACGACACGTTCGGCCTGCCGGAACACGCCGTGCGGCTGGCCGGCAGCGCGGTCGCCGAAAACCAGGCCTTCCGCCTCGGCCGCGCCGTCTATGGCTTCCAGTTCCACTTCGAGGCGGATACGCCGATGGTGCGCGACTGGAGCACCTCCTTCGCCGCTATGATCGCCGAGCGTCATCCCGACTGGAACGATCGTCTCGACGACGAACTGGCCCGCAATGGCGCCGACGCCGATAGCGCCGGTCTGGCGATAGCCCGCGCCTGGGTTGCGACGATCTGAACTCCACCCCGATCGGGCGAAGCGTGGCATAATTGGCACGCCTCAGCGCTTCCGTCTGGGGACAACATTCTTCTTTCTTGGTTTGTGTCCGGCCGCTCTTCTAAGAGGGCGCGCTTTGTATCGTCGATGCAACCGCCATGAACCTTTTGTGTGATCCAGCCGACACACCGGCGAAACAGAATCTGCTTAGAAGCGCGAAATCGTCGAAACATTGAGACGCATTTTATCGTTTCAACGCATTGGTAACCGCCTCGTGCCCAGATGCAGAAAGCTTAACCAGAGATGACGTCCGTGAAAGCAGCTCTCCTGTCTTTTGTCATGCTGTCTGCCATCGTGCTCTGCGGCCTGGGCATTTATGCCGCCGACGCAGCGACCAACCACCGCGCCGTCGACGGCTATGGCGTCACCGCCTCGCTGAACTAGGCCACAATCAAAATCGCAAGCAGGCCTGCGCCGGGATCGCACCTAAAACGCTTTCCCCTGCATGGCGAGGATGCGTTTGTCGCCGCCATTGACGGCCAGCGCGCTCAGCGTTCCGGATTTCCAGGCGAGCGTGTCGACATTGACGCGGTTGGCCTTCACCTCGGCTTCCGGGACGGGCGTGTGCCCGTGCACGATCACCTTGGAAAAAAGCCCTGGATGGTCATGGAAGGCGTCACGGATCCAGATTAGATCCTGCTGGTTCTGACGGTCGAGCGGCACACCCGGTCTTATCCCCGCGTGGCAGAAGAAGAAGTCGCCGAAGGTCGCCGAAAACGTCAGCGATTGCAGGAAATCGATGTGGCTGTGCGGCACCGCTTTCACCAGGGCCATATGTCCCCGGGCGATCGCTTGCGCCTTGCCGTACCAGTGGCCGTCGCCAAGAAGATCGACGCCATAGGACTGCGCCGTCTGCACGCCGCCGTAATTCACGAACAGGCCGTCCGGCTCTGCCTCGGCTAGGAATTCGAGCATGCCGATGTCGTGGTTGCCGGCGAGCATGATGTTGCGCGGATCGCGCTTGCGCGTCTCGATCAGGAAATCGATGACGCTTCTGGAATCCGGTCCGCGGTCGACATAGTCGCCGAGATGGATGATGCGCCAGTCCGACCCGGGCGCATGTTCCAGTTCGCTCTCGATGCGCCGATGCATGGCGGCGAGCAGGTCGTGGCGTCCGTGCACGTCGCCGATCGCATAGAGACGCATGCCGTCCGGACCGCGCGCGTCGAGATAGTGGATGCCGGTCTCAGTCAAGGCGTACGTCTTTCCCGTGTGGTTCACCACGGGAAACTAGGGCGGATCGGTGAATAAGGCCTAGCGCCGCAGCTGGTCCTTGCCCATGTCGGTTACCAAACGCTTACCGCACAGCGCCAGCGTGATGTCCATTTCCTTGCGGATGATTTCGAGCGCCTTGGTGACGCCGTCCTTGCCCATCGCACCGAGGCCGTAGAGGAAGGGTCGGCCGATATAGGTGCCCTTGGCGCCGAGGCAGAGCGCCTTGAGCACGTCCTGGCCGGAGCGGATGCCGCCATCCATATGGACTTCGATCCTGTCGCCGACCGCATCGGCGATTTCTTCCAGCACCGAGATCGAGGACGGCGCGCCGTCGAGCTGCCGTCCGCCGTGATTGGAGACCACGATCGCATCGGCGCCAGTCTCAGCCGCCATCAGCGCGTCCTCCTTGTCGAGGATGCCTTTCAGGATGAGCTTGCCGCCCCAACGCTCCTTGATCCAGGCGACGTCCTTCCACGACAGATGCGGATCGAACTGCTCGTTCGTCCAGGACGACAGCGAAGAGACGTCGCCGACACCCTTGGCGTGGCCGACGATGTTGCGGAAGGTGCGGCGCTTGGTACCCGCGATCCCCAGGCACCAGCGCGGCTTCAGCGCAAGGTCGACGATGTTGGCGAGCGTCATCTTGGGTGGCGCCGAGAGACCGTTGCGCACATCCTTGTGGCGCTGACCCAGGACCTGCAGATCGAGCGTCAGCACCAGCGCCGAGCATTTCGCCGCCTTGGCCCTGTCGATCAGATTAAGCACGAAGTCCTTGTCGCGCAGCACATAGAGCTGGAACCAGAACGGCTTTTTGGTCACCGAGGCGACATCTTCGATCGAGCAGATGCTCATTGTGGACAGGGTGAACGGCACCCCGAACGCTTCTGCCGCCTGCGCCGCCAGCATCTCGCCGTCGGCATGCTGCATGCCGGTAAGCCCGGTCGGCGCGAGCGCCACCGGCATCGCTACCTTCTCGCCGACCATGGTCGATTCCAGCGAACGGTTGCTCATGTCGACCAGCACGCGCTGGCGGAACTTTATCTTGCCGAAATCCTCTTCGTTGGCCCGGTAGGTGCTCTCCGTCCAGGCGCCGGAATCGGCATAGTCGAAGAACATCTTTGGCACCTTGCGGCGTGCCAGGTCCTTGAGGTCGGCGATGGTGAGGATTTCGCTCATGGTTGTCCCCGCTGCTTAGGAGCGTTTTCGTGTGGGTTCGATGTCGCCGGCGTCCGAGCGCTGTCTGAGGCGCAGCCTGGATACGCGCTGCCAGTCGCCACTGCGCTCGGCTTCAGCCATCGAGCGCTCGACATAGGTGATGTGGTCCATCGCAGCCTTGCGCGCCGCGATTGGGTCTGCCGCTTTGATCGCGGCGTGGATCGCCCTGTGCTGCTCGAGCAGCGCCTCGCGCGCGCCGGGCACGCCGAACACCAGAAGCCTGTTCTGGAACACGCCTTCCGACAGCAGCCGGTAGCAGGAACGCAGCGTGTGCAAAAGGATGATGTTGTGCGCGCATTCGCAGACGGCGTGGTGGAACTCGACGTCGATTTCCGCCTCATCGTCGAAATCGCCGGTCCGGTGCGCCTCGTCCATGCGTGCCATGATGCGGTCGAGCAGGGCGAGGTCCTCCGGCGTGGCGCGGCGCGCCGCGTATTCGGCCGCCACAGCCTCGATCTCGCGCCGGTATTCCAGATAGTCGGTCACCGCCTTGCGGTGCGTGGAAATGAGATCGGTCACCGGCTTGGTGAAGAGCTGGCCGATGACGTCGGCGACATGCGTGCCGCCGCCGGCCTTGGTCGTCAGCAGCCCGCGGCCTTCCAGCGCCTTCAGCGCGTCGCGCAGGATCGGCCGCGACACGTCGAACTGGCGCGCCAGCTCGCGCTCGCCGGGCAACCGGTCGCCGGTGCGCAGCACGCCTTCGAGGATCAGGCTCTCGATCTGCTGCACCACCTCGTCGGCGGTGCGCGAATGCTCGATCCTGGAGAAGATGTCGCTCAACGGAAGGGTGCCTGGGATGCGGGACGGATGTGGTGCAGATTAAAGCCTCTGTCGCCAACTGGTCAAATTATTTATCCAATTCGTCCAGCCCGTCGCATTGCCGGCCGCGTGCCGCCGGGCCTGGATGCGGATATTTGCTGTTTACGCGTCCCGCCGATTGCCGCAAGACGGCAGGGTTTGCACGAAGGTCGAAACCAGGGGGACCAACCGTGTCCGACGAGATGTCCAGTCTCGAATTCCAACCGCGCGCCCAAGGCAGCGTGATGGGCTTTCCGGCGCATGAGGGACGGCCCGGCGCGCTGGGCGAGGTCCATGCCCGCCCGCATCCGCTGATCGAGAAACCGCGCGTGCTGGTCCAGCTCTCCTTCATGACCGAGGGCGGCACCGCGGTCGATCATGCCGTGCTGTCGGAACTGTCGCGGCGGCTGGGCATCGCCGCGCCCGAGCGCAATGCCCGCCATCATGCGATGAAATGGGGCAAGGGCACGCTGCGCTGGGAGCGCCATACGGAATTCTCGACCTATCTCTGGGAAGGGCCGCTGGCCGAAAACGGCCGGGGGCAAGAGGATTCGCCCTTCGGCAATGGCTTCTCGCCGCCCGGCACCGTGATTTCCGGCATCCGTCTGGAAATCCGCAAATGGACGCAGGCGAGCGAAAGGCTGATCGCCGGCTTCGACCCGACCAGCCTGTGCTATTCGCTGGTCGAGCGGGGCGCTGCCGCCATCGTCACCGATTTCCGCCAGGACGGCGACGGCCTGACCCGCATGCTGGTGCTCGATCGCGGCCTGACGCCGGCCAGCACCGGCGCCCTGTCGCAGCGGCTGATCGACATCGAGACCTATCGGACGCTGGCCATGCTTGGCCTGCCGATGGCATTGACGCTGTCAGGCCGCGCCCGTCGCATCGAGGACCGCCTGGCGCAGACCACACTGGAAATGAAGGCGGTCGAGACCCGCGACAGCCAGACCTTGCTCGCCGACCTCACCGAACTCGCCGCCGAGCTCGAGGCCGACGCCGCGTCCAGCCTCTATCGCTTCGGCGCCAGCCGCGCCTATGACGGCATCGTCACCGCGAGGCTGGAAGCGCTGGATGAAGAGCCGGTGCAAGGCTACGACACCTGGGCGGGCTTTCTCTTGCGGCGCATGGCGCCCGCCATGCGTACCTGCCGCTCGGTCGAGGAGCGCCAGGCCAACCTGTCGCGAAAACTCACCCGCGCCACGACGCTGCTGCGCACCTGGGTCGATGTCGATGTGGAGAAGCAGAACCGCGACCTGCTGGCCTCGATGAACAACCGCGCCCGGCTACAACTGCGCCTGCAGCAGACCGTCGAAGGCCTGTCGGTCGCCGCCGTATCCTATTATGTCGTCGGCCTCGTCGGCTATGTCGCCAAGGGCGCCTCGGTCTTCGGTCACGCTTTCGCGCCCGAAGTGATCACCGCGGCCTCCGTGCCGGTCGCCATCCTGCTCGTCTGGTGGGGCGTGCGCCGCGTGCGGAAAATGCATTCCGAGCCGGCGAAGCATCCGGGCGAGTAGCGGACAACCATCTTAATGCGCGGGTCTGTCCGCAGCGGCAGATTGCCGCTGCGGAAGCTTGGCGTCACGCTCGCCGCCGAATGCAAGCAAAGCAGCATTTGCAACAAAACCGTCGGGCTGGTAAAAGATTTTGACCAGTCAAGAGCGGATGAGGCTGCCCGATGTCCGGCTTAGCCATGCCCAAGCCAGATGCCGAAACGATGCGCCGGCGCGCCGAGATTGTCGCCGACATGCGCATCATCGTGCCGGGCGAGGGCGTCGTCGACGCGGCCAATGAAATGCGCGCCTTCGAGAGCGACGGCCTGACCGCCTACCGGCAGCTGCCGCTGGTCGTGGTGTTGCCGCAAACGGTCGCCCAGGTCTCGCGCGTGCTGAAATACTGCAACGAGCGCAACATCCGCGTCGTGCCGCGCGGCTCCGGCACCTCGCTGTCCGGCGGCGCGCTGCCGCTTGAGGATGCGGTGCTGCTGGTGATGAGCCGCTTCAACCGCATTCTTCAAATCGACTATCCTAATCGCGTTGTCGTGGCCCAACCGGGCGTCACCAATCTCGGCATCACCACCGCCGTCGAGCAGGAGGGCTTTTATTACGCCCCCGATCCATCCTCCCAGATCGCCTGCTCGATCGGCGGCAATGTCGCCGAGAATTCCGGCGGCGTGCACTGCCTGAAATACGGGCTCACCGCCAACAATGTGCTGGGCATCGAGATGGTGCTGATGAACGGCGAGGTGGTGCGCCTCGGCGGCAGCCATCTTGATCAGGAAGGCTATGATCTGCTCGGCGTCATGACCGGTTCCGAGGGCCTGCTCGGCGTCGTCACCGAGGTGACGGTGCGCATCCTGAAGAAGCCGGAGACGGCGCGCGCACTCTTGATCGGCTTCCCGACCAGCGAACAGGGCGGCCAGTGCGTCGCCGACATCATCGGTGCCGGCATCATCCCCGGCGGCATGGAGATGATGGACCGTCCGGCGATCCACGCGGCCGAGGATTTTGTCCAGGCCGGCTATCCGCTCGATGTCGAGGCGCTGCTCATCGTCGAGCTCGACGGGCCGAGTGTCGAGGTCGACCACCTGATCGGCCTCGTCGAGGCGATCGCCTACAGGAACGGCTCGACCACCTGCCGCATCTCGCAGTCCGAGCAGGAGCGGTTGAGCTTCTGGGCCGGCCGAAAGGCGGCCTTTCCGGCGGTCGGCCGTATCTCGCCGGATTATTACTGCATGGACGGCACCATCCCGCGCAAGGAACTGCCGCGCGTGCTCGCCGGCATGCGTGATCTCTCCGAGAAATACGGCCTCGGCGTCGCCAATGTCTTCCACGCCGGCGATGGCAATCTGCACCCGTTGATCCTCTACGACGCCAATGTGCCGGGCGAGCTGGACAAGGCCGAAAGCTTCGGCGCCGACATCCTGCGCCTCTGCGTCGAGGTCGGCGGCGTCCTGACCGGCGAGCATGGCGTCGGCGTCGAGAAGCGCGACCTGATGCCGGAAATGTTCAATCAGATCGACCTCGACCAGCAGATGCGGGTGAAATGCGCCTTCGACCCCAACCACCTGCTCAACCCGGGAAAAGTGTTTCCGCAGCTGCGGCGCTGCGCGGAGCTTGGGAGGATGCATGTGCATCGCGGGCAGGTCGCGTTTCCGGATATTCCGAGGTTTTGATGAAGACTCAGGATCAAAGTTCCTCGCCCCCGCAAAGCGGGGGAGAGGTGGCTCGGGCGAAGCCCGAGACGGAGAGGGGGGCGGCCTATCAGCCAAGCCGCCGCTCGCCCGAGAAAATTGCCCGCGCCCGCGCGCTTCGTAGCGGCGACAACCAGGCGGAAGCGATCCTCTGGAACGAACTGAAGGCAAGAAGGCTAGGCGGATACAAATTCGTTCGCCAGATGCCCATCGGTCCGTATTTTGCGGATTTTGCGTGCAGGAGCGAAAAGCTGATTGTGGAACTGGATGGCAGCCAACACGCGGACAGTTCGTACGACAGGCGGCGGGATGAATTCATGCGGGGCGAGGGCTTCTCGGTTTTGCGGTTTTGGAGCTTCGATGTCTTAAAGAACAAGAAGAGCGTTTGCGAGACGATCTTTGCGGCGTTGGAAGGACGGCTTGCCGAAGACGTAGTTGCTGCCGACCTCAGGTTTGTTTTCGCAGCCAGGAAGACGGGAGATAGCGCTCCATGATGGCCCCCTCTCCGTCTCGGGCTGCGCCCGAGCCACCTCTCCCCCGCGTTGCGGGGGCGAGGAACCCAAGCTTTCCAAGGTCGCAACGTCGGCGGTCGGTGTTTCCCCGCCTCCATGAAATGGGAGAGAGGTGTCCGCGTAGCGGACAGAGAGGGGGCAGCGCTGCCATATGCGATTGCCCTGGCCCCGCTGGGGCGAGGAAAGGCGCCCCCTCATGACCACCTTCACCCCCTCCACACTCGCCGAAACCCTCTCCACCATCCAATGGGCAGCCGCCGAGGAAACGCCGCTCGAAATCCTCGGCCATGGCTCGAAGCGCGGCATCGGTCGCCCATTGCAGACCGAGCATACGCTCGATTTGTCGCACCTCATCGGCGTAACCCTCTACGAACCGGCCGAACTCGTGCTCTCAGCCCGTGCCGGCACGCCACTCGCCGAGATCGAAAAATTGCTTGCCGAAAACGGCCAGCAATTCGCCTTCGAGCCGATGGACTATGGCCCTCTGCTCGGCGGTGAACCAGGCAAGGGCACGATCGGCGGCGTGTTGGCTTCGAACCTGTCCGGCCCGCGCCGCCTCAAGGCAGGTGCGGCGCGCGACCACATCCTTGGCGTCGCCGCCGTGTCCGGCCGTGGCGAAGCCTTCAAGTCCGGCGGGCGCGTGGTCAAGAACGTCACCGGCTACGACCTCTCCAAGCTGATGGCCAACAGCTGGGGCACGCTCGCCGTGCTGACCGACGTCACCTTCAAGGTCCTGCCGGCCGCGGAAACCGAGGTGACCTTGGCCATTCGTGGCCTGCTCGACGATGCCGCCGTGGCCGCCATGGCGCTGGCACTTGGCTCCAGCGCCGAAGTGTCGAGCGCCGCACATCTGCCGGAGCGGATCGCCGCGAAGGTCGCCGGCGGCAAGCACGGCAGCGACGCCGCGACGCTGTTGCGCGTCGAAGGTTTTGGCCCTTCGGTCGTCTATCGGATCGAAGCGCTGAAGCAGCTGCTCGGCAAGGCCGGGCCGCTGGAAGAGATCGCCGGCGAGGCCTCGAAAACCATCTGGCGCGACATTCGCGACTGCGTGCCTTTCGCCGATGGCGGCACGCGACCGGTTTGGCGTGTCTCGATGGCGCCGTCTGAGGCGCACCACATGGTGATGGCGCTGCGCATGCAGGCGGCGGTCGATGCCTTCTATGACTGGCAGGGCGGTCTGGTGTGGCTGTCGATGCGCGAGGACGATCCGGAGGCTGATTTGCTGCGCGGCTTGATCCGCAAACATGGCGGCGGCCACGCGACGCTGGTGCGCGCCTCGCCCTCGCATCGCGCCGCGCTGCCGGTGTTCGAACCGCAGCCGCCGCATCTGGCGGCGCTCTCGGCGCGGCTCAAGGCCGAGTTCGACCCGAAGAACATCCTAAATCCAGGAAGAACTTGAAAATTACAACTCCAGGCTTACAGTGAATGTCCTTGGGGAGGAATTCAGGATGTTAAATTTATTGTCGCAGCATGAGTTCTGGACAGCTATTACCAGTTTGGCTTGGCCAGTTATTGCCTTATTTGCTCTATATAAATTTTTGCCGACAATAGATGGATTGCTTAAAAGAGATTCTGTAAGTGTTAAAATTGCTGGGTTTGAATTGAATTCGCAGCAAGTTGTCGACGACATAAGGAAAAGTATATCAGATATACAGAAGAGAATCTTAGAGATAGAAGGTAATGGTGATTTAGACAACAGGACTATATTTGAAAGAAATGAAAACATAGAGTTTTATGCAAGCCAAGAAATATCAAAGACATTGCTGTGGGTTGATGATTTTCCTTCAAATAACGCTTTTTTGATTGATGAATTTAGGAAAGGAGGTGTGGATGTGGTTCTTTCCTTGAGCACTGATGACGCGGTTAAGAGGCTGGAGAACGAAAGTTTTTTTGCGATAATAACGGACCTTGGTAGAAAAGAGGACGGGATTGACAATCCTGGCGCTGGCCTCGACCTTATTAGGATCGTAAAAAATAGAAACATAGAGGTGCCGATTTTGGTGTTCGCGGGGCCGCGAGGCATATCAAAGAGGGCTCAACTGATTGATGCCGGTGCGGAGGTGGTGACGCAATCGGGAGTGGACGTGATCAAGTTCGTCAATAAATACGCGCGCAAATAAGAACTAAATGCAAACCTCTTTTTCTTCCATACAGCTTGCCGACCCGCATGTCGCGGAATCGGAAAGGATCCTGCGCAAATGCGTGCATTGCGGCTTCTGCACCGCCACCTGTCCGACCTATGTGACGTTGGGCAACGAGCTCGATTCGCCGCGCGGCCGCATCTACCTCATCAAGGATATGTTGGAGAACGGCCGGGCGGCCGACAAGGAGATCGTCACCCATATCGACCGCTGCCTGTCCTGCCTCGCCTGCATGACGACCTGCCCGTCAGGCGTGAACTACATGCATCTGGTCGACCATGCCCGCGCTCATATCCAGGAAACCTACAAGCGCCCGCTGCTCGACCGGCTGACGCGCGCCATACTGGCCTTCGTGCTGCCTTACCCGAACCGCTTCCGCGTCGCGCTGAAGCTCGCCGGGCTTGGCCGGCCGTTCATCGGCCTGTTGGAGAAACTACCGGCGCTGAGGCCGGTGGCGGCCATGCTGAAGCTCGCGCCATCGGCGATCCCGCCGGCATCGCCGACGGCGAAGCCGGCCACGTATGCCGGGAAAGGCACAAGGCGCGGCCGCGTCGCGATCCTCACCGGCTGCGCGCAGTCCGTGCTCGATCCGGCGATCAACGAGGCGACCATCTCTTTGCTGACCAGGGTCGGCGTCGAGGTCGTGGTGCCGGAGGGCGAGGGCTGCTGCGGCGCGCTCGTCCATCATATGGGCCGCGAGCATCAGGCCCTGACCTCGGCCAGACAGAATGTCGACGCCTGGACGCGCGCCATCGAGCAGGGCGGGCTCGACGCCATTATCATCACCGCATCCGGCTGCGGCACGACCATCAAGGATTATGGCTTCATGCTCCGCCTCGATCCCACCTATGCCGAAAAGGCGGCGCGCGTCTCGGCATTGGCCAAAGACATCACCGAATATCTCGCCGCGCTCGACCTTCCCGAGCCAGCGCGCAGGCCGGGCACGGTCGTCGCTTACCATTCGGCCTGTTCCATGCAGCACAGCCAGAAGATCACGCGTCAGCCGAAGGAGCTTCTGGCCAAGGCCGGCTTCGTCGTGCGCGAGCCGCGCGAGGGGCATCTGTGCTGCGGCTCGGCCGGCACCTACAACATCCTGCAGCCCGACATTTCGGCCAAATTGCGCGACCGCAAGGTCAAAAACATCGAAGCGACGGGCGCCTCCGTCGTTGCCACTGGCAACATCGGCTGCATCACGCAGATCGCGTCCGCGGCGAAGCTGCCGGTGGTGCATACGATCAAGCTGCTCGACTGGGCTTATGGCGGCCCGAAGCCGGAAGGCGTTGTCGAGAAGAACCTGATCGCCGGCGAATAGGGAATTCCGAGAAATACCCTTTCGGATGTCGCTCCGAGCGATAGAGCGCATCTCGATTGGTCGGGCAGGCCGTATTTATAAAGTAATAATTTACGCTGATAGTGCCTTGTTCAAGTAGCGGCTGTCCGTGACTTGATTGGTGCCATATTTATCGAGTAGTTCGCTTCTGGGGCTTGAGCAGTGATTACAATGGGCCATCGTACAGCGAGCAAGGCAGCCGCTACTGGACTCCTGCTTCTTTCTTCGCTGGTGCCAAGTGCCCACGCTGCTGAAACGGCGGAGGATGTCTACAGGCTGCCTTGCACGGAACCGGATCTCAGCGCCGAACCCGGGCATCTGACGAAGGAAGCGGAGCGAACGCGCCTAATCGACCCTGCACATCTTGTGGCGATTAACCTCGGGCCGCTGAAATTCAGAATACCGTGGGCCTATTTCTACCCCCGCCCATTCTCCACCCATCTCAATTGCAATCCGAATCGCAAATCAGTGAGCATCCAATTCTGGATACCGGACCTAAAGGCGCCGGAACGCGATCTTTGGGGGAAGCCAGAGTTTCATCCGAGCGAAACGGACAGGCCCCATCCCGGACCATACGAGTCCGTCATTGTCGTCACCGGAATACAGTATTATGGCCCTGGATATCCATTGAAAGAAAGCAGCGCCGAACAAAGAATCGAAAAGCTCCTCAGATTATACCGGAACGACGGCCTAAATCTGATCAATCAGGGTGGTTTAATGAAGATGCGGACGAAATACACGACAGAAGAAGACGGCCAGTATTATTTCAGGAGCAAAACTGATAGCCTTTTTTTGTGGTGTATGCCAAAGTATTGTCAGGCATACCTTGATCTCAGGGATCTGAATCTGACAGCGCAGTTCACGATCCGCCGAGAGGTCTTTAGAAGTTATTTGCAAGCCTCTCAAGGCATCAGAACCCTCCTCGCGCGCTGGAACGCGGAGTAGTTTGTCCGTCCACCATTGCATCGAATTTGTATCGTCGCGCTATTCCGCCGCGAGCTGATCCGCTACCCCATAGGTCGCGCGATAAAGCGCGCGCTGGCGGTTGAGCGCCACCATGGTGTTGCGCAACAGGATCGCGACCGTGAGCGGGCCGACGCCGCCCGGCACCGGCGTGATCCAGGAAGCCACTTCCTTGACGCTGTCGGTGTCGACGTCGCCGACAATACGGGTTTCGCCGTCGGGCCCGACCTCGGAATTGATGCCGATGTCGATGACGCAGGCTCCCGGCTTCACCATGTCGGCCTTGATCAGCCGCGGCTTGCCGACTGCGACGAACAGCGCATCGGCGCGCCGCGCATGCGCCGCCAGCGATCGCGTCATGTGGTGGCACACCGTCACCGTCGCGCCCTCGCTCATCAACAAGAAGGCGATCGGCTTGCCGACGATCTCCGAATGGCCGACGACGACCACTTCGAGCCCCTTGAGCTCGAGGCCGGTCTCCTTCAGCAGTTCGACCGAGGCCGCCGCCGTGCAGGGCGCCAGGTCGAGCTGGTTGTAGACGATGTTGCCGATCGAGGCCGGATGCATGCCCTCGACATCCTTCAGCGGATGCACCGCCGCCTGCAGCGTCTTGATCGGGATATGCGCCGGCACCGGCCGTTGGATGATGATGCCGGTGACGCGCGGGTCGGCATTGAGGCCGTAGATCGCCGCTTCCAGCTCGCCGGCGGTGATGTCGGCGGAAAAGCGCCGCTCCTCGAAGGAGATGCCGGCAAGGGCTGCCTTGGCGCGCTGGTTGCGCACATAGACATCGACCGCTGCGGTATCGCCGACGGTGATCGAGACCAGCTTCGGCGGAAAACCTTCGGCCGTGGCGATCGCTGCGTCCTCGCGCACCGAAGCAATGATGCGCTGGGCAACCGGGCCGCCTTTCAGGTAGCGGCTGTCGTCGGTCCGGGTCATGGCTGGCACCTCTGCCTTCTGAGGCAATTCAAGGAAAGGCGCACTGCCGTCCGGAATTGCGTGACTATAGGATTTGTGCACTGCAATAGCAGAGGAGCGCCGGGAAATCAGCCCCGGAAACGAAATGCCCTGCTTTCGGGGCGACTTGCCACCTCATGCATGGAAAAAACAAAAAACGAAAAAGGCAGCGCGGTTTCCCTGCGCTGCCTTTTCGCGACTGGCCGTATCCCCACACGGCCCGTCCCCCATAAACCCCTTCGCTGGTTAAAGCACATCCCGCAGGATGGCACTATGACTTGGCTGCAACAGCATCGGACAAAAAGTGCTGCGCCGTCTAACCAGCTGATTCGCTGTGACTATATCACCTCGACCGTGGTTCCGACATTCACGCGTTCATAGAGATCGACGACATCTTCGTTGCGCATGCGGATGCAGCCGGAAGACACCGCGCCGCCGATCGTCCAGGGCTGGTTGGTGCCGTGGATGCGGTATTCGGTGGTGCCGAGATAGAGTGCGCGCGCGCCGAGCGGGTTCTCGATGCCGCCGGCAAGATAGGTCGGCAGGTAGCGGCCCTTGGCAGCTTCGCGCTTGATCATCTCCGCGGGCGGACGCCAGTCCGGCCAGACCTTCTTGTCGGTGATCTTGTGGGTGCCGGACCATTCGAAGCCGGGCTTGCCGGTGCCGACGCCATAGCGCCGCGCCTTGCCGTTCTTCTCGACCAGATAGAGGAAATTCTGGTGCGTATCGATGACGATGGTGCCCGGCTTCGCAGGGCCGTCATAGGCGACTTCCTGCGGCAGGTAGACCGGATTGATCTGCGGCCGCATCACCATGCGCTTGGCCGGCTGCTGCACGGCCGCCGTCTTTTGCCGATCGGGCTGCGCCTGGAACAGGCGCTGCAGCGGCTGCTGTACCGCCTGCCGCGTCGGGCGCATGATGCCCGGCGCGTGGCCAAGCTGCAGCACCCAAGGCGCCGAAAGGTCGGGGCTTACCATCACCGGCGGCACATCGGCATAGCGGTCATTGGCAAGGGAAGTCGTGGCGCCGGCGGCAAGAATGGCCACCGCGCCGAGCAGGGAACAAAACGCTGTCTTCATGGGAACGCACCTTGATCGAACTCATCCGGGGCGGCGAGGGCGCCCTGGGTTTCGCGATCCTTGGCGCGGAGCGGCAAGCAAAACATGAATCGGAATGCGTAAAATGCCGCTTTGTCAGTAAACCTTTTGGTGTGGTTACCGGCCGGTTCAGGAATCTGGTAAAGCCACGGTAAAAGCGGCGCTGAAGCGCATTAACGAATGGATCTGCTGACGATGGCGATTGAAAATACCGGCATTCTCGATGGCCCGGACGGCAGGGCGCGCTGCTTCTGGCACGGCAATTTGCCGGACTATCTCCACTACCACGATCACGAATGGGGCCGGCCAGTGACGGACGATCGCCGGCTGTTCGAAAAGATCTGCCTCGAAGGCTTCCAATCGGGCTTGTCGTGGCTGACCATCCTGCGCAAGCGCGAGAATTTCCGCGAGGCCTTCGCCGGTTTCGACTTCGACAAGGTGGCGGCGTTCACCGACGCGGATGTCGAGCGCCTGCTCGGCAATGCCGGCATCATCCGCCACCGCGGCAAGATCGTTTCGACCATCAACAACGCCAAACGCGCCCGCGAGATGGTCGACGAGTTCGGCTCGCTTGCCGCCTGGTTCTGGAAGTTCGAGCCGGGTCCGGCCGAGCGGCCCGAAATCGTCGACCTGGCGCATCTGCGCGCTAACCCGACGACGGCGGTGTCGGTCAGGATATCGAAGGAATTGAAGAGGCGCGGCTGGAGCTTTGTCGGCCCGACCACGGTCTATGCCTTCATGCAGGCGATGGGCCTGGTCAACGACCATCTCGAAGGCTGCTACTGCCGGGCAGAGGTGGAGAAAGAGCGCAAGAAGCTGAAGCGGCCGAAGTAGGGGTGCTTTTGCCTTCTCCCCTTGTGGGAGAAGGTGGCCGCGAAGCGGCCGGGTGAGGGGTGTTCCAGGGAATGCCAGCGTCTCACACCGCCGGAGGAGACGGCAAGTTTGCCGGCGCCTCACTTCGCTGGAGCACCCCTCATCCGTCTCGGCGCTAACGCGCCGATCCACCTTCTCCCACAGGGGGAGAAGGAAAAGAGGCGCGCTACTTCTCGAACCTGCCCTTATGGCCGCTGCCGTTGATGTCCCACACCAGGCTGGAGCCGGACACCGTCAGCACCAGTCCGCTGAAGCCGCTGTCGTCGGGCGTATGATGCGTGGAGGCGGAACTGCGGCCTGCCGGGATGACCTCGACAGTCGAGCCCTTCCGCACCCAGCAGCCCTTGCCGTACTGGTCGTTGGCGCCATAGGCGAGCGCGAATTCAAAGCTGCCGTCTTTCTTCAACAGCAGTTCTGAACCGACCTCCATGACGCCGTTCAGGTAATAATGGCCGGCAAGACGGGCATCGCCCGGCTGGCAGGCGTTGGCGGCGCTCGTCGCGCCAACAGCTAGCGCGCCGGCAAGCGCGCACGCAAATCGCAACTGCATGATGATCCCCGATCGTTGAGTGAAAGGTCAGACGGTGCCGGCGCCGGCCAGGAACAACCCGGCAATGATCGCCGCCACCGCCGCGAAGGCCGGATAGATCACCAGCAGGCCAGTCACCAGCGCGTCGCGCACGGTGGGCTCGCGCGCCTCGGCCGCGACCTCGAACGGCCCGGCCGGCTGCTGGGCCGGCTTGAGCATAAAGCCACCGGCAGGGCGCAGTCTGGCCGATGTGCCGCTCTCGATAATGTCGTTAGCCGTCGTCATGGCCCCGGACCCCTTGTTTCGACGCGCTTTATGGTCGCCGATTGTGTCGGTAGCATGCCGCGCCGACGGCGGAATTGTTTCGTTTTTCGCGTGGTTTGTTTCAGCTCTTTCCTTCCCACAAGGGAGAAGGAAAGAGCCCACCCTTGCCGCACCTAGCAGCATCGGTTAGGACACGCGCGCCTTGGAAATAGGAAATTTCCTATCTAAGGCGTGCCACGAAACACCGAGTACTCATCCCATGGCCGACAAATCCGAAAAGACGAAAGCGCGGCTGCCGCGCGGTTTTGCCGACCGCAGCGCCGAGGATATTCGTGCCGTCGAGAAGATGATGGCGACCATCCGCTCGGTCTACGAGCTCTACGGTTTCGAGCCGGCCGACCAGCCGCTGATCGAATACACCGATGCTCTCGGCAAATTCCTGCCCGATCAGGACCGGCCGAACGAAGGCGTGTTCTCCTTCCAGGATGATGACGACCAGTGGCTGTCGCTGCGTTACGACCTGACCGCGCCGACGGCGCGTTTCGTCGCCGAGAATTACGACAGGTTGCCAAAACCCTATCGCAGCTACCGCTCCGGCTGGGTGTTCCGCAACGAGAAGCCTGGTCCCGGCCGCTTCCGCCAGTTCATGCAGTTCGACGCCGACACCATCGGTACGCCGGGTGTCGCCGCCGATGCCGAGATGGCGATGATGATGGCTGACGTGATGGAAGCGCTCGGCATCAAGCGCGGCGACTACGTCATTCGCGTCAACAACCGCAAGGTGTTGGACGGCGTGCTGGAAGCAATTGGCCTTGGCGGCGAGGAAAATGCCGGCCGCCGGCTGACGGTGCTGCGGGCGATCGATAAGCTGGACAAGTTCGCACTCGAAGACATTCAACTTTTGCTTGGAAAGGGCCGCTGGGACGGCGGCAAGGAAGGCGAGGGAGATTTCACCAAAGGCGCAGGTCTTTCCGACAGTCAGATATCGCAGTTGTTAAACATCACTGGTTGGAAGGCTCAGGGATCGGGCAGCAGCGGGGTTGCTAACGGCCTTACTGTCGACAATCTGCGTCGCGGCTTCGAGCAGACTCCTCTGGTGATGCAAGGTTGCGAAGAGCTTGATCAGATACAAATGCTCTGTGCAGCCGCTGGTTACGACGAAACTAAGATATTGATCGACCCCTCCGTCGTGCGCGGGCTCGAATACTACACCGGCCCGGTCTTCGAGGCCGAGTTGCTGGCCGAGATCCCCAATGACGAAGGCCAAATCGTGCGCTTCGGCTCGGTCGGCGGGGGCGGGCGCTATGACGGGCTGGTCTCGCGCTTCCGCGGCGAGCCGGTGCCGGCGACCGGCTTCTCCATCGGCGTTTCGCGGCTAATGACGGCGCTGAAGAACCTCGGCAAGCTCGACGCCGCCGATGTCATCGCGCCGGTCGTGGTGCTGGTCATGGACAAGGACACCGAAAGCCTCGGCCGCTACCAGAAGATGGTCGCCGAGCTCCGCGCCGCCGGCATCCGCTCCGAAATGTATCTCGGCGGCGCCGGCATGAAGGCGCAGCTGAAATATGCCGACCGCCGCGACAGCCCGGTCGCCATCATCCAGGGTGGCGACGAGCGCGCCAAAGGCGAGGTGCAGATCAAGGACCTGATCGAAGGCGCGCGCCTGTCGGCCGAGATCGCCGACAATGCCGAATGGCGCGCGGCAAGGCCGGCGCAGGTGACGGTGGCGGAGAGCGAGCTGGTTGGCGAGGTGAAGAAGATTCTGGCGGCGCAGGCTGAGGAGCGCGCACGTGGCCGATAGGGCGCCGACCTTCCCTTCTCCCCTTGTGGGAGAAGGTGGCCGAGCGAAGCTCGGTCGGATGAGGGGTGTTCCAGGGAACGCCGGCGTCTCATTCCTTCCAACACCCCTCATCCGTCTCGGCGCTGCGCGCCGATCCACCTTCTCCCACAAGGGGAGAAGGGGAAGGGGCGCCGCATGACCTCCCGTCCCGCCATCGCCGGCGACATCGTCGAACTCTTCGCCGCCCGCGACACCCACGCGGTCGAGGTCGCCGTGCTGCAACCGGCCGACCCGTTCCTCGACATGGCGGGCGAAGACCTGCGCCGCCGGATCTTTCTCACCGAGAGCGAGACCGGCAAGACGCTGTGCCTGCGGCCCGAATTCACCATTCCGGTCTGCCTCGATCACATCTCCAGCCAGGCCGGCACGCCGCGCCGCTATTCTTATCTCGGCGAAGTGTTCCGCCAGCGCCGCGACGGCGGCAACGAGTTCTTCCAGGCCGGCATCGAGGATCTCGGCGACCGCGACACGGCCGCCGCCGATGCCCGCTCGCTGGCCGACGCGCATGCGCTGCTGTCGCTAGTGCTGCCCGGCCGGAAGCTCGCCGTCACGCTCGGCGACCAGACCTTGTTTGAGGCGGTGCTGGCCGCGCTCGGCCTGCCGCGCGGCTGGCGCATGCGCCTTGCCCGCGCCTTCGGCTCGGCGCCGATGCTGGAGGCCGCCCTTGCCGATCTCGCCAATCCGCCGCGCAACAGCCAGCTCTCCGGTCCGGTCGCCCTGCTGGTGCTCGACGGCGATGTGGAAGGCCTCGCCGCGCATATTGCCGACGGCATGGAGGAAGCCGGGCTGTCGGCGTCATCCGGCCGCGCGCCGGCCGACATTGCGCGCCGGCTGATCGAGAAAGCGCAACTGCGCAGCGTGCGGCTGTCCGACGAGGCCTTCTCGGCGTTGAAGGGCTTTCTCGAGATCGACGTCGCGCTCAGCGACGCGACTGCGGCGCTGGAAAAATTCGCCGCCGATGCCGGCCTGTCGCTGGGACCGGCGCTGGAGAATTTCGCCGCCCGCGCCAAGGCGATCGAGGCGCATGGCCTGCCGATGGCGCAAATCCGCTATGACGCCGCCTTCGGCCGCCCGCTGGATTACTACACCGGCCTGGTCTTCGAGATCGCGGTCCAGGATGGCGATCGCCCGCTGGTCGGCGGCGGTCGCTACGACCGGTTGCTGACGCTGCTGGGAGCAAAAAAGCCGATTCCAGGGGTCGGCTTCTCGGTTTGGCTCGATCGCATCGAAGCCTTGCGGGAGAACGCCAAATGATCACGCTGGCGATCCCCTCGAAGGGCCGTCTCAAGGAGCAGTCGCTCGAAGTGCTGGCCAAGGCCGGCCTGGCTGTCGCCTTGCCTGAAGACGACCGCAAGTACCGCGCCCGCATCGACGGTCTCGACAATGTCGAGGTGGCCTTCCTGTCCGCGTCCGAGATCGCCGGCGAGATAGGCCAGGGCGCGGTCGATCTCGGCATCACCGGCGAGGACCTTTTGCGCGAGAACCTCGCCGACTGGGAAGCGTGCGCCGAGATCGTCGCCCGCCTCGGCTTCGGCCATGCCGATGTCATGGTCGCGGTGCCCGACATCTGGCTCGACGTCGACAGCATGGCCGACCTCGATGACGTCGCCGCCGATTTTCGCCAGCGCCATGGCCGGCGCTTGCGCATCGCCACCAAATACTGGCGGCTGACGCAGCAGTTCTTTTCGCTCAAGCACGGTATTCAGGTCTACCGCATCGTCGAAAGCCTGGGCGCCACCGAAGGCGCGCCGGCGGCGGGGCTGGCCGACGTCATCGTCGACATCACCACCACCGGCTCGACCCTGCGCGCCAACCACCTCAAAGTGCTGGGCGACGGTGTGATCCTGAAGTCGCAGGCTTGTCTCGTTGCTTCGAAGAAGCAGCGCGTTGCGGCCGACGAAGCGGTGTTGCGCGACATCGCCGCGAAGATGAGCGTCCTGCCTCACGCTTGAGGCCCCTGTAGAGACCGGGGATGTGGTGGCCAGCCTCCGAAGGCGGATGAACGGGAGGGGTCGTTGCGGCAGCGCTCGACGTGAGACGACCCCGCGCTTCGCGAAGCACCCTCAACGGGAGGGGACCTTTGACGGATTTCCACCATCTCCATCGGCTGATAGGCTGGCCTATCCCGGGAGGAGAACGGCGATGGCGATCAAACTCGACGAGCTCATGAACGCCACCAATCTGCGCAAAACGCGCAACAGCTTCATTGCTCCGGTTGGCGGCAAGGCGCATGTGTCGGGCGACCGCTCGGTGCCTCTGCTCGACAAGACCATTCCGGAATTGTTTTCCGATACGGTGAGCAGATACGCGACGCTCGACGCCGCCGTTTTCGTCGGCCAGGACAAGCGTTTCACCTGGAGCGAGCTGTCGGATGCGGTCGACGCCTTGGCCGCCGGTTTCCTGGCGCTCGGCCTCGAAAAAGGCGACCGCGTCGGCATCTGGTCGCCGAACCGCTGGGAATGGCTGGTGACGCAGTTCGCCACCGCCCGCATCGGCCTGATTCTGGTCAACATCAACCCGGCCTACCGGCTGACCGAGCTCGAATACGCACTGAACAAAGTCAGCTGCAAGGCGTTGGTCACCGCCGCGCAGTTCAAGACCTCCGACTATCTCGGCATGATCGAGACATTGGCGCCGGAGATCGCCAAGGCGGAGCCCGGCAAGCTCAAGGCTAAGAAACTGCCGGCGCTGGAAATAGTCATCCGGATGGGCGACGACAACTCGCCCGGCATGTTGAATTTCGGCGACGTGCTCGCAATGGCCGGTCGCGACGAGCATGACAGCCTCGACCGCATCTCCGAAGGGCTGAAGCCCGGCGAGGCCATCAACATCCAGTTTACCTCAGGCACGACCGGCGCGCCGAAAGGCGCGACGCTGACGCATTCCAACATCGTCAACAACGGCAATTTCGTCACCTCGGCAATAAAACTCACCACCGAAGACCGGCTCTGCATTCCGGTGCCGCTCTATCACTGCTTCGGCATGTCGATGGGCACGATGGGCTGCGTGTCGAAAGGCGCGACCATGGTCTTCCCGGGCGAAGGTTTTGAAGCCGGCGCGACGCTGAAAGCGGTCGCGCAGGAGCGTTGCACCGGGCTCTATGGCGTGCCGACAATGTTCGTCGCCATGCTCGATCACGCAGATTTTGCCAGCTTCGATCTCTCCAGCCTGCGCACCGGCATCATGGCCGGCTCACCTTGCCCGATCGAGGTGATGAAGAAGGTGGTGTCGCTGATGCATATGAGCCAGGTGACCATCGCCTATGGCATGACGGAGACCAGTCCCGTCTCCTTCCAGAGCAGCGTCGACGACCCGCTGGAAAAGCGCGTCTCAACCGTCGGCCGCATCCACCCGCATGTCGAGGTCAAGGCGATCGGCGCCGACGGTGGCACCGTCGCGGTCGGCGAGCCGGGTGAGCTCTGCACGCGCGGCTATTCGGTGATGAAGGGCTATTGGGACGACGCCGAAAAGACCCGCGAGGCGATCGACGTCGACGGCTGGATGCACACCGGCGACCTCGCCACGATCGACGCCGAGGGCTATTGCAACATCGTCGGCCGGGTGAAGGACATGGTCATCCGCGGCGGCGAGAACGTCTACCCTCGTGAGGTCGAGGAATTCCTCTACCGCCATCCGAAAATAAAGGAAGTGCAGGTCTTCGGCATCCCGGACGACAAATATGGCGAGGAGCTCTGCGCCTGGATCGTGCTGAAGCCCGATCAGATCGCCACCGCCGAGGAGATCAAGGCCTTCTGCGCCGGTCAGATCGCGCATTACAAGGTGCCGCGCTACATTCGCTTCCGCGCCGAGCTGCCGATGACGGTGACCGGCAAGCCGCAGAAGTTCCTGATGCGCGAGGCGATGGTGGAGGAGCTCGGGCTGGTGGCGCAGAGGACGGCGTGAAACGGCATCTATGGACAACGAGTTTCCAAATTTCGCGGCGCTGAGGGCCGCCAAAATCGAGAACATAGATTATCGCATCGTCGTCCGGCGCGGCGCGCGAACCGGAAGTGCCATCGTCATGGCCCCGCATGGCGGCAAAATCGAGCCTCGCACCTCCCTGATCGCCGAGACGATAGCGGGGGCCGATCTCGATATGTATTCCTTTGAAGGGCTCATGCCCGAAAGCAACCGGGAGCTGCACATAACGTCCAGGAACTTTGACGAGGCAACCGCGCTCGAACTGTTGCGGACGAAGTCCACCGTCGTCGCTATCCACGGCCGTCAGGATCGCGACGATTTTTCGACAGTCTACCTGGGCGGCAAGGACGCCGCTCTGGTTTCAGAGATAGCCGGGCGTCTGCAGGAGGCCGGTTTCCAGACAAAAAGAGACAATCATCCCTTTCCCGGTATCCAGGATTCCAACATCGTCAACCGAGGGCTGACGGGGAAGGGGGCGCAGCTGGAAGTGCCCTTCTCGCTGCGCCGCCGACTGGGCAACGAGCCGGAACTTCTGGAAAAATTCTGTGGGGCGGTTCGCAACGCCATCGAGACATTCGACGCCTTGAACGGCGCCCGGTCTCCAATCATATTTTGAATGCTGCAAGGATGCCCGCGAGAGATGCTCCCCACGCGCTTTTCCGCTAAGTTCGCGTAAACGCCTGGCATTCGGGGGCTTTGATGACTGGTTATGCGCGATCGGTGACGTCCTACACGATGCCGTTGGCGGCGCTGGCAATGGCTTTCGCGGTCAGGGCCAGCGGCCTTTCGGTCGACGAAGGGTCGCTGAATACCAGGATCCTCATTGGGGTGCTGTCGAGCGCCATCATGTTCACCACCATTTTCGTCGTGCTCGACCACGCCGAGGCAGTCGCCTTGCGCGTCGGCGAGCCCTATGGAACTTTGGTGCTGACATTTGCTGTGACGGCAATCGAAGTGTCGATCATCGTCTCCATGATGCTGCATGGAGAAAACAACCCGACGCTGGCGCGCGAGTCCGTTTTCTCGACGGTGATGATCACCTCCACCGGCGTCGTCGGCATCTGTCTCACGCTTGGCGGCTGGCGCTACCGCAAGCAGGCGATCCTGCGGCAAGGAACCAGCGCATACCTGTCGGTTCTGATTGCGCTGACCGTGATGACGCTTATTCTTCCGACCTACACCCAAGCCACGGATCCCGGCACGTTTTCGGCGGCTCAGCTTGGTTTTGTCAGCGTCCTTTCGGTGCTGCTCTATGCGAGCTTCGTGTTCGCCCAAACCGTCCGACACCGGGAGGACTTCGTCCAGGGGCAGGCGCACGACGCTCCGACGCGAACTGCAACCCACGGAAGCATCTCCGTCAGCGCGCTCCTGCTGCTGAGCGGGCTCGTCGGCATTGTCCTGCTCGCCGAGCAGGTCGCCGCGAGCGTGGAGGATGCGCTCGCCGCGTATAAGGTGACCCAGGCCGACAGCATCGTAGGGGCAATGATTGCGGCACTGGTTTTGATGCCGGAGGCGATCTCGGCGATCCGCGCCTCCTTCAAGAATGAGCTGCAGCGCAGCCTGAACGTCGCGATGGGCTCGGCCTGCGCCACGATCGGTTTGACGATACCGGCGGTCGCGGCGGCCAGCCTGCTGACGGGCAGGGGCCTGACCTTGGGGCTTCCGGCGTCCGATGCCGTGCTTCTGGTGCTGGCGCTTTTCATATGCAGCGTGAGCTTCAGCACCGAACGAACGACGTTCCTGACCGGCATGGTCCATGTCGTGGTGTTTTTCACCTACGTGTTTCTGATCTTTGTGCCGTGAACTTGTCACGGGCTGACAACGAAGTGCAGGGATGTGGACGGCTGCGAGATCAGAAAACCAACCGCGATCATCTCGGTCGAGCTGCGATTACCTCTGGCGCCAGTGATCGCCAAGCCGCGGAAGTTCGTGATGAGCCAAGCGATAGTCAAGGGGCTGGGGTGGTGCAGAAGGGGCGCGAGGGACCTTGGTTAGCCGGAAGACCAGGTATCCACAAGGTCCCTGGGTTTGGACTTGCGGTTGCCTGCAATTCCGCATGAAAATGTCGCCATGGAAATGTCTGTAGTAGCTGCCTTGCGGACAGCAATTGTAGAAGCGCTCTACCCTGTGAGCGCGAATCTGCTAGCCGATGTTGGCGAAGCTGTGGGATTGGCGCCTGGCACGCGAGACGAAGCGTTTTCCAGCAAGCAGCGTTATGTCAGTCGGCGACTCGTGAAGCTTGCCCGCGAGGAAGTTCTTCGGGTCGCACAGAGAGTTCTTGATGAATATCCAACGGAAGACCTTGAACGCGCCGTAAGGCGGGCAACCCAAAGCCAGCCGGCCGACAGCATGATATCGACGTCCCTCGCTTCATTCGACGAGTCCGAAGTGCATACAGTGTGGCAGCGGGCATTGAGCCGAAGGGAAACCGACGCCGAAGGCGCCATCACGCTAGCGCGGACGCTGCTCGAGGCGGTGTGCAAGCACATTCTCGAGGGTTCAGGAAAGGCCTACAGCGAAAAAGACGAATTGCCGAAGCTTTACCGGTCCGCTGCCGAATGCCTGAACCTCGCTCCGGATCAGCACACCGAGGACATTTTCAAACGGATTCTCGGTGGGTGTCAGACTGTGGTCGAGGGCCTGGGTGCCATCCGCAACAAGCTTAGCGATGCCCACGGAAAAGGGCCTCGACCGGCGCGCGCGACCGCTAGACATGCTGCCCTGGCCGTCAACCTTGCGGGTACGATGGCGACGTTTCTGGTGGAGACTTGGAACCAGCGGCGGGACTAGCCTGTTCGCATATTTCTGTCTGTCATCCAGGACAGGATAGCGTGAAAGCGGTTTCGCTCTCTTCAAACCTCACGTGTCGAGGATCGTTAGGATTGTGGCTGCATGTGAAATTCACAACGCAGTGTTTCGGCGTGCCTTTGGCCGGATCGCTGCCCACGTGATCGTTATTGCAAGCAAATTTACATGACGATGTGTTGCCGCATTCCCGCTGAACCAAAATCAGTATTGATACGGATTTTGCTCCGTAGTTCGCTGCATATTCAGCACTTTGCACTGAAATTAGGTTCGCGCCAGAGGGCGGGACGGGAGCTGGACGGTCCGATATTAAATAGTATAAAATAGAGAGTACGGCGATGAGCAGTAGGACAATGGCTGCCCAACGAGTTTGGCTAGCTCTCTCAATCGCGCTGGTGTCAACAACCTTCTGGAGGTCAACATTAGCCTTGATTTTGTCGTACATGGCGCCAGCTAGCGCGGTGTCCTTGTTTTTGTAAGCCAAGATAGCACGCAGAGCCTCCAATCGCCGAGCTTCATCTTTGAAGCTTCTGAGTATCTCAAGCACCTGCCGTTCGGTAAAAACTGGATATCCTTCGACGATTGGTCGAAGCGACCGTTCGGCGGCCCGGACTTCGCTCGCGCGATTTGCGACGAAGAAATATGCTATGAGGGCGAGAACCCCGAGCCCCCCGGATGTCCCAGCGATCGCGGCTACAACCTCAGGATTAATCCACATATGCCCCCTCCCACACAGACCGATGCGTGATTTCGCTTCGCCCGAGTCGAAGTTAACATGGGGGCGCCAAAATAAACAACTGGCGGGTTTACTAACGGAGTGTTTTCCCCTCAGGTGCAAATGTGCAAAGTTCTGCCACGATCTGAATTGTTTATCCTACTGCCTTAATATGTTGAAATTGTCTCATTCTGTGGACAGACTCTGGTTGTGACTACATTTTCTTTGTGACACCAAATCGTGAGCCAATCGGCGAGCTATGACGCTAGCGGTGTGTAAGCCGCCAAGGTGTGACCGCTACTTGTACCGGCCCTTAATGGACCGCGGAACGAACAGTAGTTTTCGACTATCAGCAGTGCACTTAATGGAGTTCGCTCACGCCGCCAGCACCGCCCGATCCAGCCCGCGTATGATCCGCGCCAGCTCCACGCATTCGTCCTGGCGCACCTTGTTCTTCCGCCAGGCCATGCAGATCATGCGCTGCGGCATCGGCTCCTGGAACGGCACGATTCTCAGATCCGGCATGACGCCGGCCGCACTTGCCGCCATTTCCGGCACCAGCGTGACGCCCAGCCCATGCGCCACCATCTGCAGGAGCGTCGTCAGGCTGGTCGCGCCATAGCTTGCCATCGCCACCGGCCGCACATTGCCGCAGACGGCCAGCGCCTGCTCGCGCAGGCAGTGGCCTTCCTCCAGGAGCATCAGACGCTCCAGCGCCGGGCTCTCGGGCGGCACCGGCGGTGAGGCGAAGGCCGGATCGCCGGCGGGAACGGCAAGGAAGAAGCGGTCTGGAAAAAGCGCTTCGGTGACGATCGCCGGCTGCTCGAGCGGCAACGCCGCGATGAAGGCGTCGAGCCGGCCGGACGTCGCATGCTCGACCAGGGAGGCGGTCACCGCTTCGCGCAGTTCGAGCTGCAGGGCAGGGTAGTGCTTTTTCAGCTCCGGGAGCACATGCGGCAGGAGATAGGGCGCGACCGTCGGGATCATGCCCAGCCGGAAGCGTCCTTCCATGGTCGGGCGGCCGCGCCGGGCAGTCGTCTCGACGTCACGTATATCCGCCAGAATGCGCTCGATACGCGGCTGCAGGGCAAGCGCCTCGTCGGTCATGCGCACCGTCTTGCCGCCGCGTTCGAACAACAGACAGTTCAGCCGCTCTTCCATCTCGGCGATCTGCGCGGAAAGGGCCGGCTGGCTGACGCCGGCAAGCTTCGCCGCGCGGCCGAAATGCAGCGTCTGCGCCAGCGCGTCGAAATACTGCATTTGCCGGACAGTGAGGCCAATCATAAGAAAATCCTATCAAACGAAACAGGAAAGGCAATTTGTCTTTATCGGCAGGCCGGCCTAGTCTGGAATCGTTCCAGGTTGGCGCGGCCAGCGGCTGCCCCCGAAATTTCGGGAAAAATCAACCTCGGCAAAATTCAACCACGGCAAAACCTCGGCAGAATCGGGAGACTAAGATGGACGCGAAAACCGACGACAACAGCGCTGGCAAATGCCCGGTGGCGCATGGATCCGCACGGACCAACCGCGACTGGTGGCCGAACCAGCTCGACCTTGCCGTTCTCCACCAGCAGTCGAACCTCTCGGACCCGATGGACGAAGATTTCGACTACGCCAAGGAGTTCGCAAGCCTCGACCTTGATGCGGTGATCGCAGACCTGCACAAGGTCATGACGGATTCGCAGGACTGGTGGCCAGCGGACTTCGGCCATTACGGCCCGCTCTTCATCCGCATGGCTTGGCACAGCGCCGGCACATATCGCGTCGGCGACGGCCGCGGCGGCGCCGGCGCCGGTCAGCAGCGTTTCGCGCCGCTGAACAGCTGGCCGGACAACGCCAATCTCGACAAGGCGCGCCGGCTGCTGTGGCCGGTCAAGCAGAAATACGGCCGCAAGATCTCCTGGGCCGACCTTCTGATCCTCACCGGCAACGTCGCGCTGGAATCGATGGGCTTCAAGACCTTCGGCTTTGCCGGCGGCCGCGCCGATGTGTGGGAGCCGGAGCAGGACGTGGACTGGGGCTCCGAAACCAAGTGGCTTGGCGACGAGCGCTATTCGGGCGACCGTGAGCTTCGCGGCCATCTCGGCGCCGTGCAGATGGGCCTCATCTACGTCAACCCGGAAGGCCCGAACGGCAAGCCGGATCCGGTCGCGGCCGCGCGCGACATCCGCGAGACCTTCGGCCGCATGGCGATGAACGACGAGGAAACCGTGGCGCTGATCGCCGGCGGCCACAGCTTCGGCAAGACGCACGGCGCCGGCGACGCCTCGCTGGTGGGCGCCGAGCCGGAGGGCGCCGGCATCGAAGCGCAGGGCCTCGGCTGGTCGAGCAAATATGCCTCCGGCATTGCCGGCGACGCCATCACCTCGGGCCTCGAGGTCACCTGGACGACGACTCCGACCAAGTGGAGCAACAATTTCTTCGACAATCTCTTCAACTATGAATGGGAGCTGACGAAGAGCCCGGCCGGCGCCCATCAGTGGACGCCGAAAGGCGGCGCTGGCGCCGGCACCGTTCCGGACGCGCACAATCCCTCCAAGCGTCACGCGCCGGCCATGCTCACCACCGACCTCGCGCTGCGTTTCGATCCGGCCTATGAGAAGATCTCGCGCCGCTTCCACCAGAACCCGGACCAGTTTGCCGACGCCTTCGCCCGCGCCTGGTTCAAGCTTACCCACCGCGACATGGGCCCGGTGGTGCGCTATCTCGGCCCGCTCGTGCCGAAGGAAGAGCTGATCTGGCAGGATCCGATCCCGGCCATCGACCACGAGCTGGTGAGCGAGGCCGACATCGCTGCGCTCAAGGCCAAGATCCTGGCCTCCGGCCTGTCGGTCTCCGAGCTGGTCTCGACCGCCTGGGCCTCGGCCTCGACCTTCCGCGGCTCGGACAAGCGCGGCGGCGCCAATGGCGGCCGCATCCGTCTGGCGCCCCAGAAGGACTGGGAGGTCAACGAGCCGGCTCAGCTCGCCAAGGTGCTGGCCAAGCTGGAAGCCATCCAGAAGGAGTTCAACACCGCGCAGGCCGGCGGCAAGAAGGTCTCGCTCGCCGACCTCATCGTGCTTGGCGGCGTCGCCGCGGTCGAGAAGGCGGCGAAGGACGGCGGCACGGAAGTCAAGGTACCCTTCACGCCGGGCCGCATGGACGCTTCGCAGGAGCAGACGGACGTCGCCTCCTTCGCCGCGCTGGAGCCGAAGGTAGACGGCTTCCGCAACTATGCCCGCGGCAGGTTGCCGATGTCGGTCGAAGCGATGCTGGTCGACCGCGCCCAGTTGCTGACGCTGACCGCGCCGGAAATGACGGTACTGGTCGGCGGCCTGCGCGTGCTCGGTGCCAATGCCGGCGGTTCCAAGCATGGCGTCTTCACCGACGGGCCTGGCCAGCTCACCAACGACTTCTTCGTCAACCTGCTTTCGATGGCGACCGTTTGGGATCCGGCGGCCGGGTCAGAGCCGGGCTCGGACGAGGTTTACGAAGCGCGCGACCGCAAGACCAAGGAGGTCAAGTGGACCGGCACCCGCGCCGACCTGATCTTCGGCTCGCACGCGCAGCTGCGCGCGCTCTCCGAAGTCTACGCCTCGGCCGACGCCAAGGCCAAGTTCGTCAAGGATTTCGTCAAGGCGTGGACGAAGGTGATGAACGCCGACCGCTTCGACATCGCGAGATAAGGTCGTACCTCCCAAGCAAAAAGGCGCGGGTCATGCCCGCGCCTTTTACTTTATCGAACTGCGGTCAGTCTTTTTCGAAGACGCCGGCCTTGGCGACGACGCCGGCAATCGCGCCGCCGACCAGCGGCGCGACGATGAACAGCCAGAGCTGGCTGAGCGCAGCACCCCCCGAAAACAGCGCCGGGCCGATCGAACGGGCCGGATTGACCGAGGTGCCGGTCACCGGGATCATGGCGAAGTGGATGCCCGCCAGCGTCAGTCCGATGGCCAGGCCGGCAAAGGCGGTGGTGTGCTTGGCGTTGGTGACGCCGAGGATCACGGTGACGAAGGTGAAGGTGCCGATCAGCTCCCACAGGAAGGCTGAGCTCATGCCCCATTTCGTTTCGTCCCAGCCATTCGCGCCGAAGCCGCCGGTGTGGCCGCCGACCTGGCCGGAAACGATGATCCACAGCGCCAGCGAGGCGATGATGGCGCCGATGATCTGCGCGATCCAGTAGGGGACGACGTCCTTGGCCGGCATCCGCCCCGCCAGGAACACGCCGAGCGTCACCGCCGGATTGAGATGCGCGCCCGAGATCGGGCCGATCGCATAGGCCGCGGCGATCAGGCCGATGCCGAACGCCAGGCCGATGCCTTCCTGTCCGAGCGGCAGCGCGCCGCCGAAGCCGCCCGTGACCACGGAGGCGGTGCCGATGAACACCAACAAAAACGTGCCGAGAACTTCTGCCAGATAAGTCTTCATTGCCCTCTCCTTATAGGATCCGTCGAAACCGCGTTTCCTGCGTCGCGAATCACTACCGGAAGAGTATTCCTGCCGGAAACACTTGAAAAGCTTGGAGGTTAAGCCGGTTTGCTTTCTTGCAGGCGTCAATCAAAAACATTAGAAGTCTTTCATGTTCTGATCGATTGTTCTTGTTTCCTGACTCGGGCTCCCACCAACGGAAAAATCGTTCGGCCAAATGGGCCGGTCTTGAAACGCCATTTCATCGGCAAACCGAACGGAACTGTTTCAATCCTGGTCGGAAAGGCTTTATGAGCGGGCTGGAACCGATTTGTAACAGCTACGGAAAACGGGATGCGACTGGGCGGAAGGCTGGCGGCGGCCATAGAGGTTCTTGAAGACATCGGCCGGCGCCACCGGCCGGTGGCCGACGCCCTGCGCGACTGGGGCCTGTCGCATCGCTTCGCCGGCGGCGGCGATCGCGCCGCGATCGGCAACATCGTCTATGACGCGCTGCGCCGCAAACGCTCAGCCGGCTGGCTGTTCGGCGAGGACACGCCGCGCGCCATCGGCTTCGGCGCGCTTCTGTTGGAGTGGGGGCAGACGGCGCAGTCGCTCAACGACGCGCTGGACGGCGACAAATTCGCGCCGCCGCTGCTCAGCGTGTCCGAGCTGAAGGCAGCCGCCAGCCGTAGTCTGGCCGACGCGCCCGATGCTGTGCGGGCTGATGTCCCAGACTGGTGCGCGCCGTTGCTCGATCAAGCCTATGGCGACGCCTGGGTCGAAGAAGGCGCCGCTCTGGCGCAGCGCCCGCCGCTGGATCTCAGGGTCAACACGCTCCAGGCCGATCGCGCCAAGGTGCTGGCCGAGCTCCAGGGCACTGGTGCCGCGCCAACGGCGATCGCGCCGCACGGCATCCGCATCCCGCCGATCGACGGCGACGGCCGGCATCCGAACGTCCAGGCCGAGCCTGCCTTCCAGAAAGGCTGGTTCGAAGTGCAGGACGAGGGTTCGCAGCTTGCCGCCGCGCTTGCCGGCGCCGCGCCCGGCATGCAGGTGCTCGATTATTGCGCCGGCGCCGGCGGCAAGACGCTGGCGCTGTCGGCCGAGATGGACAATCGGGGCCAGCTCTTCGCCCATGACGCGGAGAAGGTGCGGCTGGCACCGATCTTCGAGCGCATCCGCCGCTCGCACAATCGCAACGTCCAGGTCGTCAGCAAGCCGACGGAGCTTGCACCGCTCACTGGGCATATGGATGTCGTGCTGATCGACGCGCCCTGCACCGGCAGCGGCACCTGGCGGCGCCGGCCCGACGCCAAATGGCGACTGACGGAAAGGCAGCTCGATGCCCGCAAGGCAGAGCAGCTGGCGATCCTCGACACCGCGCAAGTCTTCGTCAAGCCGGGCGGCCTGCTGGTCTACATCACCTGTTCGGTGTTCGAGGCCGAGAACGGCGAGCAGGTCGCCGCGTTCCGCGCGCGCCATGAAGGCTTCGCGCCGGTCGATCACCGCCAACTATGGGACAGCCGCTTCCCGGGCCATGAAGGGGCCGCGCGTATTGCCGATGCCGGCGGTATCTCGCTGTCGCCGGCGCTCAGCGGCACCGACGGGTTCTATCTCCACGCCTTGCGCAGGACTGCCTCTTGAAGCCAGCCGGGCTTTTGTTGCGCTGCAGCATAAAAGATTGCCTGTCTTGCCTGGCTCTGCAATAAACTTCGCCAGCAATGTGAGGCAAAGCGCCATGGCGGCAGCCAAGATCGTACCCGCTCCGGATTTCGAGGAACGCGTCAGGGCGTCCTTTGCCCGCCAGGAGGCGATGGCGACGATCGGCGCCGAGCTGACGCTGGTGACGCCTGGCATCATCGAGATCGAGATGCCGTATTCCGCCTCGCTGACCCAGCAGCACGGTTTCCTGCATGCCGGCGTCATCTCCACCGCATTGGACTCCGCCTGCGGTTACGCGGCCTTTTCGCTGATGCCGGAGAATTCCGGCGTGCTGACCATCGAGTTCAAGGTGAACCTGCTCGCGCCGGGCAGGGGCGAGCGGTTCTTGTTCCGCGGCTCCGTGACCAAACCCGGCCGCACCATCATCGTCGCCGACGGCCAGGCCTACGCCTTCGCCGCCGACGGCGAGGCCAAGCTGATCGCCACCATGACCGGCACGATGATGACGGTGGTCGGCCGCGACGGGATAGAGGGGTGAGGAGCGGTCCGTGCAGCGGACGAAAAGCTCCCAAATGGGCTTTTCGAGCGACGAACGCCCGGAGCCTTAGCGAAGGCCGGCAGGCCGCGAGGGCACGTTGTCCCTTTCTCGTCGTCGTAGCAAATAGGGGTAAAGCTTCATGACTATCGAAGTGTCACGCCTGTCGCAAAAATCCGTTCTCTTCGTCATGGCGGTCGAGGCCGAATACGGTCCGCACCTGAAAAACCAGTTCACGCCGCTGATGACCGGGGTCGGTCCGGTCGAGGCCGGGGTCAGGCTGGGCGCCGAACTCGCGGCATTGAAGGCTGAAGGCGCGCTTCCGGACCTAGTCGTCTCGCTGGGCTCGGCCGGCAGCCGCAGGCTGGAGCAGACCGAGATCTACCAGGCCGTGTCGGTGAGCTATCGCGACATGGACGCTTCGCCGCTTGGCTTCGAGAAGGGCGCGACGCCTTTCCTCGAACTGCCGGTGTCGGTGCCGCTGCCCTTCGTCATTCCAGGCATCAAGACCGCCACGCTCTCGACCGGCGGCGCGATCGTCTCCGGCGTTGCCTATGACGCCATTGATGCCGACATGGTCGACATGGAGACCTTTGCCTGCCTGCGTGCCTGCCAGCTGTTCGGCGTGCCGCTGATTGGGCTCCGCGGCATTTCCGACGGCGCGGCCGATCTCAGGCACGTCAACGACTGGACGGAATATCTGCACGTCATCGACGAGAAGCTCGCCGCGGCCGTCGCCCTGCTGGAACAAGCGATCGGCGGCGGCCTGCTTGGTGGCTGACTGCCGGTTGGATCAGGCAGCAAGGCGTTGCGGATCGCCGAAATCGATGCGTGAAATGCGTCCACGGGAGGCGCCTGTCGCATCGATATAGTCGATTGCCCCCGCTGTATGATCGAGTTTCCACGCGCCGGCGGGGCCGTTTTTCCATTCGACCTTGTAGCCGTCGTCAAGCAGCGTCCAGGTCCCGTGAAAGCGCGTGCCATCCGGCAGGAGCATGTGCGCCCGATCGTGGGTTTCATAGTGGATGAAGGCGTTCTTGCCGCCCATGTCGATGACATGCGTGGTTCCGACCATGATAATGGCCAGCGTGTCCCTGTTCAGTATCGTCATTGTTCCTGTCCGCGGGTTTGCGTTTCTCGAATGGCCTCGACGCCAAGAAGATCGTCAAGTATCTTGACCATACGGAGTTCGAATTAAATGGTCAAGGAGCTTGACGAAAAAACTGACGGGCTGTCCGATCACGTCGGTTGGCGGCTGTGGCAGGCGAGCCGTGCCTGGCAGGCGGAATTTGCCGCTGCTATGCGGGCCGCCGGCCACGCTTGGTTCAGCGAAGCGCGTGCCGGGCTGCTTGGACACATTCCGCGCAACGGCACGCGCCAGTCGGCATTGATCGAGCGCGCGGCGACCTCCAAGCAAGCGGTTCAGCAATTGCTCGACGGGCTCGAGGCGGAAGGCGTGCTGGAGCGATTGCCCGATCCACGGGACGGGCGCGGCAAGCTCGTGCGCTATACGCGCAAAGGCCTGGATGCCTTGCGCGACGGCGATCGCATCAAGCTTCAGATCGAACGCAGCTATATCGATCGCATCGGCGAGCAGCGGTTCGCGGCGCTGATGGACGCCTTGCGCTCACTTGACGCCGGGCAGGGCGATGCATCGGGAGAAGCACCAGCATCGAAGTGAACGGCGCGACCGCGCCAACCCATTGCGCCGACTCGTTTCTTTCTCTAAAGGCTCGCCATGACGACGACAGCCAATCATCCCGACACCGTTCTGATTGTCGATTTCGGCAGCCAGTTCACGCAACTCATCGCCCGCCGCATCCGCGAGGCCGGCGTCTTTTCCGAGATCGTGCCGTTCCAATCGGCCGAAGCGGCCTTCAAGCGCATCGAGCCCAAAGCGGTGATCCTGTCGGGCGGCCCGGCCTCGACCACCGACATCGGCAGCCCGCGTGCGCCGCAGGTCGTCTTCGACGCCGGCGTGCCGGTGCTCGGCATCTGCTATGGCCAGATGGCGCTCTGCGTGCAGATGGGCGGCGTCGCCGAAAGCTCCAATCATCGCGAGTTCGGCCGCGCCTTCGTCGAGATCGAGAAGGAGAGCCCGCTGTTCGAAGGCCTGTGGGCGCCTGGCCAGCGCCACCAGGTGTGGATGAGTCACGGCGACCGGGTCATCGAGTTGCCGCCGGGCTTCAAGGTGCTCGGCAAGTCGGAAAGCTCGCCCTTCGCCATTTTCGGCGATGTCGAGCGCAAGATGTACGGCATCATGTTCCACCCGGAAGTGGTGCACACGCCGGACGGCGCCAGGCTACTCCGGAACTTCGTCCACAACATCGCCGGCATCGAGGGCGACTGGACGATGCGCGCCTATCGCGAGCACGCTGTGGAATTGATCCGCAAGCAGGTCGGCAAGGGCAAGGTCATCTGCGCGCTCTCCGGCGGCGTCGACTCCTCCGTCGCCGCACTTTTGATCCACGAAGCGATCGGCGACCAGCTGACCTGCATCCTCGTCGACCACGGTCTGATGCGCAAGGACGAGGCCAAGGGCGTCGTGGAGATGTTCCGCCAGCATTACAATTTGCCGCTGATCCTGGTGGACGCCTCCGACCGTTTCATCTCGGCGCTGGAAGGCGAGGCCGATCCCGAAAAGAAGCGCAAGACCATCGGCCGCTTGTTCATCGAGGTGTTCGAGGAAGAGGCGAAGAAGCTCGGCGGCGCCGATTTCCTGGCCCAGGGCACGCTTTATCCCGATGTCATCGAAAGCGTCTCCTTCTCCGGCGGTCCGTCGGTGACGATCAAATCGCACCACAATGTCGGCGGCCTGCCCGAGCGCATGAACATGAAGCTGGTCGAGCCGCTGCGCGAACTGTTCAAGGATGAGGTGAGGGCGCTCGGCAAGGAGCTCGGCCTCCCGGAAAGCTTCATCGGCCGCCATCCTTTCCCCGGCCCAGGCCTTGCCATCCGTTGCCCGGGCGGCATCACGCGCGAAAAACTGGAGATCCTGCGCGAGGCCGACGCCATCTATCTCGATGAGATCCGCAAAGCCGGCCTCTATGACGCCATCTGGCAGGCTTTCGCCGTGCTGCTGCCGGTGCAGACCGTGGGCGTCATGGGTGATGGCCGGACCTACGAATTCGTCTGCGCGCTGCGCGCCGTCACCTCGGTCGACGGCATGACGGCCGATTTCTACCACTACGACATGAACTTCCTCGCCGCCGCAGCCACCCGCATCATCAACGAGGTGCGCGGCATTAACCGGGTGGTGTATGACGTGACGTCGAAGCCGCCGGGGACGATCGAGTGGGAATGACAGGGATCGCCATGCAGTAGCATGGGATAGGACGATGTATAAGCGATCGGAGACCAGCGACAGATAGAAATCGAGCGACGCGGCTCCGCAGGCGGTAGAAGCCCAGGTCGTGTCCTCATCAGCCGACCGGCAGACTATTGGCCGCCAATGCCAAGGAACCACATTCCCATCGGCCAGTTCACTTTCTATGGTGAAAGGAGCACGGGCCATGGCATCCGTCCGATACATTGTGACAGACGTTGACAGTTCGGTCGCGTTTTATCGCGATAACCTCGAGTTCGAGGTTGACATGCACAACCCTGGCAAGTTCGCAGCGCTCATTCGCGATGATCTCACGCTTTACCTTAGCGCTCCGGGGGCAGGCAGTGGAGGAACTGCTGGCGGCAAACCAGAACCTGGCGGATGGAATCGATTCATGATCGTCACGAAGGACATAGATGTCGTCGTCGGCCGGTTGAACGATGCAGGCGTCAAATTCAAAGGAGAAATCAGCGAGGCGGGAGCTGGTCGCGCCAGACTTCTGGAAGATCCGTCGGGCAATCTGGTTGAGCTGTTTGAATTCAAGAAGAAATGAATGGGCGCGCAGATCGTCAACAACGACGTTCATGTTCATGCGCTTCACAAGTCCGACCGAATGCAGCTGAGGGAGCTGCCCGGCTGGCATTGAAGTGCGTGGCCGCACTTGATGCCACAGTCGCTGAAACCAAGCAGACAAGCAATCCGAGCGCTCGCGCTGCGCGACCGCCCCATAGCGCCACGAGATCCGCTCGCGGCCGGCGATTCCTAGCGACCGGCCCATTCCCGCCCGCCCTCAGAATCGGAAGGCGCAGTCGAGGAACATTCTTCTCCCCGCGCTATTCGGGAGAAGTTTCTCGGGACAACGACATGTCGATACTGGGCTGGATTCTCGGCCGGCGCCTGGCAAATCAGGAACAGTCGCAACGCAAGATCGGCGTGTTCGAGGGCGTGCCGGCAATGGGCCTCGATGGGCTGGGTTCGTCGGCCTATGGGCCGGAAGCGGCGCTCACGATCCTGATCCCGCTCGGCGCGGCGGGTCTCGGCTATATCGGTCCGATCATGGGCGCCATAGTCGGTTTGCTCGCGGTCCTTTATCTTTCCTACCGCCAGACCATCGCCGCTTACCCCGGCAATGGGGGCGCTTATATCGTCTCGCGCGAAAATCTTGGCCGCAATGCCAGCCTGCTCGCCGCCGCCGCGCTGATGGTCGACTACGTGCTCAATGTCGCCGTAGGCATCTCTGCCGGCGTCGGCGCGCTGGTGTCGGCGCTGCCTTCGCTGCATGCCTACACGCTTTGGATCTGCCTCGGGATCCTGCTCTTGGTAACCGTCGTCAACCTGCGCGGCACGCTCGATGCCGGCCGGTTGTTTGCCCTGCCGACCTATCTGTTCGTTGCGAGCTTCCTGGCGATCCTGGCGATCGGCGTCTCGAAGACGCTTGCCTCCGGCGGTCAGCCGGTGCCGGCAATTCCGCCGCCGCCCCTGCAGCAGCCGTCCGAAACGGTAAGCCTGCTCCTCTTGATGCACGCCTTTGCCAGCGGCTGCACGGCGATGACCGGCGTAGAGGCGGTCAGCAACGGCATGACCGCATTCAAGGATCCGCCCGTCAGGCACGGCCGGCGCACGCTGGCGGCGATCTGTCTGATCCTTGGACTGCTGCTCGGCGGCATCGCCTTCCTGTCGGCACGCTACCGCATCGGTGCGATGGATCAGGAGAAGGACGGCTATCAGAGCGTGCTGTCGCAGCTTGCGCATGCCGTCGTTGGCGACGGGGTCTTCTACTATGTCGCCATCGGTAGCCTGCTTTGCGTGCTGGCGCTTTCGGCCAATACAAGCTTCGTCGATTTCCCCCGCCTTTGCCGCATGGTGGCGGAAGACGGATATCTTCCCAAGCCCTTCGCCATGGTTGGCCGCCGGCTCGTTTTCTCCATCGGCATCCTTTACCTCGCCTCGTCGACAGGACTGCTGCTGGTCGTGTTCGGCGGCATCACCGACCATCTGATCCCGCTTTTCGCCATCGGCGCCTTTCTGACGTTCACACTGTCGCAGACCGGGATGGTGATGCACTGGGTAAAGGCGCTTCGCACAAGCAAGGACACGAGCCGGACGGGCAACCGGATGCATCTGGCGATCAACGCGTTCGGCGGCATAGTCACCGCGCTGGCGCTCATCGTGATTGTCGTCGCCAAATTCAGGGAAGGCGCCTGGATCACGGTGATCGTCATCCCGGTTGTGATCCTCCTGCTGCGGCTGGTGAGGCGCTATTACGACCAGCTCGAGGCAAGTCTGCGCGAGCCCGGGAAAGTCGATTTGAGCAGCACCGAGCCTCCTGTCGTTCTTGTCGTGACCCAGCAATGGAACAGGATGGCGGACAAGGCGCTCAGCTTTGCCTTTCACCTGTCCGAAGATGTCATCGCCGTCCATGTGGCGCGGCTGTCGGGTGAAGAGAGCGACGAAGAGCGCGCAATTCGCGGGAGGTGGTCGCAGGATGTGGAAGCGCCGGCGAGGGCGGCTGGCCTGCGCCCGCCGCGCCTGCTTCTCCTCAATGCCGACTACCGGCTGATGTACGAGCCGTTATTGAAGGAGATCAAGGCGCTGCGCCGCGAGTTCGACGGCCGCACCATTGCCGTGCTGCTCCCAGAGGTCGTGCCGCCCAATTGGTGGCAATATATGCTGCATACGCAGCGCGCTCGCCGATTGCACGCCAAACTGCTCGAGTTCGGCGGATCGGACATCGTGATCATTTCCATGCCTTGGTATATCGAGGAACCGAAGATCGAGGCGGCCCGTTGAATGTTGCCGCTCCCTTCGATCACGCCACCTCACCAAAAGTTTGGCCGAGCGATGGAAAACAGGAACGTTCCGATTTCTCAAACATTCTCCCTAGTCTGCACTGCGTAATTCCTACTTGCTGGGGCCGGAACATTGTCATTCAGAGAGCATAATCTGCCGAACCCCAGCACCGAGGAGATCTCCATCGTCAACCTCATTCCTGCCTTGCGGGCTTTTGCGCGAACCTTCTGTCGCGTGCCCGACGATGCCGACGATCTTGTGCAGGAAACGTTGACCAAGGGGCTCTCCAACCTGGACAAATTCGAGCCCGGCACGCGCCTGAAGTCCTGGCTCTTCACCATCATGCGCAACACGCACTACACGCGTGTCAAAGCGGCGGCCAGGGAGGCCCCCGGGCTGCTCGACTGCGCCTCCAGCCGGCCGATTTCGGAACCGTCCCAGGATTGGTCCGTGCAAAGCAGGGAAGTGCATCAAGCCATCCAGAAGCTGCCGTCCCATCAGCGTGAGGTCTTGATGCTGATCGGCGTACTGGGCGTAAGCTACGAAGAAACCGCGCAAATATGCGGTTGCGCTGTCGGCACCGTCAAAAGCCGCCTCAACCGCGCCCGTGCCGGCGTTCTGGAATTCCTCGGAGAAAGCTCGCCGCAAGCGCTGATCGAGCCACGACGTCAACTTTCGGACAATCATTGGGATACAGAGGGCGCAAGGCGCTAAGCCCGGCCAAATCCTACCGGCGCTGGGCTGCCGTCATGACTTTGGCCTCTCTCATCAACGAGGCCCAATTCAGACCGAGCAGAGAAACAAGTTCGAGCGCTTGCGCTTCGGTGATGCCCGTCTGCGCGACCAGACGCCGAACGAGTTCGTCCACTTCCGGAGTTCTGCCAGCCATCGGGATGATCCCCAATCGGCTACAACGATTAACTTATGTTAAGGTTCCACCGATCACGCTACAGCGGGCGATATCGATGGCCTCCCGTCTCCAAGGAATGCCGCATCCTTGCTGGTGACATCTTCAACCGCGCTCACCCGTCATGTCGCCTTTGCGCTTTTCGATCAGAGCGTTCTGCAGTTCGAGCGCAAGCCTTGTCAGCCGGTCAGGGACCTCCTCCCGCTCGATAGCGTTCAGCAGCGATGCGATCTCCTGGTCCAAGCTCTGGATTACCTGGGCGCAAAGGTCGCGCTGACTCCTGTGAGACATGGCATTCTCTTAACAAACAGAGGCCCTTCAAATCTCACAGAGGCATAGCCGACCGGCCTATGCAAGGCGCCTGCCGCAGGCTGTAGGGTTTCCGGTCTGTTGTCCCCGGATTTTGCGGCAAGAGGTGATCTGGAAACATCAGCTCAATCCTTGGGAAGGCGGTTCGCAGCGTGATCCTGATACTGATCGGATTTGATCCGGTTGCCGTCCAGACCTCGTTGCTCGGTGTGCTGCTTCTTGTCCCGGTTGGACAGCACGTCGTTCTCGCCGACCATGTCCCTTGCAAGCGTCGTCTTGGCTCCGGTTCCGGAACCCTTGCCTTGGCTGCCGCGGCCCATCTGCTTCTTACCGCCGGATGCCATCTGCTTCTCCCTGTTCTGCTGGCCTGGAACTGTTCGGTGACCGAACTGCCGCCGGTGCGTTATGTTCCGCCGTCACGACGGACAAGGAAGGCCATGCCGTCCCAACTGCCGAACGGCTTTTCGCCGTCGACCACGAGGTCCATGCCGCATGCATGAGAAAGACGGCTGATGTCGCCAGAATCGATACCCGGTGATGTCCGATAGGAATAGTTGAGGATCGCTGCCATTCCTCCCCGCCGCAGCACGCGCGCGATCTCGATGAAATGCCGCTCGGCAACCCCGGCGAGCACCAGGTAAGGAAAACTGTCCAGGGCCAGCACGCCGTCAAAGCTTGCATCGGCGAAATCACCGAGATCGAGGCCTGAGGTCAGGTGAAATTCCACATTGGCAAGGCCGGCGCATCGCCGGCGCGCGATTTCGATCATTCGCGACGAGATATCGATGCCGACGACATATCCTGCGTGGGTCCCGAGCGCATGTTCGAGACGCCCGATGCCGCAGCCGATGTCGAGTATGTGCTTATGGGCACCAACGAAGCCCTGCTGTTCCAGCCATGTGACAATCTCGGCGGTGGTGGTCGACAGCCTGTGCTCGTCGCCAAGCGAGGACAACTGGACGCTGGCCGCGGGAGATATGGCGGCGGCCCGATCGAAGCTGCCGGCCAGCCGTTTGACGGTCATGGCGGTCGGTTCGCTATCCGGCCAGTCATGCGACACGCAGGCAGCCGCTCTGCGGACCTTGTCGAAGGCGTCCGCCTTGCCACGAAGCATCGTGGCGACCTCCTCCAGCCAGCATCGCCGGGGAGCATGGCTTGGACGCATGTCCAGCGCGATATCCGCCAGTTGCGCCGCGCTGGTCGTCTTCTCGGTATAAACGGCCAATCTGGCCAGCGCGTTGTCGACGGAAAGGCCGTCCGTCATGCAATCCTCGAGCAGGCGCCTGGCAATCGCGCCGGGTTGGCTCGCGATGTTCACGGCGATGCGCTCCTGGTCCAGACCTTCTGCGCCGTCCAGCGGTCCTTCGCGCCCCAGCCATATTTGTAACCTTCCCTGCCGCGCAGGAAATCGAACTCCAGCGCGCCCTCGCTGGCGGCTCCGGTGATGGCATGCCCGATCAGAATCGCGCCGGGGCTTTCGTCGGCATAGGCCGGATCGAAACCGCCAAGATAGGCATAGGCCCGATCGCGGTGATGAAAACCGTAATAGGCGCCGACGACGGCATCGTCGATCTGGATCGTCAAGCATCGCGCCATGCCGTTATCGGCAAGCCGCGGCAGGGCCCGGCGATGAAATTCCACAGCCGTGTCAGACAGGACGCCACCGCCATGGCCGGTCCAGCGCGCGCCATGCAGTCGGATGAGCCTGTCGAGAAATGTCTGCGGATCGGATTCGCCGCGGCTGACAATGACGGTTCCTCTTCGCCGGGCAGCTCTCTCGGCGCGGCGCAACTGACGCCTCCGTCTCGCCGGAACCGAGCGGGCCAGAGTCCGATCGCCGTCGAGCAACAGCACAGGACAGGCCGCGTGCGCCATCGATCGGCGCTCTTCGGCATTCGGCAGCTTAAGGCTCAGCGATATGGCATCGGCCGAGAGATCGGGCAGGATCCACTGCGACCATTCCAGCGACAGCGCCGCTTCGGCTATGGCGGCCTCAGTCTCCGCCTCCAGTTCCGGCGCGCACAAGATGTCGAGATAGTCGCTCAGCGAAATCCCGATGGGGAGCAGGCGCTGACCGCAACCATGCCTTTCGATATAGAGCGGCGCCAGTCCGGCGAGTTCGTCTCCGCTCCACACGGCAATTGCCGTGAGATCGCCCGGCGCGAACGTACGCCACCAGGGGATGAGCCAGGCAGGAGACTGGAACGGCGTGGCCGAGATGCTCCGCGCCCAGAGTTGCCACCAGCACGGCTCGAGGTCCTCGAACGTCCCTGGATCGCGAATGATCTCGGTGCGCAGACCGCCCATCAGGCGATTCCCAGCAAGGTGCGGCGGGTGCCAAGCTTGGCCAGCGCTTCGTAAGCATCCATGTAGGATGTGACCATGCGCTCAAGCGAGAAGCGGCGGCGCGCCTCGGCCCGGCAGGTCTCATGGTCCAGCGCTCCAGAATGGACGATGGCCTTAGCCATCTCCTCGACGTCATTGACCAGAAATCCGGTTCTGCCATGCTGGACGACGTCGGGAAGGGCGCCATTCGGGAAAGCGACGACTGGCGTGCCGCAGGCAAGCGCCTCCATTGCGACAAGCGAGCTTGTTTCGGCGGCAAGGCTGGGGACGACCAGGCAGCGGGCGGCGTTGAGCAGCCGCCGTTTGGCGCGAAACCCCAGCGGCCCGAGAAAACGCCGCTGCCGATCGAGACGAGGACGGACCTCGTCAGCGAAATAGCGCAAATGTGTGTCATAGGGATAGACCTGGCCGGCGATCGCCAGGGGAGTGCCGGCGCGCTTGGCTGCCTCGATTGCGAGATGGATGCCCTTTTCGGGGCAGATGCGGCTGAGCACCAAAGCGAAATCGAGCCGCAACCGGGGCTCGTTCAGCGCATCGATATCGACGCCGTTTGGAATAGGCTTCGCAAGTCTCGACCCTGCCGGCGCAGTCCTATGCTGCGCCTCCGAGACCGCGTGCAGCCACAGGTCCTCGCGCGACGGCGCAAGCACTTCGGAGGGATACCAGCCCAGCGGCAGGTGCAACGTCACCAAGGTTGGGCCGTCGGTGGGCAGATAGGCATCGAAGTCGATGCCGTGGAGGTGAACGACGTCGATAGGCCAGCGCGCCCGGGCGGCCGCGATCGCGTCGCGATGCGCCTGCTGGGCCCGGTCCTTCGCCGCCTTGTCGAGCACGCCTGCTTCGGCCGGTGTTTCGACCAGGACGCCGGCCGTCTTTGACCCGTGGCAGGCGACGACAACCGACCGGTGGCCCTTCTCAACCAGCGCCCGGTCCAGCGCCGACAGCACCTGCTCGGCGCCGCCGACCGCATCCCGCCCGACTGGCGCGAGGGGGTAGGCGACGTTGAGGACAGTCAGTGTCATCGCCGATCGAGCCGGGATTCACCATGCCGCCGACACGCGCCGCGTTCGTGTCATGTCGTCGCTGATCGCAGGAGCGTAGCGGCGGATCATCGCCGCGCAGAATTCGGCGAATTCCTCGGGCACCTGCGGCGGACTTGTGTGGTGGGGCTGGAGACCGCGATGCTCGGGCGTGAAGCAGAAGGTCACCGTGACGTTGAAGTCGGCGAGCGCTTCCATCTGGCGATCGAACCAGTCCAGCGCGTTCGGCCGGAAGCTGTCCGCCCAGGACAGGCCAGTGCGCAGGTGCGTCACGCCCAGTCGGTGCATCCAGGCAACGGCATCATCCAGCCGATGGTCCTCGAAATGGAACCACTGTACCAGGCCCATTTGCGGGGTGTGGCGCACGAACTCCTCAAGCGCCGGCTTGGGCGTGCCGTCCTCGCGCAGCAGGCCCATGTAGAAGTGCCTGTAATAGGACGAGCCTTCCGCCTCGCGATGGCGCGTCGTCGCCTCCCACGAACGCGGCAGGTCATAGAGGCTGTACCACTGCACCCGCGGTGCGATTCCAAGCAGCAGCTCGGCCGTGCGGCGCAGGCCCCAGAGCTGGATCTCCTCAGCGCCGAAGGTCGACACGCCGACTTCGCTGACCCAGATCGGCAGATCGGTGATGGCGGCGATCTCGCCGAGCTTCTGCGGCCATTCGTTGATTTGCCAGAGGTTCCAGTCGAGCGGGAAGCCATGCACCGCGACGGCGTCGACATGGTCGAGCACGCCGAAATCCTTCATGCGTGTCATGAAGCCGGCATCGATCGGCGAAATACCGCCCAGCACCTTTGTGACGGCCGGGTTTTCCCGGTCGATCGCATCGGCGGCCAGGATTGCCATCGAGGCAAAACGGCTCCAGTCCGGATCGAGCTCGGGATCCCAATGCGATTTGTTGTTGGGCTCGTTCCAGATCATCGCGGCTTCAATCATCGGCCTCTCCTTTCGCGGGATAGACGGCGGCGCCGTCGGACGGATTGCCCGCCGCACGGCAGAAATAGACCTCGTCCTCTGGGTGCAGCACGATTTCGAAGCCGGCGCTGCGCAGCATCGCTTCGGTGCAGGCACGGTTTGGAATCCACCAGTTGGTCGGGTCGTCCGCATAGCGATGCTCGATGAAGTGCAGTTTCGGAAATTCAGGTCGATCGAAGAGGTCGCGTGTCCAGAAATGGTAGTTCTGTTCGAGCGGCAGGACGTCCCCGCTGCCCCTCTGCATCGACTGGAAGATCATCAGGTCGCCTGCGACATGCGCGCGGATCAGGTCGAGCGCCAGCAGCGGATGGCGCAGGTGGTAGAGCACACCCATGAACAGCACGATGTCGAAGCGCTCGCCAAGCGCCCCGACGTCGTAGACGGACATTTCCCGGAATTCGATATCGCAGCCGGCGATCTCGGCGGCGAAGCGCGCCTGGGCGAGGTAGGCCTGGTCGAAATCGATGCCGAGCACGCGGTCGGCGCCGCGCTTCTTCATCTCGATCGAATAGAAGCCGGCGTTGCAGCCGATATCGAGCACGGACATGCCCGAAAGGTCAGTCGGAATGGCATCCGCGAATTTGCGCCATTTGATCAGTGGATAATTGCCGAGGAAATGATCAGGCGCGGTTTCCACGCCCGCAAGCTCCATATTGTGGAACCACGGTCCCAGTGCGTCGATGCGGCGGCGTATTTCCGTGCTGGAATGCAGCATGGCTAAGCTCCTTCGCCTGGAAGGGTTGGCACCGTTGAGAGATCTTGCGATGCGAGCATCGGCGGGGTCTCATCTTCAACGGCATCGTTGCTTTCGAGCAGCCTGAGCGCCGTGCGATATCCATCGAAAGTGCCGACGTCGACATAGGCCGTTCCGGCCTTTACGCCGTAAGCCTCGCCTCCGGCTGCGAGATAGGCGTTGACCAGCGTGCCGAAATACTCGTCGAAGCCCTCGCGCTGGCGCCACAGTGCCGCGAGCTGGTGGAAGATACGGCCAGGCATCTTGAAGGCGCCCCAGACCCAGTTTGTTGCGGCATCAGCTTGCTTGACCTGGATTTGCTCGACACGTCCGCTCTGATCCAGGACGACGGCGTCGAACAGTTCCGGGCGATCGACCGGAAACATCAGAAAGGACAGCCGGTCGTCGGCCAGGCGGCAGAAGCCGTCCTCGGGGAACCAGATGGTGTCCGGCAGGCCGATCAGGACCGTTTCTTCCGGCGTGACCAGCGGCTCGGCACGGAAGATCGCATCGCACAGTCCGATCGGGGAGGGCTGCGCGACGAAGATTGCTGCGGCGGTGTCATAACCCGCGGCATAATATTCGAGAATGTCCGACTTGCCGGAACCGATGATGAAGCAGATGCGGTCGACGCCGTTTCGGACCATCCGCCGCACCAGATATTCGCTCACCGCGCAAGGGCGCTCGGTCTGCCCGTCCAGCCGGCTGCCGACCGGCAACAGCTCCTTGGAAAAACCCAGCGGCTGAATGCGGCTGCCGCGGCCCGCGGCAGGCACGATCCCCAACATCAGACGGCTTCCTCCATTGCTCCACTTGCCATGGACGCGGCGGCGTTCAAGATGCGATCGAGTTCGGCGGCGCGGTGGGCGGACGTGTGCTCGTCGAGGACGCGTTCACGGCCGCGGCGGCCAAGCGCCTCGATTTCGTTGTCCGACAGGCCAAGCGCGGCGACGACATCGCCGGTGGTGTGTGCCAACAGAATCTCGCTGCCGGGCGTGAAGAAGCTGTCGAGGCCGGCCCAATCGTCGGAGATGATTGCGGCGCCGCAGGCGGCTGCCTCGAACAGCCGGCCTGACGGGCACCAGCCCTTGCGCGCCATCGCCTCGCGGGTGACGTTCAGCGTCAGGCGCGAGGAGGAAAAGAAGGCGGGGTGATCCGCCGGCGGCAGGTGCCTGACGAAGAAGATATTGCCGCTCCATGGAAAGTCCGCTGGATATTGTGCGCCGCCGATGATGAAGCGGCGGTTCGGCAGTTGGGCCGCTGGAGCTACGAGCAGTTTTTCCACGGCCGCTTGCCGGTCCTCGGCATAGGTTCCGAGATAGGAGAGATCGCCGGCGAACTCGGACCGTGGCCGGGCCGGCCGGTGCCGGTTGGGGTCGACATGTCCGTATAGCGGCAGGACATGGCGCACGCCGAGAATACCCTTCAGCGCATCGATCGCCGGTCCTCCAGTATAGCTCAGGATCAGGTCGAAATCGCGCAGGCCATCCGGCTCGAAATAGGCCGGATAGTCACCTTGCTCGATTCTCGCCAGCGTTACCGGTGTATCGAGATCGTAGAACACCTTCAGCCCGCGGCAGCTCTCGTTGGCGAGCCGCGAGGCCCTCACGGCGTCCGGACAATAAGAGGTGACTATGACCACGTCGGCCTCCCGTATCGCGGCCTCAGCCTCATGGCGGATACTCTCCCAGTCCGGGTAGAGAATGATGTTGCAAGCATCGAGCCGGTCGAGGTCCCTGGCACCGGCGTAATAGGGCGTGTCGCGCTCGAAGAAGCTGATCGACCAGCCAAATGGGGCCAGAGCGCCTATCAGCCCGCGCCAGAGCGTGGCATGGCCGTTGCCCCATGAGGACGTGACGGTGAGACCGAATATGACCATGCGCATCGCCGGCCGCTCCGTCAGGGGAGTTCGTTGAGGCGGATGAGCTTGGAACCCCAGTCGCCATGAACGACTGTGGTGATCGAGGCCGGCGCGATATCGAAGCGGAAGCAGTCGCCGAGCTGCAGGCCGAGAATCGCGCATACGGCCGCCTTGATGACGTCGGCGTGGCTGATAAGGGCGATGCACTGACCCTGCCCATTCTCGCGCAACGCGTCCATCAGGCCGACGATCCTGTGTTGGACGTCCAGCATCGTCTCGCCGCTCGGCGTGCGGGCGCTCTGGCGCTGGTCGTTCCAAAGCCGCCAGCTTGCGTCGCCGTTCAGTTCTTCGAAGGTCTTGCCGGACCACTCGCCGAAGTCGATCTCATCCAGTTCTTTGCAGATCGCGATCTTCTCGACCTCGCAGGCGATCGCGATCGGCTTCGCGGTCTCCAGCGTGCGTTCGCGCGGACTGCTCAAGATGGCGGCGAGCGGCTCGCGCGCCATGCGGCGCGCGAGATGCAGCGCCTGCGCCTGTCCGGCCTCGCCGAGGCGAACGCCATCGAGCCGCCCGGCCAGGTAGCACCCGACATGATCATGAGCCGCGTGGCGGATGAGAAAGAAAGTCGTGGTCATTCGGCGGCATCGAGCAACGGCTCGTCCCCGCCGGCGATGAAGGCCAATGTGCGCAGGCGCGCCTCGGCGTCGGTGAACTGCTGGGGCGGCGACTTCATGAAGTAGCTGCTGGGGCCTGTGAGCGCGCCGGCAATGCCACGGTCGAGGGCCAGCTTTGCGCAGCGGACGGCGTCTATGACCACGCCCGCGGAATTGGGCGAATCCCAGACCTCCAGCTTGAGCTCGGCATTGAGCGGCACGCCGCCGAAGGTGGTGCCTTCGACCCGTATATAGGCCCATTTGCGGTCAGTCAGCCACGGGACATGGTCACTGGGGCCGACATGGATGTTGCCGGCCTCGAGCGGGACATCGATCTGGCTGGTGACGGATTGCGTCTTGGAAATCTTTTTCGATTCCAACCGCTCGCGCTCAAGCATGTTGAGGAAGTCGGTGTTGCCGCCGAAGTTGAGCTGATAGGTGCGATCGATGCGCACGCCGCGCTCCCGGAAGAGATTGGCGAGCAGCCGGTGCACGATTGTTGCGCCGACCTGGCTCTTGATGTCGTCGCCGACGAGGGGAAGACCGCGCTCCTCGAAGCGCTGGCGCCATTCCGGCCGCGAGGCGATGAAGACAGGAATGCAATTGACGAAGGCGCAGCCGGCCTCAAGCGCGCATTCGGCATAGAAGCGCGTCGCCTGTTCGGAGCCGACCGGAAGATAGGATATCAGCACCTCGACCCCGCTCCCCCGCAGCCGGCCGGTTACGTCTGCGACCGGTTCATCCGACTCTTCGATCTCGTCTCGGAGATATTTGCCGATGCCGTCGAGTGTTGGGCCGCGCTCCACACGGACGCCGGTCGGCGCGACATCAGCAAAACGGAAGGTGTTGTTGGGCGCGGTGTAGATCGCTTCCGCCACATCGCGCCCAACCTTGTTTTTCGCGACATCGAAGGCACAGACGACCTCAATGTCGTCGACATGATAGCCGCCGAGGTCGGCATGCATCAGCCCGGGGATCGGCTCGTTGCCGTTGGCGTGGCGATAGTAGGAGAGACCTTGCACAAGAGATGACGCGCAATTGCCCACGCCAACGATGCCGATGCGAACTTTCTTCGATGTCACGAAACCGCTGCCTCTTTGCTGAAGGTAAGTTCCTCGCGCCGAACCGGGAGCGACCTCGAATGTTCCTTCGCGCCGCGAAAAATTGCTGAGCCGGATCTCGGATCAAAGAGGCGCGGCTTCGCGTTGGCGGCCAGACGGGGGGATAGGAGCCGCATGATCGTCTTCGGCGACCACAAGCGAACGCGCAGCGCACAACAGCTGAGGGAAGCTGTCTTGGCCGCAGCGGCAGCAATCGGCGATCTGCCCGCCGGTATCGAACGTCACGCCGCCGTGGTCGATCTTTTCGTCAGCGCCTCCGAACTTGTGCAAGGCCTTGCCGATGCGGAATTCGACACCAGGGGTGCCGATTGCAATTCGTCGACACAGAAGCTGGGTTGGGAAATTCTCGTCGAGTTGTCGGAGGAAGTGCTGCGATCCTGGCAACAAGGATTTGTCAGGAGCGGAGCGCTCGACCCGTTGCTGCTTGCGAAGCTTGCCACCATCGATTGTAGCAGCGAAATAATCACCGGCCCGGCCGAAGGCTACGCGCTTTATGCGCTATATCCGGAAACCTATCTGCTTGCGGCGCTGCAGTCCGGCCTCGACGCAAACACCTGCGTCATCGGGATCCGCAGCATCGGTCTAGGTCTCGCGGCGATGGTCGCCGCCGCGCTGCATGCGCCGCCGCCCATCAGTGTGAGGCCGATCGGGCACCCGTTTAGCCGCCACATATGCGCCGCGCCCGAACTCCTCGGCGGCTGGCGCGACAGACCTCATGCCAAATTTGCCATCGTTGATGAAGGTCCGGGGCTCTCCGGCAGTTCCTTTCATGCTGTCGTTGCCTGGCTGCGCCGGCAGGGCATCGATCAGGAGCGCATTCATCTGTTCCCGAGCCACCGCGGCGGGCCGGGCGTGCAAGCTTCGGCAGACATGCAGGCTATTTGGAGCCACTGCTCACGCCATGTCGCGGATTTCGAAGCGGCCTTCGATGGATACGTCGCGCCGAACCTTCGCCACTGGGTGGCGAACCTGCTCGGCAAGCCCGATGTCGAACTGAGCGAGATTTCCGGCGGCGAATGGCGCAAGCATATTTCCACGCCCCCGGAGCATTGGCCTCCGGTGTTTGCCGGCTTTGAGCGGCGAAAATTCATGGCGCTGGCGGGCACGGAGCGTTGGTTGGTCAAGTTCGCCGGTCTCGGCGGGACCGGGCAGCACAAGCTGCACACGGCGAGGTCGGTGCACAGGGCCGGTTTTGGAACGCAGCCTGCCGGACTCTGCCACGGCTTCCTGATCGAGCGTTGGACAGAGGCGGACAGGCTGGATCGGACAGAGCTGGCCAGGGACCTCCTGGTCGAATGGCTTGGACGCTATCTCGGCTGGCGCGCTGCCGCGTTGCCGACCGAAGAGGCCGGCGCCCCGCTGGATGGGCTTGCGGACATGGCCGTGCGAAACTGCAGGGAAGCCTTGGGGGAAGGGCCGGCCGAAGCATTAAAGGGTTGGTTCGGCCGCCACTCCTCACATCCCTTCCTGCGGAGGATCGAGATCGACGGACGCCTGCACGCGTGGGAATTTCTGGTTAGGCCGGACGGAACCCTGCTCAAGACGGACGCCGTCGACCATTGCCGCTCGCACGACATTGTCGGCTGTCAGGACATAGCCTGGGACATTGCAGGCGCGAAAGTGGAATATCAGCTTTCCGACGCCGAGCTTTCGCGGCTCATCCAAGGCATTGAGGCACAAATGTCGCGTGCCGTCGATCATTCTTTGGTGGACTACATGGAGCCCTGTTATCTCGCCTTCCAGCTTGGGCTATGGACGATGGCCGGACAGTCGACACACGGCGATGAGCGGGTAAGGGCCACGCGCGCCGCCGACCGCTACGAAACCGGGCTTTCGCGTTTTATCGAGCGCGCGAGGACCTGATCAGTCCAGCCTGCGCAGCATGTCCGCTTCCTGTTCCAGAATTGTGGCCACTTCCTCGCGCTGCAGATGTGTCATCATGAGGCTGACGCAACATTCGAGATAGGTGATGGAGGCTCGCCGCAGGAACGCGGCGGTTTCGGCCGCCGCCATCTCGTCGATGTCCTTGATTGGTCGCTTCGGCTGCACAGTTCTTCTCCATGACGGTTGTCATGTCCAACCGCAATCCCGGTCGGTTGTTCCGCTACGGCGAAGGAAGCCACCGCCTCAGAGCTGAAGGTTCCGAACTTTTCCGGCCTCAGTCCTGTTGACCGGAGCGATGGGCTCCATCGCGAGGTCGTCGAGGCTCGAGAAAAAGGCGATGGTTTGCAGCAGGCCTTGCCTGAGAGGCACCTTGGGCGACCAGCCGAGAAGCGCCCTTGCGCGGCCTATGTCGGGCCGCCGGCGGCGCGGGTCGTCCTGCGGCAAGGGCAGGAATTTCACGGGCGATTTGGTGCCGGTCATCTCCCGAACCAGCCTTGCCAGTTCGAGGATCGAAAACTCGCCGGGATTGCCCAGATTGATCGGCTGTCGCGGATTGGGTTCGACATCCATAAGGCGCCGCAATCCTTCGATCATGTCGCTGACATAGCAGAATGACCGGGTTTGCCGGCCGTCGCCGAATATCGTCAGCGGCCGTTTCTCGATCGCTTGCATGACCAGGTTGGACACGATGCGGCCGTCGGCCGGATCCATTCTGGGACCATAGGTGTTGAAGATGCGGGCGATGCGAATATCGGCCATCTCGGCCCGCAGATAATCGAAGCAGAGCGTCTCCGCGGTGCGCTTGCCTTCATCATAACAGGCGCGCGGTCCTGTGCAGTTGACGTGGCCGACATAGTCCTCGCGCTGTGGGTGCTGTTCCGGATCGCCATAGACTTCGCTGGTCGACGCCTGCAGGAAGCGGGCGCCGTTGCTTGCGGCGAGCTCGAGCAGATTGAGCGTTCCGATCACACAGGTGCGCGTGGTGTGGACCGGATCGGCCTGGTAGCGGGGCGGCGATGCCGCGCAGGCCAGGTTGAAGATGCGGTCGACAGTCTCGCCGAGTTCCAGCGGGACGCAAACGTCCTGCTCGATCAGCCGGAACCGGGCTTGGCCGATCAGCGAGCTGACATTCTCCATTCGGCCGGTAAGAAAGTTGTCGACGCATATGACGCGATACCCTTCGTGAAGCAAGGCCTCGCATAAATGCGAACCGAGGAAACCGGCACCGCCGGCGACAAGCGCCGTCTGTGTCTGCTGAACCCTTCTTGATCGCCGCATCTGCAAAGTCTCCTGTCTGCTATTCATGCTGCACTTTCCACGTTCAGATCGATCGCCGCGCGCGCATGGACAGACTGGGTCAAAGCCTGAACGAATTCACGCGCCCGAGCGCCGCCGGTGTGGCTTGCAAGCACCGCCTCGCGTGCCGAACGGGCCATATCGAGTCTGGCCTGCTCCGATTTGGTTGTGAGGATTTCCTGCACGTCGACGGCACTGGCTGCGGTCTCGATCGTCGATTCCGGGAAGAAGCTATCGAGACCGGGCCAGCGGTCGCTGATGATCGGTGTGCCGCAGGCAGCGGCCTCGAAGAGCCGCACGCTGGGCGACCATCCTGCCGCGATCATCGACGCGCGCGTAAGGTTCAGCGTGTAACGCTGGCGGCTGTAGAAGGCGGCATGTTCGGCGGGCGGCAGGTGCTCGATCCGCTCGACATTGTCCGGCCAGGCGATATCGGACGGATATTGCGAGCCGGCGACGACGAAGCGGCGCTCCGGCAGGCGCCGCGCCGGCTCCAGCAGCAGCGTTTCGAGGGCGAGCTGCCGGTCGGCGCTGTATGTTCCAAGATAGCCGAGATCCCATTCGATCGCGTCTCTGGTGCGATGGTGTCGCTTTGGATCAACCGAGCAGTAGAGCGGCTCCGTTCGGCGGGCGCCGAACTCCGATCTGAGGCGCTGCAACGTCGGTCCGCCGGTGAAGGAGAAGTAGACGTCGAAATAGGGGATCTGCCTGCGGGCAAGGTAATCGCAATTGTCCTCGGCAACCCGCGCCAGCGTCACCGGCGTGTCGATGTCGTAGAAGCAGAACTGTCCAGTGCACAGCGAAGCGAGGTCGTCGATGATGGCCCTGCCTTCCGGCACGAAGGAGCCTATCACTACCGCGTCGGCACGCTGCAACTCCTGCCGGTGATTGCGGGGCAGCTCGGAGACTGTCTGGTAGTAGCGCAAGTCGCAGAAATCGGGATCGCGCAGGTCCCGGTGATGCGCGTACCAGGGCACGTCGCGTTCGAGGAAGGTGACGCGATGGCCGAGCTCGTTGAGCGCGCGCAGCAGTCCCCGGAAAGTCGTCGCGTGGCCGTTGCCCCAGGATGAGGATAACGAAAGTCCGAGGAAAACGATGTCGAGCGGTTTCGTCATTCCGCGGCCTCCATTGCCCGGCGCTCGAAATGCGCCTTGAAGATGTCGTCCACCAGCCGGGCTCTCAGCGTGTAGGTATGCTCGGCCAGAACGCGCCGCAGCGCTGCGGCGCCGATCGCCTTCGCCCGTTTCGGGGTCAGCGTGCGCACCATCTCGGCGACGTCGGCACCGTCCCGCGCGACCAGGATCTCTTCGCCTGGGGTCAGGAACAACTCGACGCCGAGCCACGCGTCGGTGATTAGGCATGCGCCCGCGCCCGCCGCTTCGAAGACACGTGTCGCGGGCGAAAACCCGTTGGCCGCCATGCTGTCGCGGCTGATGTTGAGCACCGCCTTCGGCGTCACGTTGAAGGCGTTGTGATCGCGCGTACCGACATGGCCGAGCCACGAAACGTTCGCCGGCAAGGGCTTGTCGCCCCAGCCGGATCCACCGAGCAGGAAGCGTTGGCTGCCAAGCACACGGGCCGGATCGAGGAAGAAGGCGTCGACGCGCGCCTCGCGGTCGGGCAGCCGATTGCCGAGAAAAGCCAGGTCGCAGGCAAAGCGCGGATTCGCGACGACCGGATGATGTGTCTCAGGATCGAGCGCGTTGTAGATCGGCACGCATTCCGCGGCGCCGAGCGCGCGATAATCCCAAACCACGGGATCGCCGCCGCCATAGGTCAGCACAACGCCGATCCTCTTCAACGCCTCATGCAGCGGGTGTTCGGCATGATTGCGCAGCTCGCTTAGGGTCGCCGGCGCATCGACGTCCCAGAACACGGTCAGCGCATCCGGGCGAGCGTTGTCGAGAACCGCATGCAGCAGCGCCTCGTCCTCGAAACCGACGCCGCTTGCCTTGACCACGACGTCTGCCTGCGCGGCGCGCGAGGCGACCTGCATCAGCGCATGCGCTGTCGGCTCATAGACGACGACGCTGCACCAGTCCGGCGCCTCGATATCGCGATGCTTCTGGCGATCGTAGACATCGGGCTCATAGAAGACGATGTCATAGCCGCGCTTCGACAACGCCTTGAGCAAGCCCCGATAATAGGTGGCCGCGCCGTTCCAGTAGGACGACAGAAGGCTCGATCCGTAAAAGGCGATCTTCATGCAACGGCCTCCCTTGCAGGTTTGATTTCAGCGACCTCGCGATTGCCGCATGCGGCGAGGATGTCGAACAACTCGTCGACGCGGTGCCGGCATGTGTGGCGCGCAAGGATGGTTTCCCGGCCGGACGCAGCCAGCGCCTCCGCACGCTGGCTGTCGTTCAGCACGTCGCGAAGGTGATCCCGCATCTCGGCGCCGTTACGGGCGAACAGGAAATCCGTGCCGGCACGGAACAGTCCTTCGACATCCGACCATGGCGCCGAGACCAGCGGAATGCCGCAGGCCATCGCCTCGAACATGCGTATGGTCGGAATGCCGGGCAGGCTCTCCCGATAAGGCCGGCGGGGGATGTGCATGGTGACGCGATGCCTGGCGAAGCTCTTCGGCACGTCGGCATTGGCAATCCAGCCATCATAGCGCAGCCCTGCCTCGGCAAGCGCGGCGCGGGCGCCGGTCGGATAGCGCACGCCGTGCACGGTTCCCGACAGCGCGAGAGCGCTCGCCGGCTCGATCAGGAACTCGGCGATCTCGGCACTGCGTTCGTCGTCGCCCCAATTGCCGATCCAGACGAGGTCGGAGACGGGCTCGACATCCGGGCACGGCTTGAACAGCCGGTCGTCCGCCGCCTCATGCCAAGTGAAGACCCGTTTGCCCCAGCCGGCCCGAAGATAGCTCTCGCGCAGCACCTCGCCGAAGACCAGCACTCCGTCATAATGCTCGAGCTGAAGTGCCGCTATCGCCTGCGTCGCCGATACGGCACGGTGATGAGTGTCGTGGAACAGGAGCGTGAAATTGCCATAGGCTCGCGCCTGTCCGATGCGCGCGACAAGATCCTTGTCCGTCCATTCGTGGACGATCACGACATCCGCGCCGGCGAGCCAGGCTTCGTGCGCGAAGCCGGGCCCATAGGTCAGCGCCATCAGCTCCGGGAAATCTTTGCGGAAACGCTCGATGGCGAAAGGGCCTTGCTCGGCAAGCAGATTCGATCGGCTCCAGCCGTCGGCGGGCTCCAGCGCGACCGCCTCATGTCCGCGCGCGACGAGCTCGCGCATGATGCCGCGCTGGAAATGCGCGTTGCCGTGATTCCAGTCGGAAACGGCGGAGTGGGTGTAAAACAGGAAGCGCATGGTCAAAGCCCTGCCATGGCCGTCGCCGCCCGGTCGTAGACCTCTCGCATCCGCGCCGTCTGGGCGCTGAGCGAGAATTTGCGCGCCCTTCGGGCGGCGCGCTGACCGAACTGGCGCCGCAAGCTTTCGTCATGCGAGAGCCTGGCGATGCAGCCGGCAAGCGCGTGGGGATCGCGCGCGTCGAAGAACGTCGCTGCTCCGTCCCAGATCTCGCGGTAGGTGGCGATGTCTGCCAACACCAGGGGGGTGCCCGCAGAGGCTGCCTCCAGGGCGGCCAGCCCGAAAGGCTCGTAGATGGACGGCGAGACAAACATGCTGGCCCGCGCCATCAATTGCCGAACCTCGCAATGGCTGATCGAGCCGAGCGAGATGCAATTGTCGAAGAACAGGCGCTGTCCGTCCGGGCCTTCCGTTTCGCCTGCGGCGAAAACGGGAGGGCCGCACAAGGCAGCCGCGGCATCGAGCGCCAACCCGTTTTTACCCTCATCCCACCAGCGGCCGGCAGCGAGAACGAAGGACTCACGGTGCGCGCCTGCCGGGCCGGGGAGCGCGCCATTGTGGACGACGCTCAAGCCGGCGATCGGACCGTAGCAGGCTCCGAGCATGGCGGCATGGCTTCGGCTCGGCGCGACAATGGCTTCGGCGCGGTCGAATCCGGCCCGGTTGCGCTCTCGTTGCCAAGCCCAATCGCCCTCGGGCGCTTGCGCCCGCACTGCATGCAGCCATGTGACCACGCAGGAATGCGATACCGCGACGATCGGACAAGTCAGCTCGAGACCGGCTGCCTGCGCCGGCGCATTGAGGTGTATGAGATTGATTGCATAGTCCGACGCAAGCTCCTGCAATTCGCTGGGCAACCGGTCGAGATCTTTCGTGTCACGCGTCATCCAGTCCGGCGGGCATTTGAGCCAAACCAGCGTGGCGAAGGACCGCGCCTCCCGGGCCTGTTCGGGGGAAGGTTCGGGTCCCAGCCCGGCAAGCACGATGCTGTCGCCGCTGGCCGCCAGCTCTCGCGCCAGATCGAGCGAATAGCGCCAGACTCCGCCGACGGCGTCGGTCGTCATCAGAATGCGCCGCGGACGATGGGTCAGTGATTGCAGCATGAGGACTCCAACTCAGCCAGCGCATGCGGACGCTGGTCCTGGATGTCGCTGAAGGATCGGAAGGAGGCGAGGTAGTGCTCATGCGCTCGCTCCCAGGCAATATCGTCGGGCTCGCCCCAGAGTTCGCGGTAGCTGGGCGAGCTCGGATATGGATAGAGCGGCACGGGCTCGTTCGCCCAAACACCGTGATCGATGAGGTGCTTGCGCCAATGGTCCACCAGCGCCGGGTCGTCCTCGACCACGCCGATCAGATTGGCCTGAACGAAAGGCACATGGCGACGGGCATCGACCAAAAGCGCGGCCAGATCCTCCGTGTCGAGCCGGCATCGCTTGGCGAGCATCGCACGGCCCTCGACGGTCAGGCTTTCAAGGCCGGCTTCGATCGAGACGCAGCCGGCCTCGCCGAGCAGCTTGAGCAGGTCTGGCTTCCACAGGTCGATGCGGGTCTGGACACCGAACTGGATATCGCGATCGACCAGCGCTTCCAGCAACGCCTTCTGCGGCAGGAAGATTTCATCGATGAAATAGATGTAGCCGACCCCTTGAGCGATCAAACCGTCGATCTCGGCTATGACGGCGTCGTGCTTCCTGCGCCGATACGCATCGCGGAAATCGATCTTGGCGCAGAAGCTGCAATTATAGGGGCAGCCGCGCGACGCTTCCACCTCGGCGCCGGCGCCCTTCTGGTGGGCATCGAACCTGTGGTGGTGGTGGCCATGCGCGGCGATCCAGTCGGACGGCCAGGCGAGCGCAGGATGATCGACGAACGGGCTGGCATGTACCCCGCCATTGCACACTGGAAAGTCGTTTTGGAGCCGGGCCGTATGCGCAACCTTGCTCCAGTCGCTTTGTCGTGCAAGCTCCGTCACGACCTCTTCGCATTCACCGCGCACGACGACATCGACGCCGAGCTTGCGCAGGGTCGGCGCCGGTGTTGCCGAGCCATGCGGTCCGACCGCCACCGTGAGTCCGCCGCGCCCGGTGAGATGATTGAGGAATTCCGCCGGCACGCGCAGCTCGGGCGGCGCGCAGCGCCAGAACAGATAGGTCGGCGCGGTTGTCACGACGGTCATGTCCGGTGCGAAAGCCGCAACGCTTTCCGCAAGCGCGGCGTTGTCCAGCCCTTGCAGCAAGCCGTCCAGCATCAGCACGTCGTGCCCTTCGGCTTCCAGCATCGCCTTCGAGTAGCCGAGCTCCAGCGGTAGATGCGGCTGGCGACAGCCGAAATAGATGCTGTGCTCGTATGTCCAATGAGGATTGACCAGCGCTACCTTCATGCGACGTACCTCGTGGCTTCGGAGTGCGGTTGGAGCCGATGCCGCAGCAGCCAGCTGGCGAGATCGCTGACGCCTTCGCGCCATGGGACACGCGCCTGCCAGCCGATCGCTGCTTGCAGCTTGCGCGTGTCGGCGACGAAGAAGGGTTGGTCGCCAACGCGCTCGCGGTCGTGGCGAAGCGCGACATCGCTGCCTGTCATGTCGGCGATCTCCGCCAGCAGCACGCGCAGGCTGACCGCATTGCTCGGGCCGCCGCCCAGGTTGAACGCCTGGCCCTTGAGGGCCTCAATCCTGGCCAACACGCCGCGATAGGCGGCTACGGCATCGGACACATGCAGGATGTCGCGCACCTGCCTGCCGTCGCCGTAAACGGTAATCGGCCGGCCGGACAAGACGCTGAGAAGAAAATGCGCGACCCAGCCCTGGTCCTCGGTGCCGAACTGGCGCGGCCCGTAGATGCAGCTCATGCGCAGCACCGCTGTCGGCAGTCCGTAGGATTTGGAATAGTCGAGCACATACTGATCGGCCGCGCCCTTCGAGCAGCCATAGGGCGTGCAGAAATCAAGGCCAACCTTCTCATCGACCCCGCCCGCGCGCACCTTCTCGTCGAGCGGCTCGTAGTGATCGTCGGCTTGCCGCACCGCGATCTGGGGCAGGCTGCCATAGACCTTGTTGGTGCTGGCGAAGACTACCGGGGCGCCGGTGCTGCGAGCGGTCTCCAGCACGTTGAACGTCCCCTTGAGGTTGATGTCGAAATCCTGCGCGGGATCGGTCAGGCTGGTCGTCACGGCGGTCTGGGCGGCGAGGTGAAAGATCGCCTTTGCCGGCGCCAGCGCCGCTGCCAGTGCGCTGGCATCGCGTATGTCGACGATTTTAGCGCTCAGCCGGTCGCCGTGCTTTTGCGCCAGCCAGTCGAGATTCTGCTCGACGCCCGGGCGGCTGAGATTGTCGACGACCAGCACGGGCTCGCCGTCGGATAGCAGGCTGTCGGCCAGGTTGGAGCCGATGAAGCCGCTGCCGCCAATGACGGCTATCGGTGCCTTGCGCGGATGCCGGTGGCCCTGGGTCATGAGACCAATCCCCGCTCTTCCAGCTCGCGCCGCATGTCCGCGCCGCGGTCGATAACGACGCTGTTGCGAACCCATGCCGCGAATTCGCCGAGCGAATCTTCCAGTCGATGCTTCGGCTCAAAGCCGAGCAATTCGCGCGCCTTGGCAATGTCGGCGAAGCAGTTGCGTATGTCGCCGGAGCGCGCCTTGCCGAGAATTTCGGCGGGGCGCTTCGGAACGCCCATGGCCTTGGCAAGCAGCCGGGCCACCTCGGTGATCGAATAGGCGCGGCCGCTGCCGATGTTAATGGCGTGGCCGGCTGCCTGGCGTTGCTCCAGCGCCAGGCGGAACGCGGTGGCCACATCGCGCACATGGACGAAATCGCGCTTCTGCTCGCCGTCCTCGAAGATCGTCGGCTGTTTGCCATTGGCGAGGCGCGAAGCGAAATTGGCGAGGACCCCGGTATAGGGATTGGAAAGCGCCTGTCCGGCGCCGAACACGTTGAACAGGCGCAGTGCAACGGCATCAAGGCCGTAGGCCTGGCCGAAGATCAGCACCGCGCGTTCCTGCGCATATTTGGTCAGCGCGTAGATCGAGGCGAGATCGGGCCGCTTCTCCTCGTCCGTCGGAAGAGGCGACAGTGGTCGGCCGGTCGCCGATACCAAATCCCAGCGGCCCTCCTTTATATCGGCAGGCTTTCGGCGCGCATTGTCGATCCGCTCGCCGTCCGGAGTCTGATAGAGGCCTTCGCCATAGATGCTCATGGAAGACGCCACGACGATCCGCTCGACCGGATGCTTGATCAATGTCTCCAGCAGCACCGCGGTGCCGAGATCGTTCGCGCCGACATAGCGGGCGATCTCGTACATGGACTGGCCGACGCCAACCTCGGCCGCCAGATGGATCACGGCATCGGCGTCGGAAACCGCTTCGGCGACAGTGTCGCGGTCGCGCACGTCGCCCTTGATCAGTTCCGCCCCCGCAGGGAGGTTGATGGCTTCGGCGCCGTGCACCTGATCGATAAGCGCATCGAGCAGGCGCACCTGATAGCCATGGTCGGTGAGTTCCTGGGCGACGTGGCGGCCGATGAAGCCGCAACCTCCCGTAACCAATACACGTTTCACGATGACTCCCTTGTGGACTTGGCTCCGGCGCCCCGAACTGCGCGGCAAAAGGTTTGTTCCCTGCTTCAACAAAGTTCCCGTCGCAGGAGGTGCCGCAGCTTCGACAGGGAGCCGTTCCACCATCTGGAACATTGCCTGTTGGCTGCCGTTAGGACCGCTCATCGGTCCCCGCTGCAGAAAGGAAAGTCCATGTCCGAGGCCAAGACGACCACCAATCACGACGAAATCCGCAAGTGGGTAGAAGAACGGAATGGCCAGCCGGCTGTCGTTCGCACGAAAGGCAAGGGCGGCATTCTGCGCATCGATTTCGGCGAGCCCGAAGACACGCTCGAGCCAATCGAATGGGACGAATTCTTCCGCATCTTCGACGAGAACGATCTCGCCTTCCTGCATCAGGATAAAGCCGGCAGCGGTGGAACGAGCCGCTTCAACAAGTTCGTCGAGCGCAGCCAGAAAGGTTGAGAGGCGGAAAACCTGGCGCCGTTGGAGGGGAGGAGGCCCTATAATGGCGCGCGGCAGGCGGGGTCAGGCTGCCGCATTTATTCCGCTGAGCTCAATCGAGCGGCTGTCCGTCGGCCTGGGCGTCGCACCAAGATCGTAGCCATCCCCGGCGCGGGGTTCCCGAATGGCGTCGGCAGTGGGAACCGCGTGGGCGCTCCGGCTGTTGGATCAGCAAGGAGCAATGACCATGGGACTCTTTTCCGATCTGAACAAGAAGCTGACCGAAAACCTGTACGCCCATGGCAGTTATCTGAGCGATCCGAGCGCCGACCTGCCGCGGCGGGTGGAGGAGACGGTCAACCTTCTGATGCCCTTCGTGCGGCCGGAGGCCCGCGAAACGGTGAAGCTGCAGATCCTCGGCATCATCCACGAGCATATCTATGACGAGGACTGACAGCGGCGACTGCTCGATCCGCCGGAGACGCTAGCCGAGGGACCCTTTCAGCCGTTATCCCGAACGCCGGGATCTGCCTTGCTTTTCGGCGTCGCGGAGCAGCCGCACGATGGCGTCCACCGGAGACGGGTCCGTGGTCGGCTGCGCTTTCCAGCGCCATAGATGACGAAACAAACTTCTCAAGCGCGGCATCGCAATTACCTCCTTGCGCTATCAAACCTGGGACGGGGAACGATGTTCCTTTCATACCTGGCGGAAGATCGCGGCGAGCAGAAACACAACCGCGGCCAGGACGACCAGCGCCACGATCACCAGCACCGGGCCGTTCCTGCGCGGCTGCAGGCCGGGCGCGTTCTCTGGCGGCCGCATCGCGTTGGCAAAGCTTGCCTGGTTGGTGAAGCTCGGTTCGCGCGGCCCTGCCGGCTTGGCGGAAGTCGGGACATCGCCGGCCTCGGCATCCGTCTCCTGCGGCGCCGCCGCAGGGTCGAACCCAGGGGTCTTGTCCTGCGTCCTGCCGGCCTGGATTTCGCCGCGGACTTCGGCGGGCGTGCGTTGGTTGGGTGACATTCGGCGCCTCCTTTGTTTCCAAACCTGCTTCCGGCCCGGCTGTTCCAACCGCGCCATTAAGACGGATATCGATCAGGCGCTGCCTTCGAGTTCATCGCGAGCGTTGCGGGATGTCGGGCGCTGCTATCCAAGTCGATTCTCGAACTCCGGCGGAACTTTCGGAAGCAGGGGAGCTTTGTATCCTCGACACGGAGACGAAGAGGCAGGAATGCAAGTTCTCGACACAGCGATACATGCCGGTCGTGGAAACGTGACGGTCGAATTTCTCGGCGAGGGCGGGGAAAAGATCGTTGTCACCATGATTGTGCCCGACCCGTTGCCCGGCGATGCCGCGCTTGTCGATCGCGCCAAAGAGTTGATGATTCAGTGCGCTGCATTCGGCGGCCGGTCTGCGCAAGGCAGCCAGGACGGGCCCGTGGATGCCGTCCGGCCCGCGGTCGAGAGGCCAATCGACGTGGGCCAGGATCTCTACACATTCGAATATCGCGACGGTGGCAGTTTGAGGCGGCTTGAAGGGGTGGAACTGCCCAACCTCGAAGCTGTTCATGATGAAGCGCTGCGCTCGGCGATCGATCTTCTCGACGATCCGGCTGCCGAAGCCCGGCGGGAGGGCTGGGCGGTTCGGGTTCGCGGCGGCGACGGCGATGTAATCTTGTCGGTCGATTTCGATGAGGCAAGGCGGGAAAAGGCCGCCGCATTGTGATGGAGGCAAGTCTGTGAAAGATCGGACGATAAAGACCTTTATGCCCCTGCACGCGATTGCCGCCGCACGCGGCGATGGGCTGAGGCCGGAATTTCTTCGCCTGTTCGAGGCCCGCGCGGCCTTGTCAGAGCTCGATGTGATCCAGCTCAGCCGGGGCGAGGACGCAGGCTTGGACCAAGCCGGCCCGAATCCTATCGGCAGCCGCGCAGCCGTTTGCGGGCGAAATGTCGTGCGCTTCCCTGGCCGGCGGAGTACAACAAGCCGTTTGCCAGGAGGAGGTAAGCGTGTCAGAGGACATCGTCATGCAAGCGCCCCTGGCACTGATCATTGAAGACGAATATCTGATCGCTTGCGACGTGGCGGATGGCTTAAAGGCGCTCGGTTACGAGGTGGCCTGCGTGGCCTCGGAGCGGGCAGCCGCGACCTGGCTGGACGACAACCAGCCCGATCTGGCCATCATCGACATCCAATTGCTCGACGGCCAAAGGGGGACCGCCGCCGCTCGCCTCAAGGAGGCGGGTGTGCCTTTCGTCGTGCATTCGGGCTACGATCCGGCCTTCCAGTCGCCTGTCTTCCATGGCGCGCCTTTTCTGCTGAAGCCTGCGCCGATCCGGCATCTGGTCGAGCTTGCGACCCGGTTGGTAGGCGATCGCACCATGTCGTAGGTGAGGCTTTCTCAGTCCGGCGCATCGCTCTTGCGGAACCGCGACACCGCTTCGATCAACAGGTTGTAATCGACTGGCTTCGACAGCTTGGGCTTGTCGCGAAACCGGTCGGGAAAGACGGTGACGCTGTCGTAGCCGGTGAGGAAAATGAAAGGGACACCGCCGAGCGTGAGATGCTCGGCCAGGGGAAAGCTTTGCTCGCCTCGAAGGTTCACATCCAGCACGGCTCCGTCCAGAGCAACGCCCTCGATTTGTGCAAGCGCCTGTCTGACCGTGGGTGCGGGGCCGATCACTGTGCATCCTGCTTGGGTCAACTGGTCGGCGAGGTCCTCCGCAAGCACAAATACGTCCTCGACCACAAGGACATTCAGGCCGGACAAGAGCATGTTGTGTCCACTCCTCATTGCTCAGCGGCAAATGTCAGCGACCTGTGCCTGACGCCAGCGGAATTTCTATGTCGCATTCCAGTCCGGAGCGTTCGAACCTCAGATCGACCTTCCCTCCCAGCTCGTACTCCAAACTTTGCTGGATGAAGCTCGTTCCAAAATTCCGCTTTGGCGGCTCTTCGACGACAGGTCCGTCGATTTCCCTCCAGCGGATTGACAGAATGCCCGGTTTGTCGGTGTTCCAGGCTACTTCGACGCGACCGTCCTCTGTCGATAGGGCTCCGTATTTCGCGGCATTGCTGGCAAGCTCGAAGAACACCATGCCGAGTGTCGCGGCCGCGCTCGCGCCCAGCTGCAAAGGGCTTCCGAGGATGATGATATTCTGGCGCTCCTTGCTGCTGTAAGGCGACAGGACTGCCCGCAGCAACTGCTCGAGATCGGCATCCGTCCAGTTGTAGGAAGACAGCACGTCGTGCGTTCGACCCATTGCCTGCAGCCGCTGCTGGAAGGACGTGAAAAAATCGCCCATCGAACTGGATGTGCGAACCATGCGGGACGTCAGCGCGGTGACCGTGGCCAGGATATTCTTCACGCGGTGCTGCAATTCGTGCAGCAGCCTTTCCTGGCTGCGCTCGGCCTCCTTGTGACTGGATATGTCGACCAGCGCCGCAATGGCGCCGCGGACCTTGCCCTTTTCGTCGAACAGCGGGTTGGCCGACATCATAACGTCGATTGCGGTACCGTCCTCATGCTGGATCCTCGCTTCATAGCCCGGAATTGCCCTGCCGGTGCGCATTGTCTTGAGCAGCGGCTGGTCATCGGTGCCTACCTTGGTTCCATTGAAAGTCAGCGGCAGGATCGCGGGCACGGATATCAGCTTGGTGCCGGTAGCGGGCCGACCCAACAGCTCCGCCGCGCGCCGGTTGGCGCGGATCTCCACGCCGGCGCCATCCTCGGCGATGAAGATGCCGATCGGCACGAGATCGAGCAGGGCTCCCAGGCTTTCGCCGCGGTTGCGCAGGTCATGCGAGAGCGCGCCGATCCTTTTCTCGGCCTGCGTGATCTGGGTGATGTCGACGAAGGTGACGACGACGCCCGCTATGATATTGTCGACTGTCCGGTAGGGCAGCACCCTCATGATATAGCTCTGGCCGTTGTCCATGCCCTCGACCTGCCGCTCGATCGTGCCAAGCCTTTGCAGCACCTGTTCCATGTCGGCCTGCAAGCCGTCGGCAGTGAAGCGCGGACGGACATGCGCCAGCGGCCGTCCGACATCGCTTTCCACCAGCCGGAACAGGTCGCGCGCGGTCGGCGTGAAGTTCTTGATGCAGAGGTCGCGGTCGAGGAAGATGGTGGCGATTTGCGTGCTTTCGAGCAGGTTCGCCATGTCGTTGTTGGCGCGGGTGAGCTCGTCGACGCGCAGACTGAGCTCGGCATTGACGGTGTGCAACTCCTCGTTGATCGACTGGAGCTCCTCTTTCGAGGTCTCCAATTCCTCGTTGGACGACTGCAGCTCCTCGTTGATCGAGGAAAGCTCCTCGTTCGAGGATTTCAGCTCCTCATTGGAGGATTCGAGCTCCTCCGTCGTGATCTGCAGACGCTCCTTGGTTTCCCTCAGCTCCCTTTCGAGCTGACTGACATTGGCGCTTTCGACATCGTCGGTTGTGTGGACGGCCTCGTCCTCGGCTTCCGGCTTGATCCCGCCGACATCCCGGAAGACCAGCATAAAGAGCGGGTCGGAAGAACCATCGCCCGGAAGCGGCTGCACAGCCAGGCTGATCGTCTGACGCCCGCCATTGGTGCCGATGCTGATCTTGTTCTGGACCGCCACCTGTCCGGTGCTTACGGCCTTGTGGAGCGCGGCCCTCAGATCCATGCGCAACCCGCGACGCGCCATGGAGAAGACGTTGTGGCTGGGGGCGCCGGCAGCGAGCTCCAGATATTTGCCCGTGCCGCCTGAGCTGTGCATCATCTCGCCGGCGGCATTCACGATCACATAGGCCGGCGAATAGCGCTCGACGAGCAAACGCTCCGCGGTTTCCTGCAGGGTTCCGGCCGTTGCCCGCCGGCGCGCACTTGGATCCGTCGATCTCGCCGCGGTAGCGAGCGGGAATTCCGGCAACCGATGTGCGGTGGCCCCGTTGCGCCTCTGGAAGATGCGGCTTGTCTTATCCACCGTCGAGAACAGCTGTGGATGGCGCGTGACGTTCTCCGAGGAACCGAGAAGGAGATAGCCATTGTTGCGCAATGCGTAGTGAAAGATCGGGACGATCTTTTCCTGCAGTTCCGGGCCCATGTAGATCAAAAGGTTGCGGCACGCGATCAGGTCGAGCTTCGAAAAGGGCGGATCGCGCAAGAGATTGTGCACCGAAAACAGGCAGATCTCCCGCAGGTCGGCGGAAATGCGGTACGTACCGTCCTCGCGCGAGAAGAACTCCTTCAGCCGCTTCGGCGTTATGTCCGGCGCGATCGTCGCCGAGTAGCGGCCGGCGCGCGCTACTTCCAGCGCGCGCTCGTCGATGTCGGTGGCGAAGATCTGTAAGTTGGGCGAGGCGGCGCCGCGCGGCGCGTTTTCTTTCAAGAGCATGGCGATCGAATAGGCCTCCTCGCCGGTGGCGCAGCCCGGCACCCATACCCTGATCGTCTCGCTGGGTTTGCGGTTCTCGAACAGCCGGGGAATGACCACACGCTCGAGAGCGTCGAAAGCCTGCGGGTCGCGGAAGAAGCTGGTGACGCCGATCAGCAGGTCCTGGAACAAAAGATCGACCTGCTGCGGGTCCTCGCGTAGCCGCTCGTAGAAGACGGTGGGATCGTCGATCTGCAGCACCAGCATGCGGCGCTGGATGCGCCGCAAAATGGTGTTGTCCTTATAGCCGCTGAAATCGTGGCCTGTGCGCGAGCGAAGCAGGGCGGCGATGCGGGAAAGCTGTTCGGTCACTTCGCGCTTGCGCCGGTCCCGCTCGGTCTCGGTGCGGCTCGCGTGGGTGAAATAGCTGACCAGCTTGCCGGCCATCTCCTCAGCCGGAAGCACCATGTCGACCAGGCCGCTCTGGACGGCGCTGCGCATCATGCCGTCATATTCGGCGCTCTCTTGCGCAAGCGTCAGCCCGCCGCGCTCCTTGATGGCCCTCAAGCCGACGGTGCCGTCACTGCCGGTTCCGGAAAGAATGATCCCGGCGGCGTTCTCGGCCTGCTCCTGCGCAAGCGAGATGAAGAAATCGTCGATCGGCGCCCGTCTGTCGCGCGCGGCCGCGATCTTGACCAAGTGAAAGCGCCGCTCTTCAATCCTCACCGAAACACCTGGCGGGATCACGTAGATGTTGTCGGGTTTGACCTCTACGCTTTCGGCAACTGTTTGCGTTGCGATCGCGGTTGAGCGCTGGACGATGCTGGCAAGCGCACTTTCATGCTCGGCGTCGAGATGCTGGATGACGACATAGGCGAAGCCGCTGTCGGCGGGCACTTCGGGAAAAAAGCTCCGCAATGCCGCGATGCCACCCGCCGATGCGCCGATGCCGACAATGGGGAAGGACGCCGGCTGCTTTTCGTCGTCGCGCGAACTAACCCTTGCCTTGTGAGTACTTGCCTTCCGCGCTGACTTCGCCATTGCCCCTTACCTGAACCCGCCTGCTTCCGAGGATGCGTTCGATCACAGCGGCATCCGCCTCATATTCCTTCGCCCGCCTGCCCATTTCGGCGGCGAGTCCGGAGCGGCGCTTCGCCCGCTCCCGCTCTGCCATACGCCTGGCAAACGCCGCCCGCTGCTGATGCGAGCGGAGCAGGCTCCACAGGATCTCTTCGGCCTCCACCGCCTGCATCTCCATCACCGCGTCGGTGGTGAAGGCATGCCCGGTATGGCACCGATAGCGCAGCATGTCACCGTCTTCGATCTCCCACAACGGCCCGTGACATTCCGGGCATGTGAACACCGACAATTCGCCAAGTCGATCCGCTTCCTGCATCGTCGAATGCTCCTGCGCGGCAATGGCCGCTTCCAATCTAACCGCCGGCGGGGGAGGAAAGGATTCTCCGGCCGGCTCGACCGCAAGTTTTGCCAGCAAAGGGCCGAGCTCGGCAGCGGGCAGGCAGTGGTCGACCTCGACATAGCGCAGCGCGCTTTCAATCATTGCCGGCACCAGCGCGTCCTTGGGGTGCTGGACGACTGCCAGCCCGCCGACTGATTTGACGGCCCTCAACCCGGCGGTGCCGTCAGAAAGCGCGCCCGACAGCAGAACCCCGATGACGCTCGCGCCGTAGCTCAGCGCCGCCGAGCGGAACAAGGGGTCGATGGCCGGCCGGGCAAGATTCTCGCGCGGGCCGCGCCGCAGCATCATATGATCATCGTGAAGGAGAAGATGGAACCCGGGCGGCGCGACATAGATGCAGCCGGTCCTGAACTCTTCGCCGTTCGTTGCCGGCTGCGTTTTGAGCGTGCCCGCGCGGTCCAGGATCTCCGGCAGGCAGCTGACCTGGCCGATATGCAACACGACAAAGATGGCCGCCGGCAGATCGGCCGGAAGGTTGGCGACGATCTGCTTCAACGGCTCGATTCCGCCGGCCGACGCGCCGATGACGATGATGTTATGATGGTTGGATAGACCTCTGGAACGGGCCATTCCGCTACGAGCCTCCAAACTGGGCTGTAAGAAGTGTTCCGTTGGGGTGACGGCATCATCGCGGTTCAGCGACAGGTCAGATGTTTAACCCTGTAATCGGCACGAAGTTCCAATCGCTGCCGGCCCGGGCTCGTCGCGAAAGATGGCGGGAACATAGGGGATGACTGGCAGTTGGGGTTTGCTTCAGACGCCATGCCAGGCGTTTGTCGAAGATCGGTGGGCAACACCTGATCGGTCTGCGCCTGTCCCTTGCAAGCGCGGGCTTCAGGCCCGGCAGGCCTGCCGCGCCGCTGTACAGATGTCGCCGCCAAAACCACAGGAGACAGCAATGAAGCATCAGACCTCATATGAACTTCAATCGGTGGCAGTCGTCGACCGGCTTGGATTGATCCCCCTTGCCACGAGAACGCAGCGGATCGAGCGGTGGGCGGAACTGCTGGACCGCAATCCGCTTCGGTGTCTCTCCGCACTGACCGGCACCGAATATGTCGATCCCGAGGTTCGCGAAAAGGTGCGGGCGGACGGATCGCCGCTCGCGGTTGCTTTCGATGATCCGTTGCTGCGCGCGGCCGGTTTGCAGTCCGACACCTACGGCGAGGCCAAGCGCTTTTTCGAATTGTCCGATTGGCAATTGCATGATGTCGTGTGCAGCTGCCATACCGGCGCGACGATGCAGGCCAGCTGGGCTGCCGCGCGGGTCCGTCGGATCGTAAAAGGCAACCGGATCATTGCCTGGCTCAGAAGCCGCCTGACGCATTGAGGATGCTGGTCGCCAGGCGAGCGCAGGTCGCCGGCGGCTCGGCTGCCTGCGATTAGTGCAGCAGACAAGCTCCGCGCTGCCGCGCTATCTTGCGCATGATGGTGTTCAGCCAGTCGGCGATCGATGACCCGGCGGGCCTTTTGTCGATATCTTCAAGCGCCTGTTCCAAAGTGTGCTCGACAAGGCGGTCGGAAGCGCCGGCATCGTCCAGCAGCAGACGCGCGGTGAGCCGGAGCTTGGGGAGCAGCGCAACGACGTCCTCCGCCGCGGGCGCCGGCTGCGCGACGGTCACCGGCTCCGCAAAGGGTTCCGGCGGGAACAGCGCATCAACCACGACGGCGCCGTTCGAGGACTTGCTCAGGCTGCTCGCGAAACGCAAACGCTCGGGGATGGCGATCTCGTCATAACCGCTGAAGAAGACGAAGGGCACGTTGCGCCGCATCAATTCGTCCGCGACCGGGAAGACGAGGCGACCATGCAGGTTGACATCCAGAATCGCTGCGTCCGCCGCTTTTGCATGTCGCCCGGCCTGCTCCACTGTCGCTGCCGGTCCGAGGATGATAGCCCCCATCCCAGCGAAGAAGGTTGCCAGATCGCTGGCCAGCAGCCACTCGTCCTCCGCGATCAAGAGGTGAAGTCCCCTGAGGTTTCGCACACGAAGCTCCTTAGTTCATATTCTGACGTTGATGAGACCTCAGTCGCGGGGCATGTCGCGTCGATACCGGCGCGTGTATCCATGAGGTCGCAGGGAAGCCAACTGGTAGAACGCGGCGATGGGTGAACCGTTCCGGCGGTTCGCTGCGCCGGCTCTGACAGCTCTGGAACCATTCCGCAGGCCGGCGGTTCGATACCAGGCGGGGCCGGGAACGATGACCCATGACGCGGGCGAAGCTTCCAGGGAAGACAGCGAGCGCCAAGATACCGACCGTATCCGCGACCTTGCGGAAAGAACGAGAATTCCAAGCGGGTTGGCGCTGGCGCTAATCCTGAAATACGGCAACGAGCCGAACGTGCTCGATCGCGAGGCTGCAAAGTTCAGGCGCGACGCGAAGAACGGCGGCAGACAGGGAGCTGCGGCGTGCTGGCCGATCCCATGGTCCTCATCCTGATGTACTTCATCCTGCCGGTCTGGCTGGTTGCGGGCTTTGCCGACTGGCTCTGCCATCGCGCCACCCACATCGAATCGACGACCGGTGCGAAGGAATCGCTCATTCACTTGCTGATGTTCGCCGAGGTTGGAATCCCGCTGCTTGCGGCAATGTTCCTGGAGGTGAACGCCCTGGTCATCGCCGTGATGATCGTCACCTTCTTCATTCACGAAGCGACGGCGATATGGGACGTGCGCTATGCGACCACGGCTCGCACGGTGAGCCCCGTCGAGCAGCACGTGCACAGCTTTCTGGAAATGATTCCGCTGATGGGGCTGGTCATCGTGGTGGCGCTGCATTGGGGCCAGTTCCTGGCGCTGTTCGGCGCCGGAACGGAAAGGGCTCGCTTCGACCTGACCTGGAAAGAACAGCAACTGCCGGTGATATACATTGCCGCCGTGATGATCGTGATCGTGCTGTTCGAGCTGCTGCCGTATGTGGAGGAGTTCTTCAGAGGCCTGCGCGCCAACTCAGGCCGGCTGGTGCCTGACAAGGCGAGGCGGCATGAGCCCGGCGACACGGCGACGCGCTGAGGCTGGCTGTCCTGTCAGCCGTTCTGGTCGATAGCGTGCGGCGAGGGCTGCTGGGCGCCGCCGCTCGGGCGCCCGCCGTTTTGGTCAGCCCAGACCCAAACGGCGACCAGAACGATCACCAGAATGCCGAGAGCAATTAGGATACGCATCCGCGGGCCGACGTGCTTCAGCCGCCTGGCCGGTTGGCAGCCGGATCAGAGCCGGCGCCAACTGCGGGATCGGGCGCCACCGGACCGCGCTCGACTTCCGAACCTTCCGACTCGATCTCCTGCACGGCTTGATCCCAGTGTTCCTGCTGGCGGCCCTCGGGGCGGCCTTCACGCTCCCAGATATCATGGGCGCGTTGCCTGATGCGTTCTTCCCTGTCCATGCCTGGCTCCTCTCGCACGGCTGAACTGCATTGTCTGCGCCTAATCGCATGCCCGGAGGTTTGTTCCACCGGACTTGAAACGGACTGCCCAGCAGTTGGGAACGCCGCTCTCGCGCCGGTGTTATCTTTCATCCAACCGGAGATAGAGTCATGAAGAACAGTCAGAACCGTCGCGAGACCGGCGCCACGAAATATCCCGCCAATACCGATCCAGATCCGAGCGATGAATTTTCCCAGGACGCCGCCGGCAATGAAAGGCCCCATGTCGATCCGGGCCTCAGCCGTAAGCAGGGCGAGGTCGAGGACAAGACCCGTCAATCTGAGGGCCGCAATCCGCCGCGACAGCCGACGCCAAGCACGGCGACGGAAAAGAGCTCAGGGGCCGGTCCCGCTGTCGCGGAGCATTCCAAGGACGCCAAGGCGCCCAGGAGCGGCCGTCAGCCCGGCGCCTATGTAAAGGAATGAACGCTGGCCGCGCTCCCTGGAACATAGCTTTGAATTCTAAGTTCGGTAGCAATCGTCTCCGCCGGTTTCGGCATTGAGGCGGCGAGTAGCCAGGCTCCGAGACCATCCGGTTGCTGTAAAACGGCGGACCGACGATGAACAGAAAAGCCCCAAGCATGCATTTCCGGAAACGAGCGGGCGCGATGACGTGTCGCCCGCCCGTTCAGCGCCGAACGACGGCTTTGCTGGTTTTGCCGGCAAGCCTCTTGGCAGGTTCTCTTTGTGCCCCGGCATCGGCGCACCAGGCGCCGGCGGGCTGGCAGTACGATCCTTCCTGCTGCGCCGGAGTGGATTGCTATCAGGCCCCGCCTTCGGACGTGAAAGAGACGAAATACGGCTACCAACTCTCGACCGGCGAGCTGATCCCCTACAGCGACCACCGCATCAAGCGATCACGCGACGAATATTTTCATGAGTGCAAGCCCGGAGGCGACACCAGTTCTCAGCACTCCTTCTGCCTTTATGTTCCGGACCGCGGGATGTGAGGCGGAGCGGTTAGATCCAAAATCGTGACCAAGAAGGCCCGTCCTCGACACAGGCGGACCTTCTCGGTGTGCGAAAGCTAAAGGCGCGAAACGCCTACTTGTTGCAATTCTGCATGTTGGATGTGGTGTTGCCGCTAGCGGTATTGTTGTCAATGTCGTTCCCAGCCGCGTCCTTACACCGGTCGCCCATGCCGCTGGACGGTTTTGTGGTCGTGCTGTTTGTGGCGTTTGGATCGACCGTGCCGCCATTGCCGTTGTTGTTCATGCCGTTGGTTCCGGTCGTGGTGGCTGTTCCAGACCCGTTGCCACTGGTTCCAGAGCCGCTGGATTGGGCCATTGCGGATGTAGCCAGGACAATTGCGACAGCCGAAGCCGAGAGAAGTCTAATCATGGGGAAGTCTCCTGTTTGATCGCCCGATTGCGATATGTCTCAAACAAGAAATCCCTGTCGATGTTCCAGACTGGCAGGTGCTATTCCATAACTTCTTGTCGATTACACATGAAACCAACAATGCTGCTATATCGAATGCGCGTCATAGAACAACTAGGCTTATCTGTTGTTCGGACTTTCTGCCTCGGGTCGATCCCGGCCGCGATGTTGGAGTCGTTTCACATCGCCTTCGACCGTGTCCCGCCATGGCTCCTTGAAAGTGCCCTTAGAGGGTGCCGATGCCGGGATCGTTCTCCCAGTGTCGCTCGGCGAGCATCGGAATTCCCGCCTATTCGCCGGCCTCCATCATCGTCTTGGCTGGCTCCTGCGCGACGTTTTCCTCGATCTGGTCGCGGCCCGGAGTCCGAGGCAGCGCCTTGCGGAAGTTCTTGGCGTAGTCGGGCGGCATTTTCGGCGGCATCATCGGCTCATAGGCGTCGACGAGCGCTTCTATGATCACCGGCCCGCTGGCGGCGAAAGCCTGGTCGAGCACGCGCTCGATCTCCTCCGCCCGCTCGATGCTGAAACCTTTTCCGCCCATCGCCTCGGCGGCCTTGGCAAAATCGATCGGCTGCAGCTCGCAGCCGAATTGGGGATTGCCCAGGAACATCATCTGCTCCCAGGCGATCTGGTTCAACATGTTGTTCTTGATGACCAGGAGTTTCAGCGGAACGCCATAGCGCACGGCCGTCGAAAACTCGCCCAGTTGCATGGCGAGCCCGCCATCGCCGACGATCGCCGCGATAGGGCGGCCGGGAAAGGCTATGCCGGCGGCGATCGCATAGCTGAGGCCGCAGGACATGGAGGCAAGCGCACCGGAAACGCTAAAGGCTTGCCCCGCGCGGAGATCGACATGACGGGCGGCAAGCTCCGTGTTCTGGCCGGAATCGGTGGCCAGAATCGCATTCTCCGCAAGACATTCGCCGAAGGCGCGCGCGACGCGTTGCGGCTTGAGAGGATGAGCCAAGTCGTCTTCGGACTGGCGCATCATCTCGCGCCATTTGCGCATCGAGCCTTGCGCCGTCGCCAGGAACCCGCCGTCAGCTTTCTGCTTCAGCCGCTTGTTGAGGGCACGCAAGGTCTCCGCCGCATCGCCGACCAGACCGGCTTCGACCGGAAAGCGCAGGCCGATGCGCTGCGCATCGCAATCGATCTGGACGCCACGCGCCTTGCCCGGCCGCGGGTAGTACTCGATGTAGGGGAAGGTCGAGCCGACAATGAGAACGGCGTCGCATGTTTCCATCGCCTCCTGCGATGGCAAGGTGCCCAGAATGCCGATGCCGCCAGTGGTGTAAGGATGGTCGTCCGGCAGCACCGCCTTGCCCAGCAGCGCCTTGACGACCGGCGCCTGCAACAGCCGCGCCGATCCTTCAAGCTCGGCTGCTGCGCCGATCGCTCCGCGCCCCGCAAGGATCGCCACGCGCGCTGCGTCGTTGAGAATGGCCGCGGCCTTGTCCAACTCCGCGTCTTGCGCGACGCAATGAGGAGCGAACATGCCCTGCGGCGTGTGCGCCGGCCGGTTGCGCTTGGATCGCTTGGCTGCGTCGGCGGGCTGTTCCTGTATATCGCTGGCGATTGAAAGATGGGCCACGCCCTTGCGGGCGAGCGCGGTGCGGCAGGCGAGGCTTGCCACGTTCTCCATATGCGCCGCGTCCGAGACCTGGACGTTGTAGACGCTGACGTCGTTGAAGACGCGGGTGAGATCGACGTCCTGTTGCGTGAATGTCTCGATCAGGTCATGGAACTGCATGCCGGTAATTGCCAGCACCGGCGCCTGGTCGAGCTTGGCGTCGTAGAGGCCGGTGAGAAGGTGAGTACCGCCAGGCCCCGACGTTGCGAGGCATACGCCGAGCTTGCCTGTCCATTTAGCGTAGGCGCAAGCCATGAACGCGGCCGATTCCTCATGCCGCACCTGGACGAAGGATATCCTGTCCCGGTTTTTGCGCAGCGCCTCCATGACGCCATTGATGCCGTCGCCGGGCAGGCCGAACACGACTTCGACGTTCCAGGCAATCAGGGTGTCGACGAGGATTTCGGCTGCGTTGGGCATGGCGAGGCTCCGCTGTTGGCTTCCGAACCGGCAAGACCACGGTTGGTTCCCTCGTCGGATCGGGCCGGGCCGGCGGTCACAAGGAACAAACCCGATTGCAAGGGGTTGGGCGGCCACTGCACTGTGCTGCTCTGAGGAGGATCTGTGGAAGAGCCTGTTTTCTGCGACACGCCGCTGCTGCGGGTCGTCTATATGAGCGGCGGATCCGAGGACGGAGCGCCTGTGCTGCTCCTTCATGGCTGGCCGGACGATGCGGCCACTTTTGCGCACGTGTCGCCATTTCTTCACGCCGCGGGCTTTCGCACCTTCGCGCCATGGCTGCGCGGGTTTGGAGGAACTGTGTTCCACTCCGGCGAAACGATGCGCTCAGGCGAGATCGCCGCCATGGCGCAGGACGCGCTCGACTTTGCCGATGCCATCGGCCTCGAACGGTTCGCGGTTGTCGGCCACGACTGGGGGGCACGCATCGCCTACCTGCTCGCCTCCGTCTTTCCGCAGAGGATAAGATGCTGCGCGGCGCTTTCGCTGGGATGGCAACCCGGCTCGCTTCCGACGCCGTCTTTGGAGCAGACGAGGGCCTTCTGGTACCAGTGGTTCATGGCGACCGAGCGCGGCGAGGAGTTCGTGCGACAGCACGGCCACTCCTTCGCGCGATTCCAGTGGGGCAGCTGGAGCCCGCCAGGCTGGTTTGACGACGCGCTGTTTGAACGTGTGGCGAGGTCCTTCAAAAATCCGGACTGGCCGGATGTGACGCTGCATTCCTATCGCGTGCGCTGGGGGGAGGCGGATCCCGATCCGCGCTACGCTGAACTCGCGCGCAAGCAGGTTGAGGCGGAGGTCATCTCGGTGCCGACACTGGTCCTTCATGGCGATGACGACCGCGTCGTTCTGCCGGGTTCGTCCGAAGGCAAGGAGGAATATTTCTCGGCAAGCTACGAACGTGAGCTGCTGCCGGGCGTCGGCCACTTTCCGACCCGCGAGGCGCCTGAGCAGACCCGAGAGGCGCTGGAGAGCTTCCTGACAAGCTTCGGCAGGCAATAGGCTGCGCCGACGATATTCGGGACAGCTGCGCCCGAGAGGAAGTTCGTCGGTCCAGCAGACTGGCGAGACAGGAACCTTTTTCCCATCAGTGGGTTAGTGGGGTAGGCATTAACCCATGTTAGGGAACGGCCGTGACACGCAAGGCTCGTCAAGTGCTCAGATCTGGAGAGGAGCCCTCCAAGATCACGACGCCGGAGCGCGAGACGAGCGTCGCGTTGGAGGCGCTGAGATGCGAGAATGCACCGTCTCGAATGTTGGCACTGGCGCGTAAGCTCGACGCCGCGATAGCGTTGCGGACGCGCAAAACCCGCCCGAATTGATTGTCGACTGGGACGTTCAGATCGCGACGACGCGGAACAATCATGGCCGGCAGTTGTTCGTCTCCAAACTTTCCATGAGGCGATCGGATGAAGGCCATAATTCAAAGCCTGATTGCCGAGTTCCTGCCGCGATGGTGGCGCCGAAAATCTCGCGCCCCGGCACCGAGGCAAGCGCCGGTTCGTGCGTTCTCGCGGCTAAAATCGGACAGTTCCCAAGCGACCGGGGCAGGGGAAGGATCGGATGAGGGTCCAAGATAGCCAAGCCAGGGCATGCCCGCTCCGGCGGCTGAAACATTCGTCCTGATTGCTCGTTCGGCAACATCATTTCAGCGGGCGCGAGGGGACACCGAAAATGCCGAAGAAAGTTTTCCCAGTACCCGACGCGCTAGAAACGTGAAACTTTCTCCGGAACATTTCTGTCGCCTGCCGGTTCGAAAGCCGATCGCCCTCCCTCTAGCGATCCAGGGTCCCATCAGGCCCATGGCCCGTTGCCGCATGCAGGCAGCGGGCCTTCTTCGTCTGGATCGCCGCGTGGCTCCCTAACCGGGCGCAAGGGGAACAAGCGGGATATCTCCGGGTTCCTCTGAGATAGCGGGAACTGTCAACCAGGAGGCCGCAATGAGCGAGGCTATGACGACCTCAAATCACGAAGTGATCCGAGCTTGGATCGAGGCGCGCGAGGGCAGGCCTGCCGTCGTCGCCGGGCCGGGGAAGGGCGCGATCCTGCGGGTCGATTTCGGCGCAGGCGACGAAGATCTGAGACCGATCGAATGGGAAGATTTCTTCAAAGTGCTGGACGACGACAATTTGGCGTTCGTCCACCAGGACATGACCGCGGAGGGTGCCATCAGCCGCTTCAACAAATTCATCGCGCGCGAGTAGGCCTCCAGGAAAGAACGGATATCGCGCTCGAACTGTCACTGAGCCCCCGGCATCTTGCTGGCATCTTGTGGATTCTTCGTGATGCCGGCGGCCGGCGAGGTATCCTGCGGCGCGTTCCCGCCCTGGTTTTGCTCGGGTGCCCGTTTGACGGGCGCTGTTTGCCAGCCTGTGCCGACATAGACGAAGGCCCAATAACAGAGCACCAGGACCACCGCAGCCAATATCAGTGGCAGAAGCACCCGTCTCATGTCGAACTCCTGGCTGGCTTTGCGTCTGTTGTGGCCGCGACGGCGAGGTTAGGTCGTCCTTCGGCGCGCCGCTTCCCGCTCGACATCCTCAGCCGAGTAATCGCCGGCAGCCGGATCGAAGGCTGCCCACCCGTCCGCTTCATATTCGCTGCGGCGGTCGGCGATGTTGACCGACGCGGAGCTGTGAAGGACTTCCCGGGCTTCCGAAGCGAGGTCGTCCTCGACGCGAGCTGTCACCAGCGTGCCGCCGCGGCGGACGCCTTCGGCATAGACATGCGCGTCTTCCTCCGGCACGCCGGCATCGGTCAGGCTGCCGATAATGCCGCCGGCCGCGCCGCCCACAATCGCTCCGGCGACGGCGCCCGCGGCTGTCGACGCCAGCCAGCCGGCCGCGACGACCGGCCCGACGCCAGGTATCGCCATGGCGCCCAGGCCTGTTGCCAAGCCTCCGGCGCCGCCCACGACCGCGCCGATACCGGCGCCGCTGGCGGCATCCTCGGCGGCCGGGGATTGCGTGTTTCGATACCAGCCGCGGGCATTGTTGGCCATGATGCTGATGTCGGATGACGGGACGCCAATGGATTCCAGCTCGCCCACCGCGTCAGCGGCGTCGTCATAGTCGTCGAACAGCGCGGTGATCGTTTGCATGTCGGTTCTCCTGTCTATTGTTGGCCGGCGAAGACGTTGCCCTGATAGTCGAGTGCAACGGAGGTGCCCTTGCCGTCCTTCGTCGCCTGGCCACGCCAGATGCCCTGCTCGTCCTTGGCGAGCGCTGACACGTCCGTATAGCCGGCATCCTGGATGCGCTTCTTCGCCTGCGCCTCGGTGAAGCTGTTTGCGCCGGGAACCGGAGCGGGTGGTTTGGGTGTCGATGCCGATTTGACCGCCGGCATGCTCGCGCTGGCGCGGGCGATCTTCTCGATCATGTCCTGATGCATTTTCAGTGTCGGCAGGGTTTCCGCCGCGAAAGATTTGAGCGCGGGATTGTCTCCGTCCTTGGCGTAGGCCTCGAACAGGCCGACCGCGTCCGCATGTGCCTTGCGCTGCATCTCCACGTAAGGCTGATCCAGCGAGGCCGTCGTGCCCTGCAACCGTTCCAGATGGCTCTTATGCTCCGCATCGGATCGCGTCGGTACCTGCAATTTCTGCTCGGCGGCGATCTTCTGCAGTTTGGCGTTCGCCGCGCCGTGGTCGGTGATCATCCGCTTGGCGAAATCCTTGATCTGCTGATCCTTCGCATTGTCTTGCGCGATCTTGCTGGAATCCACTTCGAACATCCCGCCGATGGCAGCCTTGTCGACGAAGGTCTGCGCGTCGTCGGCCGCGAAGGCCGGAAGGGCAAGCATCAACGCGACGGCCGTCGATGGAACGAGCAACATACGCAAGCTCATGGCTGAAGGCTCCTTGCTGTTTGATGGGGCCCGAACCGCTATTCCCGGCCTTTGTTCCGCGACAGACTTGTGGCGTTTCAAAAGGCCAAAATGGAATCCGCCAGCTCTGGCCGGGCGGGTTTCTGATCGGTCGACCATGGCGAAGCCCGGTCAGCGGGCAAGAGAGGAGCCGGTGAATTCGTCGATGAGGATCGGCCCTTTTTCACAACGGAGACGGACCTTTGCTTCAATCAAGCGCTCGGAGTCGAGGCGAAACCGGCCTTTGCCTCAGAGCTCTGCTCGCGGGTGGAACGAAAGCCGAATCCGGGAATTACCTACAAGCACTGAAGACTACTTGCAGGAGGAAGAAATGGGACGAGGTATTCTACTCTGGCTGCTCGGCGTTCCGATTCCGATCATCATCCTTTTGATGCTTTTCGCGCGGTAGGAGCGGACAATGACCAATGCCTTTTCCGCGGTCGACGAAGCCGCGATCGAAACATCTTCGTCTGCCGTCAATTGGGGACCTATCGTGGCAGGCGCTTTCGCCGCGGCCACTTTGACGCTTGTTCTCATGCTCGTCGGTTCCGGGCTTGGTCTGACGATGATGTCGCCCTGGGGCGGCGCTTCGCTGACGACTTTCGCCGTGTCGACCGCGGTCTGGCTGGTCATAGTGCAATGGCTGTCATCCGCGCTTGGCGGCTATGTTGCCGGACGGCTTCGCACCAAGTGGGTCAACGTTCATACCGATGAGGTATATTTCCGCGATACCGCGCACGGGTTCCTGGCCTGGGCGCTTGCCACCTTGCTGGTGGCCACCGTCCTTGGTTCGGCGATCTCGGGAATTGTCGGCACTGGCGCCCAGGCGACGACCGGCTTGTTGAGCGGCGCCGCAGCCGGTGCAGCTTCGCAGGCCTCGTCGGCCCAGTCGCCATCCGCCAATGATTTGGCTGGATATTTCGTCGACGCGTTGTTCCGGCCGGCCGATAACGCAGCCGCTGCAACACCTCCGGCCGGCACGCCTCAGAACAATGCCGATGCCGCAGGGCAGGCGACACGCATACTGGCAATCAGCGCTGCGAACGGCGAAATGAGCGCGAATGACAAGGCATATCTCGCCCGCCTGGTGGCATCGCGGACGGGCCTTCCACAGGCCGATGCGCAGAAGCGGGTGGACGAGGTCCTCGCCAGCGTCGAGGATGCCAAGAACAAAGCCAAGGCGGCCGCCGACAAGGCCCGCAAGGCAAGCGCCACCACTGCTCTGGTTGGCGCATTGTCGCTGGTGATCGGCGCCTTCATCGCGGCCGTTGCGGGAGTGCTTGGCGGCCGGCAAAGGGACGAGGACGAGGCTCGCTTTTCCAGAAGCAGCTGACGGTCATCGCGCCTAGCCTGAAAGAGGGCGGCAACCATGTCGCCGACAGCGGTGGTCGTGCTACTGGCCGCCTATGGCGCCAAGCGGGATGACAGCCGTGAAATTGAGCCCGCTCGGAGCGAGCCGCAAGTCCACTGTCGCTCCGAGTTCGTAGGGCAAGGTGCCCTCCAGGACCTCCAAGCCGAAGCCGCGCCGCTCGACGGGTTTGAAATCGTGGGATCCGCTCTCCATCCATTTGAAATGGAGCAGGTCCTCTTTCAGCTGCCATTGGATGTCGATGCGGCCTGCGCGTCTAGACAGTGCTCCGTATTTCAGGGCGTTGGTCGCTAACTCGTGAATGGCCAGCCCCATTGTCTCGGCGGCCTTGGGTGCAAGCGTCAAGGCCGGACCTTCGATCGTCAGGTTCTCGCCTTCCCGGCCGCCCGCAGCACGCAATTCTTCCGCCACGATCAATGCCAGACTGATGCCGATCGACGGGCGGCGTGTGATGGCCGCCTGGACCCGGGCGAAGGCGTTGATGCGGCCTTCCAGATGGGCCGCGGCTTCGTCCAGGGATTCGCTCTTCTCCATCGTGCGCCGCACGATCGAGCGGATGATGGCCAGCGTGTTGCGCACGTGATGCTGCAATTCGGCGAAGCGGGCCTGGTGTTGTTCCTCGCATTCCTTCTGACGCGTGATGTCGTGGCCGATGCCCCCGATCCGGGCGACCTTTCCCGCTTCATCGCGCATCGGAAAATCGGCGTTGCGCAGCCAGCGTATCTCATTGTCGGCCGGCCGGCATATACGGTATTCGAAGGTGACGCTTTCGCCGTCGCGAATGCGCTCGATCTGGGCCAGCACATGCTCGCGGTCTTCAGGCAGGACAAGGTCGATCCAGCTGGCGAAGTTGTCGCCGGCCAGGGCCTTTTCACGGCTCATGCCGTAAATGGCGTCGAAAGCCGGGCTCAGATATTCCCACTGCAGCGTCTCGGCGTTGCGGATCCAAAGCACGTCCGAGGCGGCCTCTCCGAAATCCTGCAGGTTCTCCTCGCTTGCGCGCAGCCCGGCTTCGGCACTCGCATGCTCGTGCAGGGCCGCCTGGACCTCGGCCAGGCTGCGTTCAAGCGGCTCTTTGGGCGGACCCTTTGACATCACTCTTCATTGGCATCGAGATGCCTGCCTTCGCGATCGAGATGCAGATAATTGGGATTGAACAGGGCGACGTCCTGCAATGCTTGAAGGTTGGGAATGGTCAGCGTCCTGTCCTTCAGCACGATGAGGTTCGAGGCGCGCAGCTCCTGCAGGGTGCGATTCACATGAACCGTCGACATGCCCAGCGTCTCGCCCAGTTCTGTCTGCGTCAGCGGGAACTCGCAACTGCTGTTGCTCGTGCAGCCGGCGGCCTCCAGCCGGATGAACAGCTCGCATAATAGATGCGCCATGCGCTCCAGTGCATCGCGCTGACCGAGGTTGACCGTCCACTCGCGCTGTATCGCCGCTGCGACGAGCGATTCCCACCACAGTGCCTGGGTGATGCGCGGATGCCCGATCATCATTTCGTCGAAGGCCGTGCGCGAGATTTCCGACACCACGACCGGCGTGATGGCGCCGATAGAGTGGTCCATTTCCTTCAGGACGAAGACATTCAGATCGCACAGGTCCCCAGGCAGGAAAAATGCGATGATCTGCCTCCGGCCGTCTTCGAGGGTCTTGTAGCGGCAGGCCCAGCCCTCGCTGATCAGATTGATGAATTCGGGCTTCTCGCCCTCGTGGATGATATCCTCGCGCGCGGCGAAACGTCGAACCCGTTGCGCCGCTATTCTGAGCAGCATGTCCTTGTCGGCGTGCGAAAGCCGCGTGAACTTCTCGAGCTTCCGGATCAGAGGCCGCCTCATCCTTATCCTTCTTGTCCGTGATACACAGAACGATCGGGCAACGACCTTACCTATGTTAACGTCCATTTGCCGCGGACGACTGCGCGCAGGAAGCGCATATGGACGAGAAAGTCGCCGATGCTCGCGCACCGTCCTGGAGACGCGTATTTTCCTGAGCAGGATACCACAGCCGCGATTTTCGCGCTCGGTTTCACGGCTATTGATCCCGTCGCGGCCAGGCACGAGGCCTTGGAAGCGCCTGGTCAAGATCGCGTCGAAATGGGCATGACCGATCTCGACGGCCGGACCGCCGATTGATCGTGCGTCGTGAGCCAAGCGCTGAGAAGCGGCTGCCGCGGGTGTGCGCCACCGGCTACGACGCGGCCGCGCCCCTCTCGTGTTGCCAATCGCAGCTGGACAAGCCCACTGCCGACCAATCCGGAGCGTCACCCGCTGGACATGGCGCGCCGGCCTTGCGGCCCCTTGAGAGATCCTCGCCGGATTAGACCGACATCAAGTCGAAGCTGACGGCGTGTCCATGCTTGACGGCCGACCGCGCGATCATGTTGCTCAATTGAGGAGACTCTATCGAGCAATCCGGCATGACAGTCAGGATGGCCCGCGTGGCCGCGGCCACCGACACCGGCGAGCGGTGCGAGGAACGCGTTTCCATATAGTGCTCGATGAGTTCGTTCAGCCGGACAGGATGATATTTGATCACGCCGCACCTCCCTAAGCCGCGCTTATTCTCTTGCAGCCAACGAATGCTCCCGGTCTCGCGGTCGCGCATTAACCCATGAGAGGGAGTCGGGAAAATTCTTTGAAGCTTCGACGGTGCAACGACACGTCTGGAGACGTTGGCGCTTCGATCAATCACACTGGCTTTGCGCGCGCATTCCCTTCGCCGGCGGCTTCAGCCAGACGCATCCGCGCCAGGTCATTCCGGGCTAACGGGAACCAAGCGCCTTGGCTTCGCGCTCCAGCGTCGCGCGGTCATTGCCGTGTTTGCGAATAAGCTCCCGGGCTTCGGGCATCGTCAGCTGGAATTTCCGCGCGAAATACGCGACCTCATATTCCTCATCGCCCGATACGCGGTCGCGGTCGCGGAAATCGCGCTTGTTCTTGTCGTCGGCCATCACCGTTCCTCCTGGTTGAAGAACAACGTCCGCCGGTAAACGTTCCGTCGGCCGCTGCACGGAACATGCGGCTCGGTGCGGTTCGGAAGTCCCCCCTCGCACCCGCCGGCGTACCGAGCGCCTGATCGGAGAAACGGCATGGCCATCGCGGGGAGCCGCCTTTTTGCTGGAACGATCTCGCTGGGCTGCTGGCTCAGATCGGGGCGGGCAAAATCTCGGCTCGCCCATGGCGGACCCGGGATGCGTCTGATCTCAGCTCTGGTCGCGAAGCAATATTCTGGCGTCCTCGGCAGCAGCGATGAAAGCCTGGCGTGCGACCCTTGGCGGCTCCTGATTGCGCAACACCGCAAGGCAGGCCTGGATCGCGCGGCGCCGTGTCCTCAAATGAGGCTTGGGCCAATCGTGCAAAAGCACGTCAGCCGCATCCAGCACCGACACGACGACGCGGTCACGGTCGATGCGACCTGGCTGCACCACGACCGGTTTGCGAAAACGTTTGCTGCGATAGCGCATGGCCGCTTTGCCGCTGAAACGGTGATCGGACACGGCATCATCCTTCAATCGGCGTTTGCGACAACAACCTATGTTAAGGCGGCGCGACCGATCGTGGCGCAGACTGCGGCGGCCTTAGTTCCCTCACCGAGGCAGGCCCGGTCTGCGCTCCTGTGTCACCAACGAGGATAAGCAGACCGGGCTTTCAATTGGCTCCGCAATGCCTGCGGAAGGCCTTCAGCAATCCCATTCTCCATGGAAAGCGCGCTTCTTCAGTAAACATGGACGCGACCGCTACGTTCCGTCTTGTCGAGCATGGGCGCCGCCGTGAAGCGAGATCGGCTTAACTGTCGCCTCGCAGGGACGGTGGGCGGAACATTTGGCCGCCAACTCGGTTAGCCGGACGACCGACCGCCTCCAACCGGGAAGGAAAAGCCATGCTCGGTGTCGATCTGTGGGCCTTCGTCGTGATCGGCGGGCCGATTATTCTCCTGCTCGTGCTCGTTTATGCTCTTTTGACTCGCCGGCACCGAGGACCGGCCGAACGCCGCGAGAGCGATCGTGCAACCGAGCGCCTATACCGCAAGCAAGGGGACTGAGGTGAGGCTCACCCACAGTCGCCGGCGACGGAACCAGCCGGTCAGGTTGCTGTTTACATCCCGGATGAAGATTTGAGCTCGGAGCAACGGTCGATGGCCGATGACGAGTTGCCGGGCGTGCTGGCGACGCTGCCTGTGATCGATGCCAAGGCGGAGCCGACGCTGAAGAGCGCGGAGGCGGAAGCTTTTTATACGCACGCGATCCGCGAGCTCGCCGCCACCGACATTCCTTTTCTGGTTGCCGGAACATATGCGGTGAGTGCCTATACCGGCGTCGTGCGCCAGACCAAGGACCTCGATATCTTCTGCAAGGCAGGCGATTGTCCGCGCATCCTCGCCCATTTCAAGGATATCGGCTACGCCGTCGTGATCGAGGACGATCGCTGGCTGGGGAAGGTCTTCGAAGGTCCGCATTTCTTCGACGTGATCTTTGCTTCCGCCAACGGCACCATGCAGGTCGAGGACCAGTGGCTGGAGCATGCCCGGCAGGTCGAGCTACTGGGCAGCCGGGTCAGGATCATCGGACCTACGGAACTTATCTGGTCGAAATGCTTCATCCAGGACAGGGGACGGCACGACGGCGCCGATATCGCCCATACCATCCTCAAGGCACATGAGCAGATCGATTGGCAAAGGCTGCTGTCTTATCTCGACATCCACTGGGAGGTGCTGCTGATGCAGTTGCTGAATTTCCGCTGGATCTATCCCAGCGAACGCGACCGCATTCCCGACTGGTTGCTTGACGATCTGCTCGACCGGCTCGCCAGGCAGCGGCAATTGCCTTCACCGAGGATGAAGATCTGCCGCGGCCGACTGCTGTCGCAGGTCGACTACGAGATCGATGTCAAGGAATGGGGCTTTGCCGGTGTCGGCGGCGTTGGAGAATTTCACGATGGCTGAACAAAGCAGGGCAAGCAAAACGAGCGGAAACGGCAAAATCAAAGTCGCCGCGGTAGGCGATCTGCATGTTCAGGAAGATGCCCAGACCTCCCATCGCGACCTGTTCGGCGAGGTTTCGCGCGAAGCCGACGTCCTGGTGCTTACCGGCGACCTCACCAATCTCGGTAAGCCGAAGGAGGCCGAGCTTTTGGCGGAGGATCTCCGGGCCTGCTCGATTCCCGTGGTCGCGGTGCTCGGCAACCACGACTACGAATCCGGTTGCGCCGAGCAGATAGCGGCGACACTTCGCCAGGCCGGCGTTTACCTCCTCGACGGACAGGCGACGGAACTGATGGAAGTCGGCTTTGTCGGCGTCAAAGGTTTTGTTGGCGGGTTCGGCTCGAGGATGCTCGGGTCCTTCGGTGAGCCGGCAATCAAGGCCATGGTGGCCGAGAGCGTCAGCGAGGCGATGCGGCTGGAAAACGCCATGCGGCAAGTCCGCGCCAAGCGGACGCTTGTTGTGCTTCACTACGCCCCGATCGTGGAAACGGTCGCTGGCGAGCCGCCTGAAATCTTCCCGTTCCTCGGCTCTTCCCGGCTGGCCGAAACGATCGACCGGTTCAAGGTGAGCGCCGTCGTGCACGGTCACGCGCATCGAGGCACCTTCGAAGGTCAAACTCCCGGCGGCGCGAAAGTCTACAACGTCGCCATGCACGTCGCGAAGCCGACGGGCCGGCCCTATGCGCTGCTCGAGATCTGAGCCGGCCAGCGACTTGGCTAGACCTCGTCGACCTGGCTGCCTTCCTTGGAAGGGCCCGCGGTGTGGACAGTCCCCAAGGAGCGGATGAAGCGCTCGAAGGCGCACAATGTTTCTCTGTCCGCTCAATGTGCAGAGGCGCTGGGCAGCCCAAGCCGCGCCGGCGAGGCGTTCGACCCATTCCTGGTGATAGCGATAGAGCCCACCGGGATGCTTGCGCCCGAGTTCTTCAAGGAACCAAGGCCCCTGCTGCGTTTCCTCGGTCAGCACGTTGCAGCCATCATCCGTGGGAGTGATGACCCAGCCATGGTACGCGCTCGAGTCGGTGTCATCACATCGACAGTCGTTGCCCACGCAAGTCGGCGGAAGGGCTCGCACTCCTTAACAACCAGGCTCATCGGGAATCCGACGGTCACTCGGCTGTATTTGGTCCCGCGCGCCAATTCCCTTCGCCGCTCAGGATTTTGACCTGGTCTTCAGGAGGAAAGTAGCTCGACCAGTCCTCAGCATCGACAAGCAGTTTCCATACCACTTCTGGGGGCGCTTTCACGTCGATGTCGTTGAGCGCATAGATCGCCGACGTTTTGGGGTTGTACTTTTCGGGCCAAATCACACGGTCGTACACCGATTACTGCTCCCTCTTGAACAAATCCTGGAAGATGAGCCGGCCCCAGATGCGGCCGCGTGCGTGCACCAGCGCGCCGCCCTCGTTGAGCCTTCCCAGCTTGACGGGTGCGAACCCGAGCTGTTTGGCCAACGCCGCCACGGGAGCGGTCGCGTCCTCGTCGTCGCTCGACAGGAAGACCACCCGGTGGCCGCCCTCGACGACCGGATCGGCAGCCAGGGTGGCTGCAATGAGGTGATTGAAGCCTTTCACGAACTTGGCGCCGGTGAACGACTTCGCGACGAAGGCGGACGACGGGAGGCCGTTCAGCTCTTCAGGTACAGGAAACGCGTTCATCGCATCGATGACCGTCTTGCCGTTCCAGCTCGGCAGGGCTTTCGCAACCTCGCGATGCTCCCCGAAAGGGACCGCCAAGATGATTGTGTCGGCCTCAAGTGCTTCCCGCAGCGACTTGGCGACCACCGTGGGTCCAATCGCTCGAGCCTGCGGCGCCAATGCCTCGGGTGGCCGGCGGCTCGCGACGGCCACGTCGATGTTCTTGCGTGCGAAGGCGCGGGCGAGGGCCTGGCCTACCGCGCCGAATCCTACAATTGCATAGCTCACAATGCTTCTCCGATCCGTGTTGATATTGGATTTCCCGGCCTTTCAGATCGCCGAGAAGCCGCCGTCGACAGACAGCTCCAGCCCATTCACGAAGCTCGAATCGTCTGACGCCAGAAACAGCGCGGCCGCCGCAATTTCCTCAGGACGCCCCATCTTTCCCCGCGGGATCAGGGACTCGAACATCCGCTTCGCCTCCTCTGTGAGAACTTGGTCCTGCATCGGTGTGGCGATCGGCCCCGGGTGCAGCACGTTCACCCGGATATTCCTGCCCTTCAGCTCGTTGAGCCACCCGCGGGCGAATGCATGCAACGCTGCCTTGCTCGCCGCATACACGCTGTAGCCGGGGAAACCTTTCAGCGAAGCAACTGATCCGGTCATGAAGATCGAGCCGCCATCGTTGAACAGCGGCAACGCCTTTTGCACCGTGAACAGCGTGCCGCGCGTATTCAGGCCGAAGGTCGCATCGAAATGCTGCTCGGTAATCTCGCCCAGCGGGACGGCTTCGCCCATGCCGGCGCTCGCATACAGGACGTCGATCTTGCCCTTTTCCCGTTTCACCGTGTCGAACAGGCGGTCGAGATCGTCGAGATTGGCCGCGTCGCCGCGCACGCCGGTTACGTTCCGGCCAATCGCCTTGACAGCCTCATCGAGCGCCTGTTGTTTCCGGCCCGTGATGAAGACATAGGCGCCTTCCTCAACGAACCGCTTGGCGCTCGCCAGCGCCATGCCGCTCGATCCACCCGTGACGACTGCAACCTTACCGTCGAGCTTTCCCATGATTTGTCCTTTCAGGCTCCATCTTTGGTTGTTCGGGGAAGGGCCCCGAGAACTCCGAGATGGGTCCGCCGGCATCGGGCTTTGAGTGCACAAGCGCGCACATCGGTGGTGCGAAATCGATCCGGCTGGACGACTGACGCCAGCCGCGACGATCGGTGCCCGCTGTTCGGAATGGGCCGCGCTTGTCAGCGTGGGCTATGACGATCGCCCGTGCTACTCAAATACGAGATGCTGTTCGATGTATTGGACACATGCTTTGGAAGGCGCACCTCGGCGGTGCTGGATTGCACCATGATCGACTGGGATGACGTTCGCCACTTTCTTGCCGTCGCGCGCGGAGGCTCCGTGCGGGCTGCCGCTGAGCGCCTCGGTGTGAACCACTCGACCGTGCTGCGACGCATCGCCCAGCTCGAGGAACGCCTCGGGGTGCACATGTTTGAAAAGCTGCCTTCGGGCTACCGCCTGACGGCTGCGGGCGAGGAGGTCCTTGAGTTCGCGGACCAGATGGAAGCGTCGTCGCACCTGCTGGAGACGCGCATCTTTGGGCGAGACCAGAGCGTGCGCGGGCTTCTGCGGGTGACGCTGGCGCCGCCGCTCGCGACACACCTGCTCATGCCGGACTTCGCCGAGTTCGCGCGTCTGCATCCAGATATCGAGGTGGACATCTTGTCGTCCGGCGAGCTGGCAAATCTGACCAACCGAGAGGCCGACGTCGCGATCCGCGTCGTCTACGACCGCAAAACCCTGCCGCTCAATCTTCACGGCCTGAAGGGGCCGGAGGTGTTCGGCGGCGTCTATATGTCTCGCGATCGGCTGGCCGCGTGGCGTGCGGGCGCGCCTGATCCGATCCGATGGATCGTCATAAGCATTCATGGAATTCCGGATTGGGCGAGCGACGGCGAGGTTCGCACCACCGGGGTTCCATTCAGAACCACGGACGGCGAGGCGCAGATCGTTGCCGTCCGGCAAGGGCTCGGGATGACCACGCTGCCGTGCTTCGTGGGCGATGCCGACCCTCTACTGGTGAGGGTGCCGGGAACCGACCTGCACATGTACGGAACGCTCTGGCTTCTCACGCAGGGGGAGTCCCGCAAGACGAAGCGCGTGCGGCTCTTCACCGAGTTCATGTCCCGCAGGCTTGCCGCGCACGCGCCGCTTCTCGCCGGGCTGTCCATATCGCGCGACTGACGCGCGGCAGGTCGCCGGAGACGCTTGCGCATCTGACGGTTCGGGCGACGGCAGCCTTCAAGGCGGGGAACTTTTTGAGCGGCTACGGTCTCTTACGATTTGACGCTTTTGTCGCCATAGCCGCCCCATGCAGCCGGCGCGCTTGCGGCCTGCGCCGCTTGAGCGGGATTGAGCGCAGCATTCCACTTCGCAGGCCAGCGGCCCGGTATCTGGATAGGGCTCTATGTGGCGATGAGCTTGGCCAGACGATCCGATGCCTCGGTTCCACTCACTCCAAGGTCGCGAACGCTGCTCATGTGATTGGCACCGGAGAGGGCGGTTTGAGAGACTGCCAGCCCTTGTTTTCGCAGATGCTTCGCAAATGCCTCGGCCTGGCTGTGAAACGGCGGTGTTTCCTCGGCTCCAACAGCAATCTCGACCTCTACGGCGGGATCGAAGCGATGTGTCAGCGGCGACAGGCTGGCGGCCTCCTCGTCCGTTATGGCGATCTCGGCGGCAAGGAAGGAGGTCTGCAGAGGCTTCAGCTCGTACAAGCCGCCAAGCAGCAGCGCGCCTTTGACGCTTGATGATCGGCCGTCATCGTTGAACAGCATCGTCGCCAGATGAGCGCCGGCGGAGTGCCCGCTGACCGTCAGGCGGCCGCAATCGCCGCCATGCTCGGCGATGTGCTCGAGCACCCAACGCTTGGCTCGGCGCACCTGCTCGACGATGGCGGCCATCCTCACCGAGGGCATCAGCGAATAGTCGACGATGATCGCGATCGCGCCCGCCCGCGTCACCGTGTCCGCGACATAGGAATAATCGCGCTTGGAGAACATGCGCCAGTAGCCGCCGTGGATGAACATGTGCACCGGCAGGCGATCGCGTTTTCCCAGGGGAAAGAACAGATCGACGGTTTCGGCGACGTCCGGTCCGTAGGCGACATCGGCGACGATCGGGATTTTCGCCCGGGTCTCCGCGCTGCGGCGAACGATCTCGGCGACGATATCGTCGAACTCCGTAACGTGGTCGCGGATGCGAAATGGATCCCTGGTCACGCCTGCGCTCTCACATCGTCACGGCGATATACTTGGCTTCCAGGAACTCGCTGATGCCGTGCTTTTGCCCGCCTTCCCGTCCCAGACCGCTCTGCTTGACGCCGCCGAAGGGAGCTGCAGGGTCGGACATCAGGCCCCGGTTCAGCGCTATCATACCCGACTCGATCCTTGATGCCACGCGCATGCCCTTGGCCAGATCGCGCGTATAGATGTAGGCCGCCAACCCGTATTCGGTGTCGTTGGCGCGCGCGATGACTTCGGCCTCATCGTTGAAGCGCATGATTGGAGCGACGGGACCGAATATTTCCTCGTGCGCCATCTCCGAATCCGGGGCAACATCGCAAAGAACCGTCGGCGGATAGAAATAGCCCTTGTCATCCGAGGCTGCGCCTCCGCACAGCACCTTTGCACCGCGACGAACCGCGTCTTTGACGAGCCGGTCGATTTTCTCGAGGGCTTTGCGAGTGATCATCGGGCCGCATTCGGTCTCGACGTCTATGCCGGGGCCTACCTTGAGGGCGGCCATGCGCTTGCGCAGTCCCTCCGCGAACGCATCATGGATACCCGCCTGGACATAAAGCCGGTTGGCGGCAATGCATGCTTCGCCGGCGTTGCGCATCTTGGCAATCATCGCTCCGTCGAGCGCTGCCTCCAGGTCGGCGTCGTCGAACACGACAAAGGGAGCGTTGCCGCCAAGCTCCATCGAACAGGAGATGACGTGCCTGGCGGCTTCGGCCAGAAGAACGCGCCCAACGCCGGTGGAGCCGGTGAACGAAAGTTTGCGCATTCGCGGGTCGGCCAGCATGGCAGCGGTCAGCGGTCCCGGATTGGACGTGGTGAGAACGTTCACGACACCGGGCGGGACGCCGGCGTCCTCATACAGCGCGGCAAGCGCATAGGCAGTCAGCGGCGTTTCGCTGGCGGGCTTCAGGATCACGGTACAGCCGGCTGCGAGCGCCGGCGCGATCTTGCGTGTGGCCATGGCAGCTGGAAAATTCCATGGCGTGATCAGCACACATATGCCTATCGGCTGGTAGTCGACGACGATGCGGTTTGCGCCGGAAGGCGCAAGGCCGAACTCGCCGCTGATGCGAACCGCTTCCTCGGCGTTCCACCGAAAGAACTCGGCCGCATAAGCGACTTCGCTGCGTGCATCGCGCAGCGCCTTGCCGTTCTCCAACGAAATCAGCACGGCCAACGTCTCCGCCCGCTCGGTCATCAGTTCGAAGCAACGTCTCAGGATCTCCGACCGTTTGCGTGGGGCGGTTTCGCGCCAAGCAGCCGCCGCCTTGGCCGCGGCGTCGACGGCGGCGGCGGCGTCAGCCAGCGTAGCATCGGGAACAGCCGCGATGACGGATTCCGTCGATGGATCGACCACCTCGATAACGCGCCCGTCCGACGAGGGCCGCCATTGCCCGCCGATATAGAGCCCGTGTGAGAACGTGGCATATTCGGAGATGTCCTCCTCGTCCAAAAGCCCTGGAGAAGCGTTCATGAGGTGTCTCCTGTTTCACATCAGAACGGCGGGCATGTCGCCGTCATAGGCCGCTCGCACCAGCCGTCGCATCGCGGCGGCGTCGAAAGGGCGGGGGTTGTTCTTGATCAGGCGGTCGATGCCGAGCGCCTGCTCGGCGGTCCACTCGATCTTGCCGGCAGGCAAGCCCAGCTCGGCCAGCGTCCGTGTGATGCCGATCGAGCCGAAAAGCCGTGAGACCTCTGCGATGGTCGCGGAAGCCCTGTCCTTGAGTTCAATGTCGGCATTGGGAAGACCGAGTGCTGCACCAACCTCGGCAAACTCGCTGGCGGCGGCGGGCAAGTTGTAGTTCATCACATAGGGAAGCATGGTCGCCACCCCCAACCCATGCGGCGTGTGGGTGAGCGCGCCAACCGGATATTGCACGGCATGGGCGGCGGCCGTCCCGGCCGTGCCGAAGGCGCAGCCGGCCGCCAAGGCGCCCATCATCACATCGGCGCGCGCATCCTCGTCCGCACCGTCCCGGTAGGCCCTTTCCAGGCTGCGGCCAAGAAGCTTGACGGCCAATAGCGCGAAATGGTCGGTGAGAGCGCTCTTGCCCACAAAGACGTGCTGCTGCGGCAGTGTCGGATCGGTTCCGCGTCTCGCCGCCGTAAAGGCTTCGATGGCGTGCGTCAGGGCATCGGCGCCTGCAATTGCCGTGAGCGCGGGCGGGCAAGTCGCGGTCAGCTCCGGGTCGCATAGCGCGACGGCGGCGATGAGGTGAGGACTTGAAATGCCGACCTTCAGCAGGCGCTCCGGATCGGAAATGACGGCTACGGGCGTCACCTCCGAGCCGGTGCCGGCGGTGGTCGGCACGGCAATCAGCGGCAGCGTTGGGCCCGGGACCTTGAACTCGCCATAGTAGTCCTGAAGCCTGCCGCCATGACTGATCAGCAGCGCCGCGCATTTGGCCATGTCGAGGCAGCTTCCGCCACCGATCCCAACGACCATGTCGGGTTTGAAATCCTTCGCCTCGGCAACACAGACCGCGACGCTGTCCCGAGGCACGTCCGGCAGAGTGCGGTCATGGACAAGGATTTCAACCGAGGTATTCCTCAGCGCGGCCATCATCTCGCCGAATATGGCCGTTGCCGCGAAGCGCTCGTCCGTGCAGACGAGCGCGCGCTTGCCATGCCTGGATGCGACCTGCGGCAGCACCTGGCGCTGGCCTTTGCCGAACAAGATTTCACGCGGCAATCGCGCTGCGGCGAACAAGGTCATCGAGTGAGCCCTTCCAGTATGGATCGGCGATCCATCGCTTCCATTTAGGCGTATCCGCTATAAAATCGTATAGGATATAGGATTGAATTGGCCGGAGCATCGTGTTAGTGGTCCTTCCTGTCAAGAGGCAAAAAGATGCAGAACCCCGATGTGAAGCTTGATGATGACGCGCGGCCGACAGGCAGAATCCAGCGCGCAAACAGCCTCGCGGGAGACGTCTACGAGGCGATCTTCCAGCAACTCATGTCGCTCAAGATCGCGCCGGGCTCGCGCATAACCGTGGACAATCTCGTCCGGGAGCTGGATGTCTCGCATACGCCGATCCGCGAGGCTCTCGGGCGTCTGGAAGGCGAAGGCCTGGTGATCAAGACCCATCTGATCGGCTATCGCGCCGCACCGCAGATCACACGCCGGCGTTTTGACGAGCTTTACGAGTTGCGCCTTTTGCTTGAGCCTGCCGCCGCGGCCAAGGCAGCGGCCGGCCTGGACGCTGCCCGGCTGGCGGCCCTGCAAGAGGCGGCGGGGGTCATGACCCGCGGCGAGGGCAGGGACGAGCGCCTTCGCTATTCCAACTTCGCCCGCCAGGATGCGATCTTCCATGACAAGATCATGGAGTTCGCGCAGAACGAGATCATCCGCGAGACGCTGAACCACCAGCACACGCATTTTCACATTTTCCGGCTGATGTACCACTCGCGCGTAACCGAGGAGGCTCTCGACGAGCACGAAGCCATTCTCTCGGCTTTCGCAGCCGGCGATGCGAACGCGGCGCGAAGGGCCATGCGGGTGCACATCGAGAACTCGCGCGACAGGCTCCTGCCTGCGTTCGAATAGGCGGCCGGACGTTCCAAGCGGGTGAAACATGCCCTTTGCTGACATCCACAATTCGATGCCCAAAACCCAAGGCGCGCCTTGCACTGCCACGCAACCGAGAGGAAGACCATGCCAGCCAAAAAGATACTGATGCTGACCGGAGAGTTCACCGAGGAATACGAAATCTTCGTCTATCAGCAGGCCATGGAAGCCGTAGGCCACACCATCCATGTCGTGTGCCCCGACAAGAACGCCGGAGACCGGATCAAGACCTCGCTGCACGACTTTGAGGGCGACCAGACCTATACCGAGAAGCCCGGACACTACGCGCTGATCAACAAGACGTTTTCGGAGGCGGAAAGGCAGATCGACCAGTATGATGCGGTCTACTGCGCCGGCGGCCGCGGACCGGAATACATCCGCACCGACAAGCGCGTTCAGGCCATGGTCCGCCACTTCCACGAGACCGGGAAGCCGATCTTCACGATCTGCCACGGCGTGCAGATTCTGATAGCGGTGGATGGCGTCGTGCGCGGCAAGAAGGTCGGTGCGCTGGCGGCCTGCGAGCCGGAGGTCACCCTTGCGGGCGGCACCTATATCGACCTCTCGCCCACCGACGCCTATGTAGACGGCACGATGGTTTCGGCCAAAGGGTGGACCGCACTTGCTGCCTTCATTCGTGAGTGTCTGAAGGTGCTCGGCACGGAAATCCACCATAACTAGCCACTGCCGGCCGTTGCGCTTGAGAAGGCGGGCGACCTGGCACAAATGCAACGGCGGATCCCGGTTTCGGGTCGGATCGCGACGCGTTTCCCGCGGCCTTTGCCAAGGCCGCGACGTCCTTCGATTTAAGTACGAAGCGCGCCGTGCTTCGCTTTGCTACCAGCACACGAAGCCGCCATCCACGATGAGATCGATGCCGGTGACGAAAGACGCGGCTCGACTGGCCAGAAACACCGCCGGGCCTATCATCTCCTCGGGTGCCGCGAGGCGACCCATGGGCGTATCGCGCTCGAAGTTCTTCACTTGCTCGGCCACTTCCGGCCTGCGGTTCATCGGGGTCAGCGTGTATCCGGGGCTGAGCACGTTCAGCCGCAGTCCGCGGTCCGACCACTCCATCGCCAGGCTCTTGGTCATGTGAATGACCGCTGCCTTGGACGAGTTGTAGTGCGTCTGGAGAAGACCACGGTTGACGATCGAGCCGGATATGGAGGCCACGTTGATGATCGATCCCTTGCGGCGCGGCAGCATCACGCGAGCCTCGGCCTGGCAGGACAAGAACACACCGCCGACATTGATGCCGTAAAGTTCTTCCCACGTGGCCAGCGGCAAGGTCTCGGCCGCGTGTGCGCCGCCTATACCTGCATTGTTGACGGCAACAGTAAGCGCGCCGAGCTCCCTTTCGATACGCTCGACGGCGGCGGCAAGATCGGTTTCCGACGTCACCGAGCCGGTAATCGCAAGCGCCTTGCGGCCGAGCGCGGTGATCCTTTGCGCCGTTGCCTCGAGCCCTCCCTTCGAGGCGTGACCGAAGCACGCGACGTTGGCACCGGCCTCCGCAAGGCCGACTGCTATCGCCTGACCGATGCCGCTGCCGGCGCCGGTGACCAGCGCGACGTCGCCATCCAGTTTGAACAAGTCCATTGGGGTAGCTCCTTCCTAATTCCTTGATCGCAATCGGGCGAACATACAGGAGTCTTGGTCTCGGCTGCGGTTTTTGTCGCACCCCATCCTTGCTGGTCGCTCAAATGCTGCTGCTGAACGTGGCGGCGATCGATCGACACCTCGAGCGCGAACTGCTCCCCTATCCATGATGCGCATCGCACAAATTTCTGTGTCGAGGAACTCACCGGCCGCGAGTGCGAAACGGGAACTTTTGTTCCACTGGCGATTTTGGCTATGCTGCAGATCCGAATTGCCAGAAGGTCGCTGCCATGACGAAATATTTTGCAATCGCCGCGCTCGTGCTTGCCGCAGCAGCCATGATGGCGGGCCCGGCCGCCGCTGGCGAACAGCATCGCTACCGCGTCGTCAAACAGGAGCGTTATGTTCCAGCCAGCGACGACATCATCGAGACGCTGTTCGGCGGTCCGCGCTATTACGATCAGCAGATGACCACCACGGCGGCGGGCGCCTGCGCGTATCACCGCGTCGGACCGGACGCGAATGCGGTGAACTACATCAACGATAACTATTGCGGGAAGTAGGATTCCCTGGGGGCGGCGTTCCTCGGAGCGTTTTCGACAAGCGTCGACCCTCTTTGCGTTATGGTCTCTGCGAACTTATCGGAGTTCGCCGGGGTGGCTGTGGTTGGCCGGACGTGGCCTCTTTTGAATACCGATCCTCTCGCGGGTCTGCGGGTCATCGCACACAGTCGACCCAGACATTGTATACAATAATGAAGAAAGATGTTGACAATCGACCTCGGCCGGTTTCCCTTACGCTATACGCGCAGCCTACGAGCAAAACACAAAGCGCGATAACCAAGGGGAACTGAAACTATGATCAACCGTCGCTCGACTCTGAAATCAATGGCGCTCGGCGCCGTCTCGACCCTGGCGCTTGCCGCTCTCGGCATTTCGTCCGCGCAGGCTGAAAACAAGGAACTGAAGATCGGCTTCGTCGGCGTTACCAGCGGCCCCGCTGCCGCCTGGGGCACGTCGAACGTGCGCTCGATGCAGACCCGCGCCGCCTGGATCAACGAGACAGGTGGCGTCAAGATCGGCAACGACACCTACAAGATCAATATCGTGACCTTCGACGACCAGAAGGATCCCAAGCGCGCCATCGCCGGCATGGAGAAGATGGCGCAGGAAGGCATCCACTATGTCGTCGGGCCGAATGTCGATGACGGCGCCGCCGCGGTGCGCCCCGTCGCCGAGGCCAACGGCATCATTTATTTTCCCTACGCTTTCCCCAAGGCGCTCTACCAGAAGCCGGCCTCCAATGCGGTGCTCGGGATGATCGCCAACTATCAGTCAGGCCCTGCGATCTACAAATATCTCAAGGAAAACAAAGGCGTGAAGAAGATCGCCTTTGTCGCGGCCAATGAATCCGACCCGCTCAGCCAGCGCGACAGCGGCGTCGAGGCGGCGAAGGCACTTGGACTGGAAGTCGTCGCCCAGAACGACACCTACCAGAATGACACCCGCGACTTCACGCCAGTGCTGACGCCGATCGTCGCTTTGAAGCCCGACCTGCTCGTCCTGTCCGGCGTGGCCCCGGCCAACGCGCCGCTGCTCATCCGCGCCGCCCGCGAGCTCGGCTATGAAGGCCTGATCTCGACGGAAACCGCGCAGGACGCCAAGGTCCTGGAAGAGGGCGCCGGCGAATACGCCAACGGCTTCATCTCCGTCGGCGGCGCCTCCACGCCGGAGATCGCCTCGGACGCGATGAAGGAATTCGTCGCCCGCTACACCAAGATGTTCGGCGAATACAACGACGAGTCAAACACCAAGGTCTATGCGCTCGAATACATCATCGAGACCTTGAAGGCCAATCCGGCGGCCATCAACAACGTCGAGGAATTCAAGAAGACCATGGACACTTTCTCGGCGCCCAATCCCTTCCTGAAGGGCGACGCGAAGCTCAGCTATGTCGGCATGACCTCCTTCGGCCAGAAGCGCCAGCTTTCGGTGCCGATGGTGGTCAACGAATATAAGGACGGCGCTTTCCAGACCTTGTTCGTCGGTTCCGTCGACTAGCGCCACCTTCGAGCGTCATTCCTCCAGCTTGCCGCGGGGTCCGATAGGCCGGACCCCGCGGAAGATCGAAGGTATCCATGGAACAGGTCATCGCCAACGGATTGTATCTCGGTGCCCAATACGCGCTGATCGCGCTGGGCTTGACCCTGATCTTCGCCCTGATGAACGTGCTCAATTTCGCTCACGGGCAGATGTATGTGCTGGGCGGGTTCATCACCTACACTGTCTACGGCCAGCTCGGCCTGCCTTTCGTGGTCGCGCTGCTCGCCTCTGGCGTCACGCTCGCCATCATCGGCGCGCTGATGGAGAAATTCCTCTTCCGCACCGTCATCAGGCGCAGTCACCGCGAGGAGAGCACCATGCTGCTCGCTGCCGCGACGGCCTTTTTCTTCGACGCCGTCATCCTGCTTCTGTTCGGCGAAAAGCAGCGCGGCGTTCCCAAGATAGTCAAGGGCGTCTTCAACGATGCCGGCATCATCATGCCTTACGATCGTATGGTCGTCGGCGTGCTGGCGATCGTCTTCATCGCCGCCTTCGTGCTCTATATGCAGTACAGCCGGGTTGGGCGGGCCATGCGCGCGCTTGCCCAGGATCGCGTCGCGGCCCAGCTGATGGGCGTCCGCGTCGATCGCTATTCGATGATCGGCTTTGCCATGGGCGCAATGCTCGCGGGCGTCGTCGGCGGGCTGCTGGTCACCATAACCGGCGTCAATTCGGGCATTGGCGGGCCGATCTCGATCAAGGCCTTCCTGATGGTGATGATCGGCGGCGCCGGCGTCGTCGGCGGCGCGATCGCTGGCGGCTTCATTCTCGGCATGATGGAGTCGGTCGGCCTCACCGTGCTGCGCGAATATGGCGACATCACCTATCTCGTCATCTTCGCCGCCCTGATGGTGTTCCTGTCGATCCGTCCCAACGGGCTGATGGGCAAGCCGTGGGGTTGATGGCGCCATGACCCGCAACCGCAATATCAAAATCGCATCGGTCGCGGCCTTCCTGGCGATCGTCTTCATCGCCGTGCCGGCCGCGATCTCCGCAAGCGGCCGCTTCGACCTCTATTACACGCTGACCTCGGTGGCGTTGCTCAGCATCGCCAGCGCCGGTGTCTGGCTCACCTTCTACATCGGCCGCATCAACATCGGCCAGGGCGCCTACGCGCTGATGGGCGGCTATATCTCGGCCATACTGGTGATGAACTATGGCTGGTCGTTCTGGTTGACCTTGCCGGTGGCCGGACTTTTTTGCGCCGCTGCGAGCGTGCTGATCGGCCTACCGATCCTGCGGCTGCGTGGCGTCTATTTCGCCATGGTCACGCTGGTGCTGACCGAGGTGGCGCGGCTGCTCGCGCTGGCGCTGCCGATCACCAACGGCGCCAAGGGCATCGTCAGCATCCCGCTGCCCGGCGCGCTGTCGGTCTTCGGCCTGACCATCATTCCGGATTTCGCCACGCTGCAGAATTCGCGGCTTGCCTTCTATCTTCTGGCGGTCACGCTGATGGTGATCTGCTTCGGGGTCATGTACCGGCTGGTCAATTCGCGCATCGGCAAACTTTGCCAGTCGCTGCAGCAGAATGAGGAACTTGCGTCCTCGATCGGCGTCAACATCGCCTATCTGCGCATCATTGCCTATGCCGTGTCGTCCTTCTTCGGGGGCGTTTCCGGCGCCATCTTTGCCGCCATCTCGCAATCGATCTATCCGTCGAGCTTCACGGTCACCGATTCCGTCAACTTCATGCTGAACTGTTTCCTCGGCGGCCTCGGCTATGTGTTCGGGCCGATGCTCGGCACGCTGGTGCTCTATTTCGGCTGGGACCTCTTGTTCCAGACGGGCCAATTCCAACTGCTCATCTATTCCGGCCTGATGATCGTCCTGATGCTGGTGCTGCCCAACGGCCTGCTCAGCCTCGCGGCTTCGATCCGGAAGAAGGCTTGAGCCATGGCCGAAATGCTCGAAGTCTCTGGCATCACCAAGCGCTTCGGCGGTCTGGTCGCTGTCAACAACATTTCCTTCTCGGTGCGCGAGAAGGAAATCCTGTCGGTAATCGGCCCGAACGGCGCCGGCAAGTCGACTTTGTTCAAGCTGATCTCGTCCTTGCTCAAGCCCACGACGGGCGAGGTGCGCCTGAAGGGCGAACGCATCTCCGGTCTCGCTCCGCATATCGCCGCGCGCAGGGGCGTGGTGCGCACCTTCCAGGAGACGACGATCTTTAAGAACATGAGCGTGCGCGACAACGTCATCATCGCCCATCATTTGCGCTCCAAGGCGAGCCTCTTCGGCTTCTTCCTCGGCACCGGTGCGGCGAAGGCGGACGAAGCGGCCTTCGGCGCCTCCGCCGACGAAATCCTGGCGCTGCTCGGCCTCTCCTCGCTCGCCAATGAGACCGCCCGCAACCTGCCGCACGGCCATTTGCGCGCGCTGGGTGTCGCCATCGGCCTTGCGACCAATCCTTCGATCCTGCTGCTCGACGAACCCTTCGCCGGCATGAACCATGACGAGACGATGCGCATGGTGGAGATGGTGCGACGCCTGCGCGATCTTGGCCTCACCATCTTGCTTGTCGAGCACGACATGCCGGCCGTGATGAAGATTTCCGACCGCGTCGTCGTGCTCAATTTCGGGCAAAAGATCGCCGAGGGAACGCCGTCGGAGATCCAAGCCAATGAGAAGGTGATCGAGGCCTATCTGGGCAGCGAAGACGAGGCTATCGGCCTATGAACCAGATCCTGAACTTCGCCAATGTCGAGCTTTATTACGATCACGTGTATGCGCTGAAAGGCGTCTCGCTCGAGGTCAACGAGGGCGAGACCGTCGCGCTGATCGGCGCCAACGGCGCCGGCAAGTCGTCGATCCTTCGCGCCATCACCGGCTTGCGCAAGATCAGGTCAGGCGAGATCCATTATGGCGGCAAGCGCATCGACGCCGCCGCCCCCGACGAAATCGTCAAGATGGGTATCGCCATGGTGCCGGAAGGACGCCGCGTCTTCCCCTTCATGTCGGTCAGGGACAACCTCCTGATGGGCGCTTTCACCCGCACCAGCAAATCCGAGATCGCCGCGTCGATGGAGATGGTTCTGGGGCGCTTTCCGCGGCTGAAGGAGCGCTTCTCGCAGGCCGCCGGCACGATGAGCGGCGGCGAACAGCAGATGCTTGTCATCGGCCGCGCGCTGATGGCGAAGCCGAAGCTTCTGCTGCTCGACGAGCCGTCGCTCGGCGTCGCGCCAAAACTTGTCCAGGACATCGCCCGCTCCATCGTCGCCATCAACCGCGATGAGAAGGTCAGCGTTCTGCTGGTCGAGCAGAATTCGCGCATGGCGCTGCGTATCTCGCAACGCGCTTATGCGCTCACCACCGGCAGCGTCGCGCTGAGTGGCAACTCCGCCGAATTGCTGACCGACGACCGGGTCAAGCGTCTTTATCTCGGCGGCGAGATCTGAGGCTGATTTCAATGCGCATACTCGTCATCAACCCCAACACGACCGCCTCGATGACCGTCAAGATCGGCGAGGCGGCGCAAAGCGTCGCCTCCGCGGGAACCGAAATCCTGGCGGTCAATCCGGCCGACGGTCCGCCAAGCATCGAGGGCTACTTCGACGAGGTCTTCGCCGTGCCGGGCATCATTGCCGAGATGAGCAAGGCGCCGGCGGCCGATGCCTATGTGATTGCCTGTTTCGACGACACCGGGCTCGACGCAGCGCGCTGTGCCAGCGGAGCCCCCGTTATCGGCATCGGCGAGGCGGCATTTCATATGGCGAGCCTCATCGCGGGTAAGTTCAGCGTCGTCACCACGCTTGCTCGATCGGTGCCCGCAATCGAGCACAATCTGGCGAAATACGGTCTCGCCTCGCGCTGCGCCAAGGTGCGCTCGTCGGAAGTCGCCGTGCTCGAGCTCGAGCGTCCGGGCTCGAATGCAAGGCACAAGATATCGCAGGAGATCGCCCGCGCTATAGGCGAGGATCGCGCCGAAGCCATCGTGCTTGGCTGCGCCGGCATGGCCGACCTTGCCAACAGCCTGTCGGAGGAACATGGGGTCCCCGTGCTCGATGGCGTCGTCTGCGCCGTCACGCTAGCCGAGAGCCTGTGCAAGGTGGGATTGAGGACATCGAAGATCGGCGGCTATGCCGCGCCGCGCGGCAAGCGGTTCGCCGGCATGTTCGCACCGCTGTCGCCCACGGAGGTTGTCTAGGCGGCTTCATGCTGCCGGACGACCCGCCGGCGCCCGGGCAGGTGGGATTGACCGCCGCCCGAGCGGTACTAGATTGGACGGGCTGCCGGCGATTTGGGGGGCAGATCGGGCCATTTCGGGCTCGCGCATTGAAAGTATGTTGACGGTACTCAAGGAAGAAGATCGAGACGACAGGCCGGCGGCGCGCTGGTCGCCGATCTATTATGGGCTGAGGGACGCCATCGTCAGCCATCGTCTCGCGCCGGGCACCAAATTGCCGGAGGACGAGCTGGCCTCGATCTATTCGGTGAGCCGCACGGTAGTTCGGTCCGCGCTGCAGGCCCTTGCCCATGACCGGCTGGCGCGGCTGGAGCCCAATCGCGGCGCCTTTGTCGCGCAGCCGTCGAAGATCGAGGCGCGCGAAGTGTTCGAGGCGAGGGCGCTGATCGAACCCAAGGTGGCCGCGCTCGCCGCCAGGACGGCGGTGCCGCCCGATATCGCGCAATTGCGGTCACACCTGGAGAAGGAGCACGACGCGCTGCACGCCGGCCGCGACAGTGACGCCATCATGCTGTCGGCGCGCTTCCACGTCGGCATCGCCGAGATCGCCGCGCATTCGGTGTTCACCAATTTCGTGCGCGACCTCGTCTCGCACTCCTCGCTGATCATCGCGCTCTACTGGAAGCGCCGCGACGCCACCTGCGAGAAGCACGCCCACCACGCGCTGGTCGACGCGATCGAGGCCGGCGACAGTGCCGACGCCGCGGCCTTGATGAACAGCCATCTGGTCGACCTGCTGTCCGGACTCGACCTTACCGACAAGGTGGAGAAGTCCGACAGCCTGGCGGATCTGCTTCGAGCTTAGAGCGAACGGCGGTTCAGCCGGGTCGCTGAACCGCCGGAGGACCAGGCTAGGCTGCGGCCGCCTGCTTGTAATCCATTCGCTCGAGATCGGCGATGAGGCCGGGTCCGGTAGGCTGCCAGCCGAGATGCGCGCGCGTCCATTCGCTCGACGCCGGCATGTCGAGGCCGGCGAACATGGCAAGCCATCCGAAATGGTCCGCTGCCTCTTCCTGCGAGAGCGAGACCACCGGCACGTCGAGACCGGCGCCGATCACTTCCGCGATCTCGCGCACCGGGATGCCTTCCTCGGCGACGGCGTTGTAGCGAACGCCGGCTTCCTGCTTATCCAGCGCCAGACGGTATAGCTTCGCGACGTCCAGCACATGCGCCGCCGACCACCGGTTGCGCCCCCCGCCAAGATAGGCCGACACGCCCTTGGCGCGCGTCTGCGCGATCAGCGGTGTGATCAGGCCTTGCTTCACCGTGTCATGCACCTGCGGCAGCCGCACCACCGACACCTTGACGCCCTTCTCCGCCATCGCCGCGCCGGTAAGCTCCGACAGGATGCGCGGATTGGGATGGTCGGTATTGAATACATCTTCTCTCGCCGGCTGTCCGTGTTCGGCGGATCCCATGCCCACACCCGACGTGATGATGAGCAGCCGGTCCGAGCCGGCCAGCGCGCCGCCCAGCGCTTCGATGGCGCGCTTGTCCTTCTCGCAATTGGCCACGAAATTCGAGAAATTGTGATCGAAAGCGGTGTGGATCACCGCATCCGATTTCGCCGCGCCGTCGCCCAGGCTGTCGAGGTCTTCGAGGTCGCCGCGATGCGGCTCGGCGCCGGCGGCGACAAGCGACCGCGCGCCGGCTTCGGAGCGGGTCAGGCCAAGCACCTTGTGCCCAGCTGCAAGAAGTTCGGGCACGATCCTGGAACCGATGAAGCCGGTCGCGCCGGTAAGGAATACACGCATGGGAAGGTCTCCTGTGGTTGTTCGGAGGCCTTATTTGCGCTATACATCATTCTGTTAAAGTAGTGACTTTATCATGGTATAATGGCCAACAGGATCCCGATGGCGCTCGAAACGACCAACAAGCTTGGCACTTTCTTGCGAGATCGCCGCATGCGCCTCGATCCCGCCGCCTTCGGCTTCGCCACGGGGCGCCGGCGCACACAAGGTTTGCGCCGCGAGGAGGTGGCGCAGCGCGCCAATATCAGCCCGACCTGGTATACCTGGCTGGAGCAGGGGAGGGGCGGCGCGCCGTCTGCCGACGTGCTGAACCGCATCGCGACCGGACTGATGCTGACCGAGCCCGAGCGCGAGCATTTGTTCATGCTGGGTCTCGGGCGGCCTCCGGAAGTTCGCTACAAAAGCGTGGACAGCGTGACGCCGCGACTCCAGCGTGTCCTCGACGCTTTGGACCCCAGCCCGGCGATCATCAAGACCGCGACATGGGATGTGGTGGCCTGGAACCGTGCCGCGGCGGCAATGCTGACCGACTATTCCAAGCTGCCGCGCGAGCAACGCAACATCCTGCGCCTGATGTTCGGCAATCCGCGCGTGCGCCATGCGCAGGACGACTGGCAGAGTGTCGCGCGTTTCGTGGTCGGCTCCTTCAGGGCCGACGCCGTCCGCGCCGGCGCCGGCGCGGAGGTCGCGGAACTTGTCGAGGAGCTTTCCAGGGTGAGCCCCGAGTTCGCGGCACTGTGGCGCGACAATGACGTCGTTGCGGCGCATGGCGAGGGCGTGAAGCGTCTGCGGCATCCCGAGATCGGGCTGATCGAGCTGGAGTTCTCGGTCTTCGCGGTCGACGGCCGCCCGGAACTCGGCATGATCGTCTACAATCCCGTCAAGCAGTCGGATGCGGAACGTATTCGATCACTGATCGCGGCTCGTTCCGCAGAATGATGGCCGCCATGCGCGGTTTTCCGCCAAGGTGCGGCGGCGAAGCGGAAAACAGGTCACAAAAGCGACTCGGTTAGGATAATATCCACCGCCCGAGTCCTTCGTGGAAGATGTCTATGACCTTGAATGAGCTTAGTTGGTCGCCCTCCGAAAAGAAAGTTGCCCGCGCCGCATATGACAAGGCTCTTGAGAGGGCACTGGCCAGCATCATGGCCGAATTCAAAAGACGGGCGAACGCCGCGACCACACCCTCCGAGATGTGGGAGGTCGAGGAATATCTGAAGGAGCAACGTCGCGATTTGGATCGGACGTTCGACTATCGCTATTCGCAACTGACCGTCGTTTTCGCAACTCTCATCCGGCAAGGATATCTGGACGAGGACTTACTCTCGGGTTTGTCGCAAGAAAAACGCGAGGAGATCCGCAGAATGCTTGCGTGGCACAAAGGATAAGGGTTTAGAAGCGTTACCTTCGCGCCCCCGCACGCCGGATCGCTTGCGGTGGTTGGCCGAAGCTCCTCATGAAGGCGCGGCGCATGCGGCCGGCATCGCCGAAGCCGCTCTGTTCGGACGAGCGGCTCGTCGCCTGGTTCAACCGCCTTCACCGGGTCTTCGAAGCGTCAGCTTAACCGCCGCCTGCCCGATCGCTTCGCGTAGCGTCAGCGCCGCCCGGCTGCCTGATGTGGTCGATGAAAGCGCGCAGCTTGGGCAACACCTGGTGCCTTTCCGGATAATAAAGAAAAACGCCCGGCGTGGTTACCGCGAAGCGGCCGAGCAGCGCCTGCAGTCGCCCGTCGGCGATCGGCGCTTCGGCGATCGGGCCCGGCACCTGCGCCAGCCCGACACCCTGGATCGCCGCGCCGAGCAGCGACGGATAGTCGTGCGCGATGAGCGGTCCCGACACGATTGCCTCGACGGCCTTGTTGCCGTCCACAAAGGACCAGGGCGCGACCGAACCATTCGAGCGGCGCAGGCGCAGGCAGGCATGGTCGCGCAGATCCTCGATGCGCTCGGGCGCCGCGCGCTGGCGCAAGTAGTCCGGACTGCCGACGACCGCCATCGGAAAGGAGGGCGTCAGGCGGACCGCGACCATGTCGGGCGCGATCAAGTCGCCCATCCGGATGCCGGCGTCGAATCCCTCGGCGGCGAGATCGGCCAGCTCGCCGCTGGCGACGATCTCCAGCTCGATCTCGGGATAGGTCTGGCAGAAGGAGGCGACCATCGGCTCCAGCAGCATCGGCACCACGGCCGGCGGTACCGAGAGGCGCAAGAGCCCCGCCGGCCGCTGGCCCATCCCGCGCGCGATCTCGCTCGCCGCGATCAGTTCCTCGAAAGCCGGCCGTGCGCGGGCGAAGAAGCGCTCGCCGGCTTCGGTAAGGCCGACGCTGCGAGTCGTGCGGATGAACAGCGCGGTGCCGATGCGCGCCTCAAGCGTTCGTATCGCCTGGCTGATCGCTGACGGCGTGACGGCGAGCTCGGCCGCCGCCTTGCGGAAATTGCGATGCCTTGCGACGCTCAGGAATGCTTCGACGCCATCGAGCGCGCCGTGCCTGACTGTGAAGTTCTGCTTCATGACCCATCGACATTATCGTGGATAGTGGTTCGCGGAAAGCGGCCGTATTTCTTCCATGACTTTGGAAGCCTGAAGGGAAGTGGCAATGACCGATGAACTCGATCGCGTGCGCGATCACTATCGCGCGACCGGCTTGACCGATCGATTGAAGAACGCACTGGCGGTGTTTGGGCCTGAGCAACAGCGGCTGAAGCCCGAACAACTGGCGACCCTCGACCAGTTCCATACCCGCGGGCTGGCTGCGACGGCGGAGCTCGCCAACCTTGCCGCCATCACCGCCGGCATGTTCGTGCTCGACGTGGGATCGGGCGTCGGCGGGCCGGCCAGGTTTCTTGCCGAGACCTATGGCTGCGCGGTGACCGGCGTCGATCTCAGCGAACCCTTCGTCGAAGCCGCGCGCTATCTGACCACGCGCACCGGCCAAGACGACAAAGTGTCGTTCGAAGCCGGCAGCGCGCTGGCGCTGCCTTTCGAAAACAGCCGTTTCGATGCCGCGCTCTTGCAGCATGTGGCGATGAACATCGCCGACCGGCCGTTGCTCTACCGCGAGATCAGGCGCGTTTTGAAGCCGGGCGGAAAATTCGCGACCTTCGACGTCGTGCTCAACGGCGGCTATCCGCTCTATCCGGTGCCCTGGGCGAAGACGCCGGGCGAAAGCTTCCTGCTGACAGCCGAGGCGACCTGCGAGACGATCGAAGCCGCCGGCTTCGGCACGCTCGTCCGCCGCGACGACACGGCTGCCGCCAAGGCCTGGTTCGCCGAGCTCCGTGCCTCCGGCCCGCCGCCTTCGCTCAATCTCGGGGTCGTCATGGGCCAGGGTTTCGCCGACTTCGCCACCAATCTCGGGCGCAATCTCATGGAGGGACGGCTGGGGATTCTGACGGCAGTGTTCGAGGCGGTTCCGGCCAAGGCTTGATAGGGGGCGAAGATGTCACCTGCGATGATCTTCAACATCCATCTCGTGCTCGGCTACGTGCCGTGGCTGCTTTGCTTCGCCGCCTATATCTGGCCAAGGCTGAGGTCGATGGAGCCGATAGAGGCGCAGCGCGCCATCGCAACGCTGCACAGCTTCCGCTTCTTCGGGCTCGTCTTCCTCATCCCGGGCGTCGTCGGCCCCGACCTTGCACCTGCCTTCGCAAGCTTCGCCGCCTATGGCGACTTCGCCACCGGCTTGCTCGCCATGCTGGCGCTATTCACCGTGGCGAGGCCTGTGATCTTCTGGCCGCTGGTCGTCGCCTTTAACCTCGTAGGCGTGGTGGACATTGTCGGCGACTACTATCACGGCGTCGCGCTCGACCTTCCGGGCTATGCCGGACAGTTGGGCACGACCTATGCGATCCCGATCCTCTACGTGCCGCTTTTGATGATCACGCATGTCGCGGCTTTCTATCTGCTGGCGCGTTCCAGGCGCCATCAGTTGGCGGCGACCTAGTACATAGGCGTCGCCATATGCTTCGGCGCCGGCCATTCGTTCGTGATCTCGGGCTGCACTGGCCGCTCGAGATAGGTCGACAGCACCACATAGCTGCGCGTCGAGGTCACGCCGGGCGTGTCGTAGAGACGGGCCAGCAGGCCCTCCAGCGCGCGCGTGTCCTCGGTGCGCACCTTGAGCAGCATGCAGGTGTCGCCGGCGACCGTGTGGATCTCCTCGACCTCCGGATATTTGGAGACCGCCATCAGCTCCGGCGTCTTGCCCCAGCCCCTGGTGTCGATATGCACGAAGGCAAGCAGCGGCTTCTTCACCGCCCTCGGATCGATGATCGCCGATGTGGCGCGGATGGCGCCGCTGCGCTTCAGCCGCTTGACCCGCTCATGCGCCGCCGGCGGCGACAGGCCAACGCGTTCGCCGAGCTCGGCATAGCTGATGGTCGCGTCCTCGACGAGGACGCCTAATATCTTTCGGTCGATAGGGTCGACCTCCCGGGCCGGATGCTTGTTCCGCTGAATGTCATCTGTTTCTGTGTCCATATTGAAATTCTCCATTGATGCGGAATTTAATTCGGCCATTATGATGATATGTCGAACAGCAATCAATCAGTAATTATGACTGAGGCGCCGCGCGCGCCGATCCCGGCCACGGCCTATCTGCTGACCGGCTGCATCGCCGTCATCGGCTCCAATTCGCTTGTTCTCGGACCGATCGCGCCGGCCGTCGCGGCATCGTTCGGCGCCCGCGTGCCGGCGGTGATGACGGCCGCCGCCGCCTTCGGCCTCGGCACGTCGGCCAGCGCGCTCTTCCTTGCCCGCTACATCGACCGGATCGGCGCGCGCCGCATGCTGCAGGGCGCGTTGCTGCTGCTGGCCATCGCGCTGGTCGCCAGCGCGTTGGCGCCGACAGTGGCGATGCTGGTGGCCGCCCAGCTCGTCGCCGGCATCGCCGCCGGTATCGCCATGCCGGCGATCTATGCCAGCTCGGCCGCGATCGCGCCGCCCGGCCGCGAGAGCGGCACCATCGGCGTCGTGCTGACCGGCTGGACGCTTTCCATGGTCGCTGGCGTCTCGCTGTCGGCGGTGCTGGCCGATCTCATCCATTGGCGTGCCGTCTTCGCGGCCGTTGCAATGCTCGCAGGAACGGCCGTTGCCGGTTTGGCGATGAGTTCGCTGCACGATACCAAGAAAAGCGGCCCCGCGCCGTCGCCGCTTGGCGCGCTCGCCGTTCCCGGCATCCTGCCGCTGCTCATTGCCTGTGGCGCCTTCATGACCGCCTTCTACGGCGTCTACGGCTATCTCGGCGATCATCTCCACCAAGCCCTCGGCGAGCCGGTCAGCGCCAATGGCCTGGCGGCGGTCGCCTACGGTCTCGGCTTCGGCGCGGCCGCCTTGCTCGACGGCGTTATCGATCGCCTCGGCGCCCGTCGCGTCATGCCCTTTGCCTATCTGCTGGTCGCCGCCGTCTATGTCGCGATTGCCCTGGCAAGCGGCGGCTTCGGCCTGCTGATCGCGACGATCGGGGTCTGGGGCCTTGCCAACCATTTCGGGCTGAACGTGCTGGTCATGCGCCTCACCGCCCTCGACCCGTCGCGGCGCGGCACCATCATGGGCTTGAACAGCGCGGTCACCTATCTCGCCGTCACCGTCGGCACGGCAGGCTTCGGCCCGCTCTACACGAGCCTCGGCTTCGCCAATTGCGCGCTGATCGCGGCGGCACTGATGCTGGTGGCGGCGGGCGCAGCAGCGTGGCGGTCAGTCGGTCCTCGGTAACAGGCCTCAGTCTTCGCTTGCGGCCGGAATACTGTTTCGCACTTTTCCTGGAATTGGTCTAAGGCTGGCTTGCGAACCGGAGTCGCAGCCGATGAAGACGAGTCTCGAGATCACCGCCGAACCCTCGCCGCAGGACCTCGCTTTCCTGGGCGGAAGCCTTACCGCTTTCAACGATGCCGATGTCGGAGCGTCAGGCCGAAAGTCGCTCGCGGTTTTCGTGCACGGAAATACCGGCACCCTCGTTGCCGGTATTTCCGGCTACACCGCCTGGGGCTGGCTCTACGTGCAGTGGCTGTGGGTCGACGAAAGACTGCGCGGAAAAGGCATTGCCGCCGGCATGCTCGACGCGGCCGAACAGGAGGCTACCGCGCGCGGCTGCCACAGCGCCTGGATCGACACTTTCAATCCGATCGCCGAGAAGGTTTACCGGCGCCAGGGCTACCAACCGTTCGGATCGTTGCCTGACTTCCCCATCGGCCGCAGCCGTGTCTTCCTGCAGAAGAAGCTGTCGGCCTGATCAGCCCGCCAGTTTTCCGCCGCGCATCGGCTTTGGCGCGCCGGTGGTGCTCGGAAAGCTGATCGGCAGGCCGCGCAGCACGCGCACGGCGAGGAAAGCAAAACACTCTGCTTCGACCGCGTCGCCCTTCCATCCGAGCGTCTCGGCCTGCACCACTTCGACGCCGGCGCGGCTCTCGAGCATTGCCATCATCGTCGGATTGTGACGGCCACCGCCGCTGACCGCGAGCCGCTTCGGTCGACGCGGCAACAGGTCGAGCGCCTTGCCGACGGCCGAGACGGTGAAGGCGGTCAGCAATGCTGCGCCATCCTCGGCGTTCAGCCCTTCGGCCATCGCCGCGGTGAAGTCGAAGCGGTCGAGCGATTTCGGATAGGGCTTCGTCAGGTACGGATGCTGCAAGAGCCTGGCGAGCCGTTCCTCGTCGACCTTGCCGGCGGCGGCCAGCCTGCCGTCGCGGTCCATCTCGCCCAGGCCTTTCGACGTGATGAAATCGTTGACCGGCGCATTGGCCGGACCGGTGTCGAAGGCGACGATTGCGTCTTTGCCGTCCCACCATGTGATGTTGCCGACACCGCCGAGATTGAGCACCGCGGTGTCGCCGCTGGCGTCCGCCTCTTTAAGCAACGCGGCATGATAGGCGGCGGCCAAAGGCGCGCCTTGCCCGCCGGCCGCGACATCGGCCGAGCGGAAATCATAGGCGACCTTGGTGCCGAGCAGCGAGGCCATCAGCTCGCCATCGCCCAGCTGGCGCGTGCGGCCGACGCGTCCCGGCTGCGGAGCGCGATGCAGCACCGTCTGGCCGTGGAAGCCGACGATGCCGATATCGGCCATTCTCATCCCCTGGCTCTCGACCAGATCCTTGACCGCCGCCGACTGCGCGCGCGTCAGCGCCTCCTCGGCTTCGCGGAAGATCTCCGGCTCCGGTCCCTCGAAATTCCAGGCGCGCGCCTGGCGCAGCGTTTCCTCGAGCAGGGCGCGGATCAAGTGCGGGTAGGGGGCCAGCGTGTAAGTGCCGGTGTCGGCGATGCGCTCGCCGTCCGTCTTGATCAGCGCCACGTCGATATTGCCGTCGAGCACCGTGCCGGTCATCAGGCCGACGGCCCAGATTGGTTCCATGGTCGTTCCTCGAATCGCCCTTCATTCACGTGTCGGACGGATCGGCGCGGCAGGCAAGTGTCTCGCCACAGCCGAGCAGGCCTGCGCACAAACCGACGGCTTTTCGCATCGAATGGTGAAAACGGAGCAACGCCGTTCTTGCCTCTCGGCGAAGAAGGCGCGAGGCTGCGAACAAAGACCATCGGCCGGGCGACTGCCCGGATGGATTATCGCAAGGAGGAAACGCCATGGCAGCCAACGTTGCAGTGATCGCGGGCGCCGGCTCCGGGTTAAGCGCCTCGCTGGCGCGGCTCCTCGCCAAGGAGGGTTTCCGTATCGTTCTTGCCGCCCGCAACGTCGACAAACTGGCGGCGCTGGTCAAGGAAACCGGCGCGCAGGCCGTCGAAACAGACGTATCGGACGCGGCCTCCGTGGAGCGGCTGTTCGAGGCGGTCGACAAGGCCGGTCCCCTCGAAATTGCCGTTTTCAACGCCAGCGGCCGCACGCGCGGCCCAATCGCCGAACTCGACGCGCAAGCGGTCAAGCAAGCCCTGCTCGTCGGCGCCTATGGTGGCTTCCTTGTCGGCCAGCAGGCGGCGCGCCGGCTTCTTGCACGTGGTTCCGGCTCGATCCTGTTCACCGGCGCCAGCGCAAGCCTGAAAGGGTTCTCCGGTTCCGCCGGTTTCGCCATGCCGAAATTCGGCCTGCGCGGGCTGGCGCAATCGATGGCACGCGAGCTCGGTCCGAAGAACATCCACGTCGCGCATTTCATCATCGACGGCCAGATCGAGCCGGCCGGGCAGGCGCCCGAGTCCGACCGGCCGGATCGTCGCCTCTCGCCCGATGCGATCGCCGAGACCTATCTCGCCGTCCATCGCCAGCATCGCAGCGCGTGGAGCTTCGAGGTCGAGCTGAGGCCCTGGGTCGAGACGTTCTGACGATCCCTCGCACGAACCGGGCAACAACACGCCCCGCCGCGAACTCGTTTATTTTAGAAAGTCTGCATGTATCCTGAGACCATTTCGGCCGTCTGCAATGTAAAAAAGCGCAAAACAAAAGATACCTTTACTTAACTTTGGCGTGCATACTGCGCATCGGTCAGAATTGTTGTCCGGCTCTACTGCACGATAGAGAAATGCGCATGCCGCTCACACGTCGCACGCTGTTTGCAGCCGGAGGCGGAGGGCTGCTGCTCGCGCAAGCGCAAGCCCTGGCCACGCCGGCCCAGGCGCAAGACGCTCCCAAACCCATCGTCAGCGACAACAAGCTACGCATCGCCATGCCGGCCTTCGCTTCCGATCCCTTCTTCCCGGCCGACGGCTCTGGGGACAGCGGCATCGATATGGGCTTGGCGCGTGGCATAGCCGCGGAACTCGGCGTCGAACCGGTGTTCGACCGATCAGCCGGGACCTTCGACGCCATGGTGCAGCAGCTGACGTCGGGCCAGGCGGACCTGGCGATCGGCAAGCTGAGCCGCACCCTGCGGCGCGGCCGCTCGATCCTCTATTCGCGGCCTTACGCCATGCTGCACCAGGGGCTACTGGCGAACCGCGTCAACCTGGCCCGCATCACACAGGGCAAGCCGCCTGAGCAGATCATCCGCGACTTCTCCGGCGACCTCGGCGTGATCGAAGGCTCGTCCTTCGCCACCTACGCGGCCGCCACGTTTCCGCACGCGACGATCCAGCGCTTCGCCGGCTGGAACACGGTCATCGATGCGATCCGCAACGGCACGATCGACCTCGCCTATCGCGACGATTTCGAGATCAAGAAGCTGATGGTCGACGATCCGTCGATGACGGTGGTCGCACGCTCGATCACGCTGACCGACAAGGTCGACACGATCGCCGTCGGCATCAGTCCGGACAATCCGCATCTGGCGGCCTTCGTCGATCTCTATCTCGATCTCGCGCGAGGCCAGCAGGTCCTCAACACAGACGAGATCATCGCGCGTTATCGCCAGCGGAGCAAAGTCTGACAATGGCCGTCTCGGATGTAGCCGCAGCCATGCCTTTCGATTGGCGCCTGGTGGCAAAGCGCATCCTGCGCTCGCCGGCGACTACGATCATCATGATCCTGGCTGGGATCCTGTGCGGCCTCTATTACCCGGCCTTCGCCCATGCGATCAGCCCCATCGCGCAGGTCTACCTGAATTTCCTCAAGATGGTCGTCCTGCCCTACCTGGTCTCGTCGGTGATCTTCTCCATCACCGCCATGGTCCAGGACCCGAAATCGGTCCGCTACCTCGGCAAGGTCGGCATAGCGGTACTGGTCGTGTCGTTCCTCGCCGTGCTGGTCAGCGGCACCTATTCGCTGATCCTCAAGCCCGGCCAGATCGAGAACCCGCAGTCGCGCATCGAGCTCGGCGAGTTCATCAATTCGCAAGGCAGCGTCTCCACCGATCTCGCATTCCCTTTCCAGCCGCCGCCGCCGACCGGGGATCCGAACAGCGGACATTCGATCTTCCTGGATCTGGTGCCGAACAACGTCTTCAACGCGCTGGCCTCGGGCCAGACCATCCAGGTCCTGTTGTTCTGCCTACTTTTCGGGCTCGCGATGGGCAAGATTCCCCAGCCCTCGTCGCTCAGCCTCTCACAGGCGCTCAACGCGGTGTACAAGGCCTGCACGGTGCTGACCAACTGGTTCGTCTGGGGATTGCCCTTCGCGACCTTCATCCTGATCGCCGACCAGACCGCGTCGACCGGCATCAAGCCGCTGATGCTGATGGGTGGCTACCTGCTGGTGATGGGCCTTTCCTGCGTGACATTCCTCGCCGGCGCGTTTGCCGTCATCGCCATACGCTCGCGGCGAAGCTACTGGGCCACGATCAAGACCCTTCAGCCGCTTCTGATGGTGGCCATCACAACGCGCTCCACGGTCGCCTCGCTGCCCTGGGTCATCAACCTTTTGACAGAGCGCCTGAGGTTCAATCTGGTGGTCGTCGAGCTGCTCGTGCCCCTGCAGGCTGCGCTTCTGCGGACCGGCCCGGCGCTGGTCTACACCTCGGGCGTCCTGTTCATCGCCCAGCTCTACGGCCATCCCCTGGCGATCCCGGACCTCTTGCTTGTCGGTGTCGTCTCCGCGCTTCTGGCGTTGACGACAGGCGGCATGGGCAGCCTGCTCATCCTGTCGCAGATGTCCATTGTCTGTGGCTATCTGAAGCTTCCCTTCGAGGCGGCGTTCGTCCTGTTCGTCGCGGTGGACGCGGCCGTGGACACGCTGATGACGCTGTCCAGCGTCTCCACCGTGGCCGCAAGCACGGCAATGATCGCGCCAAGCCATCGGGAAGCGGCGCAGGCTGCTGAAACCGTCGCGCAAGAGCTCGAAGCCGAGCCCGCCCGATGATCGACGACGGCATCCGTCCGCAGCTCGGCATCATCGGCGGTCTTGGGCCGCTCGCATCGGCCGACTTCTACTTTAAGCTGACCCGGATGACCGGGGCGCTGCGCGACAACGAGCATGTGCCTTCCGTCATCCTCAGCGTGCCGCAACTGCCTGACAGGACCGAAGCGATCCTGGCTGGTCATGACGGGCCGCTGGCGCCGCTGCAAGCTGCGGTCTCGACGCTCAACGCGCTCGGCGTTTCCTGTATCGCTATGCCCTGCAACACCGCCCATCATTGGTACGAAAAGCTGGCGGCGAACTCGCCAGCCGAGATCATCCACATCGGCGACGCGGTGGTGGCGGAGATCCGCCGGAGCCTGGACCGGGGCAGAGTTGCGAACCTCGCAACCCGGGGCACGCTTGCCTCCGGCTTTCATCAGGACAGGATTTCGCCGGCAGGGTTCGAGGTCTGCGTTCCGGCAGACGCGGAATTCCAGGAACGCGTCGACAGCGCGATCAATCTCGTAAAGGCAGGCGCGATTGCGGAAGCCGCGGCTGAGACTGAGCGCGCGCTCGATCTCGCGCAAATGGCCGGCGCCGATATGGCACTTCTCGGCTGCACCGAACTGTCCGTGGTGGCCGCCAGCCTCAACGATTCGGCCGGAGTATTGGTCATCGACAGCAATGCGGCCCTGGCGCGGGCCTGCCTGACCCGATTGGGCTTTGCCACGCAGGAGGCGCGCGGCTTGCCGTCCGTCTCGTCGCTGCCGGGAGGCGACCGATTGCCCTTGCGCCTTGCCCGGCGCGCTTCATAGGCGCTGCCGCCTTTACGATATCGAACATCCGCTCACCGGGCATGCTCCAAGTCATCAAATCTTTGAGAGAATATTTCCCGCACTCCGCTTCAGAGGAAATGCGCTTCTTTGCCCGATGAGGCAGCATTGATGATCCTGAAAACAAGGCTTCGCATTCCGCCAGGCCGAACTGATTTCAGGATTGCAAGGAACGCATCATGTCCGACGCTTCAAAGTCTCTCGTTACGTCAGTCACCAGGCGCGCCGGACTTGGCGTGCTTCTCGCCACGACATTGGCCGTCATCAGTCTTGGTGCGCCGTCGCCATCCTTCGGCGAGGACAAGAAGTCGATCAAGGTCGGCATCATCAGCGGTGAGGATGAGGATGTCTGGCGCGTCGTCACGGCCGAGGCGGCCAAGAAAGGGCTGACCATCGAGACCGTCGTCTTCAACGATTACACCCAGCCCAACGAGGCGCTGGAGCGCGGCGAGATCGACGCCAATGCCTTCCAGCACAAGCCCTACCTCGACAACCAGATCAAGACGCAAGGCTACCACATCGTGCCGGTCGGCTATACCGGCGTCTGGCCGATCGGCCTTTATTCGAAGAAGCATGCCAAGGTCGCCGATTTGCCCGAAGGCGCGGTGATCGGCCTGCCCAATGATCCTTCCAACGAAGGGCGCGCACTGCATGTCCTGGAGCATGAAGGCCTGATCAAGCTCAAGGACGGCACGGGCATCCTGGCGACGACCGCCGACATTGCCGACAACCCGAAGAAGCTCGAGATCAAGGAACTCGACGCCGGCATCGTCGGCCGCTCGGTGGACGATCTCGACGCCGCCGTCGTCAACACCGACTGGGCGCTGAAGAGCGGCCTCGGCCCGGAAAACCGCATCGCGCAGGAGCCGGTGGCAGACAATCCCTACCGCAACTTCATCGCTGTCAAGGCCGGAAGCGAGAACGAGCCCTGGGTGAAGACGCTGGTCGCCTCGTATCAGAACGAGACGGTCAAGGCCGAGTTCGACAAGGTCTACAAGGGCACCGGGATCAGCGCCTATTGATCGGCGCCTGGCTGCCAGAAATAGGCGGCCCGCTGCTGAGCGGGCCGCCGTCGCGTTTGCGCGGCACAGAAACGGACATGGAAATGAACCAGCATGTCACGGCCGAACGGGCCGATCCGATCCACATCCAGCCGACCAGGCGGGAAGACGTTGTCCGCCTCGTCGGCCTGAAGCACCGCTTCGGCGCGACGCCGGCGCTCGACGGCGTCTCGCTCACGGTGCGCAAGGGCGAAATCCTCGGCATCATCGGCCGCAGCGGTGCCGGCAAGTCGACATTGATCCGCTGCCTGAACGGCCTGGAGCGGCCGGATTCCGGCGAGGTCTTCATCGAGGGCCGCGAGATTAGTCGTCTGGGCGAGCGTGAACTGCAGCCGCTGCGCCGCCGCATCGGCATGGTTTTCCAGCACTTCAACCTTCTGTCGGCCAAGACCGTCGAGGAGAATGTCGCGCTGCCGCTCAAGATCGAGGGCCGCCCGCGCGCCGAGCGCATGGCGCGCGCGGCGGAGCTGCTGCAAGTGGTCGGCCTCTCGGAGAAGGCGAAGGCCTATCCGACCTCGCTGTCGGGCGGGCAGAAACAGCGCGTCGGCATCGCCAGGGCGCTCGCCGCGCGGCCGGCGCTGCTCTTGTCGGACGAGGCGACCTCGGCGCTCGATCCGGAGACGACGCGCTCGATCCTGGCGCTGCTCAAGGACATCAATTCCAGGCTCGGTCTCACAATCCTGCTCATCACCCACGAGATGGAGGTGATCCGTTCCATCGCCGACCGCGTGGCGGTGATCGATGCCGGCCGGATCGTCGAGGAAGGGGCCGTCTGGCAGGTCTTCGCCAATCCGGAATCGGAGATCACCCGCAGCCTGCTCGGCAGCATCCGGCCGCAATTGCCGCCCGAGATCGCCGGCCGGCTGGCTCCGGGCGAAGGCGCGGAAACGATTCTCCGGATCGATGTCGCCGGCGAGACCGCGCGCGGTGCTTTGCTTTCCGATCTTGCCGCAGCGGTGCCAGGCCAATTCCGCCTGGTGCAGGGCGGCGTCGATCATGTCCAAGGTCAGCCTGTCGGCACGCTGTTCCTGGCCGTTGCCGGCGCTGAAGCCGCGCATCTTGCGCGGGTGACGACATTCCTGAAGGACCGCGGCGCGCGGGTGGAGGTGCTTGGCCATGTCGCCGGTCCTGTTTGAACTCCTGCTTCGCTCGATCTGGGAAACGGTGCTGATGACCGGCGCGTCCGGTATCATATCGCTCGTCTTCGGCCTGCCGCTCGGCCTTGCCTTGGTCGCCACCGATCGCGGCGGCATCGCCGAGAACCTTTGGGTCAACCGTACTCTCGGCGCCGTCATCAACGGCTTCCGGTCGGTTCCTTTCATCATTTTGCTGGTGGCGCTGATCCCGGTGACGCGGCTGATCGTCGGCACCTCGATCGGCACCTGGGCGGCGATCGTGCCGCTGTCGATCGCCGCCACGCCCTACTACGCCCGCATCGCCGAAGTTTCGCTGCGCGAGGTCGACCACGGCCTGATCGAGGCGGTGCGCGCCATGGGCGGCAATCGCTGGACGATCATCCGCGAGGTGCTGGTGCCGGAGGCGCTGCCGGGCATCGTCGCCGGCTTTACCGTGACGCTGGTGACGCTGGTCGGCGCCTCGGCCATGGCCGGCGCCATCGGTGCCGGCGGTCTCGGCGACCTGGCCATCCGCTACGGCTACCAACGCTTCGAGACCAGCGTCATGGTCGCCGTGGTCGTCGTTCTCATCGTGCTGGTCTGCGGCATCCAGTGGATCGGCGACCGGCTCGTCGCGCGGCTGGATCATCGCTGACCAGGGGCGCCGGCGCGAACGCAATTTGCCGCAAAGACGGGAATTGAGCGCCGGCTTGCTCCGTTTGCAACGAGATTGGGCGATGCGTTTCTTCACCCGTGATGATGCTGATGTCATCGTGCCAAGGGGTCGCTAGTCTAGAGCAATTCCAGGAAAAGTGCGTAGCGGTTTTCCGTTCGGAATTGCGCCAAAACTAAAGAGAGCAATTCCGTAAAAGTGCGCAGCAGTTTTCCGTCCGGGATTGCGAAAAACAAAGAGTTACCGCCAAGAGGAGCCTGTCCATGGCCAGAATAATCCCGGTGCTCGATCTCGATCGCCTGGAGCAGGGCGCATCGGAACTGCGGACATTTCTGTTCGATCTGCGTACCGCCGCGCGCGATGTCGGCTTCTTCTATCTGAGCGGCCACGGCATCACCCAGCCGGAGATCGATGCAGTGCTGGGCGCCGCGCGCCGCTTCTTCGCCTTGCCGGAGGCCGACAAGCTCGACATCGAAATGGTCAAGTCGCCGCAGTTTCGCGGCTATACGCGCGCCGGCGGCGAGCTGACCAAAGGCAAGGCCGACTGGCGCGAGCAGCTCGACATCGGCGTCGAGCGCACGACGATTGCGCAAGGGCCGGGCGTGCCGGCCTGGACGCGGCTGCAGGGCCCGAACCAGTGGCCGGCCGCGCTCCCCGATCTCAAGCCCGCGCTGCTTGCCTGGCAGGCCAAGGCGACCGATGTGGCGATCCGGCTGCTGAAAGCCTTCGCGCTGTCGCTCGACCAGCCGGAGGACGCTTTCGATCCGATCTATCGCGATGAGCCGAACCATCGCATGAAGATCGTGCGCTATCCCGGCCGCAATGCCACCGGCGACGACCAAGGCGTCGGCGCGCATAAGGATGGCGGCTTCCTCACCCTTCTGCTGCAGGACGAGAACAAGGGCCTGCAGGTCGAATATGACGGCAGCTGGGTCGATGTCGACCCGATCCCGCGAACACTCGTCGTCAACATCGGCGAGCTGCTTGAACTCGCCTCGAATGGCTATCTCAGGGCAACCGTGCATCGCGTCGTCACGCCGCCGGCCGGCGTGGAACGGATTTCGGTGCCGTTCTTCTTCAGCGCCCGGCTTGACGCCACCATCCCGCTGCTCGATCTGCCCGAGGAACTGGCGGCCGAAGCGCGCGGCCCGGCCAGTGATCCCGACAATCCGCTCTTCCGCAACGTCGGAACCAATGTGCTGAAAAGCCGCCTGCGGTCGCATCCCGACGTGGCGCGGCGTCACTATGCCGATCTTCTGGAAAAAGCAGCGGCCATCGGCTGACGATTTCGTTGGATTTGAGCGAGATTTTTTCGCGTTTCCCGTCTTTTTTGGAATTCCGTTCGTGGAAAATATGCCGCTTCAGGCCCACATAGGAACCATCGCTCGGTGTTTTCCTCCCATTGCGCCGGGCGATGTTCCCCTCTGAAGGTTATGACCTTCATACTTTGGCCGGGCCGCTTTCGCGCCCGGCCTTTTTCTTATCTGCGTCGGGAATCCGCCGATCAGACCGGCGAAGCGCTCGGCCTGCATTTGGATGTCGATCCCTTCATCGGCTCCGGTCCCGGTCGGCCGCCGCCGGCTCGAATATTTCGCGCTCGAGCCTCAAGCGCGTTTTCCTCGCTATTCCATCCTGACATGAATGCGCGAACCGTTGTGTTACGGTGTTGATGATGTTCACGGCATCCGCTCGGGGCTGCCGTGAAGTGAAGAGGAGAGTTCGCCACGTCCAGGATCAGCCGCCGCGCCTTGCTTTTTCATTCCGGCTGCGCGGTCGTCGCCTCGACCGTCGCAGCAAACGGTCACAGCACGAAGGCGCCGAGGCGTGACCGGCAACCATCCAATGACCTGTTCGCCCTGATTGAGGCGCACAAGGCAGCGTACGCAGCGTTCGGCAAGGCCGTCCACAAAAGGGGCAGCGATAGCCGTGACCACATCGAGGCCGGCCGAGAGGAGGAGAGGGCGCTGCTGGCCATCTGCGCCTATCGGGCGGTCAAGCAAGGCGACTGCCTGGCCAAGGCCGGATACCTTTTGGAGATCGAGGCGCGCGGCGAGCTCGACCTGCCAGAACACATGCAGGCCCTTCTGCGCTCTACGGTGTGAAAGGCATGAGACTTCCAGCATAGACCGTCGAACCCGCCGCAGTGCTGAAGGTTTCGGGGCTTACGATCATCTGTTCGCGACGAAGGTGCTGACGCGGCTCGGTGTGATGCAGCGACTGAAATCGGCGAGGAACTAGTTTCCCGAGATTTTGAAAGGTTGGCGTTTGTCTTGGTGCAAGATTTCCGTTCATTTGCGTGAAATCAGCGCAAACGCCGGAGATTCGTGAAGCCGCCCCAACTTCGTCATTCTATGGCGGAGCAAGGAGCGAAGCGACGCGCGCAGACCATGGAATCCATTCCGTGACTTGGAAGCGCCGCCTCGGTGCAGAATTTTGCTCCGTTGCATTCCCTGGCGAAGGTAACGGCATGGATTCCAGGGTCTTCGCGACGGAGCTTCGCTCCTGCTCCGCCCTGGAATGACGATCGCGATGGGCGTTTCGGCCAATCTCCAAGGCATGCCGCCTGCCAACGCAAACAGAGCCGACCGGTCAAAGTCCCTGTGCAGCGCCACTAGCTCATCATCTTCGGCAATCCCACCGCCAGCGCGTCGACGGCCAGCCGCACTTTCAGCGGCAAATGCGGCGCCTGCAGCCAAAGCGCGTGGCAGTCATAGAGATAGTCGCGTCGCTCAGGCAGCAGGCGGACCAGTGTGCCGCCCTCGATGCGTTCACGCACCAGCCAGTATGGCAGCCAGGCCAGTCCCATGCCGTCGGTTGCTGCATCGGCGATGGCGTCGAGGTCGTCGAGCCGCAGCCGGCCGGCCGGGACGATCTCGTCGACCGAGTCATCGTCGCGCGTAAACAGCCATGGCTGCAGCGCCTGGCCGAGCCGCCGGTAGACGATCGATTGATGGCTGGCGATGTCTTCGGGCTGATGCGGTCGGCCGAAGCTTTCGATGTAGGACGGCGACGCGCAGACGATCATGCGCTGGCGCGCGACGCGGCGCGCAATGATGCCGGCCCTGTCATCCAGCGTTCCGGTGCGGATCGCCAGGTCGAAACCGTCTTCGACGAGATCGGCGAAGCGATCGCTGAGCGACAGGTCCAATTCCAGCGTCGGATAACGCCGGGCAAGCGCAAGCAGAATGGGCGTGACGCAGTGGCGGCCGAAATGCGCCGGCATCGTCACGCGCAGTTTTCCGCGCGGCTCGGATAATTGATCGGCCGCCAGCGCATCGGCGGCTTGCGCTTCGGCCAGCACGATGCGGCAGCGCTCGTAATAGGCGCGCCCGAAATCGGTCAGGCTCTGCCGGCGCGTGGTGCGGTTGATAAGCCGCATGCCGAGCCGCTCTTCGAGGAAGCGGACATGCTTGCCGACCATCGGCCCCGACAGGTCGAGCGCCGCCGCGGCGGCCGCGAACGAGCCGAGATCGACAGCCTTGACGAAGACCTCCATGCTTTCGAGGCGATCCATATTCAAAACCAATCGTTTCGACTGTTCTGCCTGTGTGCCGATTTATCGGTTCTCGATACCGCTGCATAGTCCATTCCATCGGTTGGGTTTGGAGTTTCAGGCATGGCAAGGGTTGTTCGCTTTCACAGTCACGGCGGTCCCGAGGTGCTTCGCATCGAGGATATGGATGTTCCGTCGCCGGGACCCGGCGAGGTGCGGATCCGCGTCAGGGCGCTGGGCTTGAACCGCGCCGAAGCCTCGATGCGCAACGGCTCTTACATCGAGACGCCGACGCTGCCGTCGGGCCTCGGCCTCGAAGCGGCGGGGATCGTCGAGGCGGCGGGAGCCGGCGTGGAGGTCTTCGCATCGGGTGATGCGGTCAGCATCATCCCGCCGCGCTCGATGGCGCGCTGGCCGGCCTATGGCCAGCTCGTGAATTTTCCCGCCGAGCTTGTGGTGAAACATCCGCCATCGCTTTCGTTCGAGGCCGCCGCCGCGACATGGATGCAATATCTCACCGCCTATGGCGCATTGATCGACATCGCACGTCTCGGCCCTGACGAGCCTGTCGTCATCACCGCCGCGTCGAGCAGCGTCGGACTGGCCGCCATCCAGATCGCCAACAGAATTGGCGCGGTGCCGATCGCCGTCACCCGAACGTCGGCCAAGAAGATGGCGCTGCTCGATGCCGGCGCCGCGCACGTGTTGGCCTCTGCCGAGGAGGACATCGAAGCGAGCCTGAGGAAGATCGCACCGCAAGGCGTTCGCGTCGTCCTCGACGCGGTCGGCGGCCCGATCTTCACGCCGCTTACGGCCGCCATGGCGCGCGGCGGCATTCTCATCGAATATGGCGGCCTCAGCCCCGAGCCGACGCCGTTCCCGCTGTTCGATGTCCTGACGAAAACGTTGACGCTGCGCGGCTACCTCGTCCACGAGATCACCGGCGATCCCGCCCGGCTTGAAGCCGCCAAGGCCTTCATCCTCGACGGCCTCGCCACAGGCGCGCTGAAGCCGGTCATCGCCAGGACGTTTCCGTTCGAGGAGATCGCCGAGGCGCACCTTTTTCTGGAAGCAGGCGAACAGTTCGGCAAGATCGTGGTGACCGTTTGAGGCTCACTTCAGCCGGAAAGGCGACTATCCGCTTGGCAAGCGGTGCTGCGTCGGGCCAAACTGGTCCTTCCGCATGGCTGCCTCAAGGAGACTTCGAAAATGCCCGCCAATGTTTTTTCCGGCTGCATGCCGGCGCTGATGACGCCTTGCACCGATGACCGCCTTCCCGACTTCGACGCGCTGGTGCGCAAGGGACGCGAGCTGATCGCCGCCGGCATGTCGGCCGTCGTCTATTGCGGCTCCATGGGCGACTGGCCGCTGCTGACCGACGCGCAGCGCATGGAAGGCGTCGAGCGCCTGGTGAAGGCCGGCGTTCCGGTGGTCGTCGGCACAGGCGCGGTCAACACCGCCAGCGCCGTGGCGCACGCCGCCCATGCGCAAAAGGTCGGCGCGCGGGGCCTGATGGTCATCCCGCGCGTTCTGTCGCGCGGGCCGTCGGTGACGGCGCAGCGCCATCATTTCAAGGCGATCCTTGCCGCCGCGCCCGACCTGCCGGCCGTCATCTACAACAGTCCCTATTACGGCTTTGCCACGCGCGCCGACCTGTTCTTCGCGCTGCGCGCCGAGCATCCCAACCTGGTCGGCTTCAAGGAGTTCGGCGGCCCGGCGGATTTGCGCTACGCGGCGGAAAACATAACCAGCCGCGACGATGACGTTGCGCTGATGATCGGCGTCGACACCGCCGTCTTCCACGGCTTCGTCAATTGCGGCGCTTCGGGCGCCATCACCGGCATCGGCAATGTCCTGCCCAAGGAAGTGCTGCATCTCGTGGGCCTCAGCCAGGCGGCGGCGAAGGGCGATGCCGAAGCGCGCCGGCTGGCGCAGGAACTGGACGCGGCACTGGCCGTGCTGTCCTCTTTCGACGAGGGACCGGACCTCGTGCTCTATTTCAAGCACATGATGGTGCTGAAGGGTAATCCCGAATACAGGTTGCACTTCAACGAGACGGACGCGCTGAGCGACAGCCAACGCGGTTATGCCGAGCAGCAGCTCAAGCTCTTCGACACCTGGTATGCCCAGTGGTCGAGGCAGCCCGTCATGGCACAATACGCTGCCTGAGCCGATCGGTCCGGCGCAAAGTCTCCGGCGATCCAGGGCCTGTTTGACAGCTGCACCCCGTTCGGCCAAAGCCTCAATAGGCCGCGGCCGAGCCGGGTATGGCCTGAAGACGCTCGATGTCCTGACGGGGCGGGGCGCCGAACAGGCGCCGATATTCGCGGCTGAACTGGGACGGGCTGTCATAGCCGACCGCGAAACCGGCCGTGCCGGCGTTGGCCCCGTCGGCCAGCATCAGCCTTCGCGCTTCCTGCAGGCGTAGCTGTTTTTGATATTCCAGCGGAGTCATGCGCGTGATCGCCTTGAAGTGAGCATGAAGCGACGACGCGCTCATGCCTGACGCCGCGGCAATCTCGTCGATCCGCAACTGCGCCTGGAAGCCGTTCCGAATCGTAGCGATCGCGCGGCTCACCTGGTTCAGGTGGCTGTCCACGGTTCCCATTTGACGAAGCGTTGCGCCATGCGGACCGGTAAGCAGACGGTAGAGGATTTCGCGCTCTATCAGCGGGGCCAGAACATCGATGGTTTCGGGGCGATCGAGCAGCTTCACCAATCGGCTCGCGGCATCGATCAGGTCCGGGTCGCTCGGATAGACCGCAAGCACAGGCAAGTCCTTTTCGCCAGAAGCCCGCCGCTCCGTCACCAGCAGATCGGCAAGTGCCGCGACGTCGAAGTCGATCTTGCAGCATAGATATGGCGCGGCCGGACTGGCCTCGAGAACATGGCCGACCAGAGGCAGGTCGACCGAAACAAGAAGATAGCTCGATGCATCATAGACCACGCTCTGGTCTGCCAGCGAGACGCGCTTCGACCCTTGGGCGATTATGCAAAGCGAGGCTTCATAGACCGCCGGCACCGGCGCGCTGGGCCGGTCGGCACGAATGAGCGTCAGCCGGGGGATCGCGGTGCTTGAAATGCCGGGACCCCTGGCATGCCGGGCAATCAGCCCGGCCAGTTCGGTGATTTTTTCCATGCCGCATAAATCTGCATGACGCGGAATGTTGCAAGGCTTGTCCGCCTCGTTTGGAGGATTGTGCAAACTCTTTGGATGATCACGCTACCGGTCTTCGCCTGTGCGGCGCCATTTTCCATCCCGTCACCGCAAGCCAAAAAGGAACGATCATGACGGGACTGAAAGACAAGGTTGTACTCATCACCGGGGCATCGAGCGGCATCGGCGAAGCGACGGTGCGAGAGCTTGCCGCGGCCGGCGCCAGACTGTTCATCGGAGCCCGACGCGCCGAGCGTCTGAAGGCGCTGGCCGAGGAAATCGGCGAACGCGTCGCCTGGCGCGAGCTCGACGTAACGGATGCCGAGAGCTTCGAGGCTTTCGCCGATGCCGCTCATGCCCAATTCGGGCGGATCGATGCGCTGGTCAACAATGCCGGCGTCATGCCGCTATCGCCGCTTGCCGCGCTGAAGCGCGATGAGTGGGCGCGCATGATAAACGTCAACATCTTTGGCGTGCTGAACGGGATCGCTTCGGTGCTGCCGCGCTTCGTCGCGCAGAAAAACGGGCACGTCGTCAACGTGGCGTCCGTCGGCGCGCATCTCGTGCTGCCCACCGCGGCGGTCTATTGTGGGACGAAATATGCGGTGTGGGCGATCACCGAAGGCCTGCGGCAGGAGCACGACGACATCCGCGCCACGATCATCTCGCCCGGGGTGACAGCGACCGAGTTGGGCGACGACATCAGCGACCCGCAGGTGGCAGCGGCTTTGAAAGAGTGGCGGCAAAAGTCACTGAAGCCGGACGCCATTGCCCGCGCGATCCGCTTCGCGCTCGAACAGCCCGACGGCGTCGACGTCAACGAAGTGATCGTGCGCCCGACCGCCGCCAACATGTGAGTGAACGGCAGGGACTGGCAATGAACAGGCCGGAGCTTGTTGCCGGCCTGTTCGCACGCGCGGGTCAGGCGGCCTTGACCTTCAGGTCTTCCTCGCCGCGCACCATCCTGGTCACGCCGGCGAAGTCGAGCTTGCCGGAACCGAGCACCGGCACTTTCGCCACGACGCGCACTTCGGCCGGAACCATCAGGTCCATGGCCCCGTTCGCCTTGGCGAAGGCCAGGAAGTCCGCGCGGGTCGCGTTGGGCGCTTCCGTGATCAGGATCAGCTTCTCGCCCTTGCGCGCGTCCGGCACCGCAGCGACGGCCGACAGCGAGCCTTTCCAGAGCTCGCCGGCCAGCGCCTCGACCGCGGCCAGCGAGACCATCTCGCCGCCGATCTTGGCGAAGCGCTTGGCGCGGCCGCGGATCGAGATGAAGCCCGCATCGTCGACGGTGACGACATCGCCGGTGTCGTGCCAGCCGTTTTCCAGCGGCTCGATCACGCCAGGATTCTCGGCGCGCAGATAGCCGGCCATGACGTTGGGGCCGCGCACGAAAAGGCGCCCGCCTTCGTCGACGCCGGGCACCGGCTCGAGACGGTACTCCATGCCGGGCATGATCTTACCGACGCTGCCCGATTTGTTGTACATCGGCGTGTTGATGGCGATCACCGGCGCGGTTTCGGTCACGCCGTAGCCCTCCAGGATGCGCAGGCCGAACTTCTCCATATAGGTCGTGCGCGTGGCGGCCTTGACCGGCTCGGCGCCCGCGAAGCAGTAGCGCACCGAGCGGAAGTCGTAAGGGTGCGCCGTGCGGGCATAGCCGGAGAGGAACGTGTCGGTGCCGAAGATGATCGTCGCGTTCGACCCGTAGATCAGTTCCGGCACGATGCGGTAGTGCAGCGGCGAGGGGTAGAAATAGACCGGCACGCCGGAGATCAGCGGCAGCACCGTGCCTGCCGTCATGCCGAAGGAGTGGAAGATCGGCAGCACGTTGAACACCTTGTCGCCCGAATGGAAGTCGATGCGCGAAGCGGCTTGGGCGGCATTGGCCAGGATGTTGCGGTGGGTGAGCACCACGCCCTTCGGCGTTCCTTCCGAGCCCGAGGTGAACAGGATCGCTGCCGGATCGTCCGCCTTGCGCGCCACTCGAGGCGTCGTCTTGCGCAACAGGCCGAGCAGCTTGTCCTTGAGGCCGATCGTGGCGCGCAGATCGTCGAGCCAGACGATGTCGACCGAACGGCCGATCTCCTCGACCACCGGCCCGAGCTTTGCCTGTTCGACGAAGGCGCGGGAGGTGAGCACGGTCCGCACCTCGGCCGCCTTGCAGGCCGACAGGATGTTCGCTGCACCGGCGGTGAAGTTGATCATCGCCGGAACCTTGCCGGCCGACATCACGCCGAGAAGTGCCGCGCAGGCGCCGTTGGCATTGGGCAGCATGATGCCCAATGTCTGCTGGCCGGCGTAGAGATGCTCGAACTTCTCGCCGAGCACGGCGGCGGCCGTCAGCAGCTTGCCGTAGCTCAGCGAACCGGCGACCGGATCCTGAACGGCGAGCTCCTTCATGCCGCGCTCGTTGGCGGTCTCGATGATCTTCTCCAGCACCGTCTTGCCGATGTCCTGGGTGCGGAAGACCAGGTCCGACATCACCTGGTAGAGCGCGGAGCCGGCCGCGGCGCGACGCTGGCGGCCCTTCAGTTCCTGCGCGACTTCGAGCTTCACCGGCTCCAGTATGGTCACCTTGACCTTCGGGAACAGGCGGCGGCGCACATGCTGCGAGGTCAGTCGCGAGAAGTAGCTCTTCTCCAGCCCCTCGATGCGCACCGGCACCACCATCGAGCTGGTCTTGTCGGCCACCATGGCCGCGCCGTCATAGACCTTCATCAGGCCGCCGGTGACAGTGATGCGGCCTTCCGGGAAGATGACCAGCGGGTCGCCGCCCTGCACGATCTTGATCAGCGTGCGGGTCGACATAGGCTTCGCCGGATTGAGCGGCAAGGCCCGAGCAAGCTTCATGAACGGCTTCATCCACCAGGCCTGTGCGATCGTATAGTCGATGGCGAAGACTGGTTCCTCGTCGGTCAGGGTCAGGGCCAGCGGACCGTCGAGGAAGCTGACATGGTTGAGGGCAAGGATTGGCGCCTTGCCGGCCGCCTTGAGGTTTTCGATGCCCTCGATCTCCAGGCGCAGGAAGGCGCGGAAGAGGATAGAGACGAAGTCGCGGAAGGGGTTGGTCGGCAGATATTTCAGCATCAGCCAGGCGGCGACGGCGTTGGCCGCGACGAGACCGAACAGGATGCCCGCGATCGAGACGCCCGCAGTCTGGATGGCCGCGACGAGAATGCCGCCGACGGTCATGAAGCCCGCATTGACGATGCTGACCGCGGCCACGACGCGGGCGCGGCGCGCTTCCGGCGACCAGGCCTGCACGGCGGCGAAGGTCGGCACCACTAGGAAGGCGGCGGCAATGGCCATGCCGGCGAGGTCGATGGCGACGCGGATGGTGTTAGGCCCGGCGAAGAAGGCGGCAAGCGTCTCGGCCTTGGGCGAAGGCTGCATGCTGCCGATGGTCCAGGCAAGATGCAGGCCGAACAGCGCCAGCAGCGCCGTGCCGACCGGCGCCGGCAGCAGCACCATTCGTCCTTGCGACATCCAGGCGGCGATGGCCGAGCCGATGGCGATCGAGACGGCGAACACGGCGAGATAGGCAGTGACCGCGATCTCGTTGCCGCCGAGCGAATCCTTGATCAGCGTCGGCAGGATCGACAGCACGATGGCGCCGACGAGCCAGAACCAGGAGGTCATCAGGCCGGCACGCCAGATGCGCGTGTCGGTGCGCAAGTCGGCGACCTGCCGCCAGGTCGAGCGGAAGATGTTCTTGTCGATGGCAAGGTTGGGCGCGGCCGAACCGGTGGACGGTATATAGTGGCTGACGAGCCAGCAGCCGACGGCCAGCGCCATCATGATCGGTCCGAACACCCAAACGCCGATGCCATCGGCGGAGACGACGCCGCCGGCGATGGTGCCGCCGAGGATCGCTGCGAACGTGGCCGACTCGATCCAGGCATTGGCCTTTGGCAGTTCCTTGCGCTCGAGATGATCCGGCAGGATGCCGTATTTGATCGGCCCGAACAGTGCCGAGATGGTGCCGAACATCAACAGCGCCGTCATCAGCACCGGGATCGACGACAGCGCGATGCCGGCGATGGCGACGGCGGCCGCGGCGATCTCGGTGAACTTCAGCCGCCGCGCGATCAGCGCCTTGTCGAAGCGGTCGGCGATCTCGCCGCCAAGCGCCGACAGCAGCAGGAAGGGCGCCATGAAGACAGCGCCCGCCAGCGTCACCAGCGACGCGGCCTGGTCCTTGGCAAGCGTGAAGAGAATGAGGAACACCAGCGTGTTCTTCAGGAAATTGTCGTTGAAGGCTGAGAGGAATTGCGTCCAGAAGAGAGGGGCGAAGCGCCGCGACATCATCAGATGGGTGTTCATGGCAATTTCCATTGGGCAAGTCCGGCTGGCAATCCGATTGGACTGAGCGGACACTTGCGCGGTTTGAGCCTTGTTTATCGGGAAGCCGTTAAACTTCGTTACTGCGATTCAATCCAAACCATTTGTTTCTTGTTCTTGGCGCCTGGAATCTGTCGTCCACGATCGGCCTCCAGGCCTTCCAGGCGCTTGACTGTTTGCGGGCTTGGCTGTCGGCGAGCATCGATATGATCCTTTCGTTTCAGCGTTAAGCCGGATCGGCGCCGGTCTGTTTCAGGCCGGATACAATGCCTTGAACGCTGTTCACGAACGCACTATAGCACATCGTGAACGCCGTTCAAGAGAGAAAATGAACGATGTTCACAAATGACCTGACCGGCACTGTCAGGAGAGCAACGGAACGTTAGACAGGTTCTCAAATTTTACGGCGGCTGGAGCTACACCGGCGCGCCGCAAACGGCTATCAATCGTTGCGACGTCATTGCTTCGGGGTGGTGAGAGGCGCGCGGCTTGCAGCTGGATTTGAAGACAATCGAGGCATTGGCCCCCGATCAGGCTTCGCTTGGCGCCGCGGCCAAGCTGACCAGGCGGTCGAACTGGCCTAGGCTTCAAGCACATGAACAGCTTCCGCTCATCTGGGGCGAATGCCAGGGCTCAGGATCCAACCCGTACCGGGTCGCATTCGACACCTCCGATCACGGCTATAAATGCACGTGTCCGTCGCGAAAATTTCCGTGCAAGCACATACTAGCGTTGGCGTGGATCGGTGCCACGGCGCCCGACAGCTTCGCGCGTGTCGACCAGACGCCCGACTGGGTGAACGACTGGCTCGGCCGGCGCCGCAAGCCAGGACAGCCGCCGGCGCAAGCGCCCGCGCGCGCGGAAGGCAAAAGCATCGACGAGGCATCGCGGCCGGAAGAGACCGCTCCTGTTGAGGACGCTGCTGCCGCCGAACGCCGCGAGGCCGCGCAGCGCAAGCGGGCCGAGGACACGCGCAGCGCGGTTTCTGCGGCGCTCGATGAGCTCGACCAATGGATCGCCGATCAGCTTCGGCTCGGTCTCGCCGGCTTTGTCGGCGCCAGCAGTGAACGCTGCCGCCGCATCGCGGCGCGTCTTGTCGATCTGAAGGCGACGACGCTCGCCGGGCGCATCGACGAGTTGCCGGCGCGGCTGATGGCGCTGCGCGGCGAGGAGCGCCCGGACGCCGCGATCCGCGAGCTCGGCAAGCTGGTGCTGCTCGGCAAGGCCTGGCGTGCCGCGCCCGACGATGCCGAATTGAAGCGCCTGGTCTCGACGTCGGAGACGCGCGACCAGATCCTCGCCAACCCCGATGCCGTCCGGGTCGAGAGCGACTGGGAGGTGCTTGGCGAAAAGATCGAGACGCGGCGCGACGGCCTTGTGAGCCACGCCACCTGGTTGCTCGATCTCAGGAGTCCAACTCCACGATTTGCACTCCTGCTCGATTTCTTCCCGGCATCAGCGGGGCGGCGCTCCGGCGCTTTTGCCGCCGGGGACCGCTTCAAGGCGAGGCTGGTGTTCTACCCATCCCGCAATCCGCTCAGGGCGCTGGTCGCGGAGCGGCTGGGCGACGCGTCGCCTGGCGCATGGCCGGCGTTCGCCGGCGGCGCCGAGACCGATCCGCTCGCCGCTTATTCCGTATTCCAGGACAAAACGCCTTGGTTGTCCGATTGCCCGCTCATCCTGCCGGCCGGCGCGATCGCGCTGGACGAAAGGGACGGCGCCTGGTGGCAGGCGGCGAACGATCCGCATGGCATTGCCTTGCCTGTCGCGGGTTCGGTCAATCAAACCTTGCTCGGTCTCGATCTCGCGGCGACGGCCGCGCTCTGGAACGGCGTGAGGCTCGAGCTTCTGGCTTCGCAAAGCAGCGTGGGGAGGCTCGACCTGTCGTGAACGAGCTCGATCAGGCAGGGCTGGCGAGGCTCCGCGACGGCTGGATTTCCGGCGGCGCTGCTTTCGAATTTGCTCCCGCCGAATGGAAGGAAGTCGCAGCGGCGGCCAGCCCGGACGAGCAGGAGCGGCGGCTGCTGGCCATTGCCGCGCAGGCGCTGGATGTCGCGCTTCGCCCGGCGGCGCCGAAAACCTTGAAACGCCGTCCGCCACTGCCATTGCTGGCCTTGCCGATGCTTCCCGAACGGCTGCGGCCGTCGCTGCGTGCCGCACTGAAATATGCAGCCGATGCGCGGCTCAAGACCCGCGTGGCCACGCTCGTCGCCAGCCGAGGCTTCGTGCTGCATCCGATGGACTGGATGCCCGCTGTGACGGATCAGGAAAGCCCTGATGTCTATGCGCCCTGGATCGACTGGCAGGCAGGCGCCGAGGGCGAAAAACGGTCCGGCCGCGAGCAACTGACGGCGGAAACCTGGGACGACTTCTATCCCGCCGCGCGCCGTATTGCCTTGATTGATTTACGGCGCACCATGCCTGCCTTGGCGCGGACTCTCATCGAGACCAAAGGGGCAAGCGAACCGGCAGAGGTCAGGCTTCCACTTGTCGAACTCCTGCGTTTCGGCCTTGGTGCCGATGACGTTCCGTTTCTGAAGAGCTTGTCTGCCGATCGCTCCGGCAAAGTGCGCGAAATGGCCGGCCGGCTCCTGGCAAGGTTGGGCGAACGTGGCAATCCAACTGATGGCGGGCCGGAGAATCCGATAGCCGAGCTCGCCGCTTTCATCGAGGAAGGCAAGTCCGGCTTCATCCGGCGCCGCACCACCTATGCGCCGATAAAAATCAAGTCGCCCGCGCAACAGGCACGTCGCACCGACTTGTTCGCGTCCTGCTATTTCGGCGATCTTGTCGCCCGCTTCGGCAAGACGGAGTCCGATTTCATCGGGTCATGGCAGTTTGGCGTCGATGATAATGCCGACCTCTTTCTCGTTCGAATGGTCTCGGCGTCCGGCGGCGATGCGGCGGTGGCTTGTTTGGCGGACCTGCTCGTCGCCGCCGGCGGCAGGTTGGCGCTTCTCGTCCTCCAGCTCATGTTGCGTTTGGACGGCGGCAGGAAACGTCTCCTGATCAGGCAGATCCTGAATGACGCGCAAAATCTGGCCGCGCTCACCCTAGTCGAAGGCGCGGAAGCAGGCTGGCTGGAATGGGGCGACCTCACAAGCGGCAAGACGCTTTCGGCGCTGCGTGCCGCCGTCTCGGGTGACAACGACATCATGAAACGAAGCGCCGAGCAGTATCTCGAAACCATGGGCTTTCTCGCCACGGCGGCGACGGCGGAAAAATTGATCGGCGAGGTCGTTGCCGCAGGCTTGCCGCCCGCATCGCCATCGCTCGGTCTGCTGCGGCTCAACGCGGCGCTTGCCCAGAACCAATCCCACAGATGATCAAACTGGAGACGATCGCATGAATGCAGCCATCCGCCTTCCGGTCGAAGAAATCTATGCGTCCGAACTGCAGGCGCTGGCGCGCGGCGACAACCGTCAGAAGCCTGCCGGCTGGAGCCTCTCGCCCAAAGCAGTGCTCACCTATCTGATGGGCGGCAAGGCCAGCGACGGCACGGTGATTTCGCCGAAATATGTCGGCCGCCGGCAATTGATGGAAACGGCGGTCGCCACTTTGGCTACCGACCGGGCGCTGCTTCTGCTCGGCGTTCCCGGGACGGCGAAATCCTGGGTGTCGGAACATCTCGCCGGCGCCATCATGGGAAACTCGACGCTGGTCGTGCAATGCACCGCCGGTACCGACGAGAACCAGATCCGCTATGGCTGGAACTATGCCCAGCTGCTGGCCAAGGGCCCGAGCCAGGAGGCGCTTGTGCCGACCCCGCTCTACCGCGCCATGCAGGACGGCAAGCTCTGTCGCCTGGAAGAGTTGACGCGCATGGGCTCCGACGTCCAGGACACGCTGATCACCGTGCTCTCGGAAAAGATGATGCCGGTGCCGGAATTGAACACTTCGATTTATGCGCAGCGCGGCTTCAACATCATCGCCACGGCCAACAACCGCGACAAGGGCGTCAACGAGCTCTCCTCGGCACTGAAGCGTCGCTTCAATGTCGTGGTGCTGCCCTTGCCTGAGGACATGAACGAGGAAGTCTCCATCGTCTCCCGGCGCGTCGGCGAGATGGCCGGCGGGCTTGACCTGCCGGTGCCGAAGAATGTCGGCGAGGAGATCGCCCGCGTGCTCACCATCTTCCGTGAGCTGCGCTCGGGCGCCACCGCCGACGGCAAGGTGACGCTGAAGACGCCGTCGGGCTCGCTGTCCACCGCCGAGGCGATCGCCACGATGGTCGGCGGCCTCAGTCAGGCGGCCTGGTTCGACGACGGCAAGCTTCATGCCGCGGGCCTTGCCTCGAGCCTCGTCGGCGCCATCGTCAAGGATCCGGTGCAAGACAAGGTGGTGCTGGAGGAATATCTGGAGACGGTGCTCAAGAAGCGGCCGGACTATGCCGGCTATTACGCGGCGCTCAACGCGGCCATCTGAGCGATGACTGAGGGCGGCATCAGCTATTTCGGCATTCGCCATCACGGGCCGGGCTCCGCCGAGAGCCTGGTCAAGGCGTTGCAGGAATTGCGGCCCGTCGCCGTGCTGATCGAGGGGCCGGTGGATGCCACGCCGCTGCTGCCGCTGCTCGCCAGCCCCGACATGAAGCCGCCGGTGGCGCTGCTCTGCTATCCCGAAGATGATCCCGCGGCAACGAGCTTCTGGCCCTTTGCCGAATTCTCGCCCGAGTACCAAGCGGCGCTGTGGGCCGTAGCCAACAAAGCGGCGCTTCGCTTCATCGACCTGCCGTCGGCGGCGCGGCTGGCCGAGAAGGCGGCTGAAAGTGCGACGGACGCCGATGGGGCCGAAGCGGAGGCGACGGAAGAGCAGGGCGAGGAGGCCGAACGCATCCGAGATCCGATCGGCACCCTGGCGCGCGCCGCCGGCTACGAGGACGGCGAGAGCTGGTGGTCGGATATCATCGAGCAGAATCCTGCACCCGGCCCGATCTTCGCCGCCATTGCCAACGCGATGACGACGCTGCGCGACGGCGAGGGCGCGATCGGCAACTTTGAGGCGATGCGCGAGGCGCATATGCGTCTCGAGATCGCCGCCGCGCGAAAGGAATTCGATGGACCGTTGGCCGTCGTCTGCGGCGCCTGGCATGTACCCGCCCTGCAAGCGGCGCACACGCAAAAGAGCGATCAGGCGCTGCTCAAGGGCATCGGCCGACGCAAGACCACGATGACCTTCGCGCCATGGACCGGACCGCGCCTGGCGCTGGGCTATGGCTATGGCGCCGGCGTCGTCGCTCCCGGCTGGTGCAAGCATCTGTGGGCGACGCGCGGGCGCGATGATGCTTCGGTCCTTTGGCTGGCGCGGATCGCCGCGGTGCTTAGGGGTAAGGGCCATATGGTTTCCACGGCCTCTCTGATCGAGGCAGAACGCTTGGCTCGCGCGCTCGCCGCCATCCGCGACAGGCCGAAGCCCGGCTTCGAGGAACTGCGCGACGCCTCGGTCTCAGCGCTCTTCAACGGCGAGGCTTTGCTGTGGAAGATGGTCGAGGCCGAGCTGCTGCTCGGCGCCGATGTCGGCGAGATTCCACCCGACACGCCGCTTGCCCCACTGATCGATGATCTGCAGCGCAACCAGAAGGCGGCCCGGCTGAAGCCCGAGGCCCTTGAGCGGGAACTTTCCGTAGACCTGCGCAGCGAGAGCGGGCTCTTCCGCTCGACATTGCTGCACCGGCTGAATGTGCTTGGCGTCAACTGGGGCAGGCTGACGGATGTCGGCCGCAGTCGCGGCACGTTCCGCGAGCGCTGGATGCTGGCCTGGCAACCGGAATATGCGGTTCGCCTGGTCGAGAACCTGGTCTATGGGCCGACCATCGAGAAGGCCGCCAATGGCCGCCTGATCCAGATGATCGGCGCGGCCGCGACACTGGATACGCTTGCCACACTCGTGCAAAACGCGATCACGGCGGGGCTGAGCGAGGCGTCCGCCGCCGGGCTCGCGGCGCTGGAGGAAAAGGCGGCGCACAGCAGCGAGTGCCTGGAGCTGCTGGCCTCGGTGCCGCCGCTGGCCGACATCATCCGCTACGGCGAGGCCCGCAAGACCGAGACCGAACGCCTCGCCGGCCTCTTGGAACGGTTGATCATCGAAGGATCGATCGCGCTGCCTTATGCGGCGCGCGACCTCGACGCGCAGGCCGCCGCGGCATTGATGGCCGCGTTGCGCAAGGCCGACGAGGCGATCAGGCTGGTCGAGCCGGACGAGCATGTCCTGGAGGCCTGGCGCAACGGTCTGGCTGCCGTGCTCGATTCATCGCGCTCGACGGCGCTCGTCGCCGGTTGCGCCGCGCATCTGCTCTACGAGCACGGCCGGCTCTCCGCCGAAGCAACCGCCAATCTGCTCGCAAAGCGTCTGTCGCCGGGAACGCCCGTTGCCGATGCCGCGGCATTCTTCGAAGGCTTTTTCAGCGGCGCCGGCCAGAGGCTGATCTACGACGAGGGGTTGCGCGGCGCCGTCGATGCCTGGTTGGCCTCGCTCGACGAGGAGGCTTTCGTGGCGCATCTGCCGCTGCTGCGCCGCGTCTTTTCCAGCCTCGACAGCATGGAGCGCCGGCGCCTGATCGAGGCCGTGCTTGGCAAGAGAGCGAGCCTGCCCACCGGGCTGACGCCGGCACCGGACGGCGGCGAGGCTTGGCGCCGGCATTTTGCCCTTCTTGGAAAGCTGCTCGCAGGGGAGCCCCGCCATGGCTGACGAAGCGACTGGGCCGGAGCTCGATCAGACGCTGGGCAATCGGGAGCGTCGCTGGCGGCTGGCGATCGGCGCCGACGAGGAGATATCGTCGGCGCTCTCGGCCGAGGATCGGCGGCTGTCTGCGGCGCTCGACGCGCTCTATGGCGACGGCAGCGGCGACACCGCCGGCGATCCGCGTAAGCGGCGCGGCGGGCTTGGCCGCTCGGCGCCGCGCGTCGCTCAATGGATGGGCGACATCCGCTCCTTCTTCCCCGAGCAGGTCGTGCAGGTCGTGCAGAAGGACGCCTTCGAGCGGCTGAACCTCAAGCAGATGCTGATGGAGCCGGAATTCCTCAAGGCGATCGAGGCCGACGTCAATCTCGTCGCCGACCTGATCTCGCTGCGCTCGGCAATGCCGGACAAGACCAAGGACATCGCGCGCTCGATCATCACCGATATTGTCGCGAAGCTGATGCAGCGTCTGGAGCAGAAGACCGCGGAGGCGATCCGTGGCGCGCTCGATAAGTCGCGGCGCACCAACCGCCCGCGCCAGCGCGACATAGACTGGCCGCGCACCATTACGGCGAACCTTCGCCACTACCAGCCGGACCACAAGACCGTCGTGCCGGAAAAGCTGGTCGGCTTCATGCGCCGCCAGCGGCGGCTGGTCGATCTCGACGAGGTGACGCTCTGCGTCGACCAGTCCGGCTCGATGGCAAGCTCGGTCATCTACGCCTCGATTTTTGCCGCCGTGATGGCATCACTGCCGGTCGTGCGCACCAAGCTCGTATGTTTCGACACCGTGATCGTCGATTTGACCGAAGAGCTCAGCGATCCGGTCGAGGTGCTGTTCGGTGTCCAGCTCGGCGGCGGCACCGATATCAACCAAGCCGTCGCCTATTGCGCCGAGCGCATCGAGCGGCCGACCAAGGCGCATTTCGTCTTGATCACCGATCTCTACGAGGGCGGCAACGGCAAGGAGCTTCTGCAAAGGCTGGCGACGCTGGTGCGGTCGGGCGTCAACGTGGTCGTGCTGCTCGCGCTTACCGACCAGGGCCGCCCCGGCTACGACCCTTCCATGGCCGGCTCGGTCGCGGCGCTGGGCATTCCGGTCTTTGCCTGCACGCCGGATCACTTCCCCGACATGATGGCGGCGGCGCTGCGCCGCGAGGACATCGGCGCCTGGGCGGCAGGGGCCGACATCAAGCTCGTTCGTGCCGACGCGGAAGAGCCAAAAACGGATGCGTGAGGCACTCGCCTGGCTTTAGACTCTATTTGTTCGTGCGCATTTTTTGCCGCGGATTGATGCCGCCGCTGGCCGTTGTGTCGTTCTCGACGTCGCCTTCGGTCGTGTTCTCGCCGAGCTCGAGATCATCGCCTTCCTTGATGCTGCCCTTTGACGTTCCGATGCCTGGATTGTTTTCCAGATCGGCGTCGCTCGGTTTGCGCGATTTGAGATGCTTGGTGCTCATGGCAGGCTCCTTCCAAGATTTGCTGGATGAGGAACTGATTGGCCGAAGCGAATGTTCCGAGCGCGTTTGGCCGCCGCTCCGTTTCGAAACTCCGACTTCGTCAAAGTCCGAACGGATAGGTTTCGGGTACACCGGTCCTGGCATGCTCCGGCCCAAGCGGCGTCACCGCTTTCGTCTTGTCGAACCAGACGAAGGCGTCGAACTGCCTCGGCAGCGAGGCATCGGCATAGTGGCTGCGCAGTTCGGTTTCGGGCCTGTAGATCACGCCGATGAAGCGCTCCAGCCGCCGCTCCAGCAGGCGATGTCTCAGTGCGGCGTCGCGGTCCATATCGAGCAGGAACCGCGACACCCCGCTGTCGTGGCAGAGCCGTTCGTAGCTGTCCACATGCGAAGGGCGCACCCGCATGACCTGCATCGGATCGTCCCAATCGGAAGCGGCGGCCACGGTTCCGGAATGGGTGCCGAAGCCGATCAGCGCCACTTGGTCGCCAAAGCGCTCGCGGCAGAGCTGGCCGATGTTCAACTCCTGCCTGATCGTTCCCATCTCGGTGAAACGGGCATCGCCGATATGCGAGTTGTGGGCCCAGACGACGGCCTTTGACTCCGAGCCGCGCGCATCCAGTAGATGCTCCAGCGTCTCGAACATGTGCGTGTCGCGGAGATTCCAGGATTCCGCCCCGCCGTAATACATGATGCGATAGTAGCGTTCAGCGGCTGCGATCAGCCTTGCGTTCTGCGTGGCATCGAGAAAGTCGGCGCCGTCTTGTCGAGCGTAGTCGAGCTGTCTTGCAAGCAGCTCCTGACATTGCTCCAGCACGGCTTGTTCGCATTTGCGATAGCCGGCGGTGAGCACGGCGCGCCCGTATGTGGAAGGCTCTTTCTGCCACGGGGTCAGGCAGCCATAGCGTTGCCGCGCAGCGGCGGCGGCTTCCGGATCGATCTGGTCGAGATAGCGCAGGACGGCCGCAATCGACGCGCTCATATTGTAGATGTCGAGACCGTAAAAGCCGGCCCGGCGGTTTACATCGTCGAGGCCTCCATTGTGATCCCGCATCCAGCCGACGAATGCGTCGACATCGGTGTTGCGCCACATCCATGTGGGAAAGCGCTGGAACGGCGGCTCTGCGGCCGCGCGCGGCGGCCGATGGCGTACATGGCGGTCAATGGCCGCAGCATCCGGCCAGTCCGCTTCAACCGCGACGATGCTGAAGCCATGCTTTTCGATGAGCCGACGCGTGATCGCGCCGCGCGCCTTGTAGAATTCGGAGGTGCCGTGACTGGCCTCGCCGAGAAGGACAACACGCCGGTCCGCGAAGCGGTCGAACAGATCGCCGAAGGCCGGGTCTTCGAAATCCGGCAGCGGCTCGGCGGCGGCCGCGATCATCTCCGGCAGGCTTCTTTCGCGCGGCTGCGGCGTGACCACAGCCGGTCGATCGGCTCCATATCGAGGCCATTCCGCCCAGCCTTGTTCGCCGATGAGCGGAACGAACTGCACGCCACCGAGGTCTTCCTCCTCGTAGGTCGTTGCGCCGGTTCGGGTGACCTTCAGCAGCCGCTGGTCGTCGACCTCCTTGCCGACGGGGATCACCAGACGGCCACCGACATCGAGCTGTTCCTGAAGCGCCAGCGGCGCGCCGGGACCGGCTGCGGCCACCAATATGGCATCGAACGGAGCGGCGTCGCTCCATCCCTTGGTGCCGTCGCCGGCGCGAACCTCGATATTGTCGTAACCGAGGCGTTCGAACCGCTGCCGGGCGATTTCGGCGAGCATCGCATGGCGCTCTATCGTGTAGACGCGGGCCGCAACACGACTCATCACCGCCGCCGCGTAGCCCGAGCCCGTCCCAACCTCGAGAACGCGGTCGCCAGGATCGATCTCAGCGGCTTCGATCATGTAGGCGACCATGAAGGGTTGCGAGATCGTCTGACCCTTGCCGATCGGCAGAGGGGTGTCCTCATAGGCGAATTCCTCGAAATCGGGGTCGACAAAGACCTCGCGTGGAACCTCCCGCATGGCCTCCAGAACCCGGCGGTCATGAATTCCACGCTGGGCGATCTGGACATCGACCATCCGGCCGCGCGTCAGAGAAAGTTCGGCCATCAATGCCTACCGATCATGGACAAGTACCATCTTGCCCAGAACCATCTGCGGGCGGGAAAGTTTCATGTCCGGGACGATTTCAAGCATCCTCCGTTACGACACTAGAACGGCTTCTCGCTGATCACCTCGAAGCGCTCGACCGCGCAATGCTCGCCGACAAGCGTCAGCACGTCGGTCGAAGGTGGAATAGCGTCGGGCTGCTTCCACAGAATGTTGAAGGAATAAACAAAGCGCTCACGGTCTGCGTCGTGCTCCATGCCGACGAAGCGGGCACTGTAGCCAAGCGGCCGCACCATTTCCTGGAGGTCGGGCGGCGCGTTTTTCGGCCAGGAGACCGAAAGGATTGCCTTGTGATCGCGCCGGATCTTGAGGTCGACCCATTTCAGCGCCTGCAGTGTCACCAGCGTCAGCACGGTTGCGATCGCGCCGAGGCCGTACTGACCGCCGCCGAAGGCAAGGCCGATCATGGTCATGATCCACATCGTGGCGGCGGTGGTGACGCCGGTGACCAGATCGCCGCGCCGCAAGATAGCGCCGCCGCCGATGAAGCCGACACCGGTGAGCACGCCGAGGGCAAGACGCATCACATCCATGCGCACGAAGGAGTCCGGTCCTTTGCCCGAGACACCGAGCAGCATGTTGGCCTGGACCATTGCGACGCAGGCCGCAAGGCCGACCAGGATGGTCGTCCGCAACCCGGCGGAATGACCGCGGGCCTCGCGGTTCAGGCCAATGAGGAAGCCTGCAAGCACCGTGACCAGCAGCCGCGCGACGAGGTCCGGCCAGGTCGGATGAAGCGGCATGTCGCAGCAAAGCGCCGTGAGCATGGTCCGTCGGGGCAGCCTAAGCGCGCCCTCCGTTGCGTCTGGAATGCTCAACTAGGCTTGGCCGCGGATGGTTCCCTGGCCGCTACTCTATCATGCGCGAAACGCCGTCACCGGACGGCAATGCTCAGCACCAGCGCCAGCACGACGATGCCGACCAGTCCGGCTATGAAGATGATGCGACGGGTGCGCGTGCGCAGGATGATTTCGCCCTGTCGCGCGTCCTGCCCCGAAAACACCGGACCTTCGCTGTCGCGGTCCTTGCTCATGGTTGTCTCCTTCCCTGTGAGCGGGCACAGGAGGCGTCAGAGCAGGAACCGTTTTGGCCGGCATGAAGTTCCGCCACGCGGATGCTGAGGCGAGGGCAGGGCCGGCTACCGCGACCGGCCGAAAACCGGCCGCGGGAAAGTTGGCTCAGCCGAATTTCGGGTCGAGGCTGCCCGATTTGTAGCGCTTGGCCATGTCGGGCAGCGGGATCGGCTTGATCTTCGAGGCGTTGCCGGCGGTGCCGAACTGCTCGAAGCGCTCCTTGCAGAGCTTCTTCATCGCGGCCATGGCCGGCGTCAGATATTTGCGCGGATCGAACTCGCTGGGGTTCTCGGTCAGCACCTTGCGGATCGCGCCGGTCAGCGCCATGCGGTTGTCGGTGTCGATGTTGATCTTGCGCACGCCATGCTTGATGCCGCGCTGGATCTCCTCCACCGGCACGCCCCAGGTCGGCTTCATCTGGCCGCCATATTTGTTGATGATCTCCTGCAGTTCCTCCGGCACCGACGACGAGCCGTGCATGACCAGATGCATGTTGGGCAGGCGGCGATGGATCTCCTCGATCACGTTCATCGCCAGCACCGCGCCGTCCGGCTTGCGCGAGAATTTATAGGCGCCGTGGCTGGTGCCCATGGCGACGGCCAGCGCGTCGACATGCGTGTCGCGCACGAACTGCTCGGCCTGCACCGGATCGGTCAGCAACTGGTCGTGGCTGATCGCGCCTTCGACGCCGTGGCCGTCTTCCTGCTCGCCGCCGCCGCTCTCCAGCGAACCCAGCACGCCGATCTCGCCTTCCACCGAGACGCCGCCCCAATGCGCCATGTCGACGACGCGCCGCGTGATGCCGGAATTATAGGCGTAGTCGGCCGGCGACTTGCCGTCCTCCTTCAGGGAGCCGTCCATCATCACCGAGGTGAAACCGTACTGGATCGCGGTGACGCAGGTCGCTTCGTTGTTGCCGTGGTCGAGATGCATGCAGACCGGGATGTCGGGATGGATCTCGACCAGCGCGTCGATCAGCTTGGCCAGCACCACGTCATTGGCATAGGCGCGCGCGCCGCGGCTGGCCTGCAGGATGACCGGCGACTTGGTCTCCTCCGCCGCCTCCATGATGGCGAGGCCCTGTTCCATATTGTTCATGTTGAAGGCAGGCACGCCATAGCCATGTTCGGCGGCATGGTCGAGCAATTGTCTCAGTGTGATGCGAGCCAACGAATAGTCTCCCGTATCTGGTTCGAGCCCGTGTTTGAAAAAGGCAGCCCGGGCGTCGGGCGGCCTCGTTGCTTCTGGCCGGATTTCGGAGCTACCGCAACCTTTCGCAGCCTTTTCGGCCGCAATTCTTGTTGCAGTGCTGAAATCAGGCGCTTTCGGACTTAGGCGGCGATCTTTGCGCGCGCGGCGAGGATCTCGACGCAGGCTTTCGCCGCTTCCTTGCCCTTCACGGCGAAATGCTCATGGAAGAAGCGGTGATGCTCGGCGCTGTCATGGTAGTTGTGAGGCGTCAGCACGGCCGACAGCACCGGCACGCCGGTCGCGAGCTGCACATTCATCATCCCGTCGATGACCGCGCGCGCCACGAAGTCGTGCCGATAGATGCCGCCATTGACGACGAAGGCGGTGCCGAGGATCGCGGCGTAGCGACCGGTCTCGGCAAGCGTCTTGGCGTGCAGCGGGATTTCGTAGGCGCCCGGCACGTCGAAGACCTCGACGGCAAAGCCGCCGAGCGCGGCAAGCTCCGCTTCGAAGGCCGTCACGCATTGGTCGACGATATCGGCATGCCAGCGCGCCCGGATGACGGCGACATGACGGACAGTATGGTCTTTGGGGAAATGCTGATTCATGGGTCCTTCCTTCCGTTTCGAACCAGAATCAGGACGCACGACGCAAAAACCCGGCCCGCGCCAGCGAGCCGTCTTGCGTACGTTCTCTTCCATCCGGACTGTAACCGTCGGCTCCGGAATCGCACCGGATCTGCTGACCTTTCCGTTTACGCGGAAAGCGCTCGCGGGCTTGAGCGATCGAAAATCGCCCTTACCGCCGGTGGGGACTTTCACCCCGCCCTGAGAACATTAACGCAGGTTTTATGGGAGAGCAGGGCAATAGTGTCAACTGGCGATGACATCGCGGTCGTCATCCTAGGGCGGAGCAAGGAGCGAAGCGACGCGCGCAGACCCTAGGATCCATGCCGTGGCGCTAAGGCGTTGCAACGGTTACAGAATTCTGCACCGTTGCGCTCGATGACGGAGGTCACGGCATGGATTCTCGGGTCAAGCCCGAGAATGACGACGTGCTGGGGAGATCAGTTAGTCACCCCCGTTCCGGAAACATCGCCTTCAGCCCCTCGCGCGAGGCCTTGGCCACGCCGCGCTCGGTGATCAGCCCTGTCACCAGCCGCGCCGGCGTCACGTCGAATGCCGGATTGGCCGCCGGTGTCGCATCCGGTGAGACCCGCACCTGCGCGACCTTTCCGTCGGCCGTCTTTCCCCACACCAGCGAAACCTCGTCGCCGGAGCGCTCCTCGATCGGGATTTCCTTCAGCCCGTCGGCCACGGTCCAGTCGATGGTGGGCGAGGGGAGCGCGACATAGAAGGGCACGTCATTGTCGGCGGCGGCCAAAGCCTTCAGATAAGTGCCGATCTTATTGCAGACGTCGCCATCGGCCGTGGTGCGATCGGTGCCGACGATCACCATGTCGATGTCGCCGCGCTGCATCAGGTGGCCGCCGGCATTGTCGACGACCAGCGTGTGCGGTACGCCGTGTCCGGCCATTTCCCAGGCGGTGAGCTGGGCGCCCTGGTTGCGCGGCCTCGTCTCGTCGACATAGACATGCACCGGAATGCCGGCCTCGGTCGCCAGGTAGATCGGCGCGGTGGCGGTGCCGTAATCGACCGTCGCCAGCCAGCCGGCATTGCAATGGGTGAGGATGTTGACGCTCTCGCCCGGCTTCTTCTTCGCCGCGATCTGCCTGATGATCGCAAGCCCGTTTTCGCCGATGGCGCGGTTCAGCCCGACATCCTCATCGGCGATCTCGGCGGCCCGTCTGTAGGCCGCTTCGGCACGCTCTGCAGGCGCGAGCGGCTTGAGGTGCCGGCGCATCTCGTCCAACGCCCAGCGCAGATTGATCGCCGTCGGCCGTGTCCTATGCAGCGTCTCCCACACCGCGTCGAGTGCTTCGTCCGATGGGTCGTCCATCATCTGGATGGCGACGCCATAGGCCGCGGTGACGCCGATCAGCGGCGCGCCGCGCACCCACATGTCGCGGATCGCGGTGGCGATGCCGGTGACGCTTCCGATCTTCTCGATGCGGAATTCATGCGGCAGCCAGCGCTGGTCGATGATCTCGACCGAGCGCTTGTCGTCGCTGAGCCAGATGGTGCGATAGTGGCGTTCGCCGACGTTCAAAGGCTCTTCTCCTGTTCGATCAGCGCGGCCAGCTTGTTGACCTCGTCGATGCTGTGGATCTGGCGCCGGTTGACGGCGATATGGCGTCCGAAGCGCAAAGCCTTGGCTTCACATCTGGCGCGCAGGTCTTGATCGGCAATGGTCTCGAAATCGGCATTGTGGGCGAGACCCAGGATGCGCCGGTGCACCTCGATGCCGGCAAAGCCGAGCAGGTCGGTCCAGATCGAATGCAGCATATGGTCGAGCGCCTGCTCGGAGCCGAGCAGATCGCCCTGATCCTCGAACAGGCTCTTCTGGTAGAGGATGCCGGTGCGCTCGGTGCGCCACAGATGCGCGAACTCGGCGCGGAAGGTGGCCCAGGTCTCTGCCGTGACGCCGAGCAGATAGGCGCGCATCGAGTCCCTGCCGCTTTTCTCCTCATGGCCGCGCTGCGAGAAGAAGGCCATCCAGAAATTGGCGAGCAGCATGCCGACATCGAAGGCGATCGGACCATAGAAGGCGAACTCCGGATCGATCATCCGGGTCTCTGTGTCCGTCACCATGATCGAGCCGGAATGCAAATCGCCATGCAGCAGCGTCTCGGCATGGGCGGCGAAGAGATGTTTCAGCCGCTGCGCCTCGACCTTGAGGTCGCGGTCGGCGCGCAATTCGGCCACCAGGCCGTCGAGCTGCGGCGAGGTGTGCCGGTTCATCTTGGCGTCGAAATAAGGATCGGAGAACACCAGGTTCTCGGTGATGTCGCAGAGTTCGACATTGTCGGCGAACAGCGCCAGGTCGGCCTTGCGCTTTTTCGTCACCATCGAGAGATCCGAGCCGCGGAACAGCGTGCGGGCCATGAACAGGCCGATGTCGCGCGCGATGTTCGGCAGTTCGCGGCCGTCGATCAGCGCGCGCCTCAAAATGACGTGCGGCGGCGCCAGATATTCCATGACGATCAGCGCCTGGGTCTCATCGAAATGGTAGATCGCCGGCACCGAGCCGGGCGCACGGGCTTCCTGCCTGGTCAGCGCATGATATTCGAAGAACGAGCGTTTGAGCGGCAGCGGCCAGCTGTCGCCGACCAGCCGCACATAGGGCAGCGCCTGTTTGACCACCGCGGCGCCCTGGTCGCCCTCGACGATGAAGACGAGGTTGAGGTTGCCATCGCCGACCTCACGCACCTTCCAGCGGCTGACATCGCTGCCGATGCGCTCGGTCAGGGCCGTGGTCCCGCCAAGGCGTTTCGGCAGCGTTTCCACCGACAATGCTTCGAACTTCCCGGTCATGCTCTCCCCTCCTGCGCGTGGTTTCCGACGATAGCGGAGCCACGGCGGCGGGGCCAAGCTAGGAAGCGCTCTGGCAAATGTCAATCGTGTTGACAATTGCCGAATGAGCCCATAGCGTCACGATCCGGGAGGAACGGATGGGCGCAGATGCCGTGTTCCATGTGGAGGGCCTGAGGAAATCCTTCGGCCAGAACGAGGTGCTTGGCGGCATCTCGCTCGACCTCTTTGCGGGCGAGGTGACGGTGCTGATGGGCGCCAACGGCGCCGGCAAGTCCACCCTGGTCAAGATCGTCAGCGGTGTCTACGAACGTGGCGCCGGCACGATGCGGCTCGCCGGCAAGGCCTTCGATCCGCAGACCCCCGCCGAAGCCATCCGCGCCGGCGTCGTCACCGTGCACCAGAACATCAATGACGGCGTGGTCACCGACCTCGATGTCGCCACCAACCTGACGCTCGACCGGCTGAACGGCAAAGGTGCGTCGTTGCTGTTCAAGCCGGCCAATGTCCGGGCCGAGGCGAGGGCGGTTGCCGACCGCATGGGCCTCGCCCTCGACCTCAAGGCGCGCGTCAGCGACTTGTCGTTGGCCGACCGGCAGATGGTGGCTATCGCGCGGGCCATGGCGCATCAGCCCAAGGTGCTGATCCTCGACGAGCCGACCTCCTCGCTGTCGAGCGCCGAGGCCGACCTGCTGTTTTCGCTGATCGACCGGCTGCGCGGGCAGGGTGTCGCTATCCTCTATATCTCGCACCGCATGTCCGACATCAGGCGTCTCGCCGACCGGATCGTGTCGATGCGCGACGGCGTCGTCTCCGGCGTCTTCGACAAGAAGCCGCTCGACTATGAGGGCGCGGTCAACGCCATGCTCGGCCGCAAGATCCATCTCGACCGGGTGGTAGCCAGAAGCTCGGCGCGCGCGGTTTTCACCGCGGAAGGCCTGCAACTCGCGCATGGAGCAAAGCCGATCTCGATGACGCTCGGCGCCGGCGAGGTGGTGGCGATCACCGGCCTGGTCGGCGTCGGCAAGACGGCTTTGGCGGAAACGCTGTTCGGCGTGCGCCGGCCGCTCGCCGGCACCATGCACATGGACGGCAAACCCTACGCGCCGGGCTCGGCGCGCGAGGCAATCGCCGCCGGCGTCTTCCTGGTCGCCAAGGACCGCGCCGCGAGCGGCATTGTCGGCGGCTTCAACATCGAACGCAACATCAGCCTGCCGTTCCTCAAGCGCATGTCGGGCCTCGGCGTCATGAAGAAGCGCGCCGAGCGCATCGCCGCCCGCCGCCAGATCGACGAGCTAGGTATCGTCTGCCGCTCGGAGAAGGACGAGCTGTCGGCGCTCTCCGGCGGCAACCAGCAGAAGGTGATGGTGGCGCGCTGGATGTCGCAGGCCTCGCGCCTCTTCATGCTCGACGAGCCTTTCCAGGGTGTCGACATTTCGGCGCGTCGCGACATCGCCGCCAAGCTGAGGGCAAGCGCCGACGGCCGCGCGACGCTGATCTTCGTTACCGAGCTCGACGAGGCGCTGGAGACCGCCGACCGCATCCTGGTGATGTCGGAACACACGATCGTCGGCGAGCACCGCAACGATGACATCGATCTCGACCGGCTGCTGGCGGAAGTGGCCGGCGGACCGCTTCACAGCGCGGCGTGAGATCGCAGGATGACGAGACCCGGAGTGCAGGCATGAGTTCCAGTTTGGCGGCCAAGGCAACGGCGCGGGAGCGTTCGATGACATTGCGCGATTACGCCATCCGCTACGGCTTCATCGTCCTGCTGGTCGGGCTGATCGCCTATTTCGCGGTCGCCGCCGACGGCTTCGCCTCGCCGCAAAGCGCCGTCTTCATCTTCCAGTCGGTGGCCATCACCGGCGTGCTGGCGCTCGGCGTCACGGCGACGCTCGTCGTCGGCGGCTTTGATCTCTCGATCGGCTCGGTCGCCACCAGCGCCATGATGGCTGCCTCCTACGCCATGGTCGTGCTGGAGCAGAACGCGATCGTCGCCGTCATCGCCTGCCTGGTCATCGGCGTCATCGTCGGACTGATCAATGGCTGGCTGATCGTCTATATGCGCGTGCCCGATCTTCTGGCCACGCTCGGCATGATGTTCCTGCTGCTCGGCCTGCAGCGCATTCCGACGGAAGGCCGCTCGATCGCCACCGGCATGACCATGCCCGACGGCTCGGTCGCCAACGGTAAGTTCTCGGAAGCCTTCCTGGCGCTCGGCCGCCACCGCATCGACTTCTTCATCCCGAACCTGATCCCGGTCTCGGTCGTCGTGCTCGTCGTGCTCGCGGCGCTGATCTGGTTCTTCCTCGAATACACGCGCTTCGGCCGCATGATGTATGCCGTCGGCAGCAATGAGAGGGCGGCCGAGCTCGCCGGCGCGCCTGTCAAGGCATACAAGATCTGGGCTTATGTGATTTCGGGAGTTTTTGCCTCGATCGGCGGGATTTTGCTCGCCGCCCGGCTTGGACGCGGCGACATCGCCTCGGGTAATAATCTCTTGCTCGACGCAGTCGCGGCGGCGCTCATCGGCTACGCGGTGCTTGGCGCCGCCAAGCCAAACGCCTTCGGCACCGCCGTCGGCGCGGTGTTCGTCGGCGTCCTGCTGCAAGGCCTGACGATGATGAACGCGCCTTACTACACGCAGGATTTTGTCAAGGGCGCGGTGCTTGTCGTCGCCCTTGTCTTCACCTTCGCCCTTTCCGGCAGGGGCAAGAGATAGTTTCGACCGGGGCATAACAAATGGAGGAAAACGAAGTGAGCATCACAAGAAGACTTTTGGGGAAGGCGGCACTCGGCCTCGCCGGCGCGGCGCTGCTGATGCAGGGGACGGCGCTTGCCGCGGACCGTCCGGCGCCGTTCGACAAGCCGGGCGTCAAGATCGCGCTGGTGCGCTATCTGTCGACCGGCGACTTCTTTCAGGCCTATCTCTCCGGCGTCGAGGCGCAAGCCAAGGCGCTCGGCGTCGACCTGCGCGTGCTGGACAGCCGCCAGGACGCAGCACTCCAGGCCGACATGGTCGACCAGGCCATCGCGCTCGGCGTGCAAGGCATCATCATCCAGCACGGCCTGACGGAATCGATGAAGGACGCCGCTCAGCGTGCGGTCGATGCCGGCATCAAGGTCGTCGCCTTCGACGTCAATGTCGAGAACCCGAAGATCCCGCAGGTCGAGCAGTCCGACCGCGACCTGGCGAAGCTCGCGCTCGAGCAGGCGGTCAAGGACAATGGCGAGAGCTGGAAGGCCGGCTATGTCTATGTCGCCGGCATCGCTCCGCTCGACCGCCGCAACGAGACCTGGGTCGACGTGAAGAAGAAGTACTCGGGCATCAACGAGGTCGCCATGTTCGGCACGCTCGACAACCCGATCGCCAACTCCGTCGCCAACCAGGCGCGCTCGGTGCTGCAGGCGCATCCCGACATCAAGGTGATGTTCGCGCCCTATGACGAGTTCGCCAAGGGCGTGAAGATCGCCGTCGACGAGGCGGGCCTGAACAAGGGCATCAAGATCTATTCGGCCGACATCTCGACCTCGGACATCGCCGCCATGCGCGAGCCGGACAGCGCCTGGGCGGCGACCGCCGCCACCAACCCGGCCGTCGTCGGCCAGGTCTCGGTGCGCGCGCTGGCGCAGCTGCTCGCAGGCGAAGATCCCGGCCACAACGTCATTGTGCCGCCGACGCTGATCACCCAGAAGGAGCTGATCGACAAGGACATCAAGAACATGGAAGACCTGTCGGCCAAGCTGCCGCAGTTCGCCCATGCCGATGTCGCGATGCCGGCCTGGATGCCGAACCCGAACGCTAAGTAAGGTTCGGACGGTCGCAAATGAAGAGAGCGGTCCAACGGGCCGCTCTCTGCCCTTCAGCCGGCCCAAGGCGGTCTATCGCTGCCAGAAGGGCAGCTTGGCGATCTCCGCCTCGACCTCTTTTCTCGTCAGCCCGATGTCGTCAATCAGATGCGGATTGTCCGTCGCCATGCGCTTGAGCTCGAAGCGGAAATAGGCCTGCTTGCGCCGCTCGGCGATAAGGCTGCGCAAGGCCGCCAGGCTGAAGCGCCCGCGCCTTGAGTGCATTGCCGGTGCCGCCGCCAGACACGTAGAGGGCGTGAAGCTATCGTTCATGGCAACCTCCATCGAATAAGGGGTTTTGAAAACCCTCGACCTGATTGAGATTGCACTGTGCCGCAGGCGGCCGGCGGCGTAATTAAGCCGTCCCAAATAGTTCTCAAAACTTCCAAATCGGTTAGAGCGTTTCACCGTTTCACGGAAACGGCGAACCGCTCTATCTCTTTGTTTTTACGCAATTCCGGAGTGAAAACCGCTTCACACTTTTCCTGGAATTGCTCTATAGATCGCCCCATGCAGGGATCGCGCTTTGCTTTCGGACCGTTCGTGCTTGATCCAGGCGCGGGAACGCTGCTCCGGGGCGATGTTCCCGTCGCCGCCAGCCATCGCGGGCTGAAGCTGCTGGAGGCGCTCGTCGCGCGTCCGGGCGAAATCCTGGCCAAGGCCGAGCTGATGGATGCGGCTTGGCCTGGCATGGCAGTCGAGGAAGGCAATCTCACCGTCCAGATCGCGCAGCTCAGGAAGCTGCTTGGTCCGGCGACCGGTGGCGGTGAATGGATCGCCACCGTGCCGCGCGTCGGCTACCGCTTCACCGGCACCGTCGAACGGCCCGATGCCCCACGCAAACCCTTGCCGCTGCCCGACAAGCCGTCGATTGCCGTGCTGCCCTTCGTCAATCTGAGCAGCGATCCCGAGCAGGACTCTTTCGCCGACGGCCTGACCGAAGACCTGATCACCGATCTCTCCCGGATACCGGGCCTCTTTGTCATCGCGCGCAACTCGGTCTTTGCCTACAAGGGCAAGGCCATGGATGTGCGCGCCATCGCCGGGGAGCTCGGCGTGCGATACCTGGTGGAAGGCAGCGCCAGACGCGCCGTGGGGCGGGTGCGCATCAATGCCCAGCTGATCGATGCGCTGAGCGGCGAGCATCTCTGGGCGGAGCGTTTCGATCGCAGCCTTGAGGACATTTTCGCCGTCCAGGACGAGGCGACGGCCAAGATCGTCGAGGCGCTGCTCGGGCGGCTGCGTGCATTGCCGGAGCGCAACCGGCCGAAGAGCCTCGAAGCCTATGATCTCGTCGTGCGGGCGCGAAAACTGTTCGACGAGTCGCCGCAAATGGCGCGCGAAGCGCATCTGATGCTGACGCGCGCGGTCTCGCTCGATCCGGACTACGCCGAAGCCTATCGCTGGCTCGCGATGAACCATTGGATGGGCTGGGTGCATTGGGGCGAGCCGTTCGAGCCTGCCCGCAGCACGGCCCTGGAACTAGCGCGCAAGGCTGTGGCGATCGATCCCAACGATGCCGGTTGCCGCTGGGTTCTGGCGAACCTTCTTGCCTATGAACGCGATTTCGAACGGTCCGAGGCGGAATTCGCCAAGGCGATCGAGCTCGATCCGAACGAAGCCGACATTTGGGCGACATTGTCCGATATCGACGTGCTGGGCGGGCGGATAAGCGACGGCCTGGAGCACATCCGCAAGGCCTTCCGGCTCAACCCCTTTCCGCCGAGCTGGTATTATCTGACGCTCGGCCAGGCGCAATATGCGGCCCGTGACTATGAGGCCGCCGTCGAGACGCTGCGTCGCGACGAGACTTACCGCACGAGTTCGCGCCGCTTTCTGGCGGCAAGCCTGGCGCAGCTCGGCCGTCTCGACGAGGCGCGCACCGAGGTCGCGCTGTTCCTCGTCGGCAATCCGCATTTCTCCACGCGGCGCTGGGTCGAGACGGAGCCCTTTCGCGACGACGCGATGCTCGAGCATTTCGTCGACGGCTTCCGCATGGCCGGCCTGCCGGAGTGATGTGGCGACATGGCCAACTGGCCGCTGCCGGGATTTCGTATTCTTAGGTCTTTTTCACCGGCCGGCGCGCGCCAGCCCATGCGCCACCAGACGGTCGATGACCTCCGGATAGCTGACGCCGCTCGCCGCCATAGCCTTGGCATACATGCTGATGTTGGTGAAGCCGGGAATCGTGTTGAGCTCGTTGATCAGGAAATTCATGTCCGGCATCAGGAAAAAGTCGACGCGGGCCATGCCGTCGCAACCGAGCGCCCTGAACGCTCTTGCAGCCGCATCGCGCATGGCATCCTCGACCTCCTGCGGCAGCTCGGCTGGCACGATCAAGGCCGCGCCATTCTCGTCGATATATTTGGCGTTGTAGTTGTAGAAACCGTGGCTCTCCGCAGGCACGATCTCGCCCGGCCGCGAGACGAAGAGTTCGCCCGCGGGACTCTCCAGGACGCTGTATTCGATCTCGCGGCCACGGACGAATTCCTCTGCCAGCAGCTTGCGATCGTGCTGGAATGCTTCCTCGAGCGCCCGATCGAATTCTTGGCTGGCATTGACCTTCGCGACGCCGACCGACGAGCCCTGCCGCGCCGGCTTGATGAACAGCGGCAGGCCGAGTTGGTCTTCCAGTTCGGCGAGCGAAGGCGCGGCACCTTCACCGATCGTCACCGAGCGCGCCACAGGCAGTCCGGCCGCTTTCAGCAGCCGCTTGGCGACGTCCTTGTCGAGGGCCGCGGCGGAACCCAATATGCCGCAACCGGCGAGCGGCACGCGTGCCACCTCGGCCAGGCCCTGCACCGCGCCGTCCTCGCCATGCAGGCCGTGCAGCACCGGAAACAGGATATCGATGGCGAGCAGTTCGTGAGGCACGCCGCCGGCGGGGATCGCCAGCATCCGTCCATGGCCGCCCGGCACCAGGCAGAGCTGCGTGCCGGCCGACGGCGCCGCCAGCGCGCCGTCCTCGAAACGGCTCAGCAGCCATTGCCCTTCGCGGGTGACGAAGATCGGCACGGCGTCGTATTTCGCGGGCTCCAAAGCAGCCATGACGTTGGTTGCCGAAAGCAGCGATACCTCATGCTCGGCGGAGCGCCCGCCGAACAGCACGCCGATACGAAGTTTTTTCGCCGCCATCTGGAGCTCCACCAATGATCAGGGTTGGAGCCCCGCATGCGAACACGAGGCGCCCTTAAACTGGCTGAGCAATACCCGAAGGATTGGTGTGGATTTTGACGGGTACGAGCAGTTCTTCAGCAGAAGCGTCAAAGGCCTTCGATTCAAACTGCGTCAAGACAAGGGGACTTGGGCGGCTCGTCGTTTCGCGAAAACAATGAACCGCTCCAGTGCCTGCCTTTACATCCTCAGCGCAGCGCCGCCGCGATGTTGCCGCCGTCCACCGTCGTCACATCCGCCGTGGTGCGCTCGGCCAGCGCCTGGTGCAGGAAGGCCTGCGCCACGTCGTCGGCCGTCACTTCCTGTCCCAGCAGATTGCCGGACATGTATTCTTTTTCGGACACGCCGCGCGCGCCGGAACGGCTGGCGATCATCGCGTCGGTCAAGAGACCCGAACGGATGCGGTCGGCGTTGACCGCGTTGGAGCGGATGCCATAGGCGCCGTAGTCAAGCGCATACTGCCGCGACAGGAACAATGTCGCGGCTTTCGGGATGCCGTAGGCGCCGAATTTCGGGCCGGGATTGATCGCCTGCTTGGAAGTGTTGAACAGCAGCACGCCGCCCGTACCCTGTTCCAGCATGATGCGCACCGCATTCTGCGCCGCCGACTGGTGGGCGAAGAAATTGAGCTCGAAGCTTTTGCGCAAAGTGGCGTCGTCGAGCTCGCCGATGCGGCCTTCCCAGGCAGCGCCGGCATTCGAGACCAGGATGTCGAGGCCGCCATAGACCGAGACTGCCTTGTCGAAGGCAGCGCGCATTTCGGCCGGCTTGGTGATGTCGGCGCCGACGCCGATCGAGTTGTTGCCGGCTGCCTTCGCCGCCTCCGCTGCCTTGGCCGGATCGAGATCGACGATCACGGCATGCGCGCCATTGGCCGCGAACAGTTTTGCCGTCGCGGCCCCGATGGCGCCGGCGCCGCCGGTGATCAGCACCACCTGGCCGGTCAGCGGCTTCGGCTTGTTCGAAGCGAGCTTGGCCTGCTCGAGAGACCAGTATTCGAGCGGGAAGAGGTCGGCCTTGGAGAGTGGATGGAAATTGCCGATCGCTTCCGCGCCGCGCACCGCCTCGATCCACATCTCGCCGACATCCGACGCGATCTTGGCATCCTTCAGCGTGCGGCCATGGCCGAACATGCCGAGGCCCGGCACCAGAGTCAGGCGCGGCATCGGGTCGAGCATGGTGCGCTTGACGTCGTCCAGCGCGTCATTGGTTTCGAAATAGGCGGTATAGTCCTTGATGAAGGCATCGACATGGCTGCGGACGGCGGCCTTGTAGTCGCCGAGCTTGTCCATGTCGGGCGCCGGTACCGCCATCGGTCCGGTCTTGATGCGGATCGACAGGTCCGGCGTCGATACCCCGCGCCCGGCCAGCTCGGCGATCTTGGCGGAATTGATGAAGTCGACGATCGCGTCCGAGGTGCGGAAGTCGCTGATCATGCGGTCGAAGCGGCCTTCGCCGCGCGCCACGGCAACGGCGCCGCGCAGCGTCGGCGCGATGTCGCTGGGCTTGGCAAGCTTTGCCGGCAATGCTGCCTTGGCCGGCTGCGGCTTGCCGTTTTTGGCGACATAGTCCTCGGCCATGGTCACATAGTGGATCATGCGGTCATAGGCCTGTTTGGCATCGTCGCCGAAGGTGAAGATGCCGTGCTTGTCGAGGATCAGGCCCTCGACTTTTCGGTCGGCGTCGAAGATTTCCGCCGCAGCCTTGGCGAGGTCGAAGCCCGGCTTGATGTAGGGCACGTAACCCATCTTGTCGCCGAACACCTTTTTCACCAATGCCTTGCTGTCTTCCTGGTCTACGACGGCAAGGATCGCCGTCGAATGCGTGTGGTCGACGAACTTGTGCGGCAGGAAGGCATGAAGCAGCGTTTCGACCGACGGGTTGGGCGAGGACGGATCGATGAGGTTGGAGCGCTGCAGCGCCACCATGTCCTCGTCGGAGAGCTTGTCCAGGGAGCGCGCCTTGAGCAGCGCGCCCATTTTCACCGCCGGCAGGCCTTGCGGCTCGATGACCGCCATGTCCCAGCCGCTGCCCTTGACGCAGAGCACGTCCCATTCGTCGCCGACGAGATCGGTGGCTTTGGTCTTGCAGGAGGTGTTGCCGCCGCCATGCAGCACCAGGCGCGGCTCGCCGCCGAGCAGGCGGGTCGTGTAGACGCGCAGCGCAAGGTCGCGGCCGACGCCCTTCCTGGCATAGTCGGCAACCATCTTTTCCGCGTCGGCGTCATTCCAAAGGTTCTGCATGTCGATACGTCCGATTCCGTCTTTTCTTGCTCATGAACAGAAGGCCGCGACGTCGTGATGACAGAAGCGGCGAGGGTGGTTTTCTACGAGGCCTTTTTCGTTGCCGCGCCGGCGTGCTGAAGCAGGCGCTCGGCCATATGCGCGCCGACCACCAGATGCGTGCACAGCCCGCCGGCGATGGCCGCAAGCAGCGGCTCGAACTTGGTGTCTTCCTGCACCACCATCAGCCGCTTCTCGATGGCGCGCAGCGAGGCGAGCTCGGCGGAGATGACGCGCCTATTGTAGCTGCAGTCGAGCACTTCGCCCATGGCGTCGATGATCTGTCCGGCGATGACGCCGGCCGCACCCTGGCGCCGCAACGTCTCCATCTCGGCCGCCGACAGCGCGCCGCATTTCACCAGATGGCTGTCGGCGTCGACCGCGCCGACGGAATAGAGCGCCAGATCGCAATCGGCGATGCCGGCCAACTGGTCGCGGATCACCGGCTCGGCACGCAAACCTTGCGCCAGGCCTTCCGTCGACAGAACCAGAGGGGCGTAGAAGTTGAGGCCCTTGGCATTCAGCCGTCGCGCGATCTCCATCGTGCACTGGTCGGGCCGGTAGGAATAGGGCGCGCCGAGATTGCCGCAGAGCTGCACCACGGTGACGTCCTGCAGGTCGGCATAGGACATGATGTCGGCGATGGTGTAGACGGTGCGGCCCCAGGCGACGCCGATGCGGTCGCCTTTTTTCACCAGCTCGAGAAAGACGCTCGCCGCCAGCACGGCGATATCGGTCGAGGGATCGGCAAGGTAAGCATTTTCCGGCGCGATCCAGACGGCGTCGAGATCGAACGCATCTTCCAGCCGTCGCGCCATGACGTCGTCGGTGAAGAGCTGGGTCGAGGTCGAGATGTTGACGATGCCGGTCTCGCGTGCCTTGCGCAGATACATGGCGACCGAGGCTCGCGAAATGTTGAGCTGGCTCGCCACTTCGTCCTGACGCAGGCCATGCGCATAGTAAAGCCAGGCGGCCTTGTGGATGAGCTGTTCTGCCGGTCTGATAGCCATGCCGCCTCCTCGGCTGACATTAGTCACGGCTCTCGACAAAAGTCAAATTGCCTGCGCGAGCTGCGATCGTCTCGCGGCGCGGTCCAATCCGGATCGCCATTCCACCAAGCCGGCGCAGCATAGCATTTTCAGCCGTGGAAGGGGGATAGCGTGACGGCCGGCCTAAGGTTAGAAAGCTCGAAAAGAACATCGGGGAGAACGGGATGGCCAATCCTTACGAACAGGATCTCGACAGGAACGCTGCCAACCACCAGCCGCTGACGCCGCTCACCTATCTTGAGCGCGCGGCCAAGACCTATCCCGACCACATCGCCATCATTCATGGCAACCAGCGCATCACCTATCGCGATTTCTGGCGCCGGTCGCTGAAGCTTGCCTCGGCGCTCGCGAAGCACGGCGTCGGCAAGGGCGATACGGTGACGGTGATGTTGTCCAACACGCCGCCGATGCTGGAAGCCCATTTCGGCGTGCCGATGGTGAAGGCGGTGCTGCATTCGCTGAACACCCGCCTCGACGCCGCCGTCATCGCGTTCCAGCTCGACCATGCCGACAGCAAGGTGCTGATCGTCGACCGCGAGTTCTCGGGCGTCGTCAAGGACGCGCTGGCCTTGGCCAAGGTGAAGCCATTGGTCATCGACTATGACGATCCGGACTATGCCGCCGACGCGCCCTATCCGAAGGGCGAACGGATCGGCTCAGCTGATTACGAGGAGTTCGTCGCCGCCGGCGACGAGACCTTTGTCTGGTCGATGCCCGACGACGAGTGGGACGCCGTCTCGCTCAACTACACCTCCGGCACCACGGGCAATCCGAAGGGCGTCGTCTATCACCATCGCGGCGCGGCGCTGATGGCCTACACCAACACCATCCATGCCGGCATGGCCAAGCACGCGGTCTATCTCTGGACGCTGCCGATGTTCCATTGCAACGGCTGGTGCTTCCCCTGGACTTTGGCCGTGCAGGCCGGCACCCATGTCTGCCTGCGCTGGGTGCGGGCAAAGCCGATATACGACGCCATCGCCGACCACGGCGTCACCCATCTGTGCGGCGCCCCGATCGTCATGTCGGTGCTGATCAACGCGAAGGATGAGGACAAGCGGCAGTTCGCACAGACCGTCACCTTCAACACCGCCGCAGCGCCCCCGCCGGAGGCCGTGCTGTCCGGCATGGCCGATGCCGGCTTTGCCGTCACCCATCTCTACGGCCTGACCGAGACCTACGGCCCGGCGGTCGTCAACGAGTGGCACTATGAGTGGGACGCGCTGGAGAAGGGACCGAGGACGCAGAAGAAGGCACGCCAGGGTGTGCGCTATGCCGCGCTCGAAGGTCTGACGGTGATGGATCCCGGGACGATGATGGAGACGCCGGCCGACGGCGAGACCATCGGCGAGGTCATGTTCCGCGGCAACATCGTCATGAAGGGCTATCTGAAGAACCGCAAGGCCACCGACGAGGCCTTCGCCGGCGGCTGGTTCCACTCCGGCGATCTCGGCGTCATGCATCCCGACGGCTACATCCAGCTCAAGGACCGCTCCAAGGACATCATCATCTCGGGCGGCGAGAATATCTCGTCCATCGAGGTCGAGGACGCTCTCTACAGGCATCCGTCGGTTGCCTCGTGCGGTGTGGTTGCCCGCGCTGACGACAAATGGGGCGAGGTGCCGGTCGCCTATGTCGAGCTGAAGCCCGGCAAGAGCGCGACCGAGGCCGAGATCATCGAGCACTGCCGAGGGCTGCTTGCCCGTTTCAAGGTGCCGAAGGCGGTGGTGTTTGCCGAAATCCCGAAGACCTCGACGGGGAAGATCCAGAAGTTCAGGCTGCGGGAGATGGCGAAGGGGGTGTAGTTCGCTCCTCCCAACATGGCTTTGACGTCGACAATTTGCGCCAGCGCCCGCGACGTCGTCATCCTAGGGTGGAGCAGTCGCGAAGCGACGTTGCGGAAACCCTAGGATCCATGCCGCTACTTTGCGGCCGCGCTCCGGCGGTTGAGAATGGCCGCAGCGGACGGAAAGTGCTGACCGGCGTAACATCTTGATCTGCTTCGTTCTTCGACCGGCGTCACGGAATGGATCCTCGGGTCTGCGCGCGTCGCTTCGCTCCTTGCTCCGCCCGTGGATGACGACGTCGCAGGCGCCAATGGCTAATCGTCAACGTACTCACCGCAGACCTAGCAACTGTCACCATCTGTCACCAAATTATACGCGTACGTCGATTTCGCGTTGACTCCAAGCCGCTTTCGTTTTACGACTGATGAAAATTGAAATTCGTCACTCATCAAAACGAAAGCGCTATGTCAGAAGCCGCCAACATCATGGCAGACCCCGCCAGACAGGAGAATGTGACTCGCATTCTCGACTGCGCCGAGCGCCTGTTCCGCCACTATGGCTACGGTAAGACCAATGTTGCCGACATCGCTCGCGAGCTCGGCATGTCGCCCGCCAACATCTACCGCTTCTTTGCCTCCAAGGTCGAAATCCACCAGGCCGTCTGCGGCCGCATGCTCGGCGCCAGCTACAACATGGCCTATGAGATCATGCACCTCCCGATCAGCGCCGAGGAGCGACTGAGCCGCTATATTCATGCCCAGTACAAGATGACGCTCGAGACCATGCTGGACGAGCAGAAGGTGCATGAGATGGTCATCGTCGCGCTGGAGCGCGACTGGTCCGTCATCGACAAGCATGTCAACAGTATCCACGACCTCTTCGCCGAGGTGATCCGCGAGGGCATCGAGGCAGGCGAGTTCAGGCAGCAGGATCCTGAAACCGCCGCGCGCTGCTTCGGCGCCGCCACCGTCATTCTGTGCCACCCGCAGATGGTGGCGCAGTGCCTTGCCAAGACCAACCGGGCAATGCCCGACGAACTTATCGACTACGCCATCAGAGCCTTGAAATAGAAGCCGCCCGCCGCGTGCGGCCGACAGATCATCTCCAGTTCGGGAGTGCTAAAGTGTCTTTGTCCAGTTCCATCCTCCGCAGGCTGCCGGCCGCCGGCCTTCCCGCCATCGGCATCGTCGTCGCCGCGCTTGCCCTTGCCGGCTGCAGCCAGGAAAAGGCCGAGGTCGTTCAGGAAGTCGTCCGGCCGGTCAAGGTGGTCGAGATCGGCGAGGCGCGGACCACCCGCCAGCTCGACTATTCCGGTTCGGTGCGCGCCCGCATCGAGATGAACCTCGGCTTCCGCATCGCCGGCAAGGTCACCGAGCGTCTGGTCGATATCGGCCAGCATGTGAATGAAGGCGACGTGCTCGCCCGCGTCGATCCGTCCGACTACGAGCTGTCGGTGAAGAGCGCGCAGGCCAGCCTCGACGCCGCCGAACGCCAGGTCGAGACCGTCGATCTCGCCAGGAAGCGCGCCGAGCAGCTCTATGCCAAGAACTTCGCGCCGAAGTCGCAGCTCGATCAGGCGCGGCTGGCCTACGACCAGGCCGTGGCGACGCGCGATGCCGCCCGCTCGACGCTGGCCCAGGCGCAGAACCAGGTCCATTACACCGATCTCAAGGCCAGCCAGGCCGGCATCGTCACCGCCATCTCTGCCGATGTCGGCCAAGTGGTCGGCGCCGGCACGCCGGTCATGACGGTCGCGGTGGACGGCGAGAAGGAAGTTTCGATCGCGGTGCCGGAGATGGATATTGCAGGCTTCAAGCCCGGCAAGGAAGTCAAGGCGAGCTTCTGGTCGGACGAAGGGCTGACGCTTGACGGCAAGGTCCGCGAGGTCGCCGGCAGCGCCGATCCGCAGTCGCGTACCTTCGCTGTCCGGGTGTCGCTGCCCAACGATCCGCGCGTGCTGCTCGGCATGACGGCCAATGTCGAGGCAACCGTCGGCAGCAAGGCGCAGCTCGTGTCGATCCCGCTGACCGCGATGACCGAGAAGGACGGCAAACAGATCGTCTGGACGGTCGACCGCACCTCCGAAACAGTCCATCCGCGCCCGATCAAGGTCGCCAACTTCACTGCCGACGGTGTCGCCGTGGCGGACGGCCTCAAACAGGGCGACGTCGTGGTGGCCGCCGGCACGCAGTTCATGACCGAGAACCTGAAGGTCAAGCTTTCAAGCGACGCCCAGCAATCCGCCTCGGCGGAGAACGACGTCGCGACCACCAGCAGCCTGCACTGATGCTTGTCGCCCAAAAGTGCGAAGCGGTTTTGGGACAACGACATGCATCGAACTAAAACCTGAAGTCAGGCGTAACGAACGCCTTTCCCGCTCTCGCTGCTTGCGCCGCGGGCCGGGGAAAGCATGGGTTCCGGGCGGCGAACGCCCCGATCGTGAGATGCCGGCATGTTGGCTCCCCCGCAGCAGTGCCGCGTCAAGCGCGATTTGCGAGCTCTCTCCGCTTGAGGGTCTCGCCGCCCGGAAGCCCACCGAACTGGAAGCGGCATGCCAAGCGGGCGTGCCTTGCCGATCAATTGGACTGGACGTGTGCCATGACCACCAGCGACAGCAGCACTGAAAAGCGGCCCTTCAATCTTTCGCGTTGGGCGATCGGACATCCGAGCATCGCGCGCTTCCTGTTCGGGCTGATCATCCTTGCCGGCGCGCTCGGCCTGATGCGCATGGGCCAGAAGGAAGACCCCGACTTCACCTTCCGCGTCATGGTGGTGCAGGCGGTCTGGCCCGGCGCCTCGATCCAGGACATGGAGGATCAGGTCGTCAACAAGATCGAGCGCAAGCTGCAGGAAACGCCGCATCTCGATTTCGTCCGTTCCTACACCCGCGCCGGCAGCGCCATCATCACCTTGCAGGTCAAAGGCGACACCAACACCGAGGAAGTGAAGGACGCCTTCTACCAGGTGCGCAAGAAGGTCGGCGACATCTCCAATGAATTGCCGCAGGGCCTGCTCGGCCCCTATTTCAACGACGAGTTCGGCGACACCTTCATCACGCTGCATTCGATCAGCGGCGACGGCTTCACCTATCCGGAGCTGAAGAAGTTCGCCATCCAGGCGCGCGACATGCTGTTGACGACACCGGGCGTCGAGAAGGCCGTCATCATCGGCGACCAGCCTGAGAAGATTTATATCGATGTCTCGTCCAAGGCGTTGGCCGAGCGCGGCCTGACCATCCTTGACCTGCAAAACGCCGTGAAAGGCCAGAACGCCGTGGATCCGGCGGGCTCGGTCGACACCGGCCTGCGCTCGGTGCGCATCTCGGTCGAGGGCGATGTCACCAAGGCCGCGGATATCCGCGAGCTCAGGCTGCGCTCGGGCAACCAGGTGACGCGCCTCGGCGACATCGCCACCGTCTCTTCCGGCCTCCAGGATCCTTACGACAACAAATACCTCTTCAACGGCCATCAGAGCGTCCAGCTCGGCGTCGTCATGGCCAAGGGTTTTAACGTCAGGGATGTCGGCAAGGATGTCGAGGCGACCTATCAGCGCTTCGAGGCAGGGCTGCCCTATGGCGTGTCGGTCGATCAGATCTCCGACCAGCCCCAGGTCGTCAAGGACGCGGTGAGCGAGTTCATGGAGGCGCTCGGCGAGGCGCTGCTGATCGTCCTTGCAGTCTCGCTGCTGTCGATCGGTTGGCGCTCGGGCCTGGTGATCGCCATCGCCATCCCGCTCGTCTTGGCCGCCACCTTCGCCATCATGTACGAGATCGGCATCGACCTGCAGCGCATCTCGCTCGGCGCGCTCATCATTGCGCTCGGCCTTTTGGTCGACGACGCCATGATCGTCGTCGAGATGATGGAGCGAAAGCTGGAGGAGGGGCTGGTCAAGATCGAGGCGGCGAGCTTCGCCTACACCTCGACCGCTTTCCCGATGCTGACCGGCACGCTGATCACCACGGCCGGCTTCATCCCGGTCGGCTTCGCCGCCTCCACCGCCGGCGAATATGTGCGCACGCTGTTCTATGTCGTCGGCATCGCGCTGGTCGTGTCGTGGTTCGTCGCGGTCTATTTCACGCCGTGGCTGGGCTACATGATCCTCAAGCAGCGCAAGCATGCGGGCACTCATCACGATGTCTTCGATACCGGCTTCTATCGCCGGCTGCGCGCAACGGTCACCTGGGCCGTGCGCCACCGCATCATCGTTTTGGTGATGACGCTGGTTACTTTTGCCACCAGCCTGTGGGCCTTCCAGTTCATCCCGCAGAACTTCTTTCCGCAATCCTCGCGCCCGGAAATCCTGGTCGACCTGTGGCTGCCGGAAGGCACCTCGATCAAGGATGTCGAAAACCAGGCCAAGTCGTTTGAAGGCAAGATGGCGGACGATCCGGACAAGCGCTTCATCGCCACCTATATCGGCGAAGGCGCGCCGCGCTTCTTCCTGCCGCTCGATCAGCAGCTCCGTAACCCGAACTTCGCCCAACTCCTGGTGATGGCCAAGGACGAGCCGGCGCGCGAGCGGCTGATCGTCAAGATGCGCAAGATCCTGGCGCAGGACTTCCCCTCGATCCGCGGCAAGGTCGACCGCCTCTTCCTCGGTCCGCCGACCGGCTGGCCGGTGCAGATGCGCGTCATGGGCCCGGACCGCAAGGAGGTGCGCCGTATCGCCGACGAGGTGAAAGCGAGGTTCCAGGCCAATCCGCTGCTCGGCGCCATCCACGACGACTGGCTGGAACCGGTGCCGGCGATGAAGCTGGTGATCGACCAGGATCGTGCCCGCGCCCTCGGGGTCACCTCGCAGCGCATCCGCCAGATGCTGCAGGCCACCATGTCCGGCGCGCCGCTAGACGACTTCCGCGACGGCGAGGAGACCGTCTCGATCGTCGCCCGCGAGCCGGAGGCGACCCGTCACCTGCTCTCTTCGGTCGACTCGGTCTATATCCCGACCGACTTCGGCGGCTCGGTGCCGCTCTCGCAAGTGGCCAAGGTCGTGCCGGTGATGGAGCAGGGCGTCGAATGGCGGCGCGACCGCCTGCCGACGATCAGCGTGCGCGCCACGCTGCCGGACGGCGTGCAGTCCAACGACGTCGTCACCAAGATGTACAACGACATGAAGGACCTGCGCGCCAGTCTTGCACCCGGCTACAACGTCGAGATCCAGGGCGGCGCCGAGGACTCGGCCGAAAGCCAGGCCTCGATCGCCGCCAAGGCGCCGATCATGCTCGCCGTCATCGTCGTGCTGCTGATGGTCCAGCTGCAGCATTTCGGCAAGTCGATGCTGGTGCTGGCCACGGGACCGCTCGGCATCATCGGCGCCGCAGCGGCGCTGCTGATCAGCGGCGCGCCGTTCGGCTTCGTCGCCATCCTCGGCGTCATCGCGCTGCTCGGCATCATCATGCGCAACTCGATCATCCTGGTCGACCAGATAGACCAGGATATCGCCGCCGGCATGGAGCGATCGGAAGCGATCGTGGGTGCAGCCGTGCGCCGCTTCCGGCCGATCATGCTGACGGCGCTGACCGCGGTCCTGGCTCTGATCCCGATCTCGCGCGGCGTTTTCTGGGGGCCGCTGGCCTACGCCATGATGGGCGGCATCCTCGTCGCCACCGTGCTCACCATCCTGGTGCTGCCGGCCGGCTACGCCCTGTTCTTCGGCCGCGCCCCGAAGAAGGCCAAGACCGACGAGCAGGCGCCCGAGCCGGAGAACGTCGAAGGCATCGAAAGACCGCAGCTGGCCTTGGCTGCGGAATAAAAGGTGGCAACCTTGGATCATCCGCCATCGGCGAAAGCCGGTGGCGGATGATCCGCGTCAAGGTCCGCGGGGCGGAAAAATGCGCTGTGCAACGCTTCCGCAAAACAGAATTCTTTCTCAGCAACGCCATAAAGGTTCGACGCTGCGCGAGAATCTCGGCCTGAAGCGTCCAGAAAATCGGCTCTTTGTAAGCGAGGCGGTCCGAAAGGCCGGCTGATGCCGGGACGGGCGATCGCAAAAAAGAACGGGCGCGCCGAGGCGCGCCCGTCTGTTTCAAGGCTGCCGCGTCAGATGACGAACACCCAGTTGGCGATCAGCATCACCACCACGCCGGCAATCAGCGTCAGGTAAGGCAGCATGCCAGCCTTCTTGACCGAGAGGTCGGCCCCCGCCATGCCGAGGTCTGCCAGCATGTGTTCAGGGAACTTGCCCTTGTCCTGGACATAGTGGCGGAAGCAGAACACCGGGATGATCAAGGCAGCGGTGATCAGGCCGGCCCACAGCGCCATCGGGTTCCACACCTTGGCGCCGGCGCCCATGAAGATGGCGTTGACATAAGCGAAGATCGCGCCGATGCCGAGCAGCCAGGTCGGCGCCTTCCAGGGGCGGTTGATGTGGCCGTTGTCGATGCGATGGATCCAGCCGGCGTTGAGGTTGAGAAAGTTGAAGATGATGTAGCCGCAATTCGACACGGCGAGGATGAAGAAGAAGCTCGTCGCGTCGGCCGAGGCGATGGCCAGCACGATCAGGTTGAAGCAGAGGTCGGTCCACATCGCCCGCGTTGGCGCGCCATGCTCGTTGACGTGGCTGAGATAGCGCGGCAGCCAGCCGTCGACCGAACCCTGGTAGAGCGTGCGCGAGGAGCCGGCCATCGCCGTCATGATGCAGAGCACCAGGGCCAGGATCATCAGCATGACCAGCAGGCTGTGGATGATCTTGCCGCCACCGACCATGCCGGCCAGCGCGTCGGCGACGCCCGAGCCGTCGACGATCGGCGTCGCCAGCATGCCGTTCAGGCCGAGCACGCCCTGGAAGGTGAAGGGCACCAGGATGAACAGCAGCATGCAGAGCAGGCCGGAATAGAAGATCGCCTTGAACGTGTCGGTGCCGGGGTTCTTGAACTCCGACGTGTAGCAGACGGCCGTCTCGAAGCCGTAGGTCGACCATGCCGCGATGAACATGCCGCCAAGCACCAGCGTCCAGCCGGCGATGTTCCACGAACCCGGGTCGGGCGCGTAGGCGGCCGCCAACGGCACCAGCGGCGAGAAGTTCGCCCAGTCGATCTGGCCGGTGAAGATCGGCACGACGCCGACGATCAGCATCGGGATGATGACCAGCAGGCCGATATATTTCTGCACATTGGCCGTGCCGAGGATGCCGCGATGCTGGATCGCGAAGATGATCAGCATCAGCACCGCGCCGATGAAGAAGGTGGCGTTGAAGGTGAAGGACACTGGGCCCAGCGTATGGCTGAACAGCGACCAGGTGCGGATCGCGGGCGTGGCGGCAGCCGCCACCGCGGCGATGGCGTCGGCAGGCGCGGTCCCGGCATGCGCGGCGATGTAGGCGGCGACTTCCGGCGATGTCTCGGTGAAGGCCGGGATCGGCGCCAGCGCGTTGAGGATGTAGGCGGCGGCGATCGAGCAGCCGAGCGACAGCACCGGCGACCAGGCGAACCAGTTGCACCACACCGATAGCGGCGCGATGAACTTGGAATAGCGCAGCCATGCCGTGGCGCCGTAGATCGAGGCACCGCCGGATTTATTCGGGAACAGGCCGGCGATCTCGGCATAGGTGAAGGATTGCAGGAAACCCATGATCATGGACACCGTCCAGATCAGGAAGGCCAGTGTTCCGGTCGTGCCGGCAATGCCGCCGATCGAGAACAGGACCAGCGCTGGAACGCCGCTTGCCACCCAGAAGGCGCCACGCCAGTCGATATGCCTGAGCAGCTTGCTTTCGACAGGCTGCTCGAGGGCCGTGCTTATCGTGCTCATATCTTGTGTCTTCCCCTTTTTGTTGTTCCCCGCCAGCGATGCTTCGGCTCTTGCGAAGCTTGCTCCCCGGCAAATCGGCGTCGGTCTGCCGTGTTTCCACTCAGTCGTATTTTTTTCTTAAGAGTGAAGATTGATCCGACGCGCTTTCGCGTCAAGCGTTTTGTGGATGTCATGCACATCGCGCTTGCGAAACATGCTCTTTCCTTCTCCCCTTTGTGGGAGTGGATCGGCGCGTAGCGCCGAGACGGATGAGGGGTGTTCCAGCGAAGTGAGCGGCTGGTGTCTTCTGGAATACCCCTCATCCGACCGAACTTCGCTCGGCCACCTACTCCCACAACGGAAGAAGGCAAGGGTTGCCGCTATCAGGAACGCGGCCTGGTCTTCTGCGGATCGTAATGGGCGAAGCCCACGACACGCGCCGGCAGCCGCTTGGCGTGGCCGTCGAGCTTGCCGATCTCGACCTCCGTGCCGATCTCGGCATGAGTGACGTCTAGCCGTGCCAGCGCGATGGTCTTGCCGAGCACCGGCGAACGCATGCCGGAGGTGACGACGCCGATCTGGGCGCGGCCGACATGGACGCAGTCGCCGTGGCCGACGGCGACATTGGCATCGATGTCGAGACCGACGAGCTTGTGCTGCGGATGCTCCTTGCGCCGGATCAGCGCGTCGCGGCCGATGAAGTCGTCGGCCTTGGCCTTGAGTGGCACGGTGAAGCCAATGCCGGCCTCGAACGGATCGGTCTGGTCGGAGAATTCGTAACCGGCGAAGATCAGTCCCGCCTCGATGCGCACCATATCGAGCGCCTGGAGGCCCATCGGCTTCAGCCCGTGCGGCTGGCCGGCCTCCCAGACGGCGTCGAACACTTTTTCGGCGTCGCGCGGATGGCACCAGATCTCGTAACCGAGCTCGCCCGTATAGCCGGTGCGTGAGACGACGACGGGCACGCCATTGCCGCCGCCGATGCGGGCGACGGCGAAGCGGAACCATTCAAGCTCTCCGATCGATGGCTGCACGGGCGAGGTCCAGACCACTTCCTTCAATATGTCGCGGCTCTTCGGACCTTGCACGGCGATGTTGTGCATCTGGTCGGTGGAGGAGCGCACCAGCACGTTGAGGCCGAGCTTTTTCGCAGTCTCGCGCAGCCACTCGCCGGAAAGATCGTCGCCGCCGACCCAGCGGAAATTATCCTTGCCGAGCCTGAGCAACGTCCCGTCGTCGATCATGCCGCCATGCTCGTAGCACATCGCCGTATAGACCACCTGGCCGACGCCGAGCTTCTTGACGTCGCGGGTCAGCGTGTATTGCAGCAGCGCTTCGGCATCCGGACCGGTGACCTCGAACTTGCGCAGCGGCGACAGGTCCATGATCACCGCGGCCTGCCGGCAGGCCCAGTATTCGGCGATGGGGCCTTCCTTGGCGAAGGAATTGGCGAGCCAATAGCCGCGATATTCGACGAAGTCGCGCGTGTGCTTGGCAAAGCTCGAATGAAAGGCTGTCTCGCGGGTCATTTTCGGTTCCGAGTCGGGCTTCATGCGTCTGGCGATCGCTCGCGAGAATTTGTGCTGGCCTGAATAGGCGCGCACATGGATGTCGGTGAGGTCCCAGCCATTGGCGGGCGTGGTGTCGTCCGGGCAGGCCGAGGAGACGCAGACGATGTCGGTCAGGGCGCGCAAGAGCACATAGTCGCCAGGTCGCGACCACGGCTCGTCCGACACCATCACGCCATGCGCGTCGATCGCCGTGTTGAAGAAGAAATTGATCGCCATCCAGCCGGCGCGGGGCGTCACGCCCTTGTCCGACAGCGCCTTGTTGAAATTCTCCGAGCAGTTGGTGTGTCCGGGATAGCCGATGTCGTCGTAATATTTGGCGGCGCAGGCAAGCGCGAAGGCGTCGTGCCGGCCGCATGTATCCTGCACGACCTCCACCAGCGGCTCCATGTCCTGGTCGTAGTATTTCGAATGCAGTCCGGGCATCGGATAGGCCGAACCCATCAGCGTGCGGGTCGTCGTCACGTCGAGCGGCAGATCGCGCCCCTTGTCCAGCTTGCGCGCGGAAAAACACTGGAAGTCGGTGCATTGCCGGCCATCGACATCGATGATCTGCAGATAGTCGCCGGCCTTGACGAAATAGGCCTCGGCGGTCGCCGACTTCACCCGAAGATCAAGCACCGGATCGGCAAGCGGATCGGGAAGCTGCGACCTGTTCTTCAGCCGGATCGTGGCGCGCCGCACCAGGACGGTGAGCGGCGTCGCGGTGTTGTGTCCGTCGACCAGCATCGGCCCGCCGGGCGCCGCGATCAGCAGCGCGCCCCCGCGCTGGATGGCAAAGCTCTGCTCCGTGCCGGCAGGCGTGGCGCCGCCGAAAACGCGCACGCCTTTCGGCTGGTCGAGTTGCACCTGCCGCCGCTCGAGGCTGAGACGCAGCGCCGAGAGACTGTCGTCGCCATCGGCGAGCAGTGCCTTGATGCCGGCGGCGTTGCTGTTCGACCGTTCGCCGAAAATGCCGGGATCCGTCGCGCCTGATTTGTCCCAGGCCAGCAGTTCGCAGGGCTGGCCGCCTTCGACATTGCTCACGCTGACGCAGTCGCCCGCCTCGACGTCGATCAGCACCGCGCCATTGCCCTGCACGGTGTAGCGCTCGACGCCCGGCGGCAGGCGGATCTCGCCGGGCCGCAGGATCAGGCTCGGACGCGGCGGTCCGGACAGGACGGCAGGGTAGGGCGATTGGCTCATCTCAAACCCTCCTCCGAGCGAGAAACAAGTTTGCCTGTGTGTAAAATTATTTTCGCCGAGAGAATAGCAGGGGGAATGCGTTTGGCAAGGCGGGACTTCCCTTCTCCCCTTGTGGGAGAAGGTGGCCGCGCAGCGGCCGGATGAGGGGTGCTCCAGGGAAAATCAGCGTCTCACTCCGCTGGAGCACCCCTCATCCGTCTCGGCGCTTGCGCGCCGATCCACCTTCTCCCACAAGGGGAGAAGGGGGAGCCTGCGCACCGCTACGCCAGTTCCTCGGAATGGCCGATCGTCACGCCATATTCCGCAGCCGAGTCCAGAATAGTGTGCCATAGGCTCTCGGCGAAAGTCGCGAACACCAGCAGGTTGAACACCGCCTGTCCATCCGCCAGATCCTTGCCGCGCCACAGCGTGACGCTGGTGTGATCTATCGACGTCGCGGCCGCTGCGCCCACGCCGAAAACATCGGGATGCAAATCGATCGACGACAGCTTGGCGAGCATCGCGCGCGCCTTGTCGCCGGACACGCTGATCAGCGCCCGCGCGTGCGACTGGTCGGAAAGCGATGCCGAGCCGGCAAAGACAGGGCCGAGCGCCTCAATCGAATGCTTGCCACCCTGGGACAGCACGAGGAACTGATCCGGTCCCGACCAGATCAGCGTCGCGTCGGCAGTATCGACCGCCTTTGGCGTTTCCGGCGCCGCCATGCCGAAGCGCGCCTGCGCGGCCTTCACCATCTCGCCGGCCTTGCCGCGCCGCGCCATCACCTGGACGAGATCGAAATTGCGGATCTCTGTCAGCGCCACGCCGGCGTCGCCTTGCGCGCCATAGGGGCCGGCAATCAGCGCGCGGTCGAGCGGGCTGCGGACGTCCCAGGAAAACTCAGCCACGCTGGCGCCCTCCATCCGGATCGTAGAAGACGGAATTGCAGAGCTCGACATCGTAGTCCTCGCCGCGCAGCGGATCATGCGCCCGCACGATCTCGCCGATGCGTTCGCGGCCGCGCTCGACGAGGCCCAGCCCGATCCATTGGTCGAGCACCGGCGAGAAACAGACCGAGGTGACATAGCCCTGGTCGTTGTCGGGGCCGGGGGTCTCGCCCTTTGGAATGATGTGCGCGCCGGAGCGCAGGCGGCGCGCCTTGTCGGTCGGCTTGATGCCGACGACCACCTGCCGGTTCGGCGCGACAAGCGCCTCGCGGCCGGCCATGACGCGGCCGATGAAATCCTTCTTGGTCGACATCATCTTGCCGAGGCCGAGATCGCCCGCCGTGGTGGTGCCGTTGAGCTCCGGCCCGGCGACATGACCCTTTTCGATGCGCATCACGCCAAGCGCCTCGGTGCCGTAAGGCGTCACGTCGAACGGTTTTCCCGCAATCATCAGATTGCGCGCCATCGCCTCGCCATAGCGCGCCGGCACCGAAATCTCGAACGCCATCTCGCCGGAGAAGGAGATGCGGAACAGCCTTGCCTTCAGGCCGCCGCGCAGCTGGACCTCGCGCGCGCCCATGAACGGGAAACCTTCGTTCGACAAGTCCTCGGCCGGATCGACGATCTCCTTGAGCAAGTCACGCGTCTTCGGTCCGGCGATCGAGAACTGCGCCCATTGGTCGGAGACCGAGGTCAGCTGCACGTCGAGCTCGGGGAACAGAACCTGCCGGCAGAATTCCAGGTGCTGCATCACCAGTCCGGCCTTGGCCGTCGTGGTGGTGAGGAAGTAATGATCCTCGGCCAGCCGCGAGGTCGTGCCGTCGTCATAGACGATGCCGTCCTCGCGCAGCATCAGCCCGTAGCGCGCCTTGCCGACGGCGAGTCTGGAGAAGGCGTTGATGTAGACGCGGTCGAGGAAGGCGCCCGCGTCGGGCCCGTGCACGTCGATCTTGCCGAGCGTCGAGACGTCGCAGAAGCCGACGCCGCTGCGCACCGCCTTGACCTCGCGGGTGACCGATTCCAGCCAGTCCTTCTCGCCGGCGCGCGGATACCATTGCGCGCGCTTCCATAGGCCGGTGTCGACAAAGACGGCGCCCTGTTCGGCCGCCCAGTGATGCGAGGGCGTCAGCCGGGTCGCATGGAAATTCTCGTCGCGGTGATGGCCGGCGAAGGCGCCGATGGCGACCGGCACGTAAGGCGGTCGATAGATCGTCGTGCCCGTCTCCGGGATCGACTTGCCGGTGACGGCGGCCATAATGGCGAGGCCGGCGACATTCGAGGTCTTGCCCTGGTCGGTCGCCATGCCGAGCGTCGTGTAGCGCTTCAGATGCTCGACCGATTGAAAACCCTCGCGCTGCGCCAGCTCGACATCGGAAGCGGTGACGTCGTGCTGCTGGTCGACGAAGGCCTTGCCCTTGCCGGCGACATGCCAGAGCGGAGTGATCGAAAAGGCCTCGTCGTCGGCGACCGGCATCGATCCGATATTGCCGCTGCGGCCGGCGTCGCGTGCTGCGGCAGCACCGGCTTCAAACCCTTCGCGCAGACAGGCGCCAAGTCCGAACGCGCCGTTGGCTGCGCCTGCCGCGAGCATGCCGGGCGGTGCGCGATCCGGCACGAAGGCTGCGATGTCGTCGCGCCATTTCGGCCTGCCGCGATGGTAGGAGGTGAGGCCGACCGCGGGGTTCCAGCCGCCAGAGACGGCGAGCCCGTCCGCCTCGACCTGGGCGCGCGCGCCGCCGGCCAGCGAGACGGAAATCTTGCGCACGCCACCCTTGCCGCCGTCGATGCCGGCGACAGCGCCGTGCAGTACCGGAAAGCCGCCTTTGCTGGCCAGCGAGCGGTGGGCCGGCGAAATGTCCGGCCGCGCGTCGATCACGGCGGCCACTTGAAGACCCGACGCGATTGCCGTTTCCGCTGTGCGCCAGCCATCCTCATTGTTGGTGAACAGCGCGATGCGTCTCGCCGGCGTGGCCGCGTAGCGGTTGATGTAGCTGCGCATGGCCGACGCCATCATCACGCCCGGCGTGTCGTTGTCGGCAAAGACGATCGGGCGTTCGATTGCGCCGGCCGCGACGACGCAGCGCTTGGCCACGATCCGCCATAGCCGCTGGCGCACCTGATGCTCGGGCGGCACCGGCAGGTGGTCGTTGACACGCTCGATCGCGCCATAGGTGCCGCCGTCATAGACACCGAACAAAGTCGCGCGCGTCATGATGCGCACATCCGGCATCGCCGTCAGCTCGGCAACCGCGCGCGCAACCCATTCGGCGGCCGGCAATCCGTCGATCATGCCGCCGTCGGCGAGCAGGCGCCCGCCGAGGACGAAATCCTCCTCGCACAGGATGACGCGCGCGCCGCAGCGCGCGGCGGCAAGAGCCGCCGCCAGACCCGCCGGGCCGGAACCCGCGATCACCACATCGCAATGCGCCCAGGCCTTGTCATAATGGTCGGGATCGGAAACCTGGGCAGCGCGGCCAAGGCCCGCGGCGCGCCGAATTGCCGGCTCGTAGATCGCTTCCCAGAACTTCGCCGGCCACATGAAGGTCTTGTAGTAGAAGCCGGCGACGAAGATCGGCGCGAACAGCTGGTTGACCGACATCACGTCGAAATTGAGCGACGGCCAGCGGTTTTGGCTGGCGGCTTCGAGCCCTTCATAGAGCTCGGCGGTCGTCGCCTTGGTGTTCGGCTCGCGCCTTGCGCCGCTGCGCAATTCGACCAGCGCGTTCGGCTCTTCCGAGCCAGCCGTCAGGATGCCGCGCGGGCGATGATATTTGAACGAGCGGCCGACGAGCTTGACGCCGTTGGCGACCAGCGCGGAAGCCAGCGTATCGCCCTTGAAGCCGAAGAGGGTCTTGCCGTCGAAGCGGAAGTTGAGCGCGGTCGAGCGGTCGATGAGACCGCCATTGTTCAGCCGGTTTGCCTGATCGCCGCGCATCACACACCAACCTTGGCGGCGCCTGCGCCCGCCGCCGGCTCGACGGCCGAAATCTCATGCGTCAGCGTGTTGCGGGTGACCTTCAGCCAGGTCCGGCAGCCGCCGCCATGGTACCAGTGCTCGCTCATCGGGCCGGCAATGTTGTCGCGCAGATAGACGTAGTCGTAGACCGCGTCCTCGCCGGCATCGGCCGCCGGCCGTTGCGGCTTGGCGTCGCCGAGATAGGTGAACTCGCCGAGTTCGCGTTCGCCGCAGAAGGGACAGACTATGCGCATGGCTGAGTCTTCAATGCATGATGCCAAAAAATGTGAAGCGGTTTTTGGATAACATCATGCTCTATCCCTAATGCAGGTTCGGTTGGGCGCCCTGGCCCTTCTCGTCGATCATGGCGCCGCGCTGGAAGCGGTCGAGGCGGAAAAGCGCGGCTTCCTTGTGCGATTGATCGCGGGCGATGAGATGGGCGAAGACGAAACCGGAGCCGGGCGTCGCCTTGAAGCCGCCATAGCACCAGCCGGCATTGATGTAGAGGCCGTCGACCGGGCTCTTGTCGATGATCGGCGAGCCGTCCATCGACATGTCCATGATGCCCCCCCACTGGCGCAAAAGCCGCACGCGGCCGATCATCGGGATCAGCGCCATACCGCCCTCGCAGACATCCTCCACGACCGGCAGATTGCCGCGCTGGGCATAGGAATTGTAGCCGTCGATATCGCCGCCGAAGACCAGCCCGCCCTTGTCCGACTGGCTGACATAGAAGTGTCCGGCGCCGAAGGTCATGACCCCGGGGATCAGCGGCTTGATCGCTTCGGAGACGAAGGCCTGCAGCACATGGCTTTCGATCGGCAGGCGAAGACCTGCCATAGCCGCGACCCGTGACGAGGAGCCGGCCACTGCCATGCCGACCTTGCCGGCGCCGATCTTGCCGCGCGATGTCTCAACACCGGTCACCTTGCCGTTGGCGTCGCGCGTGAAGCCGGTAACCTCGCAATTCTGGATGATGTCGACGCCGAGTTCGCTCGCCGCATGCGCGTAGCCCCACACCACGGCGTCATGCCGCGCCGTGCCGCCGCGCCGCTGCAGCAGTCCGCCTTGCACGGGGAAACGCGCATTGTCGAAATTCAGGAACGGCAGCATTTTGCGCAGCGCCGCCTGGTCGAGCAGTTCCGCACCGATGCCGTTGATGCGCATGGTGTTGCCGCGCCGGGCGAAAGCATCGCGCTGCGCGTCGGAGTGATAGAGGTTGAGCACGCCGCGCTGGCTGACCATCGCGTTATAGTTGAGGTCCTGCTCCATCCGCTCCCACAGCTTCATCGACAATTCGTAGAAGCCGGTGTTGCCGGGAAGGCCGTAATTGGAGCGGATGATGGTGGTGTTGCGGCCGGCATTGCCGGAGCCGATCCACCCCTTTTCCAGCACCGCGACATTGCGGATACCGAACTCGCTGGCGAGAAACCAGGCGGTGGCGAGCCCGTGGCCGCCGCCGCCGATGATGATCACGTCATAGCGGTCCTTGGGCGCAGCATCGCGCCAGGTCGGCTGCCAGTTCTTGTGGCCGGAAAGGGCGGCGCGGGCGAGCGAGAAGATCGAATATTTCATCAGTTCATTCCGAGGTCGCTCGCACCGCTAGAGCATGATGCCGAAAAGTGTGAAGCGGTTTTCGGACGACATCATGCTCCACTACAGAACGGTCAGATATCCAGCGTGTGGTCGCGCTCCCACTGCGTGAAGTGGGAAGCATAGGAATTCCATTCCTGCTGCTTCAGCTTTAGATATGCCGACGAGAATTCCTCACCCAGCGCCGCCTTGAGCGATTTGTCCCTATCGAACTCGCGCAGCGCGTCGAGCAGGTTGAGCGGCAGTTTCGGCGCATCCGTCACCGTGTGGCCGAGCTGGTACATGTCGATGTCGTAGCGCTTGCCGGGATCGGCCTTCGAGCGGATGCCGTCGAGGCCGGCGGCGATGATGACCGCTTGCAGCAGATAGGGATTGGCGGCGCCGTCCGGCAGGCGCAATTCGAAGCGGCCGGGTCCCGGTACGCGCACCATATGCGTGCGGTTGTTGCCGGTCCAGGTCACCGTGTTCGGTGCCCAGGTCGCGCCCGAAATGGTGCGCGGCGCGTTGATGCGCTTGTAGGAATTGACCGTCGGATTGGTGATCGCGGCAAGCGCCGAGGCATGCTTCATGATGCCGCCGAGGAAGTTCCTGCCCTTGGCGGACAGGCCGAGCTCTTCCGAATTGTCGGCAAAGACATTGGTCTTGCCGGTCTCGTCCCACACCGAGATATGCGCATGGCAGCCATTGCCGGTCAGGCCCTGGAAGGGCTTGGGCATGAACGTCGCGCGCAGGCCATGCTTTTCGGCGATCGACTTGACCATGAACTTGAAGAAGGAGTGCTTGTCGGCGGTCGCCAGCGCGTGATCGAAGGTCCAGTTCATCTCGAACTGACCGTTGGCGTCCTCGTGGTCGTTCTGGTACGGGCCCCAGCCCAACGCCAGCATGTGGTCGCAGATCTCGGCGATGACGTCATAGCGCCGCATCACCGCCTGCTGGTCGTAGCAGGGTTTCGAGGCTGTATCGTACTCGTCGGAGATCGCCTTGCCATCTGGCGAGATCAGGAAGAACTCGGCCTCGACGCCCGTCTTGACATGCATCCCGTCGCGGGCGGCTTCGTCGATCAGCCGCTTCAGCGTGTTGCGCGGCGCCTGGTTCACCTCCTTATCGTCCATGATGCAGTTGGCGGCTACCCAGGCGACGTCCTTCTTCCACGGCAGTTGGATGACCGAAGCCGGATCCGGCACCGCCAGCATGTCGGGATGCGCCGGCGTCAGGTCGAGCCATGTCGCGAAGCCGGCAAATCCTGCACCGTCCTTCTGCATGTCGGCGATCGCCTGCGCCGGCACCAGCTTGGCACGCTGCCCGCTGAACAGGTCGGTGTAGGAGATCATGAAATATTTGACGCCGTTCTCCTTGGCGAATGCGGCGAGATCGTTCCCCATTATGTAGTTCCTCGCTTATGTATCTTGGAAGTTTGTCCTAGAAGCCGTTCTTTCCCGGTATCCAGTTGGTGCCGGCCAAAGGCACGCCGGCCATGGCGGCGGCTTCGATCGAGAGCGCGACGAGATCCTCGGGCTCGAGATTGTGCAGGCTGTTCTTGCCGCAGGCGCGTGCGATGGTCTGGGCTTCCAGCGTCATCACCTTGAGGTAGTTCGCCAGCCGCCGTCCGGCCGCGATCGGGTCGACCCGCTTCATCAACTCGGGGTCCTGCGTGGTGATGCCGGCGGGGTCGCGGCCCTCGTGCCAGTCGTCATAGGCGCCGGCCGTTGTGCCGAGCGCACTGTACTCCGCCTCCCAGCGGGGATCGTTGTCGCCGAGCGCGACCAGTGCCGCCGTGCCGATCGAGACCGCGTCGACGCCCAGCGCCAGCGCCTTGGCGACATCGGCGCCGTTGCGGATGCCGCCCGAGACGATGAGCTGCACCTTGCGATGCATGCCGAGGTCTTGCAGCGCCTGTACCGCCGGCCGGATGCAGGCAAGCGTCGGCTGGCCGACATTCTCGATGAACACTTCCTGGGTGGCAGCGGTGCCGCCCTGCATGCCGTCGACCACGACGACATCGGCGCCGGCCTTCACCGCGAGCGCGGTGTCGTAGTAGGGCCGCGCCCCGCCGACCTTGACGTAGATCGGCTTTTCCCAGTCGGTGATCTCGCGCAGCTCGAGGATCTTGATCTCGAGATCGTCCGGTCCGGTCCAGTCGGGATGGCGCGAAGCCGAGCGCTGGTCGATGCCCTTGGGCAGCGTGCGCATCTCGGCGACGCGGTCGGAAATCTTCTGGCCAAGCAGCATGCCGCCGCCGCCCGGCTTGGCGCCCTGTCCGACGACCACTTCGATGGCGTCGGCGCGGCGCAGGTCGCGCGGGTTCATGCCGTAGCGCGAGGGCAGGTACTGATAGACCAGCGTCTTGGAATGACCGCGTTCTTCCTCGGTCATACCGCCGTCACCGGTGGTAGTCGAGGTGCCGGAAAGCGTGGCGCCGCGTCCGAGCGCCTCTTTGGCCGGGCCGGAGAGCGATCCAAAACTCATGCCGGCGATTGTGATCGGGATCTTCAGCTCGATCGGCTTCCTGGCGTGGCGCGAGCCGAGCACCACCGAGGTGTCGCAGCGCTCGCGATAGCCTTCGAGCGGATAGCGCGAGATCGAGGCGCCGAGGAACAGCAGGTCGTCGAAATGCGGCAGCTTGCGCTTGGCGCCGGCGCCGCGGATGTCATAGATGCCGGTCGCGGCCGCGCGGCGGATTTCGGAAAGCGTGTAATCGTCGAAGGTCGCGGATTTGCGCGGCGTCGTCGGCGGGTTGCGGTAGGTCATCTTGCCTCAATACGCGTCGGCGTTATCGATGTTGAAATTGTAGAGTTTGCGGGCCGAGCCGTAGCGCTTGAACTCCGAGGCCTTGACGCCGGTCACGCCGGCCTTGTCGAGCAGGGCCTGCAGCAATTCGATATGCTCGGGCCGCATCTCTTTGGCGATGCAGTCGGCGCCGAGGCTCTCCACCTTGCCGCGCACGAAGAGCCGCGCCTCGTAGATGGAATCGCCCAGCGCGTCGCCGGCGTCGCCCAGCACCACGAGGTTGCCGGACTGCGCCATGAAGGCCGACATGTGGCCGATATTGCCGTGCACGACGATGTCGATGCCTTTCATCGAAATGCCGCAGCGCGACGAGGCGTTGCCCTCGATGACCAGCAAGCCGCCGCGGCCGGTGGCGCCGGCATACTGGCTGGCGTCGCCCTTGATGACGATCGAGCCCGACATCATGTTCTCGCCGACGCCGGGGCCGGCCGAGCCGTGCACGGTGATCGCTGCGCCGTCATTCATGCCGGCGCAGTAATAGCCGACGCTGCCGCGTACATCGATACTGACGGGCTGATCGACGCCGACCGCCACCGAATGGCTGCCCTTGGGGTTGAGCACTTCCCAGGCGGTCTCGTTCGAGCCGGGCGTGAGCTGGTGCAGCGCCTGGTTCAACTCGCGCAGCGAATGCACGGACAGGTCAAAGACGCGTGATGCCTGACTGTGGGCATGGCCTGGCTCGCGCTCGGCCTTCGACATTGGGGTTGCCGGCATGAGCTCAATGCTCCCAGAAATAAACGGTTGCGGGCTCGGGCTCCCAGACCCGCGCATTGTCGATGCCGGGAAGCTTGGTCAGCGCACGATATTCGGAGCCGAAGGCGACATACTGGTCGGTCTCGGCCATCACGGCCGGCTTGCAGGCGATCGGATCGCGCACCACGCCGAAGCCGTTCTTGGTGCCGACGACGAAGGTGAAGAAGCCGTCGAGGTCGGAGAGCGTGCCTTCCAGCGCCTCGCCGAGATTCTTGCCATGCGCCATCCGGTTGGAGAGATAGGCAGCTGCCACCTCGGTGTCGTTCTCGGTCTCGAAGGTCATGCCGTCGCGGATCAGCTCGCGCCGCACATTGTTGTGGTTGGAGAGCGAGCCGTTATGCACCAGGCACTGGTCGGCGCCGGTCGAGAAAGGATGCGCACCCATCGTCGTCACCGCCGATTCCGTCGCCATGCGGGTGTGGCCGATGCCGTGCGTGCCGGTCATCGCGCGTACGCCGAAGCGGTCGACGACGGCTTCGGGCAGGCCGACTTCCTTGTAGATCTCCACCGCCTCGCCGGCGCCCATGATGCGGATGTCGGGCCGGAGCGTCTGCAGCGCCTCGCGCGCGGCGTCGACCTTGTCCGGCGTGGTCCGGATCACCGCATGCGTGGACTTGACCGCGACGCTGACCGGCGCGCTGATCGCCTTGGCGAGCTCGGCGTCGAGGCCGCGGAAATCGCGATCGGGCTTCGGCGACTGCACGGTGATCTTGGCTTCATTGCCGGTGGCTGCGCCATAGATGGCGATGCCGGCACTGTCCGGGCCGCGGTCGCTAAGCGACACCAGCATCTCCGACAGCATGGCGCCGAGCTTCGGCTCCAGCGCCTTGTCCTTCAAGAAAAGTCCGACGATTCCGCACATGCCAGCCTCCAACGTTTTTTGGCTCTCAGATGATGTACCCAATGAGTAAGCCGAATTCAATTGGTATGAAAAAAATTTTCCTGTGATTACATATTAGATGGCGCATTGCCCTCGGCACTGTCGCCGCCCGGACGCGCATTGTGAACCCAGATCGCATGGCGGATGCGCGCGATCCTATAGGCGTCGAGGATCGAGAGGGCATAGATCAGGAAACCCCCGGCATGGCGGCCGATGAAGCCGGCGTCGACCGGCGCCAGCTTGGTGGTTATCCAGCCAAGGATCACCATGAAGAACAGGAATTGCAGACCGCGCGCCGGCACGCCGAGCATGACATGGCCGCTTGCCGGCAAGACGATCGCGGCGCCGAGCACGAGATAGGGATTCGCGGGAGCAGGGGTGGCGGCTTCGTCGCTCATGCGGCCCGCCTTTCGCGCCGGTTGATGGCTTGGCGAAGCGTCGAGGCTGCCTCGAGCAGCCGTTCGATCAAGGCCGGATCGATCCCGGCATCGCCGAACGCCGCCTGCCGGAACACGCCGTAGCGAGCGCGCTCGGCCTCGGCCAGCAGCCAGACGATGCGCACGCCCTTCGGCGTTATCAGCAATTCCTTGGCGCGGCTTTCGGCAAAGATGTCTGTATGCGCGGCGATCAGATCCTGCGGGAAGGCGACGCCTCTGCGGTCCGTCCTGAGCGCCGCGTCGACGGGAAGGCCGAGCACCTTCGGCAGCGTGTGCGGCAGATGGTCGAAATTGGAGAATGTCGTCGCCGAATTCGGCCGCATCATCATGTCGAACGTGCCCGGCACCGCAACCGGCTCGGTGATCGAAACGCTGAGCCAGCGCGTCGGCAGCTTTCGCGTCGCCAGCGTGTCGACGATGGTCCGCAGCTGGACGCGCTGACCGTTCCAGGAACCGGCCCAGGTGACGACGCCGGCCGTGCCGTCGGAAATGTCGGCGGCATCCGCAACGACGCTGCGGATGCTCGCCATATCGGCGGCAAAGGCCGCCTTCGCCCTGTTGCGGCTGGCGCGCGCCAGCCAGACAATATGAGCGGCGACGCCCAGTGCGATCGCCCCGGTAAGCAATACTGACGTCAGCTCAGACATTTCGATACGCCACGGCCCGCCATCGAACGGCGGGCCCTTACTCCACTCAATAACCCTGCGGCTTCGGCCACGGCATGGAGAACTGGTCGCCGCGCCGCACGAACTTGTAGCGGTAGAAGTGGAACCATAGCGAGATCAGGAAATAGAAGACGGTCATCGCGATCAGCTGCGAGCCGAAGCCGAGGAAGATGGCGAAGAAAGTCACCATGCACAGGCAGAACAGGACGATCGCCGGCAATGGGTGGAAGGGGTGCGTGTAGCCGCGGCGGATCGAACCCAGCGGCCACTTCTTGCGGAACATCATGATGTTGATGCTCATGAAGGTGTATTGCAGCACGCCCGACAGGATCGAGAAGGTGATCGCCTGGTTGAGATCGGCGATGAAGGCGAAGGCCAGCGCGATCGGCAGCAGGAACAGGATCGAGCGATAGGGCGTGCGGTATTTCGGATGCACCGCCGAGAACCAGCTCGGCAGATAGCGGTCGCGGCCGAGCGAGAACCAGGCGCGCGCCGCGTCGTTGATGCAGCCATTGGCCGAGGCAAGCGCGGCCAGCAGCGTCGCGATGAAGAGCAGGTTTTCCAGCAGCGGGCTGCCCGTCAGTTTGCCGGCGTCCCATAGCGGATAATAGGTGATGCCGAGATATTCCCAGGGCATCAGCGAGGCGCAGACATACCAGGTCATTGCGGCCGCGATCAGAAGCGTGATCATGCCGGCCATAGTGCCGTAAGGCAGCGAGCGCGCCGGCGAGCGCACTTCCTCGGCCGCCTGGGTCGTGCCCTCGATGCCGAGATAATACCAGATGCCGAACTGGAAGGCGGCAATGACGCCGATCCAGCCATAGGGCAGCGCATTGGCGGGGGTGACCAGCTCGTTGAGCTTCAGCACCGCGCCTTGCGTCCACGGGCTGACGGAGAAGAACAGGATGACGATCGAGACATAGGCGATCGCGGTGATGACGAAGTTGACGTTGAGTGTCATCAGCACGCCGCGATAGTTGAGCCAGGCGAGCACGACGATGGTGGCGGCGATGAAGGAATTGTGCGTCAGCCCCTCGACGCCGGCCTTGGCGACGATCGTGTCGCCGAGCAGGATCGCGTCCGACACTTCCAGCATGGTGTAGGCGAACACCAGGAACAGCGCCACGTTGAAGGCCATCAGCGGCCCGACGATATGCTTGGCTTGCGCATATTGGCCGCCGGCGGCGGCGACGGTGGACGTCACCTCCGAATCGATCATGGCGACCGAGGTGTAGAGCAGTCCGACGACCCAGCAGACGATCAGCGCGGCGAGCGCGCCGCCCTTGTCGGCGGAGAAATTCCAGCCGGTGAACTCGCCGACCAGCACGATGCCGACGCCCAGCGCCCACACATGCGCCGGGCCGAGCACCCGAAGCAGCGAGACCCTGTCGCCGTGGATTGTCGTCGTTTGTGCCGTTTCAACCGCAGCCGTCATGTCAGTCCCCACTCAGATCCGGTGTTTTTCGGAAACGGCTTCAAGCTCGCCTTCACGGGAAGACGTCAAAGTCTCCTCGGAATAGGTCGTATCGACCTTGAACCAGTCGTAGAGCATCCACGCCGCAAGTACGACCGAGATGCCCCAGCAAACGTAAGACAGTCCCATCCACATGATGTCTTCCCCGGTCTCTTTGTCGTCGAAGTCTATTTGTCGTCGAACTTCTCGTTGATGACCTCGCGATATTCCTTATCGGAGGCGCGGAACAGGAAGACGAAATAGGCGATCAGCACGATCGCCATGATGATCAGCGTCGGCCAGTCGATGATGTAATGGAAGCGGTTCTGGATGATGTCGTGCGCCGTCTCCGGCGTGTAGCCCAGCTTCTCCCAGATCGACGCCATGGTCGCGTTCTGGCCGAGGGCGTCCCACGTCTTGGCATCGAGCGGGTCGATCGACTTCGCCGCCCCGGCAAAGCCGAGTTTCAGCGGCAGCCAGAGCGCCACGAAAATTGCGACCACCACGACCGCGATGTCGAGGATCTGTCCGGCCTTGCTCTGCTCCGGCGGGGTATAGCGAGCCATGGTTTCTCCCTTCACGACTGGCGGTTGCGGGCGGCGTCGGCGTTCTTGATGTCGAGCCCGTAGATGAAGTCCTTGTCTTCCTTGTAGTGGTTGAGCATGGCGAGGATCGCGGCGGTGTTGAAGATCAGCACCGCGGCGGCTGCAACCGCCACCACGAGCTTGATGCCGCTATGCGGAATGTATGGCCATGTCATCAGGAGGACGAAGAGGATCGTTGCCCATAGGCACACGATCAGGAGCACGGACCCACGCACGTCGGAACGGTACAGCGCTTCGATGCGCTGCTGCATGTCGGACATCGGTTTTCCCCTTCTGGCGACGTCCGGCCACACAACAGACCGGGCGTCCACTCTTTCAACAGAGTGAAATTTTTTTCATAGATTCCGCTCGATTCCCGAAATTGTCAAGCCGGATTTACGCATCGTAAACCGTTTGTCACCGGGCAAGAAATTTGCCTGACAATGAAATTATTTGCTTCAAGGGGATTGCAGGGCTTCGCCGTTTGCGGTCAATATTCGACCAAGCTCCGCCACCAAGCAGGAGCAGGGAACAGCAACGACTTAAATCGCACGGAGGACGATCGGATGACGGCATCCTGGAGATTCTCGACCCTGGCGGATCGCCATCGCGCGCTCGGCTCGAAACTCGAGGACTGGAGCGGCATGGGCACCGCCTGGACCTACGACAAGAATGCCGACGAGGAATATATCGCCATCCGCACCAAGGCCGGGCTGATGGACGTCTCCGGCCTGAAGAAAGTCCACATCACCGGGCCGCATGCCTCGCATTTGATCGACCTCGCCACGACGCGCGACGTCGAAAAGATCTATCCCGGCAAGTCGGCCTATGCCTGCATGCTGAACGAGGCCGGCAAATTCACCGACGACTGCATCCTCTACCGCATCAGCCCGAACTCGTGGATGGTCGTGCACGGCTCCGGCACCGGCCATGAGGAGCTGCAGCGGGCGGCGATGGGCCGCGATGTCTCGCTGCGCTTTGATGACAATCTGCACGACCTGTCGCTGCAAGGCCCGACCGCGGTCGACTATCTGGCCAAGCATGTGCCCGGCATCCGCGATCTCAATTACTTCCATCATATGCAGACGCAGCTCTTCGGCTTTCCGGTGATGATCTCGCGCACCGGCTACACCGGCGAGCGCGGCTACGAGATCTTCTGCCGCGGCCAGGATGCCGGCACGATCTGGGACAGGATCCTCGAGGAGGGCAAGAGCGCCGGCATCATTCCGTGCCGCTTCACCACGCTCGACATGCTGCGCGTCGAGAGCTACCTGCTCTTCTACCCCTACGACAATTCGCAGAAATATCCATTCGAGAACGAAGGTCCCGGCGACACGCTGTGGGAGCTTGGCCTCGATTTCACTGTCAGTCCCGGCAAGACCGGCTTCCGCGGCGCCGAAGAGCATTATCGGCTGAAGGGCAAGGAACGCTTCAAGATCTATGGCGTGCTGCTCGACGGCAAGGAGCCGGCGGACGAGGGCGCGCCCGTCTACCGCGACGGCAAAAAGGTCGGCGTGGTGACCTGCGCCATGTATTCGCCGCTGGTCGAGAAGTCGATGGGCATCGCCCGTCTCGACGTCGACTGCGCGGTCAAGGACACCAGGCTCGAGATTCGCAACCGGAGCGGCTCCATCAAAGCGACGGCGCAGCCCTTGCCGTTTGACGATCCGAAGAAGACCAAGCGCACCGCCAAGGGTTGAGGCATCATCAGCGGGGAGGGGTTTTAAGGCACTAGAGCACGATCCCGAAAAGTGGGAACCGGTTTTCGGAAAAGACTATCCTCCAACTGATCTAAGGAAGAATGGCAGCCAAGACGATCATCAGCCGGCCCGTTTACGGAACGCTCTCTCCGCAGCCCGGCAAGCATCATCTCTTCATCGCCGACGCGGAAGGCGCGCTCGCGATAACCAACATGGCCGGCAAGGCGCCGTCCGGCTTTTTCGACGGCGCGGAAATCGTCTTTATTCCGGGGCCTGAGGGCAAGCACGTGGCTTCTCTCGAAGCGCTGAAGCCCGCGCTACTCCATATTGCGCCTTCCTTTGCCAGCCTCCTGCCGCGGCTCAAGCAGACGCTGACCAACGCCCATATGGGGCTGCGCCTCTATCTTGCCGGCACCGAAGGCCTGATCGGCCAGGCCATGCAGGTGGCGCTCGAAGCCGGCATCGACCATACTTCGATCGAGACCGAGCATCGCGGCTCGCTGGCGCGCCGCGTGCAATGCGTGCACTGCAAGGGCATCACCGAGAACGTGACGACGCAGCCGGCTACCTGCTCGCATTGCGGCCTGCTGCTTCTGGTGCGCGATCACTATTCGCGGCGTCTCGCCGCGTTCCAGGGCGTGTGCATCAACGCCGAGGATCGCTCAGAGAGTCCTCCGATCGAGGAGGTCTTCCGATGAGCACCGGCACCACCAAGCTCGACGTCGTCGTCAGCGACGTCGTCCCGGTCAACGAGCTGGTCACCCGCTTTCACTTCCGCCGTCGCGACGGCGAGCTGCTGCCGACCTTTTCCGGCGGCGCCCATGTCGTGGTCGAGATGCGTGACGGCGACCGCACCAGGCTCAACCCCTATTCGCTGATGGGCTCGCCGCTCGACACACGCGAATACACGATCTCGGTGCGCCGAGACGATGCCGGCCGCGGCGGCTCGCTGTTCATGCACCGGCAGGTCAAGCCCGGGCTGGAGATGGTGATCAGCTATCCGGTCAATCTGTTCTCGCTGGATCTGCGGGCGAAGAAGCACCTGATGCTGGCCGGCGGCATCGGCATCACGCCGTTCATGGCGCAGACGTCGCAGCTGGCGGGCGCCGGCGGCAATTTCGAATTGCATTACACTTGCCGCACCGCTTCGCTGGGCACCTATGCCGATGTGCTGCAGCAGCGCTATGGCAACCGGGTCAGGCTCTATCACGACGACCGCGAGGAGCGCATCGACCTCGATCGGCTCTTGTCCTCGCAGCCGCTCGGCACGCATCTCTATGTCTGCGGCCCGGCCGGCATGATCAACTGGGTGCGCGATCGCGCAGCCAGCCTCGGATGGCCGCCGGAGACCGTGCATTTCGAACATTTCGCGGCCCCGCAGTCCGGCGCGCCTTTCGACGTGACCTTGGCCGTCAGCGGCAAGACGATTCGCGTCGGCGAGCAGCAGAGCCTGCTCGAGGCGATCGAAGCCGCCGGCGTCGACCCGCCTTATCTCTGCCGCGGCGGCGTTTGCGGCCAGTGCGAGACCAATGTGATCTCCTCCGACGGCAAGTTCATCCACAACGATCACTGGCTGAGTGAGGAAGACCACCGTTCCGGCTGCAAGATCATGCCTTGCGTCTCGCGCTTCGAGGGCAAGTCGCTGGTCCTGGAAAGATAGGAGGCGTCAATGGGCATCACCTTTCGCAAGGAAACGTTTCGGGACGACTACACGTTCAGGAACAGCCCGGAGCATATCCGGCGCTTTCCCTTCCCATTCAACGAAGACTCCTACATGTACGCGGTCAACATCGAGCCGCATGTGGTCGGCCCGAAGGGCAGCGTGCTCGAGAACCTGATCGACGTCGACGAGCACTATGTCGCCGAGATGCAGGACCGCGCGCTGGTGCTGGCCGAGGATCCACTGCGCTGCCAGTCGCTGCCGCATATGACGCTTGCCGGCTGGGACCTGCTCGAGCTTCTGATGGAGCAGCAGGCGCTCGGCTATCCCGAGCATTTCACACTGGAGCGAAACGGCGATCGCTGGCGCTGGATCAACCGGCCGCTCGGCATCGACGACACCTTCACCTTCGGCGACACCTCGACGCTGCCTTACGGGCCGATGGAATACATTACCCGCCAGAGCCAAGGCGATTTCTGTATCCTCGACCAGCGCGACGGCAATCTGTGGATGGATGCCGGCATGGTCACCACCCAGGCCGACTGGTCGCTCGACTTCGACATCGGCATGAACTTCTTCGAATGGCACGCGCCGGTGCCGCTGGCGCATGAGAAGGGCATTTTCACCCGCGCGCTGAAGTTCCTCACCAACATCCAGCAGGGCAAGCCGGCAAGGCGTCTCAACTGGACGATGACCATCAATCCGCGCCTCGACACCAGCCCCGAGAATTATCACAAATGGGGCCTGGACCGCGCCACGGTCACGCCCGAAAATGTCGGCCAGAAGGTGCATCTGCGCGTCGAGCTGCAAAGCTTCTGGCGGCTGCCGCGTTCCAACGCCATCGTCTTCCCGATCCGTTGCTATCTGATCAAGATGGACGAGCTGGTCACGCAGCCGAAATGGGCGCGGCGCCTGCACCGCGTCATCCGCGACCTGCCGGAAGAGCTCGCTACCTATAAGGGCCTGACCCGATATAGGCCGACGCTGGTGGAATGGCTGTCGAAGCTCGACGACGGCAGCCCGACGTCACCAGGATTCGGGCCGGATTGAAGACTGGTTCCTCGCCCCCGCAAGGCGGGGGAGAGGTGTCCGCGAAGCGGACGGAGAGGGGGCCTTCGTATGGCGCTCCCCTCTCCGTCTCGGCTTCGCCGAGCCACCTCTCCCCACTTTCGTGGGGCGAGGAACTAGAACGTCTCACCCGGCGCTGTTTTGCGGATAGCAGATGATCGACAGATAGCGCATCGGCAGCCGCGTCAACTCTTCCGGGCCGTGCGGCGCGTCGGCGTCGAAGAACAGGCTGTCGCCCGGTTTCATTGGATAGAGGTTGTTGCCGTGCCGGTAAACGACCTCGCCTTCGAGCATGTAGAGGAATTCCATGCCCGCATGCTGGAAGGTCGGAAACACGTCCGAATTCTCGGTCAATGTGATGAGATAGGGCTCGACGACAACGCCGCTGGTGTTGGCGCCGATATGTCCGAGCAGGTTGTACTGATGGCCGGCGCGGGTGCCGCGGCGCTCGACATCGACGCCTTCGCCGGCTTTGACGAAGACGGCGCTGTGTTCTTCCTCGAAACGCCGGAAGAAGGCGGTCACCGGAACGCCCAGCGCCCGCGACAGCGCCTGCAATGTCGTCAGCGACGGCGAGGTGATGCCGTTTTCGATCTTCGACAGCATGCCGAGCGAAATGTCGGTGGCGGTGGCGAGATCGGCGACGGTGATGCCGAGCTTCTTGCGGAACGCCCGCACCTCATGGCCGATCGCCACTTCCAGCACTTTCTCGCGCGTGTCGCGGATGGCGTGCGGATTTTGCGTCAACGGCGCGCGTATCGTGCGCCCGGCCGCCGAAACGCGCTTTAGCGGTGCCTTGCCCTTCGCTGCCGCATCGGTGGACCTGGTGCCGGAATTCTTGTTCGCCATGTCGCCCCCGACTCTCGCGGATTTATTTCACTCAAGGTGAACATATTCGGTGGCGATACAAGAGCGCAACCGCGACAGCAAGCCGCTGGCGGTTGCAGGGCGCGCCTGCTTCAACGTGACGCCGCCGCCTTTGTGCGCAAAAACCGTTTCACGCAAACGCCGCCGCCGCAGATGTTTGTTGACAGCACCAAAGACCCAATTACTGTCACTGTCAGTGAAATTTGTTTCGTGGGAGCAATTCCAGGAAAAGTGTCGAACGGTTTTCCGCCCGGAATTGCGTCAAGAAAAAAGTCGAAATCAAAAGGAGGAGGCCCGCAATGAAATCTCGTGTCGCCGTCATCGGAGCCGGACCGTCAGGCCTGGCCCAGCTAAGGGCCTTCAAGTCGGCCGCCGACAAGGGCGCCGAGATCCCGGAAATCGTCTGCTTCGAGAAGCAGAGCGACTGGGGAGGCCTATGGAACTACACCTGGCGCACCGGCCTCGACGAGCATGGCGACCCGGTGCACGGCTCGATGTACCGCTATCTCTGGTCGAACGGCCCAAAGGAATGCCTCGAATTCGCCGACTACACCTTCGAGGAACATTTTGGCCGGCCGATCGCTTCCTATCCGCCGCGGGCCGTGCTGTGGGACTACATCAAGGGCCGCGTCGAGAAATCCGGCCTGCGCGAATGGGTGCGCTTCAACAGCCCGGTGCGCATGGTGACCTATTCCGACGAGACCGAGAAGTTCACCGTCACCGCACATGATCGCACCAACGACGTGACCTACTCGGAGGAATTCGACAACGTCGTGGTCGCTTCAGGCCATTTCTCGGTGCCAAACGTGCCTTTCTTCGAAGGTTTCCCCACCTTCAACGGCCGCATCCTGCACAGCCACGATTTCCGCGACGCCATGGAATTCAAGGGCAAGGACATCTTGATCATCGGGCGTTCCTATTCGGCCGAGGATATCGGTTCGCAATGCTACAAATACGGCGCCAAATCGATCACCTCCAGCTACCGCTCCAAGCCGATGGGTTTCAAATGGCCGGAGAACTGGAAGGAGGTGCCGCTGCTGCAGAAGGTCGTCGGCAAGACGGCGCATTTCAAGGACGGCACGACCAAGGACGTCGATGCCATCATCCTGTGCACCGGCTATCTGCATTCCTTCCCCTTCCTCACCGACGACCTCAAGCTCAAGACCGCCAACCGGATGTGGCCGCTCGATCTCTATGAAGGCGTCGTCTGGGAGAGGAACCCGAAGCTTTTCTACATCGGCATGCAGGACCAGTTCTACACCTTCAACATGTTCGACGCGCAGGCCTGGTACGCGCGCGACGTGATGCTTGGCCGCATCAAGCTGCCCTCCGCCGAGGCGATGGCCGAGCACAGCGCCAAGTGGCGTGCCCGGGAAGAGACCCTCGAAGACGCCGAGCAGATGATCTGGTTCCAGGGCGACTACACCAAGGAGCTGATGGACCAGACCGACTATCCGGGCTTCGACGTCGAGGCGGTCAACCGCACCTTCATGGAGTGGGAGCACCACAAGATGGAAAACATCATGACCTTCCGCGACAACGCCTACCGCTCGCTGATGACCGGCACCATGTCGCCGCTCCATCATACGCCCTGGCTGCAGGCGCTGGACGATTCCATGGAAAGCTATCTCGAGGTGAAGGGCGTGGCGGCCGAGTAGCACGGCGCGCTGGCGCCAACGTTCTCAGACTCGACCCGCCTGATCTTCATCTTCAGCCGATCTCGAAGAAGGGCTTGCCGAGCAGGCCAGGGTCCACATCGATGCCAAGGCCGGGTCCGTCGGGAACGCCCATATGGCTGCCGGTCACCGGCGGCGCGTTCCTGGCCGTACGCACCGTCACCCATTCGTGGAAGGCGATGGCGTGCAGCCGGCGCTCCTGCGGCGTCGACAGCGACAGATGCGCCATGGCCGCTGTGTCGATCTCGGCGCCGCCGGTGTCCTCGACCGTGATCATGAAGCCGAGATCGACCGCGACGTCGCGGATCAGGCGGGTCTGCGTGACGCCGCCCAGTCGCGAGATCTTCAGCGTCAGCCCGTCTGCGGCGCCGCGGCGCTGGATCTCCAGCATCTCGCCCAGCGAGGTGACGGATTCGTCGAGCACCATCGGCTTGTCGAGCATGCGGCGCACCGACATGTTCTCCTCGATCGTCGTGCATGGCTGCTCGAACGTGTAGTCGATGCCGCGCGTGGCGTCGGCGAACTGGCGCGCCTGGTAAGGCGTCCAGCCGGCATTGGCGTCGCAGAAGATCACCGTGCCCTTCGGCACGGCGGCGGCCACTGCCGAGACCCGCTCGATGTCGTCGCGCACATTGCCGCCGACCTTGACCTGCAGGCGCCGGCAGCCTTCGGCGATGATCCTTTTGGCAAGCGCTGCCATCTGATCGAGCGTGCCGTGGGTGACGACCCGGTAGGTCTCCGCCATGTCGCTCTCGCGGCCGCCAAGCATGGTCACCAGCGGCACGCCGGCGGCGCGGGCGGCAATATCCCAGCACGCCATGTCGAGCGCCGACTTGATGTAGGGGTGGCCCTTGAATACCGTGTCCATCAGCCGGCCGATGCCGGCAAGGCCGCGTGGATCCTGGCCGATGAGATGCGGCGCGATCTCCGGCACGCCCGCGCGTGTGCCTGCGGGAAACGCGGCCGAGTAGAAATTGCCGAGCGGCGCCATCTCGCCCCAGCCGGTCTCGCCGCTGTCCGACGTGATGGCGACGATCACCGCGTCGAAGCAGTCGGCGATCCGCCCCTTGGACATGCGGTAAGGTCCGTCCACGAAGGGCTGCACGACATGATAGGCCTTGATGCTCTTGATCTTCACGTTTGTGTCCGTTGCGGGTCAGGTCATATTCCGATGAACTGGCTGTAACACAATCAGGTTGTCGACAATCCAACAAGGGACCCGTCCCTAGAAGACTGTTCCTTTCCGCGTCGGAATTGCCTGACCCCAAATAGTAAACGGCGCCCTCGACGTGGGTATCGAGGGCGCCGTCGGACCGGAAACTGATGGGGGTTATCAGCTGGCCGGTTTCGGTTGCGGCAAGGGAGAAACCGGCATTCCGGGTCCGATCTTCTGCAAATTGCCCGTGATCACCTGGTCGGTCTCCGAGATGCCGGAGGTCACGGAAATCAGGTCGCCGTCGGTCGGGCCGAGCGACACCAGCTTCTGGTCGACGGTGTTGCCCTTGCCGATGACATAGAGGTATTTGCCGAGCTGGCTGGAACCCAGCGCCACCTGCGGCACCATCAGCGTGTTGGGCTGTTCCTTCACATGCAGCCGCACCCGCACATACTGTCCAGGCAGCAGCGTGAACTTGGCGTTGCCGATGGTGGCGCGCGCCGTGATCGTGCCGGTCGAATGGTCGATCGTGTTGTCGATGAAGGTCAGCTCGCCCTTCTGGCTGGGCTGGGTCTCGCCGGGCAACAGCACGTCGACGGCGATCGGACCGGCGGCCTTCGCCTGTTCGATCTGCACCAGATCGCTCTCGCTCGGATTGAAGGTCACGTAGATCGGATCGAGCTGCACCAGCGTGTTGAGCACTGTGCCGGCGACACTGACCAGCGTGCCGACCGAAGCCTGGTTGCGGCCGATGCGTCCCGAGAACGGCGCCTTGATCTCGGCATAGCCGAGATTGAGCTCGGCCGTCCGCACCGCCGCCTGGTCGACGGCAAGGGCGGCCTGGGCCGCGCGCAGATTGCTGGTGCGCTGGTCGAAGCTGTCCTTGTCCAGATAGCCGGCCTTGGCAAGGTCGGTGCCGCGGCCGAGATTGGATTTCGCATATTCGAGCGTCGCGCTATCGCGCTGCACCTGCGCCTTCGCCTGGTCGAGCGCGGCCTGATAATCATCGGGCGCGATACGGTAGAGCAGGTCGCCCTGCTTGACGTCGCTGCCGTCGGCCGCGGTCTGCTCCTGCAGATAGCCCGGCACGCGCGCCTGCAGCGTGATACTGCGGATCGACTCCACCCGCGCGGCGTAGTCGAGATAGATCGGCAGCGTCTTCTTCACGACATTCACCACCGGCACCGGCATCACGAAGGCCGCCGGCGCTGGCGCAGCACCCGCTGCGCCACCGCTCAAATTGCCCATGTCGAGAAAGTGCACGCTGGCCACCGAGATCGCGCCGAGCGCGACGGCCGTTCCCAAAGCGATTTTCCATCTACGCATAATTGATCTCCAATCTTATTCGGCCGCCTGCGCGAGCGGCTGAAGCGCTGGCTCGGCGGTCGGTTCAATTTCGTCTTGCTGAGGCGCATCGTCGCGCGCCTTGGCAGGTTCCCTTTCGCCACGTTCGCGCAACTGCTCGATCACGGCGTAGAAGACAGGCACGAAGACCAGCGACAGGATCGTCGCCGCCACCATGCCGCCGAAGACGGTGGTGCCGATCGATTGCCGGCTGGCTGCACCGGCGCCCGTCGCGAACATCAGCGGCAGCACGCCGAGGATGAAGGCGAAGGCGGTCATCAGGATCGGCCGCAGTCTCAGCCTCGCGGCTTCCATCGCCGCTTCGACGATGGTGAGGCCCTCCTCGCGCCGGCGTCTGGCGAACTCGACGATCAGGATCGCGTTCTTCGCCGCCAGGCCGATCAGCATGACGAAGCCGATCTGCGAGTAGACGTCGATCTGCATGCCGCGCAGCATCAGCACGATGAAGGCGCCGAACAAAGCGAGCGGCACGGCCAGCAGCACCATGAAAGGCATCGCCCAGCTTTCATACTGCGCCGCCAGGATCAGGAACACGAAGACGATCGCCAGCCCGAACACGACAGAGGCGATCGATCCGGCCTTGAGCTCCTGGAAAGTGATGCCGGTCCATTCGTAGCCGAAGTCGCGCGGCAGCACATTCGCCGCCGCCCGCTCCATGGCCGCCACCGCCTGTCCGGACGAGAAGCCGGGGGCAGCGCCGCCATTGATCAGGGCCGAGGCGTTGTTGTTGTAATGCGGCACGGTCTCCGGCCCGACGATCGGCACCAGTCTGCCCAGCGTGCTCAGCGGCACCATGCCGCCCGACGCGTTGCGCACATAGAGCCGCGAGATGTCGGTCGCGTCGCCGCGCGCGTCCTTGTCTGCCTGGATGGTCACGCGGAAGGTGCGGCCAAACAGGTTGAAGTCGTTGACGTAGAGCGAGCCGAGATAGATCTGCAGCGTGTTGAAGACGTCCGGCAGGTTGAGGCCGAGCAGCTTCGCCTTGCTGCGGTCGAGGTCGTAGTTGAACTGCGGCGTCGAGGTCGAGAAGGATGAGAACAGCTGCTGCGGGTTGAGCTCCGGCTGCTTGCGCGCCTCGGCAAGCAGCGCCTGCGTGACGTCATTCAGCGCCGCACTGCCGCGCCCGGATAAATCCTCGACCTGGAACTCGAAGCCGCCGGTGGTGCCGATGCCCGGGATCGACGGCGGATCGAAGGAGAGCGCGAACGCATCCGGCATCTGCAGAAGCTTGCCGCGCACCTGCTCGACCAGTTTCGAGGCGCTCTGGTCAGGACCGCGTTCGTCCCATGGTTTCAGGATCGCGAACTCCACCGCCGAATTCGACTGCGCGGCGCTGGTCAGGAAGTTCAGGCCGCTGATCGAGCCGACGATGTCGACGCCAGGCGTCGATTGCAGGATGTCGCGCGCCTTCTGCGCCACCGCGTCGGTGCGTTCGAGCGAAGCGCCGTCGGGCAGCTGGATGACGACGAAGAAATAGCCCTGGTCTTCCACGGGAAGGAAGGTCGAAGGCAGTTTCTGCCAGACGAAATAGGTGGCGACGAGGCCGGCCGCGAACAGGCCAAGCATGATCCAGCGCAGCTTGATCAGAATGCGCACCCCATGCGCATAGGCATGCGACAGCCAGTCGAAGCCGGCGTTGAACCAGCGGAACAGCACGAACTGCGTCTCGCCGCGATGGCGCAGGAATGCAGCGCTCAGCGCCGGCGAGAGCGTCAGCGAGTTGAAGGCGGAGATGCCGACGGAGATCGCCACGGTCAGCGCGAACTGGTTGTAGAGCCGGCCCGAGACGCCCGGGATGAAGGCAACGGGAACGAACACCGCCATCAGCACCGCCGTGGTGGCGATGATCGGACCGGTCACCTCGGCCATCGCCGCGCGCGTAGCGGCCAGCGGCTTGAGTCCTGCCTCGAGCTGACGTTCGACATTCTCGACCACGACGATCGCGTCGTCGACGACGAGGCCGATCGCCAGCACCATGCCGAGCAGCGAGAGCATGTTGAGCGAAAAGCCCAGCATGTACATCACCGCCAGCGTCGCGATCAGCGAGACGGGAATGGCGATGGTCGGGATGATGGTGGTGCGCCAGCTCTGGAGGAAGATGAACACCACCGCGACCACCAGCACCAGCGCTTCGCCGAGCGTGATCAGCACGTCGTGCATCGAGGCCGACACGAAACGCGTCGTGTCGTAATGCATGGCGTAGCTGACGCCCTTCGGGAAGCGCTTCGACAGCTCCTGCATTTTGTCCTTGACCCGCCGCTGCAGGTCGAGGGCGTTGGAGCCCGGCATCTGGTAGACGGCCAAAACCACGGTCGGGTCCTTGCCGAAGAAGGCGGAGGAAGAATATTGCAGCGCGCCGAGCTCGATGCGGGCGACGTCGCGCAGCCGCACAAGCGAGCCGTTCTGCGAATTGGCGCGCACCACGATGTCGCCGAATTCCTTCGGGTCGCTAAGGCGGCCCACCGCATTGACCTGCATCTCGAAGGCGGTGCCGGCCGGCGCTGGCGACTGGCCGATCTTGCCGGCCGCCACCTGCACGTTCTGTTCGGCGATGGCGTTCTGCACGTCGACAGCGGTGATGCCAAGATTGGCAAGCTTGTCCGGATCGAGCCAGACGCGCATCGAATAGCGGCGCTCGCCGAAGATCTGCACGTCGCCGACGCCCGGCAGGCGCTTCAGCGGGTCGACCACCTGCAGATAGGCGAGGTTGCTCAGCGCCACCGGATCGACCGAGCCGTCCGGCGAGGTCAGGTCGACGATCAGCACGAAATTGGGGTTCTGCTTCTTGATCGTCACGCCGCCCTGGTTGACAATGGCCGGCAGGGAGGATGCCGCTTGGCTGACGCGGTTCTGCACGTCGACCGCCGCCGTGCTCAGCGGATAGCCGACGTCGAAGGTGATGGTGATGGTGGACGAGCCGTCATTCGAGCTCGTCGACGACATGTAGGTCATGCCTTGCACGCCGTTGATCTGCTGCTCGAGCGGGGTGGTGACCGTATCGGCCACGACCTGGGCGCTGGCGCCCGGATAGTGCGCGCTGACCACGACCTGCGGGGGCGTGATGTCGGGAAACTGCGAGACGGGCAAGAGGAAATAGGCGATCGCACCGGCGAGCACCATGATGATGGCGATCGCCGACGCGAAGATAGGGCAGTGGATGAAGAAGTTCACCATGATGCGGACGCCTCGCCGAACGGGTTTGCGAAATGGCGCAGGCGCCGGGCCCGGCCGGAGCCGGAATCCTGCAGGAAGGATGGCGGGATGTTGCCCGGCGCCTGGTCAGCCGCGCGCTGGCGCAGCATCCGTTCGAAGGCTTTGGGGTCGATCCCGTCCGCCTTCATCACCAGCCGGATCATCGGATCCCGGATGGCTTCGTCGATCGTCAGGTCTTTGCGCTTTTGCATAGGAGTGGCTCCTTGCTCGGTCCGCATCGCTTGATCACGAACCGCTTTTTCTCGTTCTTCACCGGCCAAAGCCGCATGACAGGCAGGTTTTGCGTCCTATCTCACTCTGGCAGGGCTATCGGAGGGCCTTGTCGTTTGACGGCGAGTGATATAGGTGTTACCAGTAAGTAACATGCTGGAAGTTACAGACCGGTAACACCCTAGTCAAGAGGTGGCGACGGTTTTTTTGGAAACGACGAAAGGAGAGCATGATGACTGACGGCGTTGCGGAGCGTTCCCGTCCCCGGGACCGAATCCTGGAGACGGCGCAGGACATGTTCCACAAGCACGGCATCAAGGGTGTGGGCGTCGACGCCATCACCGAGGCTGCCGGCACCAACAAGATGACGCTTTACCGTCACTTCGAGTCCAAGGACGAATTGATCGTCGAATGCCTGCGCGCAACGGCGGCAAAGGCTTCGAGGATCTGGGACGAATTCGAGGCCAAGCATCCCGGCGATAAGCTCGCCCAGCTGCATGCTTGGGTGCAAAAGGCTTCGGAACTGCTCAGCGCCGACAGCCGCGGCTGCGATATGGCCAATGCCGCCGTCGAGCTCACCGAGACCGATCACCCGGCAAGGCGCGTCATCAAGGAACTGAAGGAGGCCCAGCGCGAAAAGCTGGTCGCGCTTTGCCGCGATGCCGGCATCGGCCAGGCCGAGCTTCTCGCCGACACGCTGTCGCTGCTGCTCGAAGGCGCGCGCGTCTCGATGCAGAGCGTCGGCGCCGAAGGTCCGAGCGCGCAATTCGTGCGCATGGCCGAAAGCCTGATCGCCTCGTTCCGGGCGCGCTGATCTCTTCGCCTCGTCCTGATTCTGTTATGCTGTTCCGGAAACGGGCGCTAGACGATGGGTCAGGCAAGTTTTCCGGAGATGTATGAGCGCTGGCTCGTGGGTCCTCTCTTCCGCCCCTGGGCCGAAGTGACCTTCGAAGACCTGAAGCTGTCTCCAGGCCATCGTGTGTTGGACATCGCCTGCGGCACGGGAATAGTTGCCCGGGTTGCCAGGGAACGGCTCGGTGCCGCCGGATATGTCCTCGGCATCGACATCAACGCAGATATGCTTGCTGTCGCGCGCACCGTGGCGCCAGACATCGATTGGCGCGTAGGCAATGCCGGTGCACTGCCCCTCCATGACGGAGAGCAGTTCGATTTGATCGTCTGTCAACAAGGGCTGCAGTTCTTTCCCGATAAGTCCGCTGCGGCGGCGGAAATGCGGCGAGCACTGGCGCAGGGCGGCCGGCTGGCCGTTGCCACGTGGCGCCCCGATGAGGAAATCCCCTTCTTTCGGGATCTCCGCCGCGTCGCCGAGCGCCTCCTCGGCCCAGTGGTGGACCTGCGCCACAGCTTTGGGAATGCGGCGCCGATCGAGGTGCTGCTCCGGGACGCCGGCTTCCACGACGTCCGATCAAGGACAATATCGCGCAGGATACGCTTTGAGGACGGGGCGCCTCTCCTGCGGTTGAACACGATGGCCCTGGTCGGCATGAGCGCCGCCGGCAAGGCAATGGCCGATCAGGAACGCAAGCACGTCGTGGAGGACATCATGAGCGGGAGCGCGCCCGTGCTGCAGTCTTATGCGGATGGATCGGGAGTCGCTTTCGAACTCAGCTCCAATCTGGTGACGGCGAAAGGCTAGGCGCGTATCTGGTCAGCATTAGGTAGCTTCGCCTCCGCCTTTGGCACGCAAAGAAAAAGCCCGCTGCCGGGAGGAGGGGGCAGCGGGCTCGATTTCGAATACGGCATGGGAGGAGGTGTACCGCACTCAGCGTCGGCATCACATCTGGGAGGAGGAGACGGCCGACACCCAGATAAATACGAGGTGCCTAACGATTCGGCAATTGCCAAACCTGCATAGCTGCTGTGCAGAATTGCGGGATCAATCGTCAGACAAATAAGCGAGCGGCGCGCTCCGCGCTACTGCGCCGGGACGTTTTCCTTGAAGATCAGCCGCGGCTCGATGAATTTCTTCGTCAGGTATGGCGCCGACGAGGCAATGGAGCCGAGCAGGCGGATCACCGACTGCTCCGCGATCAGCCGCGCATTCTGGTCGATGACGACGTCGGCAAGATCGTCGACGAGATAGCGGCGCGTTTCCCTGGTCAGGTCGTGGCAGATGAAGACCGGCTTCAAACGCGGCTTGACCTCGAGCAACGCCTTGGCCACGCCGGAGCGTCCGGCGCCGACGCAATAGATGCCGAGCAGATCCGTTTCGTCGTGCAGCGCCTTGACGGTCGCGCGGTAGCTGGCGTCCGGCTCGTCGTTGCTTTCGGCCGCGCTTGAGACCGTGAGGTCGGGAAATTCTTCGGCGAGCACCGAACGAAAGCCCATCTCGCGCTCCTCGTGGCCGCGATAGGAGCGCGAGCCGACCACCATCGCCAGATGTCCCTTACGGCCGCCGAGGAAGCGGCCCATCAGCAGCGCCGCCGTGCGGCCCGCCACCCGGTTGTCGATGCCGACATAGGCCGAGCGGGGCGCGGCCGGCACATCCGAGATCAGCGTGACCAGCCTGATCCCGGCATCGACCAGCTCGCGCAGGATGTTGCGCGTGCGCGGATGGTCGACGGCGATCACGCCGACGCCGTTGGCCTTGAGCGACAGGTTCTCCACGGCACTCTGCAGTGCGCCCGGCGAAATGCCGGCAAGATTGTGAATGCGGCAGGACGCGACCAAGGGCAGGCGCTGGGCATAATCCTCGATGTGATAAGCGAGATCGGCCATGAAGGCGTTGGACCCGATCGGCAGGAAGAATTCGAGATGCGCCGGCTTCGACGGCAGCACGACCTGGTCGAGCGTCGGCAGATAACCGAGCTGCTTGGCCGCCTCCAGCACGCGCTGCCGGTTGGCAGCGCTTGCACCCGGGCGATTGTTGAGCACCCGGTCGACGGTCGCGGTCGACAGGCCGCAGTTCCGGGCGATATCGGCTACGGTGGCTTTCATAGGTCCAGTCATAGGCGCTGATGCAATCCTGTGCCAGCGGCGGGCGTGAAGCGGCTGCCGGCCGCCGATCCGCCTGCCGGTCAGCCCTCAGCCATGCTGCGGACCATCTGCGATGGCGTCGCGGATTTCCTTGTCCGACATGCCGGTGATGACGCGCTCGACCTCGGCGACCGTGGTCTTTTTCGGATCGATGTCGTCGGCCACCACCTTGCCCCGGCGCATCACCACGATGCGGTCGACCACCTGGAAGACGTGGTGGATGTTGTGCGCGATGAAGATGCAGGAATGGCCGGAATCGCGGGCGCTGCGCACAAAGCTCAAGACCCCTTGCGTCTCGGCGACGCCGAGATTGTTGGTCGGCTCGTCGAGGATGATGAGATCGCTGTCGAAATGCATGGCGCGCGCGATCGCCACCGCTTGGCGCTCGCCGCCCGACAGCGAGCCGATCGGTGTTGTCGGCGGGATGTTCTTGGTGATGCCGACCTGCTTGAGCAGGTCGCGCGCCACCGCGTTCATCGCGTCCTGGTCCATGCGGTTCAGGAAGCGCGGCGCCTTGATCGGCTCGCGCCCGAGGAACAGGTTGCGCGCGATCGACAGCTGCGTGACCAGCGCCGAATCCTGGTAGATCGTCTCGATGCCGTGGGCGATGGCATCGCTGGTGCTGCGCAGCGTGACCTTCTTACCGCGGATGAAGATGTCGCCGCTGGTCAGCGGCACGGCGCCTGACAGCACCTTGATCAGCGTCGACTTGCCGGCGCCGTTGTCGCCGAGCAGGCCGACGATCTCCTTTTCATTGACGTGGAAATTGGCGTCCACCAGCGCCTGCACGCGCCCGTAGGACTTGCGGATGTTTGTCATGCGGATCAGAGGCTCGGCCATCGTCTTAAGTCCCCGCCTGGTGCCGGCGTTCGAGCCATGAATGCAGCGCCATCATGCCGAGGATGATCGCGCCGATGAAAATGTTGTAGGCGAGCCCCGGCACGCCGATCAGCACGATGCCGTTGCGCATCACGCGCAGGATCAGGATGCCGAGCACCGTGCCGATGATGGTGCCGCGTCCGCCGGTCAGCGCCGTGCCGCCGATCACCACCATGGCGATGACCTCGAGCTCGTAGCCCGTGCCGCTGTTGGGATTGGCCGCGGAGGTGCGCAGCGAGGAGATGACGCCGGCCAAGGAAGCCATCACCGCCGACAGGATGAACAGGCCGACCTTGACGCGGCTGACGTTGACGCCGCGCGCGCGGGCCGCGTTCGGATTGCCGCCGGCGGCCTGGATCCAGTTGCCGGTGCGGCTCTGCGTCAGCACATAGCCGAGCACAATCGCGGCGCCGATGAACCAGAACAGCGAGGCGTAGATGCGGAAGGGTCCGACATAGAAGTCGCCGACCAGGATGTTCGCCAGCCAACTGCCTTCCGCGCTCCAGGTGCGCTGCGGAAAGCCGTCGGTGATGAACAGCGCCGAGCCGCGCACGACCAGCAGCATGCCGAGCGTCACCAGGAAGGACGGGATCTTGAGCTGGGTGACGAACCAGCCATTCACCAGCCCGATCAGGGCAGCAACGATCAGCGCGATCAGCAGGCCAACCTCCAGCGAGGTGACGCCGCTGTTGTAGAGCGTCCACATCAGCACCGGCGAGAAGCCGAACAGCGAGCCGACTGAGAGGTCGAATTCGCCCGACGTCATCAAGAGCGTCATTGCCAGCGCGATCAGGCCGAGCTCGACGGTGAAGGCCAGGATGTTGGAGATATTCTGCGGCGACAGGAAGTCGGGATTGATGCCCCAGAAGACGACGAGCTCGACGATAAGCAGTACCAGCGGGCCGAATTCCGCTCGAGCGATGAAACTTTGAATGAAGGAACGGTTTTCCATTGAGCCCGCGGCGTGAATGACTGGCTGAAGCCCGCTCCGATCAGGCAGGGCTCGACGGTACAGGAAAGCGGTCGCGGCCCGAAAGCCGCGACCGCAAATGTCAGGGATTATTTGCCGGACAGGATCTTGTCGTAGACGCCGGCTGTGTCCTTTTCATAGAGCGCACCGGTGATGACGTTGAAGCCCGGAGGAATGCCGCTGGCGGCCATGTTGGCCAGCGAAAGCGCCACATAGCTGGTCGCTTGCGGATCCTGCCACTGCCCGGCATTGACGTAGCCGTTCAGCACTTCCTGCGTTGTGTCGAGCGAGTTGCCCCAGCCGACGACCGGGATTTCGCCGGGCTTGACGCCGGCCTGGTCGAACACGCGCTTGATCGAGCCGGTGACGAGGTCGCCGAGGCCGATGATCGCCTTCACCTTGCCTTTGTGGGCGGTGAGATAGTCGACCATGCGGTTGATCACTTCGGCCTGGTCGAGTGTCGCTTCGGTCACCTCATAGGTGATGCCGGCAGGTCCGAACACGCTCTTGATGCCTTCCTCTTCCTGCACGCCATAGGTGGCGCCGGGAACCTCGACTGGCATCCAGACGAAATCGCCCTTCTTCACCAGGCCCTTGTCGACCAGGTATTGCGCCCAGTGCTTGCCGAAGGTGACGTTGTCGCCGCCGACATAGGCGTTGAAGTTGGCCTTCGGATCGGGCGTGTTGAAGTTGATGATCGGGATGTTGGCCGCGCGCGCCTCCTTGACGATCTCGACAAGGCTGCCCGGATCGGGGCTGGTGGTGACGATGCCATCTGCCTTGGCTGAGATGGCGGCTCGGACGGCTTCCTGCTGCGAGGCGACATCGCCATTGTGGAACGAGGTGTTCACCTTGTTGCCGGTGTCGCTCGCCCATTGCTTGGCGCCGGCCAGGAAGTAGGTCCAGACCGGATCGGCCGGGCCGCCATGCGAAATCCAGTAGAACGTCTTGGCCTCGGCCATCGCCGGAATGGCGATAGCCGCGATCAAGCCAAGCACGAGCAGTCTTAGCCGCGAAAGCATTCGATTTCCTCCCATGTTGAACTCTCCTCCTGGATCGGTGCGACGCGACCTTGGCCGCATCTCCTGCCCGCGCCGACCGGAACGTCTAGAGCATTCTCTTTTTCAGGCAGTGGCAAGCCTCCATCGCCAATGGATGTTGGCACAGGCGCGCGCGCCATCAGCAATCCCATCAGATTGCATCAGCTGCGGTGATATTCATTGGGCAAGCGGCACCATCGCCATCCGCTGCACGGATTGGCCTCGAAGCAACCGCCTTCTGGTGCGGCTTTAGATCAGACCCGCCCTGGCCAGATCGCGCATCAGGTGGCTGGCGCCGTAGGTCCAGTGCGGGCAGTCCGGCGACAGCCGTACGCGGTTGACCAGCGCGCCGAGCTTTTCCGACGAGATGGTGACGATGTCGCCGACCTTGTGGGTAAAACCCTTGCCCTTCTCGCCGCGATCCTTCGAGGGTACGAACATGGTGCCGAGATAGAGCGCGAGTCCGTCCGGATACTGGTGGTGCGGTCCCATCGCCGCCTTGACCAGCTCTTCCGGCGAACGGCTGATCTCGGCCATCGAGCTCGCGCCCTCCAGCGAGAAGCCGTCCTCACCATCGACGTTGAGCCGCACCGTGGCGCGCTTCACGTCGGCGATGGAGAAGGTTTCGTCGAAAAGGCGGATGAACGGCCCGAGCGAGGCCGAGGCGTTGTTGTCCTTGGCCTTGCCGAGGAGCAGCGCCGAGCGTCCTTCGACATCGCGCAGATTGACGTCGTTGCCGAGCGTGGCGCCGACGATGCGACCCGAGCTGTCGGCGATCATGGCGATCTCGGGCTCCGGATTGTTCCAGGTGGAGACGGGATGCAGCCCGACATCAGCGCCGAAGCCGACGGAAGCCATCGGCTGGCATTTGGTGAAGATCTCGGCGTCGGGGCCGATGCCCACTTCGAGATATTGCGACCATGCCCCGCGCGCGATCAGCTTGGCCTTGATCTCCATCGCTTCCGGCGAGCCGGGCTTGAGCTTCGACAAATCGTGGCCGATCAGTCCGGCGATGTCGGCTCGGATGGCGTCGGCCTTTTCGGCCGAACCGCGCGCTTGCTCCTCGATGACGCGCTCGAGCAGGCTGACGACGAAGGTGACACCGGAGGCCTTCACCGCCTGCAGGTCGACGGGCGACAGCAGGATCGGCTTCCCGGCGTCACGTTTGGCCTCGAAGCTGTTCGCCGCGATCTCTTCCAGCGCGCCGATCGCCTTGCCCTTGGCCGAGCGCAGATAGTCAGCCGGATCCTTCAACTCGCAAAGATCGCGCACCGTAGGCGCCGCGCTCGAGGTGATGTCGATCACCTCGCCGTCCCGCACCGTCACCACCAGCGGATGGGAAGCGGCGCTGGTCTTGGCGCGGCCGACGAAAATTCCATCGGCGGGCAGACGGGTCGGATCGGTCATGGCATCATTCCTCTCAATTTTTCGCGCGCGGCACTTTTCCCCGATTTCGCGGAAACGTCTATCCCGCCAGCCGCAACATTTATGACCATGGATGTGCTGTCACACCGTCACGGCCGAACTGGCCCATCGAAGCGCTCTTTCAAATCTATGAAATCGGCAATAGGATTTTCACGAAGCTCCAGCGCGTAGGTGATCCTCTTGGCCGAAGCCTTTTCCGATCCGATCTGGCGAAAGCCCCAGGCGGCCACGGCGTTTCAGTCTGAGCTTTCGGCCGACGGCACGCTGGACGCGGTCGTCGTCGGCGGCGGCATTGTGGGGCTGTCGACCGCGCTGCATGCGGCGCGCGCGGGCCTTTCCGTCCAGGTGCTGGATGCCGGCGCGATCGGGCAGGGCGCTTCGGGCCTCAATGGCGGCCAGGTCATCCCCGGCCTCAAATACGATCCGGAATGGCTGATCGAACACTTCGGCAAGGAACGCGGCGAAGCCCTGGTCGCGTTCGCCGCCTCGACGGCCGATGCCGTGTTCGACGTGATCCGCGACGAGAAGCTGGCGGTGCCGTTCACACGCAACGGCTGGATCCAGGCCGCGCACACCGAGACCGCGCTCAAGGCAGCGGCGAACCGGGATCGCCAATGGCGCTCGCGCGGTGCCGACGTCAAATTGCTCGACCAGGCCGAAATCGCGGCGATGACCGGCGCCAAGGGCTATCTCGGCGGCTGGCTGGACCGCCGGGCCGGCGTCATCGATCCGCTGTCCTATACGCTTGAGCTCGCTCGCGTCGCCGCGGCCGCCGGCACCAGGATCGCCGAGCAACAGCGGGTGGTGAAGCTCGCCAAGGAAGCCGGCGCATGGCGGGTCTCTACACAAGGCGGCGCCGAATTGCGGGCCAAGTCGGTCGTGCTCGCCACCAACGCCTATACGGACGGGCTGCTGCCGGGCCTCGCGCAAACAATCGTGCCGCTGCATTCCTTCCAGATCGCCACCGCGCCGCTTCCGGCCGAGCTTGCTGCAAGCATCCTGCCGGGCGGTCAGGCCGTTTCCGATTCCCGTCGCATCCTGGTCTACTACCGAAAGAGCCCCGACGGCCGGATGGTGCTGGGCGGTCGCGGCCGCATGGCGCTGCCCTCAAGCGCCGCCGACTGGGCGCATTGCGAACGCGCGCTCATCCGCCTCTATCCGGCGCTGGGCGGCATCGCCATCGAAAAGCGCTGGTTCGGCCGCGTGGCGCTGACGCCGGATCACCTGCCGCATCTGCATGAACCGGAAAAAGGCCTGCTCTCGGTCGTCGGCTGCCAAGGCAGGGGCGTCGGCCTGATGAGCGCGCTGGGCAAGCGCATGGCAAACTATCTTGCAAGCGGCGACGTGCGGCAGTTGCCGTTTCCGCTGTCGCCGATCAAGCCGATCCCGTTCCACGCTTTCCGCCAGGTCGGCGTCGCCGCGGCAATCACCTGGTACCGCATGCTCGACGCGTTCGAACGCTGACGCCGAATGCGTGCAGCGCACAAGCGAATCTGCTTGACAGTTTCATGAATATGAAAAAACATCAGGCGATTTCAAAAATCCGATGGAGCCAACAGGCACTTCGATGTCGACCATCGCCGCAACACGGCCCTTGCCGGAAAACCGCATCTCGCCGGTCTTCCGTTTCGCCATGCTGCTGCCGGGTGGGCTGGTCACCTTCTTTCTGATCCTGTTCGCGCTTGGCCTGGTGGTCTTTCTCGCCTTCAGGGGCAATGACGGCTCGCTGCTCGGGGTTGGCCTGACGGTCGAAAATTTCGTCACCGTCGCCACCGATCCGCTCTATTGGACGGTGACGCTGCGCTCGCTGGTCATCGCCGGCTTGGTGACGCTGGCGACCGTCGTCACCGCCTATCCGGTCGCCTATTATCTCGCCTTTCATGCCGGCCGCCGCCGCAACCTGCTGCTCTTCCTGGTCACGCTGCCGTTCTGGACCAGCTACCTTTTGCGCGTCTTCGCCTGGAAGATCGTGCTTGCCTATAATGGCGTTCTGAACTCGGCCTTCATCGAGACAGGCCTTTGGAAGGAGCCGACGCTCGCCTTCCTCAACACGCCGGCCGCGGTCGTGGTGACACTCGCCCACGCCTATGCGCCTTTCGCCATCCTGCCGATCTACGTGGCGCTGGACACGATCCCCAAATCGCTGCTCGAAGCAGCCTCCGATCTTGGCGCGCGGCCCTTCACCAGCTTCCGCCGCGTCGTGCTGCCCAATTCGATGCCGGGCGTTCTGGCGGCGGCGCTGGTCGTCTTCGTGCCGACGGTCGGCGACTATGTCACGCCGGCCATGGTCGGCGGTCCGGCCAGCACCATGATCGGCACGCTGATCCAGTCGCAATTCGGCAAGGCCAATGATTGGCCGTTCGGTGCCGCGCTCTCGGTCTGTGTCATGCTGGTCATCCTCTGCGTGGTGCTGGTCGCGCGCGGCGCCGATCGCCGGTTCGGCAGCCGCACATGAGCGCCCGGGCAGACATCAATAGCGACGGCCGCTGGCTCGGCGTCTACGTGCTTGGCTATCTCGTCTTCCTCTATCTGCCGGTGCTCTTGATCCCGCTGTTTTCTTTCAACAACTCGATCCAGGCGGCGTTTCCGTTGCAGGGTTTCACGCTTGAATGGTACCGGACGCTCTACGGCAATCCGGCGCTGTCCGGCGCCCTGGCCAACAGCCTGGCCATCGGGGTCATCGCCGCCTTCGGCGCGACGCTTTGCGGCATCACCGTCTCCTATATGGACCTTTACGGTCGTTCGCAGCTCGCCGCCATGATCAGCGCCATCGCCCGGCTGCCGATCCTGATCCCCGGCGTCATTGTCGGCATCTCGCTTTTGATCCTGGTCAATCTGATCGGTCTCGGCCCATCGCGCGTTTCGATCGTGCTCGGCCATATCCTGGTCGCGCTGCCGACTACCGTGGTGGTTATGCGCAGCCGCTTCGCCGCTATCCCGAAGACGATCCGCGAAGCCGCGCTCGATCTCGGCGCCTCCGATTGGACGACGTTCCGGCGCGTGATGCTGCCGCTGAGTGCGCCCGCCGTGCTGTCGGCCTTCATGTTGTCTTTCCTGATTTCCTTCGACGAGTTCATCGTCGTCTTTTTCCTCGCCGGCACCGAGCCGACGCTGCCGCTCTACATCTGGAGCCAGCTGCGCTTCCCGCGCTCGCTGCCGACCGTGATGGCGCTCGGCACGGTGATCCTCGCCGTATCTTTCATCATCGCGGGCACAGCCGAAATCCTTCGCCACCGCGGCCTCGGCGCTGCGCACCGCAATCCAGCCTGAACCACAACAAAGAAGAGGAGAACGAAAATGACAGTCCACCTGAAATCGATCGCCGGACACAAAGCCCGGGCTGGCCTTGCCGCGCTGGCGCTCGCGCTGTCGTCGACAGTCGCTCTTGCCGCCGACAAGCTGCAATATTTCACCTGGTCGGGCTACGAATTGCCCGACTTCAACAAGAGCTTCCTTGCCGCGCATCCCGGTGGCGTCGAGGCGACGATCTTCGGCGATGATGACGACGCCTTCACCAAGGTCAAGGCCGGCTTCAGGCCCGACATCGCGCATCCCTGCTACGACAAGGTGGCGCGCTGGAACAAGGAAGGCCTGCTGCAGCCGATCGACACCAAGCGCATCAAGAACTGGGATTCGATTTTCCCGGTGTTCAAGAACCTGCCCGACTTGCAGGCCGGCGACGGCAAGGTGTGGATGGTGCCGTGGGATTGGGGCAACACCTCGATTCTCTACCGCACCGACCTGGTGAAGAACCCCGAGGCGAGCTGGAATCTTCTGTGGGACAAGCAATATGCCGGCCGCATGGCGACCATCGACGCCGTGCACGACACGCCGATCGTCGCGGCCCTTCTGGCGGGCGTGAACCCCTTCGACATGACCCCGGACCAGATGGACAAGGTGGCCGAAAAGCTGCGCGAGCAGCGGCCGCTGCTGTCGAGCTACACCACCGACATGACGTCGGTTGAGCAGGCGCTGGCCAGCGGCCAGCTCGTCGCCGCCATGACCTGGAATGCGTCCGCCACCTCGCTCAAGAAGCAGGGCGTGCCGGTCGAATTCATGAAGCCGAAGGAAGGCATGCTGACCTGGGCCTGCGGTTTCGTCATGCTCAAGGACGCCAAGAACGTCGATCTCGCCTATGACTTCATCAACAGCCGCCTCGACGCCGACTCGGGGAAATTCCTGATCCAGTCCTATGGCTACGGCAGCTCGCTGTCGACCGCGTTCGCCGGCGTGTCGAAGGAGGAGTTAGAGAAACTGCAGCTGCCGGCAGATCCGGACGTGATGCTGAAGAGCACCATCTTCACCGGCCCGATGAAGCAGAATGACGACGTGGCGAAGATGTTCGAGAAGGTGAAGGCAGGGGGCTGAGTGGCGCGGATTCCCCTTCTCCCCTTGTGGGAGAAGGTGGATCGGCGCGCAGCGCCGAGACGGATGAGGGGTGTTGGACGGATCGCCGTCGTCGCCAAGCTGGAGCACCCCTCATCCGTCGCCTCCGGCGACACCTTCTCCCACAGGGGGAGAAGGGGGAGCCTGGCGGCGCTGCACCACACCGGGGAAAGACAACAAGGACCAACGCATGGACATTCTTGACGAAGCGGCGGCAAAGCCGAAAGACGATGCCGACATCCGCGTCGGCCGGCGCGTGCGAGCGCTCAGGCTCGAGCGCAAGCTGTCGCTGGCCGAGCTCGCGGCCAAGGCCGGCATCTCCATCGGCGCGCTCAGCCAGATCGAGCGCGGCATGTCCTCGCTGCGCGTCAAGGTGATCTGGCCGCTCGCCGCCGCGCTCGACATCGAGCCGTCGGCGCTGATCGCCGACGGCAGCGAAGCGGTCAATGATCTCTATTGCGTGCGCGCCGACAAGCGACGGCAGATTCCGGTGAAATCCGAAGGCATCGCCAAGGCGCTGCTGTCGCCGCCCGCCGCGACGCTGACCGGCATGCTGGTCACGGTCGAGGCCGGCGGCGGCACGGCGGAAGCTTACGCCCATGCCGGCCACGAATTCGGCTTCGTCATGGCGGGCGAGGTCGAGCTGGTGGTGGACGCCAGCACCTATGTGCTCAAGGCCGGCGACAGCTTCGCCTTCAAGAGCACCCTTCTGCATGCCTTCCGCAATCCCGGCGCGGAGCGCTGCCAGATCCTCTGGGTCAACACGACAAAGCCGTCCGAGGTGCGCGATGGCGCCTGACGCGCTCGTACGGCTGCAGAAAATCTCAAAAGTGTTTCCTGGCGGCATTGTCGGGCTTGATAATGTCGATCTCGACATCGCTCCCGGCGAGTTCCTGACCCTTCTCGGCCCTTCCGGTTGCGGTAAGACGACGAGCTTGCGCGTCATCGCCGGCTTCGAGAGCCCGACCAGCGGCGATGTGCTGCTCGACGGCCGCGACATCACCGGCCTGCGGCCCTTCGACCGGCCGGTCAACACGGTCTTCCAGGACTACGCGCTGTTCCCGCATATGGATGTCGCCGCCAATGTCGGCTTCGGCCTGTCGCTGCGCAAACTCACCGGCGCCGAGCAGGCCAAGCGGGTCCGCGAGGCGCTCGACATAGTAGGCCTTGCCGACAAGCTGCGCGCCCGCGTCTCCGAACTCTCCGGCGGCCAGCGCCAGCGCGTCGCCTTAGCCCGCGCCATCGTCTGCGAGCCGCGTGTGCTTTTGCTCGACGAGCCGCTGTCGGCGCTCGACGCGCATCTGCGCGAGCAGATGCAGGTCGAGCTGAAGCGGCTGCAGTCGCGGCTGGGCACCACTTTCGTCATGGTCACGCACGACCAGACCGAGGCGTTGTCGATCTCCGACCGCATCGTCGTCATGAATAAGGGCCGCATCGAGCAGATCGCGCCGCCGGCCACGCTCTACGATCGTCCGGCAACGCGTTTCGTCGCCTCTTTCATCGGCACGATGAACCTGTTGCAGTCGCGCTTTGTCCGCCGCGACGGCGAGCGCCTGCGCTTTGCCGCCGGCGACTTGCTGCTGGAGGCGACGTCCGACAGCGGCGAGACGCCGGCCGCCGGCGACACGCGCACCATCGGCGTGCGCCCGGAAGATCTCCTGGTTGCTGGTGAAGCCGGCGAAGGCACCGCGCCCGCGCGGGTCAGCGGCGTCGTCTTCCACGGCCGCACGCTGCGCCTGCATGTAGAGCTAGGGCAGGGGACTCCGATCGTCATCGACGCGCCGCGCCGCGCCGACGGCGCTCAGTTCGGAGTCGGCGACGTGGCGCATGTCAGTCTGCGGCGGGGCGCCAACTGCCCCATGCTTTCCAGCTGATGGAACGGACCTAGGCTCAAGACGCCTTGGCGAAGAATCCCTGATAGTCGGACTTGGCCTGCAGCAGGCGCAGGATGTTCTCGCGCGAGCCGCGCACATGCGCGCGGGCGCGCTCGCCGGCCAAGGCGACATCGCCGGCGCAGATCGCGTCGACGATGCCGGCATGTTCCTCGCGGGTGAGCTTCCATTCGTCCAGCCACAGAAGCTCGGTCCACACATATTGCTGGCATTTGTCGAGGATGCCGCAAAGCATGCCATGCAGCATCTCATTGCCGCTGATTTCGGCGATCACCCGGTGCAGGTCGATGCCGACCTGGAGCTCCTCGAATTTCTCCCGCGTGCTGCGATCCGGGATCGCCGCCAGCCGCTCGCATTCGGCGAGCATCTCGCGCAGCCGCGCCTTGTCGGCGGCGGTGGCGTTGGCCGCCGCCAGTTCGGTCGCGCGCCCGTCGAGCAATTCGCGGATGTCGAAAGCCTCGCGGAACATGGTCAGGTTGAATTCGGCCACGACATAGCCCTGGCGCGGGCGCCCGATCACCAGCCCGTCGCGCTCCAGCCGGTTGAAGGCCTCGCGCACCGGCGTGCGGCTCACCTTCAGCCGCTCGGCGATTTCGTTTTCCGTCACGCGGCCGCCCGGCGGAATCTGGCCGGTGATGATCAACGCCTTGAGCTTCTCGAACACCGAGTCGCGCAGCGTGTTCTTTCTCTCCTTCAAGCGTTCCGCCTCCAACGGTCAGTCTGGAATCACAGTTTAGTGCCTTTTAGCGCCTGCTTGAACAGACCGTTTCGGGGCGAGCCGCCGCTCCGAACCGTCCTGCTTTTCCACCACCAAAAACCCGATGTCCCATGTTGACATCGGCTTCCAGCGAATTACACTCAAAATTGTATACAAATTCGCATACCAAATCAACGATAACGGGAACACCGGTTGGAGAAGCGAAAATGACGAAGAGACTCTGTATTCACGGCTTGGTCGTCGCCGGCCTGCTGGCTACGGTCGCCGTTCCGGCCTCGGCCGCCGACACCATCACCGTCGCCTCGTGGGGCGGTACTTATCAGGAAGCGCAGACCAAGGCGTTCTTCGATCCGACGGCCAAGGAACTCGGCATCACCATCAAGCAGGACACCACCAACGGCCTCGACGACGTGCGGCTGCAGGTCACCGGCAATGCCGTCAAATGGGACATCACCGAACTCGGCGCCGACGAATGCGCGCGCGGCTCCAAGGAAGGCCTGTTCGAGAAGCTCGACTACAACGTTATCGACAAGAGCGGCATCAACCCGAAGCTTGTCCACGATGATTGGGTCGGCATTTCCTACACGTCGGTGGTTTTGATCTATCGCACCGATGTTTTCGGCGACAAAGGTCCGAAGACCTGGGCCGATTTCTGGAATGTCGAGAAATTCCCTGGGCGCCGCGCGCTCTCCGGCAGCCAGGCGACGGAGACGCTGAGCGTCGCCGCTTTAGCCAAGGGCATTCCGATCGACAAGGTCTATCCGGTCGACATCGACGGCGCGCTGCAATCCGTCGACAAGGTCAAGGGCCATATCGATGCCTGGTGGACCTCCGGCGCGCAAGCCATGCAGCTCGTGAAGGACGGCGAGGTCGACATGGCGAGCATCTGGAACGGCCGCGCCGGCACGCTGAAGAAGCAAGGCGCGCCGGTCAGCTTCTCCTTCGATCAGGGCGTGCTCACCGCCGACTGCATGGTCATCCCGAAGGGCTCGAAGAACAAGGACGTCGCCATGAAGGCGCTGGCCAAGTTCGTCAGCCCCGACCTCCAGGCCAACCTGCCGCTCTATGTCGACAATGGCCCGGCCAACGAGAAGGCCTTCGAGACCGGCAAGATTCCGCCCGAGCGCATCAAGGACATCAATTCCGCGCCGGAGAACGTCAAGAAACAGGTGCTGCAGGATCCCGCCTTCTGGCGCGATACCCTCGTCGAGGCGACCGAGAAGTTCAACAACCTGATCCAGCAGTAACGACATCGGAGCGGCGTCCACGAGGCGCCGCTCCGCATCGTTTCGCGAAAAATGATCCGGAGTTGAAGGAGATGCTCTTGTCTCTCGCGCAGTCCGCGCTTCCCATCGGCATCAGCGGCATCGACAAGCGCTTCGGTGCTGTCTCCATCCTCAGCGATCTCAGCCTCGATGTCGCCGCGGGCGAATTCCTGACGCTGCTCGGGCCGTCCGGCTCCGGGAAGACGACGCTGTTGATGATCCTGGCCGGCTTCGTGCGGGCCAGTGCCGGCTCCATCAAGGTCGGCGGCGAGGAGATCATCACCATGCCGCCGCACAAGCGCAACATCGGAATGGTGTTCCAGAACTATGCGCTGTTCCCGCATATGAACGTCTTCCACAACATCGCCTTTCCGTTGAAGCAGCGGCGCGTGCCGGCGGCTGAAACGGCAGAACGCGTCGAGCGGGCGCTGGACCTCGTGCAGCTGAAAGGTCTCGGCGAGCGCCGTGTCGACCAGCTCTCCGGCGGCCAACGCCAGCGCGTGGCGTTGGCCCGCGCCATCGTCTTCGAGCCGCGCATCGTCCTGATGGACGAGCCGCTGTCCGCGCTCGACAAGAGCCTGCGCGAGCATATGCAGATCGAGCTGCGCAACCTGCATCGCCGGCTCGGCATGACGACGGTCTACGTCACGCACGACCAGCGTGAGGCGATCACCATGTCGGACCGCGTCGCTGTCATGAATGCCGGACGCATCGAGCAGATCGATCAGCCCGAGATCCTCTACGCCAGGCCGAAAACGAAGTTCGTTGCCGGCTTCATCGGCGAATCCAGCTTCATTCCGGTTGAATGCCGCAATGGCGGCGTCTGGCATGAAGGCAACAAGCTGCGCATGAAGGATCCAATGCCGTCCTCGGGCCGGCACCTGATGGTGGTGCGGCCGGAGAAGCTGCGCCTGATCGCTGGCGAACAGACCGGCGACATCAATGCACTGCCGGCAACGGTCGGCGACGTCATCTACCAGGGCGACAGCTTCGTCTGCTATGCGACGCTCAAGGACGGCCGGCAGGTGATTTTGCGCGACTATTGCCGCTCCGACGTGCTGGCGAGACTGCCGGCGCCGGGCGAGCCGATAACGCTCGGCATCGATGCGCAGGACGTCGTGCTGGTGGCCGACCAATGAGCCTCGCATCCGCCAGCCTCGACCACGCCGGACGGCCCGATGGGGCGCTCAATACCGACGCCTTGCGCGCCGACGCGCGGCGGGAAGCGCGGGGCCTGCTCGCGCTTTTGTCGCCCGGACTGCTTCTGGTCTTCGCCGTGATCATCATACCGATCGGCTGGCTGTTCTGGCTTTCGCTGTTCGACGAGAGCGGTCAGCTCAGCGCCGCCAATTATGCGCGCTTTTTCGAGCAGGCCTCCTACATCAAGACCTTCGTCACCACCTTCAAGGTGGCCTTCGTCGTCTCCGGCGCCTGCGTGCTCTTCGGCTATCCGCTGGCCTATATGCTGTCGCAACTGCCGCGCCGCGCCGCCGGGGTCTGCCTGATCTTCGTCATCCTGCCGTTCTGGACCTCGGTGCTGGTGCGCACCTATGCCTGGCTCGTCATCCTGCAGCGCAAGGGGCTGGTCAACACATGGCTGATGGATCTCGGCGTCATTGGCCAGCCGCTGCCACTCGCCAACAATTTCGCCGGCGTCGTCATCGGCATGACCCATATCATGCTGCCCTTCCTGGTGCTGCCGCTCTACGCCTCGATGAAGACCATCGACGTCGACTGCTTGCGCGCCGGCATGAATCTCGGCGCCAGCCCGGCCGCCACCTTCTGGCAGGTCTTCTTCCCGCTGTCGCTGCCCGGCCTGGCCTCGGGCGTGGTCATCGTCTTCGTGCTGTGCCTCGGCTTCTTCGTCACCCCGGCGCTGATGGGCGGCGGCAAGGTCATCATGTGGGCGATGCGCATGGAGCAGACCACCAGCCTCTATTCCAATTGGGGCGCGGGCGCCGCCCTCGGCGTCGTGCTGCTCGCCGTCACGCTGGCGCTGCTTGGCCTCTTCCACTGGCTGCTCGGCACCCGCGCCACCGGTGTGTGGAGCGAGCGATGAGTATGGAAAATGCCCTGCCCATCTCGCATCGGCAACGCCTGTGGCTCTACGCGCTCGGCGGCCTTGTCATGCTGTTCCTGATCGCCCCGTCGGTGATCATCGTCATCATGTCCTTTTCCGGCTCGTCGCTCTTAGAGTTCCCGCCGCAGGAATGGTCGCTGCGCTGGTATGAAAGCTATTTCGGCTCGGTCGAATGGCGCGACGCCACCGTCGTATCGGTCAAGGTTGCCGTGATGACGGCGATCGTCGCAACGCTGCTCGGCACCGCCGCCGCCTACGCCATCAACGCCCGCACACTGCGGCTGACCGGCGCGATCAACGCGCTGCTCACGGCATCGCTGATCATCCCTGTCATCCTGATCGGCATTGGCACCTTTTTCCTCTATGCCCGCATCGGCCTCAACAACACACTGACCGGCTTGGTCATCGCGCACACAGTGCAGGCGCTGCCGCTGGTCGTGCTGACAGTCCTTTCGGGGCTGCGGTCCTACGACATGAACCAGGAGATGGTGGCGCGCAGCCTCGGGGCCGGCCGCTTCTCGGCCTTCTTCCAGGTGACGATGCCGCAGATACGCTTCTCGATCGTCTCCGGCGCGCTGTTTGCCTTCATCACCTCCTTCGACGAGGTGGTGGTGTCGCTGTTCATCTCCGGCGGCGAGACCACGACGCTGACGCGGCGCATGTTCAATGCGCTGCGCGATCAGATCGATCCGACGATCGCCGCCATTTCGACTTGCCTGATCGTGCTATCGATCGTCTTGTTGTCCGCTGCCCAGCTTTTCGGCCGCGGACGTTGATACAGGGATACCCAGACCCGCATGCGTGATTTCCAGTTTCCCGGCCGCTCCCCGGTCCGCGCCACCGAGGCGATGGCCGCGACCTCGCATCCGCTCGCTACGCTTGCGGCCATGGACATGCTGCGCTCCGGCGGCAACGCCATGGACGCCGCGGTTTGCGCGGCCGCGGTGCAGGCCGTGGTCGAGCCGCAATCGACCGGCATCGGCGGCGACTGTTTTGTCCTCTATTGCCCGAAGGGCGACGGGAACGTGCTTGCCTTCAACGGCTCGGGCCGTGCGCCAAAGGCCGCGACGGTCGACTGGTATCTGGACAAGGGGTTCAGCGAGCTTCCGAAGCAGGGTCCGCACGCGGTCACCATCCCAGGCGCCGTCGACGCCTGGTGTCGGCTGCTTGAGGATCATGGCCGCAAGGGTTTGGCCGACGCGCTCGCTCCGGCCATCCGTTATGCGGAAGAAGGCTATGTCGTGCACGACCGCGTCGCCTTCGACTGGGAGGATCCCGAGACCGACCTGACGGCCGACGAGGTGGCGATGCGCATCTTTTTGCCGGGCGGCAAGCCGCCGAAGGCCGGCGATGTTCATCGCCAGCCGGAGCTGGCGGAGACGCTGCGCATCATCGCCAGGAAAGGTCGCGCCGGTTTCTATGAAGGCGAGGTCGCGGACGATCTGGTCGGGCGGCTTCGCGCGCTCGGCGGCCTGCATACGCTCGACGATTTCGCCGCCACCAAGGGCGATTACCGGACCGCGATCAGCACCTCTTATCGCGGCTATGACATCCACCAGATGCCGCCCAACAATCAGGGCCTGACCGCGCTTCTGATGCTGAACGTGCTCTCGGGCTTCGAACTGGGCAAGCTCGATCCCGACGGCGCCGCGCGCCTGCACCTCGAGATCGAGGCGGGCCGGCTCGCCTATCAGGATCGCGATGCATTTTTCGCCGATCAGGATCAAGTCGATGTGCCGGTCAAGGCGCTGCTTTGCGGCGCCTATGCCGACAGCCTGCGCGCCGCGATCGATCCCGAGCGCGCCATGACCCATCTGCCGCGTCTCGATCTTCCGGGCAGCGACACGGTCCATATCAGCGTCGTCGACCGCGACCGCAACGCGGTGAGCTTCATCAACTCGACCTATTATTCGTTCGGCAGCGGCGTTGTCGGCCCGAAGACCGGAGTCGTGCTGCAGAACCGTGGCTCGAGCTTCCGCCTCGATCCGAAGCACCCGAATGTGATAGCGCCCGGCAAGCGGCCGATGCACACGATCATGCCGGGCATGATGACGAAGGATGGCCGCGCCCTCATGCCTTTCGGCGTCATGGGTGGCGGCTATCAGCCCTTCGGCCACGTACATCTTTTGACCAACATGATCGACTTCGGCATGGACCCGCAGCAGGCGATCGACGCGGCCCGCGTCTTCTATAATCACGACGTCGTCGAGGCCGAGCGAAGCGTGCGCGCCGAGACGATCGAAGGCCTGCGCCGGCTTGGACATCGTATTGTGGAGCCCGACCATCCGCTGGGCGGCGGGCAGGCGGTGCTGATCGACTGGGAAAAGGGCACGCTGACCGGCGCGTCCGATCCGCGCAAGGACGGCCTGGCGCTCGGATATTGAGCAGCGCTGGACATAAGCCGATCGTTCGAAACATAGTCTGGAACCATGACGAACAGCGAAAACGCCACCGATCTTGCCCATCGTCTTGCACCCGGCGCCGACGACGCGCCGGCCATCGCCGCGCCCGAACGGACGGCACTCTCGCATGGCGGGCTGCGCCGCCTGATCCGCGATACCGTGGCGCGCTTGAACGCGCTCGACATCGGCCGCGGCGATCGCATCGCCATCGTGCTGCCGAACGGTCCGGAAATGGCGACGGCCTTCATCGCCGTGGCCGCCGCCGCGTCGACCGCGCCGCTCAATCCGGCCTACCGGGCCGACGAGCTCGATTTTTATCTCAGCGATATCGGCGTCAAGGCGATCCTCGTCCGCAAGGAGGAGGCAGGCCCCTCGGTCGAAGTCGCCGAGCGCCTCGGTATCCCGGTGCTGCGGCTGCTGGTGCCGGAGGGCGCGCCGTCTGGAACCTTCACGATCGAGGGTGAGCCGGTTGGATCGCCGGTCTCGTCTGGCTTCGCCGCGGAAAGCGATGTCGCGCTGCTGCTCCACACTTCCGGCACGACGTCGCGTCCGAAACTGGTGCCGCTCAGCCACGCCAACCTCGCCGCGTCGGCGGCACATATCGGCGCGACGCTCGGCCTGACACCGGCCGACCGCTGCCTCAACATCATGCCGCTGTTCCACATCCATGGGCTGATCGCCGCGGTGCTGTCCTCGCTCGCCGCCGGCGGCAGCGTCTTCTGCACGCCGGGCTTCAGCGCGCTGCGTTTCTTCCAGTGGCTCTCTGAGGCCAAGCCAAGCTGGTACACCGCCGTGCCCACCATGCATCAGGCGATCCTGCCGCGCGCCGCCCGCAATCCCGAGCAGCTTGCCGAGGCGAAGCTGCGCTTCATCCGCTCGTCGTCGGCGTCATTGCCGGCGCAAGTGATGGCCGAGTTGGAGAAGACCTTCGGCTGCCCGGTGATCGAGGCTTACGGCATGACGGAGGCCGCGCATCAGATGGCGTCCAACCGTTTGCCGCCCGGCCTGCGCAAGCCCGGCAGCGTCGGCGCGTCGGCCGGACCGGAAGTCGCCGTCATGGCGCCGGACGGGCGCCTGCTCAAACCCGGAGAGGTCGGCGAGATCGTCATTCGCGGACCGAACGTCACGGCAGGCTACGAGAAGAACCCGGATGCCAATGCCAGCGCCTTCGCCCATGGCTGGTTCCACACCGGCGACCAGGGCGTGCTCGACGAGGACAGCTATCTGCGCGTCACCGGCCGGCTGAAGGAGATCATCAACCGCGGCGGCGAGAAGATATCGCCGCTCGAGGTCGACGACGTCTTGATGGATCATCCGGCGGTGGCGCAGGTCGTCACCTTCGCCATGCCGCATGACAAGCTGGGCGAAGAGGTGGCGGCGGCCGTCGTGCTGCGCGAAGGCGAGAGCGCCAGCGAGGCCGATATCCGTGGCTTTGCATCGACCCGGCTCGCCGACTTCAAGGTGCCGCGCAAGGTGGTGATCCTCGACGAGATCCCGAAGGGCGCGACGGGCAAGCTGCAGCGCATCGGGCTGGCGGCCAAGCTCGGGCTCGGCTGATGCGCGTTACGGTCTTTGGCGCCGGCGCGATCGGCGGCTACCTCGCCGCGAAGCTGGCGATCGCCGGTTCTGTCGATCTGTCCATCGTGGCGCGCGGCGCGCATCTGGAAGCGATCAAGGCCGGCGGCCTTCGCCTGATCGAGGACGGCGAGGAAACCGTGGCGCAGGTGAGGGCGGCGGCACGCGCCGAGGAACTCGGCGTGCAGGACTATGTCGTGCTGGCGCTGAAGGCGCATTCGCTGGAGCCGGCGCTGGACGAGATCGCGCCACTATTGGGCGAGGGGACAGCCGTCGTCACCATGCAGAACGGCGTGCCCTGGTGGTATTTCCACAAGGCGGGCGGCGCTCTCGAAGGCACGCGGCTGGACGCGGTCGATCCAGGCGGCGCGATCTGGCAGCGCATCAGGCCCGAGCGCGTCATCGGCTCCGTCGTCTATCCCGCTGTCGAGGTCGATGCGCCGGGCCTGATCCGCCATGTCGAAGGCACGCGCTTTTCGCTGGGCGAGCCTTCCGGTGAGAAGAGCGAGCGGGCAACCGCGCTTGCCCACGAAATGGTCAAGGCCGGGCTGCAGGCGCCGGTGCGCGAGGACATCCGCTCGGAGATCTGGGTGAAGCTTTGGGGTAACCTCTCCTTCAACCCCATCTCGGCGCTGACCGGCGCCACGCTTGCGGCAATCGTCGGCGATGAAGCCACGCGCGCCGTCGCCCGCGCCATGATGCTGGAGGCGCAGGCGATCGGGGAGAAGCTCGGCGTGCGCTTCCTTATTCCCGTCGACCGGCGCATCAAGGGCGCCGGCGATGTCGGCGAGCACAAGACCTCTATGCTGCAGGACCTCGAGCGCGGCCGCCCGATGGAGATCGACGCGCTGGTCACCGCTGTGCAGGAGCTCGGCCGCCTGACCGGCCAGCCGACGCCGATCATCGACACCGTGCTGGCGCTGGTACGGCGGCTGGCGATCGAGCGCGGGTGTTACTAGAGGAACGCCGGTCCTGAAAATCCGCCGCTTCACTCCGATAGCTCTAACTGCCACATGAACAAAAATAGAACAAAGGGTCTGGCCGAATTGACTCCTCTGGGAACATTTTCCTATTTCCTAATGCATGCCGGAGCCCAGCAGCCGAACCCGACGTGTCGTCCAGACGCTAAGCCGTGCCCATGACATTGGGCAGTTAATTCGCGTCCGCTGCATCAACTGCAACATTACGCGCTACTACCTCCCAGGAGACCTCCTCAAGCTTATGGGGGACATTCCGTTCTGGGATGTCGAGCGGCATATGCGGTGCGAGCGCTGCAAGCGGCGGGAGTTCGATGTGGACATTCTTCTGCCAAGCGCGGTGCAAGGCGTAAAGATACGCGTGAGGCGGCTTGTGGGGGTGCGTATGGTGCGGCGGGTGATGTGGAGCGATGAATAGCAGCATAGGCTGGGTTGTTGTAAAGCAGGCCACAAGGGCAAGGGTAGCAGCTCCCGGACACCTCGGCTATCGGCTAAGAACACTGCCGAAAGGAAGCATCGATGCTCCGCATTCTCGTTGACACCTGCGTGTGGCTAGACCTGGCGAAGGACTATCAAACCAGCCGGTTGTCGCTGCCCTGGAGGACCTCCTCAACCACCCTGACTTTGGACTAATCGTGCCTCAGACGGTCCTAGACGAGTTCGCTCGGAACAAGGAGAGGGTTGCCGTCGATGCGAAACGAAGTCTTCAATCCCATTTCAGCCTCGTCAGGGACGCTGTGCGACGTTTCGGAAGCGAGAAGGACATCGGTCCGACCATCAAAGCCTTGAACGAGGTGGATCACGCGGCGGTCTACAAAGGCGAGGCCGTGAACGAATCCTTTGAGCGTATCGAGCGGATGCTCCAGGCAGCAGAGCCGATCCCGGCAACGGAGTCGGTCAAGGCCCGCGCGGCTGATCGCGCCCTCCATGGGTCGGCTCCCTGCCACCGCTCTAAGAACAGCATCGGAGATGCCATCATCATCGAGACCTATGCTGAGCAGATGGCTCCGGTCGCTGCTTGGGACGACGAGTTTGCCTTCGTCACACACAACAAGGCCGATTTTAGTGAGGAAGCGGGCGACCACCGCCAACCACATGCCGATTTGCTGCCGCTGTTCGACGGCGGTCGCTCGACATTCTGGATTTCGCTGGCGGACGTGCTTAACGACCTAGACCAGGACTTGCTGGCGAACTACGACCTTCAGCTATATGGGGCCACCCAGGTTCGAGGGTTCTCTGAAATTCGCGAGGCCGAACATCTGCTCTACAGGCAGGTCTGGTACAACAGGCACCAGAACCTGCGCATCAGTGTCGAGCGCGGAAATACGAAAATCGTTTCTGGTGCAGAGTGGTCGGCTGCGGAGCCACGCCGCCGCCAGACGCTAATTACCCAAGGCACTTGGAAGCTTGCACGCGAGGCCGCTAATCGGACCGAGCAGGAGGTCGGAATTCAGAATCTCGGTCCCTGGGACGACTTTGAATGGGGCATGATCAATGGGAAGCTCTCAGCGCTACGCTGGGTTCTAGGCGACGATTGGGATATGCTCGACACGTGAGGCTTGGGATTTTCAGAGGTGCGCTCGGGGCACATCCCACCATCTAGAACAATGAGCCCTGCACCGGAGATTGCTGGGGAAACTTGATCTGGGTGGCCGGCTTCTCAACAACCACCAAGGCATCGTCCGGCGCTGTCCGCTGCATGTGCCGAGCTTCGGTCCATGGTGCAGTGAGCCAGATCTCCACCTCCTCCTGTGTGGTGAGGATCACCGGCATCGCCTTCTCGTGGATAGGGGCGATGAGGGCGTTGGGTTTGGTCGTGAGGAAGCCGTAAAGCTCGAAGTCTCCCGGTCCGTCCTTTAACCTACGGACACCCTGCCAGCGCGTCCACATGCCCGCGAAGAAGAACAGAGGCCGGTCCTCGCTTCGGGCAAACCAATAGTTCCGTTGAATCCCCGTCTCGGGGTCCTTGTCGTTGGGCTTCGGGCTCGGCTCCGCAAAGCTCGTGACGGCCACCACACAGCGGTTCTCGACGCCAACGTATTGCTGCCAATGGCTGTACTGTGGATTGCGAATGTTGGTGGTACCGTAATCCGCCTTGCCCTTCACCCGGTCGGCCGGCGTAGGCATCCCCCAGAGCAGCTTGGCAAGCTCCCGCTGGCCATCAGGGGCGTTGCGGACCACGGCCCCGGGCATGTTAGGGTAGACATCCAGCGAGGGCTCAAGGTTCCCCATGATGTCCCGCATTGCGCGGGTCCACTCCCGGATGGCGTCCTGGCTGGTGGTGATGTTGTAGAGGTTGCACATGCCCTAGGATGCCCCAGCGATCACTCGTAATCCAGAAACAAAAAATGGCCGACGGACCTGTACTGGTCGGTCGAACATGCCTGCATCTCGAGTCTGTCTAAGGTCTTCTGTTGGGGTCCCAAGTGTCCGGCCAACTAGCCGAGCACCATGGCCCAATGGCTTGCAAGGCGCTGGCGGGAACTGGATCGTTGGCCTTCGATGGCGCAAGCCTCACCATCCTGACACGATTTGTCACCTGCGGAGCCGGCTGTCGGTGGCAGGCGAACGATCGATACCTACCTGATGTCTGGTCCAAACTGGGAGGAAATCATGACCACTGCCGAAATTGCCAAAGATTTCACCGAGCTCCTCAAGCGGGGCGACAGCCACGGCGCTGCCGCGAAATACAATGCCGACGACATCGTCAGCTACGAGGCGATGGAAGGGCCGATGGCCGTTTGCAACGGCAAGGAAGCCGTCAAGGAGAAGGGTGCTTGGTGGGAAGCCAACCATGAGGTCCACGGCGGCTCGATCGAGGGTCCCTATGTCAATGGTGACCAGTTCGCCTTGCGCTTCAGCTTCGACGTGACGCCCAAATCGACGGGCGAGCGCGTCAAAATGGATGAGGTTGGCCTCTACACCGTCAAGAACGGCAAGATCACCGAAGAGCGTTTCTATTATTGAGGCTTGCCGGCATTCGGCTGCGCACGCCTTTCGCAGCATGATTTGAAAGATCGGGAATGGCGGCCGGATGACATCTAGGCCGCCATGTCTGCTTCGCAAATCGTCAGATAGTCCACAAGCTGGTCGGCAACCGTTCCCCGCAAAATCGCACCGGCGCGAAGCGCTGGCAAAGCTTGTGGGGCCGGCCTAGGCTTCTGCCGGATTCGAAAATCTCATCCGACAGAGGCTGCCTTGACCATCACCATATATGGCATCACCACTTGCGACACGATCAAGAAGGCGCGCGTCTGGCTGGAGAGCCATGACGTGCCGTATCGCTTTCATGACTACCGGGCAGAGGGGATCGAGGCCGACAGGCTCAGCGGTTGGATCGGCAAGGTCGGCTGGCAAAAGCTGCTCAACAAGGGCAGCACGACCTTTCGCGAGCTGCCGGAAGCGGACAAGACGGGGCTGGACGAGAAGAAGGCGAAGAAGCTGATGCTCGCCAAGCCGACGATGATCAAGCGGCCGGTGCTGGAGGTGGGGAATGACGTTATCGTTGGCTTCAAGCCGGATGTTTATGAGGAGGCGGTGGGCGGGAAGTAGGCACGACCACTTACGTCGAGTTCCTTCGCCCCCTCTCTGTCCTGCCGGACATCTCCCCCTCAAGGGGGGAGGTCAGCCGTCACGCCGGCCTTCGCCAATCAACCTTGCAAGAATTAGCGGAGCGCCGGAGCTGCCAATCTCCCCCCAAGAGGGGGAGATGTCCGGCAGGACAGAGGGGGGCGCTGTCCCGCCAGCATCTCAACGTTTACGCCTTTAGGTACGCCGCCAGCGCCACCGCATTGTTGTTCGCTTCGTCATGTGCGCCGTAGAGCAACGTCACCTTGCCTTCGCGAAGCAGGCTACGCAGCTGCGCTACCGCGTCGCTATTGGCTTCGAGCTCGGCCCGATACCGCTTCTGAAACTCCGGCCAGCGATCCGGCTCGTGCCCGAACCATTTGCGCAGCGCGTCGCTCGGCGCGATGTCCTTCAGCCAAAGCGTCAGTTCGGCGTCCTTCTTGCTGACGCCGCGCGGCCAGATCCGGTCGACCAGCACCCGCTGGCCGTCGGCTTTCGCCGGCGGCTCATAGACACGCTTCACCGCAATGTCGAAGGCCACTTATGCCTCCTTTGCCAAGCCCCGGCAAAGTTTGCAGCGGTTGGGCTCGGCGACTTCGCCGTAGCCGTCCGTCCGAAATTGCGCCAACAAAATACCGTTACGCCCACTCGCCCTTGCGCATCACCGGCACGCGGCCGCCATCCTTGGCCACGCCGTCAATGTCGATCTTGTCGGAGCCGATCATCCAGTCGATGTGGATGAAGCTCTTGTTGCCGCCGCGCTCCGCGATCTCGTCCTGGCTGAGCGACGCGCCGTTGACGAAGCATTTCGAATAGCACTGCCCGAGTGCGATATGGCAGGCGGCGTTCTCGTCGAACAGCGTGTTGAAGAACAACAGCCCGCTCTTCGCGATCGGCGAGGAATGCGGCACCAGCGCTACCTCGCCGAGACGCCGCGCGCCTTCATCGGTGTCCAGCACCTTCTGCAGCACGTCCTCGCCCTTCGAGGCCTTGGCCTCGACGATCCGCCCACCCTCGAAGCGCACCGAGATGTCGTCGATCAGCGTGCCCTGGTAGGAGAGCGGCTTGGTCGAGGAGACATGGCCCTCGACGCGCCTCGCATGCGGCGTGGTGAAGACCTCCTCGGTCGGAATGTTCGGGTTGCAGGTGATGCCGTTCTTCGCCGTCGAAGCGCCGCCCATCCATTCATGGCCATCCGCCAGCCCGACGGTCAGGTCGGTGCCCGGCCCGGTGAAATGCAGCGCGTGGAAACGGTGCTCGTTGAGCCACTTCGTGCGCTCGGCCAAGGCGGCGTTATGCGCCTTCCAATTGCCGATCGGGTCCTCGACGTCGACCCGCGAGGCCGAGAAGATGGCGTCGGCAAGCTTCACCACCGCGACGTCGTCCGGCTCACCCGGAAACACCTGTTTTGCCCAGGCAAGATCGGGATAGGCGACGATGTTCCAGTTGATGTCGAAGCCGGTGATCTTCTCCAGCGCCGGCTGGTAGGCCATCGAGTTGGCCTTGTTGGCGCGCGCCACCTTGGCCGGATCCTGCGACGAGAGCAGCGACGGATCCTCGCCGCGCACGGCGAGCCGCGCCGCATTGTTGGAGAACGCCTTCGCCATGCCTTCATAGAGCCAGCCGGCGGCGCGATCGAAGCCGGCGTCCGCCCCATAGCGAAAACGCGCCAGCGTGATCTCGTCGTCGTTGAAGATGGCCGTCACCAGCCCGGCGCCGGCCTTATAGGCGTGCTCGACGATGCGGCGGGTCAGCGGCAGTGCCGCGATCGAGGAGGTCAGCACCAGGTCCTGACCGGGCTGCAGCTGCAGCCCGACCTTGACGGCGACTTCCGCCAGCCGGTCGAGCTTCACCGGGTCGATGCTTGCCGAAACGCCGCGCGAATGTGTGGTCATGATCCTGCCTGCTATTTGTTGGGGTTCTCATCCTTACATAGACCGCTGCGATTGACCTTTCCACCGCGATCGACTGGGCCTGCTCTCAAGCAGGACGAACCGCGGCATTGAAAAGTGCGGAGCGATTAGGCGGCGCTGTCCAGCGCCCGGAACTGCGCCATGGTCGCCTCGATCTCCTCGCGGATCCAGGCCTTGAAGTCGCGCACCTTGCGGCTTTCGCTCTTGGTGGCCGAGGTCACCAGCCAGTAACCCAGCCCGCTCTCGGCCCTGATTCCGAAGGGCGCGACCAGCCGGCCGTCGGCCAGCGCGTCGGCGGTGAGCAGCTGCCAGGCGAGCATCACGCCATGGCCGGCGATCGCCGATTCCAGGCAAAGCATCGGATCGGTGAAACGCGCGCCTTTCTGGAAGGTGACCGGCTCGACGCCGGCCGCCTCGAACCAGCCGTCCCAACTGAACATCGCCCGCTCGTCGGTGATGGCGCAGGTCTGCGCCAGATCGCCGATCGACTTCAGCCTGGCCGCGATCGAGGGCGCGCAGACCGGAAACACTTCCTGGGCAAGCAGGAGCTCGGCGCGCCCGCCCGGCCATTTGCCATCGCCAAGCCGGATGGCGATATCGATGTCGGACCGGTCGAGATCGGCGACCTTGGCCGAGGCGTCGATGCGCAACAGCACATTCGGGTGTCGCGCGAAATGCCGCGACAGCCGGGGCAGCAGCCATTTCGAGGCGAAAGCCGGCGCCACCGAGACGACCAGCGTGCACTCGTTGGCCTCGTCGGCCAGCGCCACGGCTTGCGCAAGCTCGCGGAAGCCGGCGCTGAGCCGCGTCGTGAAGACGACGCCGAATTCCGTCGGCACGAGCCCGCCCGGCGTGCGTTCGAACAGCGCCTGTCCCAGCTGTTTTTCCGTGCGCTTGACCTGCTGGCTGACGGCGCTGACCGAGACGTTCAACTCCGCGGCCGCGCCCGCCAGCGATCCCAGGCGGGCGACGGTTTCCACGGCGCGCAGGCCGTTGAGATGGACGCGGTTCAGCATAGCCATCCAGTTTTTCTAAAGTGAACGGACCGAAGTCTCAATTGAAACCCGACAGGAAACGGCAGAATTTACCTGGAACAGCCTTGAGCCATGAGGTGGCCCCATGAAGATTTTATCTTTTCTGAAAGGGCTTTGCGGCACCGAGGCGAGGCCGCCCGAGGACGGTGAGATCGCGCGCTGGATCATCGATCCGCTGTCGCATCCGGTGCTCGACACCATGTCGGAGCGCGAGCTCGGCGACATGCCCTTCCGGCTGACGGCCCGCCGCACCGCATATGAAACGATGGGTGCAGCTGGCCGCTAAGTTGCCGCTAAGTTTTTGGCCTTTTCGGCGGTGCTCCCCTCATCCGGCCGCTTCGCGGCCACCTTCTCCCTTCGGGAGAAGAGATGGCCAGCGCCGACAGGCTCCTCTCCCCACCGGGGAGAGGTCAGCCGAGCGAAGCGGAGGCTGGGTGAGGGGACGTGCACCTGGCCCAACGCAAGCGCATTGTTTCACCTGCACATGCAATTATTGTGCGCCGCAATGAACGCCACGCCATCTCCCTTGCGGCTTGCTCTCGCCGGCATGGTCGCGCTCGCGGTCGCCATGGGCATCGGCCGCTTCGTCTACACGCCGATCCTGCCGGGCATGATGGAGGGACTTGGCCTGACGCCGGCCGATGCCGGCTGGATCGCTTCCGCCAATTATGTCGGCTACCTCATCGGCGCGCTTGCCGCGGCCGGTGGCTGGGCGCATGGCCGCGAGCGCATGCTGATGTTCGCCGGCCTCGCCGCCAGCGCCGTGCTCGCGGCCCTCATGGGGTTCAACGAGACGATGCCCGCCTTTCTCGTCATCCGCTTCCTCGCCGGCCTCGCTAGTGCCTTCGTCATGGTGTTCATGGCCTCGATCGTCTTCAGCCATCTGGCAGAGGCCGGCCGCGGCGATTTGCAGGCGCTGCATTTCGGCGGCGTCGGACTAGGCATTGCCGCATCCTCGGCGCTGCTGGCGGTCCTCGTCTCCGAACATGCGGATTGGGCCGCGGGCTGGCTCTGGTCGGGGGCGCTTTCGACCGTCGGCCTGCTCGTCGTCGCACTGCTCGCCGGCTCGACCACGCCGGCCAATGTCACCGACGGGCGCGAGCCGGCGCTGCCGAAGGACGGGTCCCTGGTGAAGTTGATCGTCGCCTATGGGCTGTTCGGCTTCGGCTACGTGGTGACCGCCACTTTCCTGGTCGCCATCGTCCGCCAGGGCGGCGGCGGGCGCGTCTTCGAGGCGACTGTCTGGATGGTTGCCGGCCTCGCTGGCTTTCCCTCGACTTGGGCGTGGCAGAAGCTCGCCGGCCGGATAGGGCTCTATGCCACTTATGCCGCGAGTTGCCTGGTCGAGGTGGTCGGCGTCACCGCCAGCGTCGTCGTCAAGGGCGCCGCCGGACCGCTGATCGCCGGCGTCCTGCTCGGCGGCACCTTCATCGCCATCACGGCGCTGGGCCTACAGATGGGCAGGCAGCTCGCGCCGCGGGCGCCGCGCCGCATCTTCGCGGTGATGACGGCGGCCTTCGGCCTTGGCCAGATCGTCGGCCCGATCGCCGCCGGCCTGCTCGCCCAGGCTTCGGGCAATTACGTGCTTGCTTCGATCATGGCAGCGTCGGCGCTGCTCGCCTCCGGCGTCATTGCTTGGTCGGCTGCGCCAAAATCGCCATGATTTGCGGTTTGTTCGATGCCGGGCGTCGGGCACGGGCATTTTCTTTCCCCCTAATGTGTGACTTTATGCCCGCCGAACTGCAACGCCGCTGATTTGCGGTCAGACCGAGGAAACCCGCCACAGTGTTCGTATCCTTCTTCCCGCAGCCGAAGCTTTTCTTCACCTCGGCCGCCGTCTGGAGCCTTGCCGCGATCCTGTTCTGGTTCTTCGGCGGCGAGCAGTTGGGCGCCGTCTTCGGCCTGCCGCCCGTGGCGGCCGGTTCGCCGCCGATCATCGGCATCGCGGTGCTGTGGTCGAAGCCGTTTCTGTGGTTCTACATGTACTTCGTGGCCTGCGTGGCGATCTTCTACGCCTTCTGGAGCTGGTACGCCCCGCACCCGTGGCAGAACTGGTCGATCCTGATGACTGCGGTCATCCTGTTCTTCATCTACTTCAACGTTCAGGTCTCGGTTGCGGTCAACAACTGGTATGGCCCGTTCTTCGATTATGTTCAGGGCTTGATGTCGGGAACGACGGCCTCGACCGACATCGAATTCTACAAGGGGTTGGCCGATTTCTCCTGGCTCGCGCTGGTCGGCATGAACGTGCAGGTGGTCAACGCCTTCATCGTCAGCCATTGGATCTTCCGCTGGCGCACCGCGATGAACGATTACTTCATGGCCAACTGGGGCCGGCTGCGCCACATCGAGGGCGCCTCGCAGCGTATCCAGGAAGACACGATGCGCTTCTCGCAGATCATGGAAGATCTCGGCTCGACTTTCGTTCAGTCGATCATGACATTGATCGCCTTTCTGCCGGTCTTGATTCAACTGCAGGCCCACATCACCGAATTGCCGATCATCGGCACGGTCCCGCAGCCGCTGGTCGTTGCCGCATTGGGCTGGTGTCTGTTCGGAACGATTTCCGTCATGGTGGCGGGTCTCAAGCTGCCGGGCCTGCAGTTCCGCAACCAGCGTGTCGAGGCAGCCTATCGCAAGGAACTTGTCTACGGCGAGGATCATCCCGATCGGGCGCAGCCGGCGACGACGACACAATTATTCGCCAATGTCCGCCGCAATTATTTCAAGCTCTATTTCCACTACATCTATTTCAACGTCGTTCGTTACACCTACCTGCAGGCCGACAACATTTTTTCGTTGCTCATCCTTGGGCCCTCGCTGGTTGCGCATAAGATCACGTTCGGCGCCCTGAATCAGATATCGAACGCATTCGGCAAGGTGACGAATTCGCTTCAATTCCTACTGAATTCGTGGTCGACGATTGTTGAACTGCAGTCGGTGCACAAACGTTTGCGAGCCTTCGAAGCGACGCTGCAGGGCGAGCAACTGCCGATTATCGATCAGCACTATCTAGAGCGCGAGCAAGCTGGCATGCGTCCCGAAGATCAGCCGGCAGGCTAAAGCGCGGCCGGTCCAGTTAGCCGCCCACGGTCGCCTGTGCCTGCCCGGGCCGCTGGCGCGCGAGATAGTCGCGGAAACTGATGCACTCTACATCCGCTTTCACACAGACCTCGCCGGCGAAGCGCTCCAGCGCGTTCCAGTACGCGCCGTTATTCATCAGGGTGAAGTGGAAGCCGAGCTCCAGCGGCAGGCGCTTGCCGTTGTACTGAGCCTCGAAAGCGGCGCGGAACGCGTGGTAGGCGCGCTCGGTGAATGCGTCCGCCTCGGCCGGCTTTTCGGTGCCGCCCGAGTGGCGGACATAAAGATTGTAATCCATGGCGACGACCGGCTTCGCCTTCGGTCCCTCCGGGACAAGCGGCAGGGCGAAGCGGGTTGTGCCATTCAGGGTTGGCGGCACGACCGGGCCGCTCGAGACGCCGCTCGCGTCGTATTCAAAGCCGGCCTCGGGCAGCGCTTCGTAAAGCGCCTTGCCGGTGGACAGATAGGGCGCGCGAAAACCGGTTACGGTATGGCGGGCGAAATCGCGCCAGCCGGCTGGCTCCTGCATGCCGTTGATCGCATAGGCGTTCTCGAAAATGCGCCGCGCGGAGGTGAATTCGGCCAGCCAGTCGGCCTTGCTCCAGGCCTTGCCGTCGAAATGGCCGCAGGCATGGCTGCCGATGTCGTGGCCCTCGGCCGCGGCCAGCCGGACCTGCTCAAGCCGGTCGGCCACATCCTGCTTTGAGGCGCCGAAGCCGACATTGGATTTGCCGGCGGCCTTGCCGGGGCCGGCATAGTGCAGCCGCGTCTCGGGAGAGAGCAGGAAGACGCAGGACAGGAAATAGGTGAAATGCGCGCCCGTGCGCTTTGCCAGCGCCCGGCTGCGCTGCCATTGCGAGATATCGCGGGCGGCGTCGAAAGAGATCAGCACGACCTGCTTGGCCGGCGAAACGGTTGGCGATTTCGGCGGATCGGCGAAGGCGGCATTGGCTGAGGCGAGCGAGGCAAGACTGATCGCAAGGACGCGGTACGAACGAAGCATTGACAACCTTCTGGCGGGGACGTCTCCGGCCGATCGGAAGCCGGCTATCGCGCAAATGTGGCGCGGTTGCGTTCAGGTATGGACTGTGGGCGCCCGGCATTCTCAGCCGATTTTCCGGTCCGCCCCCTTCCATGCCGACGAAATTTCGCTAAAACGCGGGCTCAAGAAGCGCCCCGTCCTGGGGCCGCAATGGTTTTGATTGATGTCGGACGACAGTTTTATCCGCGAAGTCAACGAAGAGATTCGTCGCGAGCAGGCGCAGAAGCTATGGGACCGTTTCGGCCCGGCCATTCTCGGTCTTGCCATCCTGATCGTGCTCGGCACCGCCGCTGTCGTCGGCTACCGCTATTGGGACGAAACCCGCGCCAACCGCTCGGGCGACGCCTTCTCGGCGGCCCTCAAGCTCGCCAATGATGGCAAGAACGACGAGGCGATCGCCGCGCTCGACCAGCTGGAGAAGGACGGCTACGGCGCCTATCCGCTGCTCGCCCGCATGCGCGCCGCGACGGTCAAGGCCAACAAGGGCGACGTCGACGGCGCGGTCAAGGATTTCGACGAGGTCGCCGCCGACAGCGCCATTCCCGCCGGCATTCGCGATATCGCGCGGCTGAGGGCGGCGCTCCTGCTCGTCGACCACGGCTCCTACGCCGATGTCTCCAGCCGCATCGAGGCGCTTACCGCCGACACCAATCCGCTGCGCCATTCGGCGCGCGAGGCGCTCGGCCTTGCCGCCTGGAAGGACGGCAAGTCGGCGGACGCGCTCAAACTGTTCGACCAGATCTCTTCGGATGAAGCCGCCCCGCGCAATGTGCGCCAGCGCGCGCAGCTGATGTCCGAGTTGATCCGCGGGTCGGGCAACGTGTCGTGATCCTGGATGGGCTTCAAAGTCGCCATCATCGGCCGGCCTAACGTCGGCAAATCGACTCTTTTCAATCGGCTGGTCGGAAAGAAGCTGGCGCTTGTCGACGACACGCCTGGTGTAACGCGCGACCGCCGCGTCCATGCGGCAAAACTCTACGATCTTCATTTCGATGTCATCGACACCGCCGGCTTCGAGGACGCGGCGGCTTCGACGCTGCCCGGCCGCATGCGCCAGCAGACCGAGATCGCCATTCGAGAGGCCGACCTCATCTTCTTCACCGTCGATGCCAAGTCGGGCCTGATGCCCGACGACCGCACCTTCGCTGAGGTGGTGCGCAAATCGGGCAAGCCGGTGGTGCTCGTCGCCAACAAGGCAGAGGCGCGTGGCGCTCAAGGCGGCATGCTGGAAGCCTGGGAACTCGGCCTCGGCGAGCCGATCCCGATCTCGGCCGAGCACGGCCAGGGCATGCCGGATCTGCGCGATGCGGTGATTGAAGCGCTCGGCCAGGAACGCGCTTTCGGCGAGGATGAGGAAGACGAAGCCGGCGAGATCGCCGCCAGCGAGGTTCTGATCGGCCAGGACATCGCCGACCCGGATGCTGAAGCGCCCTATGACGACACCAAGCCGCTGCGCATCGCCGTCGTCGGCCGCCCGAACGCCGGCAAGTCGACGCTGATCAATGCGCTGATCGGCGAGGAGCGGCTGCTCACCGGTCCGGAAGCCGGCATTACCCGCGATTCGATCTCGGTCGACTGGGACTGGCGTGGCCGCAGGATAAAGCTGTTCGACACGGCCGGCATGCGCCGCAAATCCAGGATCCATGAAAAGCTGGAAGTGCTCTCGGTGCAGGATGGCCTGCGCGCCATCCGCTTCGCCGAGATCGTCGTCATCATGCTCGACGCCACCATCCCGTTCGAGAAGCAGGATCTACAAATCGCCGACCTCATCATCCGCGAGGGCAGGGCGCCGGTGATCGCCTTCAACAAATGGGACCTGATCGACAATCCGCAGGAGCTGCTGGCCGAGCTGCGCGAAAAGACCGAGCGGCTCCTGCCGCAGGTGCGCGGCATCCAGGCGGTGACGGTCTCGGCCGAGACCGGGCGCGGCCTCGACCGGCTGATGGAAAGCGTCATCAAGACGCACAAGGTCTGGAACAGCCGTGTCTCCACCGGCAAGCTCAACCGCTGGCTGGAAGGCATCCTCGCGCATCACCCGCCGCCCGCCGTCGCCGGCCGCCGGCTGAAGATCAAATACGTCACGCAGGCAAAAACCCGCCCGCCGGGCTTCGTCGTCTCCTGCTCGCGCCCGGACGCCATGCCGCAATCCTACGTCCGCTATTTGACCAACAGCCTGCGCGAGGCCTTCGACATGCCAGGCGTGCCGATCCGCATGGCGCTGCGCACCTCGGACAATCCGTTTGCGGGCAGGGCGAAGAAGCGGTGACTTCTGGGAAAGCGCCGACGCTGATCCCTCGTCATCCACGGGCGAAGCAAGGAGCGAAGCGACGCGCATAGACCCGAGGATCCATTCCGTGACTTAGAAGCGCCGCGACGGTTCAGAATTCTGCTCCGCTGCATTCCTCGCGCGAAGTAACGGAATGGATTCTAGGGTCTGCGCTGCGTCGCTCCGCTCCTTGCTTCGCCCTAGAATGACGATGTCGAAAGGCGTCGGCTAAGACGCTAAGCGACCTCCCGCAGTCCATCGCCGGTTCGCGCTCCCTCAGGCAGCGTCTCCAGCGCCGCCTGCAAAAGAATCTCCGCCAGCCGCGTCGCCACGGGGTCGAGCTCGGCGTCCTTCCGGTGCAGGTGCAGCGCCATTGTCGGCAGGGCAGGCAGCCCGAGCACGCCCGGCGCGATTGCCCTGACATTGGCCGGCAGGCCGATATCGGTGCGGATCGTCAGGCCGAGGCCTGCCGCCACCGCCGCCCAGATGCCGCCGAGGGAAGGACTCGAGAAGGACATGCGCCAGGGCATGCCCGCGCGATCGAGTGTCTCGGTCGCCACGGTTCTGAGCAGGCACGGCGCCTCGAACACCACCAGCGGCAGCGGCTCGCCATTGCGCGGACCAGCCTCGATCGGCTTGGCCGGGCCGATCCAGCGCGCCGGCACGTCGGCGACATGGCGGCTATAGGGCAGGGCCATGCCGTCATGCCAGGCAAGCGCGATGTCGAGATTACCTGACAGGACACGCTCGGCAAGGTCGTGGCTGCGGCCGATCCGTGCTTCGATGCGGACCTTGGGATGAGTGCGGGCGAAGCGGCCGAGCACGTCGGGCAGCACGGCCTCGCCGAAATCCTCCTGCAGGCCGAGCCGTACCCAGCCTTCCAGCTCGACGTCGCGGATAGCGGAGGCCGCCTCGTCGTTGAGCTCGATCAGCCGCCGCGCATAGCCGAGCATCGTCTCGCCGGCTTCGGTGAGCGCCAGGCCGCGCCCTGCCTTGCGGAAGACCGGCGTGTCCGCCTGCTCCTCCAGTTTCTTCAGTTGCGCGCTGACCGCGGATGTCGAGCGGCCAAGCCGTTCGGCCGCCTTGGCGAAGCTGCCCAGCTCCATGCCGGTGACGAAGGTTCTGAGGACATCGAGGTCGAACGTGACGCGGCGCATCGGGATAGTCCTGGTTTTCAGGATTGTTGGTGAAAAACTTCCTGATTTTATGGATGAAGCTATGGCGCTACATCCGGTCCGTCAAGCCGTCAGCCGGCCATCACAGGAATGGAGCCATGTCCGCCATCGTCACACGAAATGTCTGCCAGCCGCCCGCGGGAGACATTGCCAGCGCCTCAGCCCGCCGCGCCTTCGGCCCCAACCATCGCTGGAAGGTGCTGGGCATCGGCGTCGCCGCCAATGCCGGCTTCTCCGCCACCTTCTCCGGCATTCCGGCAACCGCGGTGGTGATGCGCCAGGGCTACCACCTCGACAATGCCTCGCTGGGCTTGGCATTGGGTCTACTCGGTCTGGGCGTGGCGCTGAGCGAGCTGCCCTGGGGCGTGCTCACCGACCGCTGGGGCGACCGCCGCGTGCTCCTGACCGGGCTCGGGGCGACGGCCGCATGGCTTTTCATCATGGCGCTGCTTGTCGTGCCGACGAAAATGGCCGTTCCCGGCGTCGCGCTGCTGTCGGCAAGCCTGCTCGTCGTCGGCCTGCTCGGCGGCAGCGTCAACGGTTCCAGCGGCCGCGCCATCATGGGCTGGTTCGGCGAGGGCGAGCGCGGCTTCGCCATGAGCATCAGGCAGACGGCGGTGCCGCTTGGCGGCGGGCTGGGCGCGCTTGTCCTGCCGTCGCTTGCGTTGAGTTTGGACTTCACGGCGGTCTTCGGCCTGCTTGCGGTCGTCTCCGCGCTCTCGGCCTGGTTTACCTGGCGCTGGCTGCACGAGCCGCCAGTGGAAAGCGGCCCTCACCCCGCCACGGCGACACTTGGACCGGCGCCGTTGCGCAACATCGAGGTATGGCGCATCTCGACCGCCATCGGCCTGCTCTGCTTCCCGCAGGTCGCGGTGCTGACCTTCGCCTCGGTCTTCCTGCATGACTTCGCCGGCATGGGCACCTTTGTGACCAGCGCCAGCCTCGCTGCGGTGCAGACCGGCGCAATGGCGATGCGTGTCTGGAGCGGGCGCTTCACCGACCGCCACCGCAACCGTCGCCCGTTCCTGAAACTCTGCAGCGCGCTGAGCGCATTTGCCTTCCTGGCGCTGTGGCTGCTGGTGATCGGCGCTGCCGACGCGCCGTCGTTGCTGCCGTTGCTTCCGCTGATGGTCGTCGTTGCCGGCATATCCGTTTCTGCCTGGCACGGCGTCGCCTATACCGAGCTTGCCACGCTTGCCGGCGCCGGCCATGTCGGCACGGCACTCAGCCTTGCCAACAGTTTTGTGTTCATCGGCTTCTGTCTGGTGCCCATCGCCATTCCATGGCTGCTGGTGGTCTTCGCATGGCCCGGCGTGTGGCTCGCGGCCGCGATCTGCGCGGCGCTCGCGTGGCCGATCTTCCTGCGCCAGGCCTGATTCAGCCGAAGCCGATGCACCCGCCCAGAGCCTGATTCTTCATCGGCCCCGCCGTGAAAATTGCACGCTGGCTTTCCTCAAACATGAAAAGAACATGATCGATGCCGTTAACCCCGCATCAAGGTTAATGCTTCATTTTGACTCTCCGGGGTCAGTAGCGTTCTGGAGAGTTCCGTGCATCGACGCGTTTCATTGCGGCTTGCCGCCGCCGCCGTTGCGAAAAAACGTTCCTTTCTTCCTCCTTTGGTGCTTGGGCTCGGTATTTGGATCGGCTTTCCGTCGGCCGTCGCCTACCAGGATATGGCAAGCCTGATCTCCGGCCTGGAATCGTCCGACACCCGCTGGAACGCCTATATCGAGAAATCCGCCGCCGGCTCGGTGCATGCCGCCGAAATGCCGTTTGTCGATTCCGTCACCACCGGCTCGCTGTCCGGTTCCGGCGTGAATTTGCCGGGGGTTGGCACCGTCGCCTTCCGCGGCAAGGGCAGCGCCGTGGGCGCGACGCCCGATGAGGATCGTGTCGTGCGCGCCGACAAGAAGGGCCGCATCGTCAAGGTGTCGCCAGTCGCGCCGCCCAAGAATTTCAGCGCCGGCTCGATTTTCGAGCGCACCTCCTCGCTGCTGCGTCCCGCGATGGACAGCGGCCTGAAGCTCACCTTCGCCAAGCCGGGCATCAAGGGCAAGGAAGTCCAGATCGCCCAGGCCTTCCATCTTCGCGAGGACAAGAGGCCTGATCCGGCGCTGCCGGCGGCACTTGTCGCTCTCGTCAACAACGACAAGCCGGACATCCTTGCCACGGCCTATGCCCAGTCCGCGCCCGACTACGCCAAGGCTTCGCCCTTCGAGGCGCTGCTGCAGGACGATCCCAACGATGGCCGCTTCATTCCGCCGATGGGCAAGGGCGACCATGCCTGGCTGCAGACCCCCCTGCCGGCAAGTGTCTTTTCCAAGCCCGAGCAGGCCTGCCTTGCCAAGGGCATCTATTTCGAGGCGCGCAGCGAGCCGGTCCGCGGCCAGGCGGCGGTGGCGCAGGTGATCCTCAACCGCGTCCGCAATCCGACCTATCCGAAGACGATCTGCGGCGTCGTCTACCAGAACGACAACTGGTTCAACCGCTGCCAGTTCTCCTTTGCCTGCGACGGCAGGAAGAAGACAATCACCGACCTGGCCTCCTACAAGACCGCCCAGGAGGTTGCCATGGCGGTGACCGCCGGCAAGATATTCATTCCCGAGGTCGGTTCTTCGACGCATTACTACGCCAATTACGTCCATCCGGGCTGGGCGCGGGCCATGCACAAGATGACCAGGATCGGCCTGCATATCTTCTACCGCACCTATGGCGGCGGCTGGAGCTGAGCCGCTAAAGCATGTCTCCCGAAAGTGGTAAGCGGTTTCGGGAAGACACGCGCGAAATCAAAAACTGAAGCGCGTGGAGCGAATCTGAAGGATCGCGACGCGCTTAGGCGGCTCAAGCTGAGCCGCCCAAACACCGCCCCGGCTATCCCTTCCTCCGACGCCCGGCAATGCCTCGGCGGACGCGCCTTGTCGCGCGGATTCGCGCCGTTACCTCACGCAGGCGTGAAGGGCACGATGTCGCACCTCGATAAACCATTGATTTAACTGCTAAAAATACATCGCTCGGAAGTTCGGCCCGTGGCTTGACGGGGGCGGACCCTCTAACTATGTTGCCGGCGACTTTAGAAGCGGACGGACGGCAATCGTCTGCCCGGGCAGGGGGGTTGCGATGGCCGACAAAACCGGGCCAGACGGAACCGGAGAAACCGGCCGCGGCAGGCAGCCAGAAGCCACCATCCGCGACGACGAACTTGAGCGCCGCCGGCGCGACCTCGAAGCATCGCTTGCGACGAGACGCACGGACCGGTCCGAGGGGAAAGACGAAGCGAAAGCTGCGACCGGTTACGGTCAGGCGCTGAAGCTGTCCAGCGAGTTCATCGCCGGAGTGGTGGTCGGTGTCGGCTTGGGCTGGATCATCGACCGTCTGGCGGGAATAGCGCCCTGGGGTCTGATCGTCGGCCTGTTGCTGGGCTTTGGCGCAGGCATACTCAATGTCCTGCGCTCGGCGGGACTGGCATCGGAATTCGGCCAGGGCGGCAAGCCGCGCGAGCCGAGAGAATGAAGTGAGGCGCCGCAGGGCGCTAAAGTGAATTAAAAAGCCGTTTGTGGCTTTGACGGGGATTTAAAGTGGCTGCTGACAAGGTCGATCCGATCCACCAGTTCCAGATCCATCCGATCATCCCGCTGCATATCGGCGGCTACGACGTATCTTTCACCAACTCCTCTTTGTTCATGGTCGTGACGATCGTCCTGGCGTCCGCCTTTCTCTATATGAGCACCGCCAGCCGGGCCTTGATTCCCGGTCGCCTGCAGTCGGTGTCCGAAATGGCCTACGAATTCGTCGGCAACATGCTGCGCGATGCCGCGGGCAAGCAGGGCATGCAGTTCTTCCCGCTGGTGTTCTCGCTGTTCATGTTCGTGCTGGTCGCCAACCTGATCGGCCTGTTCCCTTATTTCTTCACCGTCACCAGCCACATCATCGTCACCTTCACGCTGGCGATCCTGGTCATCGGCACGGTCCTCGTCTACGGCTTCGCCAAGCACGGCTTCGGCTTCCTCAAGCTGTTCGTGCCGCATGGCGTGCCGGGCTATCTTCTGCCGCTGGTGGTGGCGATCGAAATCATCTCCTTCGTCTCGAGGCCTGTCAGCCTCTCGGTTCGTCTTTTCGCCAACATGCTGGCCGGCCACATCACGCTGAAAGTGTTCTCGGGCTTCGTCGTCAGCCTGAGCGCGTTTGGCGCCGTCGGTATCGCCGGCTCGGTGCTGCCGCTTGCCATGGCGGTCGCGCTCTCGGCGCTCGAGCTGCTGGTCGCCTTCCTGCAGGCCTATGTGTTCGCGGTGCTGACCTGCATGTATCTGAACGACGCCCTGCACCCGAGCCACTGATTTTCACCGGCGCCCCGGCGCCAGCTTACCCAACGTACCAACTTCAACGAACAGAGAAACCACAGGAGTTTTGAAATGGACGCAACTGCAGCAGCTGCTATCGGCGCTGGTATCGCCTGCATCGGCATGGGCGGCGCGGGCATCGGCCTCGGCAACATCTTCGGCAGCTACCTCTCGGGTGCGCTCCGCAACCCGTCGGCTGCCGACGGCCAGTTCGGCCGCCTGATCTTCGGCTTCGCCGTGACCGAAGCTCTGGGCATCTTCTCGCTCCTGATCGCTCTGCTCCTGGTCTTCAAATAAGAGCCGGCGCTGACGAAAGGGGCCGCATGGTGCGGCCCGTTCTAGGGACAGGGGAATGAGATGTTCGTGACATCTGCCTATGCGCAAGAAGCAGCGCCGGCCGCGGCCGAGGGGGATACGCATGCCGGCACTGCCGTGCCTGCCGCGGAGCATGAAGCGTTCCCGCCGTTCGATGCCAAAACCTTCCCGTCGCAGATCCTGTGGCTGGTCATCACCTTCGGGCTCTTTTACCTGTTCCTGAAGCGGGTTGTGATGCCGCGTCTTGGCGGCATCATCGATGTCCGCAACGACCGCATCACCCAGGACCTCGACCATGCCGCAAGGCTGAAGGGCGAGGCGGACGCCGCGGTTGCTGCCTATGAGCAGGAATTGGCGGAAGCCAAGGTCAACGCCAACAAGATCGGCCAGCAGGCGAACGACGCCGCCAAGGCGCAAGCCGAGGGCACGCGCAAGAAGCTCGAGGCCGAGCTTGAGAAGAAACTTGGCGAGGCCGAGGCGAGCATCGCCTCGATCAAGGCCAAGGCGATGAAGGAAGTCGGCACTATCGCCGAGGACACGACCTCGGCCATCGTCGAGGCGCTTGTCGGCGGCAAGGCCGACAAGGCCGAAATCGCGGCCGCGGTCAAATCCGCGAGCCGGTGAGGAGCGGGATCATGGACGCCACATCACTCGCCACGCTCTGGGCCACCATCGCCCTGATCATCTTCCTCGGCGCCGTCGTCTATCTGAGGGTGCCGGGCATGCTTGCCAAGTCGCTCGACGCCCGCGCGGCCAAGATCAGCAGCGAGCTCGAAGAGGCACGGCGCCTGCGCGAGGAGGCCCAGCAGCTGCTGCGCCAGTATCAGCAGAAGCGCAAGGAAGCCGAGAAGGAGGCCGCCGACATCGTCGCTGCCGCCAAACGCGAGGCTGACTTGCTTGCCTCCGAGGCGGCCAAGAAGACCGAGGACTATGTCGCCCGGCGCACCGCGCTTGCCGAGCAGAAGATCAGCCAGGCCGAGCGCGAGGCGGTCAGCGAAGTGCGCGCCACCGCCGTCGACATCGCCGTCGAAGCCGCCCGCACGCTGCTCGCCGCCAAGGTCGACGTCAAGACCGGCGCGGATCTGTTCAAGTCGGCGCTCAATGATGTGAAGGCCAAGCTGAACTGAGCTGACTTCGAAACTTCGAACTCAAAAGCTGCCTGGGCAACCCGGCGGCTTTTTTGTTGTTTGAAAAGGGAGCGCGGCGCCTGAACTGCTGATCTCCCCCCTTGTGGGGGAGATGCCCGGCAGGGCAGAGAGGGGCGCGAAGGATCGCGGCGTCTCATTCTGTGCGCTGGGTCGAGTGCAACTTTGCGAGAAGTTCGTGCTACTGGCTGACAGGCTGGCGGGACAGCGCCCCCCTCTGTCCTGCCGGACATCTCCCCCACGAGGGGAGATCAGCTAACTACTCCAGCCCGGCGAGGCTCTCTTCCTCTTCCGCCATCTCAACCCCACCCAACCGGAACGGCGCGAACGAGGCCCGGTGGAGCCGTGCCACCGGCCCATGCGCCTCGATCGCGGTGCGGTGGCGGACCGTCGCGTAACCCATATGCACTTCGAAGCCGTAGTGCTCGTGATGTCCGCCGCAGCCGCACATCATGCGGTCGCGCATCACCTTGGCGACGATCGAGGCGGCGGCGATCGATTGCGAGCGCTGGTCGCCCTTGATGAGTGCGCGGCCTTCGCAGGCGAGACCTGGCGGTATGTCGCGGCCGTCGGCCATGGCGAGCTTCGGCCGCAAGGACAGGCCGGCGGCGGCTCGGCGCATCGCTTCGAGGCTGGCCTTCAGGATGTTGCTTTTGTCGATGCCTTCGGCGCTGATCGAAGCCATCGAGATGCTGAGCGCCGAGCCGAGAATTTTGAGAAACAGCGCCTCGCGCTGCAAATGGGTGAGTCGCTTGGAATCGTCGAGGCCTTCGGGAATATTGGCGGGGTTGAGCACCACCGCGGCGGCCACCACCGGACCGGCGAGCGGACCGCGGCCGGCCTCGTCCATGCCGGCGACCGGCCACAGCCCGTCGGCTATCGCTTTCGTCTCGATCGAGAAGTCGGGCTTCTCGACCATTTCAAAGAGAAGCGGAGAATCGGAACGCGCGCGAGCCATGGTGCGGCGAGGTTCGCATCGGCTCCGATTCTCCGCAAGTCCTTCCGGGTCGGATGGGGCGTCGGACCGGGAAGGCACCGTCTCACAGCCGGGGGACAGGGGCCGGACGGAATTTCGAAACGAATGGCAATTCCAGACCGAAAATCGCTTTGCCTGGAAGTGCTTAGCGCCGGCCGCCATGGCCGGTGCTGGCGTCAAAGCAGCATCAGCTGCTCGCCGGCACTGGCGCCTGCGACGAATTGGTCGGTGCGAAGCTGCCGTCGCTCGACATTGAGGCCGAGCCGCTTGGCGGCGATCTCGAAGCGCCGGCCGATCTGCCAGGCATAGGGACCGGCGCCCTTCATGCGCTTGCCCCATTCGGAATCGTAATCCTTGCCGTCGCGCATCGAGCGGATAAGCGACATCACATGCCGGTAACGGTCGGGATAATGGCGCAACAGCCAGTCCTTGAAGATCGGCGCCACTTCGAGCGGCAGGCGCAGGATGACGTAGCCGGCCTCCCGCGCGCCGGCGGCTCTAGCCGAATCGAGGATGCGCTCCATCTCCGGATCGGTAAGCCCCGGAATAATCGGCGCCACCATCACCGACGCCGGGATGCCGGCGTCCGAAAGCTGCCTGATCGCCTCCAGCCGCTTCGTCGGCGTCGAGGCGCGTGGCTCCATCGTTCTCGCCAGCATGCGGTCGAGCGTCGTCACCGACAGCGCCACCTTGGCAAGGCCGCGCTCGGCCATGCGCGACAGGATGTCGATGTCGCGTGTCACCAGCGCCGACTTGGTGACGATGCCGACCGGATGGCCGCGCGCTTCCAGCACTTCCAGGATCTCGCGCATGATGCGGTATTGCTTCTCGATCGGCTGGTAGGGATCGGTGTTGGTGCCGATGGCGATCGTGCGCGGCTGGTAGCCCGGTTTCGACAATTCCCTGTCCAGCATGCGCGCGGCATCCGGCTTGGCGAACAGCTTCGATTCGAAATCGAGCCCCGGCGACAGGCCCATGAAGGCATGCGTCGGCCTGGCGAAGCAGTAGACGCAGCCATGCTCGCAGCCGCGATAGGGGTTGATCGAACGGTCGAAGGAGATGTCAGGCGACTCGTTGCGCGTGATGATGGTGCGCGGCTTTTCGACCTGCACTTCCGTCTTGAACGGCGGCAGTTCCTCCAGCGAGTTCCAGCCGTCGTCGAACACATGCCGGCTGATCGGCTCGAACCGGCCGGACGGATTGATCCCGGCCGAGCGGCCGCGATTGCGATCGGGCCGCACGCGCAAGCCGCTCTGCTCGATCATCGCGTTCGCCATCTCGGCTCGGCCTGCTCCGAAAGCGGCAATGTCGGCGCGCACGATCTGTTCCATTTTCGCCCTCTCCCAGGGACTGTCGGCAGGCTGTCGAATCGCTCTGTTCATGAAACTATTCCTATTTCGCCGAAGAGAACAAAGCAAGAACTTTTTCGCTTGAAGCGCGCAACTGGCGCATCGCCGCACTTTCCGCTATTCGGCTAAAATGCTCAGCGTCCTTATCGAAACCCGCAACGACGAAGAGGGGCTTGCCCGTACGCTCGCCTCGCTGGTCGGCGGCGCGGTCGAAGGCGTCGTGCGCGACGTGATCGTCTGCGATCAAGGCTCGACCGATCAGACGCACCGGGTGGCCGAGCATGCCGGCTGCCACTATGCGACCGGCGGGATCGGCGCCGGTATCGGCCAGGCCAAGGGCGACTGGCTGCTCCTGCTCGAGCCGGGGGCGCGGCTCGCCGAGGGCTGGATCGACGAAGTCGTGGCGCACACCGCGAAACAGACCATGCCGGCGCGCTTTTCACGCGCCCGCGCCAACCGTGCGCCTTTCCTGGCCAGGGTGTTCTCGAGCAATCGTGCGCTGGCCGAGGGGCTTGTCATCAGCAAGCGTCAGGCCTCGGCTCTGGCAAAGAGCGCGCGCAGCGCCGAAGCCCTGGCGCGCGGCCTGGCGACCAGAAGGCTGAACGCCGAAATCTGGATCGCGCCGCCGAAATGATGCCCCGCCGTGCCGGCCGGGCGCCTTAACTGAGCTTTACGAGGTGGGCTTGCCGCCGCGCCTGAGATGCTCGTCCAGCCGCGGCATGATCTCGACGAAGTTGCAGGGCATGTGCCGGTAGTCGAGCTGCGCCTTGATGATGCCGTCCCAGGCGTCCTTGCAGGCGCCGGGCGAGCCCGGCAGCACGAAGACGAAGGTGGCGTTGACGACGCCGCCTGTTGCCCGGCTCTGGATCGTCGAGGTTCCGATCTTGTCGTAGGAGATGCGGTGGAAGACTTCCGAAAAGCCGTCCATGCGCTTTTCGAAGATCGGCTCCAGCGCCTCCGGCGTCACGTCGCGGCCGGTGAAGCCGGTGCCGCCGGTGGTGATCACGACATCGATGTTTTCGTCCTTCGACCAGCCAAGCACCTTGTCGCGGATCTTGTCGCGGTCGTCGGTCACGATATCGCGCGCGGCAAGGCTGTGGCCGGCTTCCGCGATGCGGTCGGCCAGCGTCTGTCCGGATTTGTCGTCGGCGAGGCCGCGCGTGTCGGAGACGGTAAGCACGGCGATGCGCACCGGAATGAAGGGCCGGCTTTCGTCAAGCTTCGCCATTGCTCACCTCCATGCTGCGCGTCGCGGCAACGAACCAGTCGGGGTGGCGGGCGCGGATCTCGATCGCCGCGCGTTTTGCAACATTGCCGGTCTCGAACAGGCCGAAACAGGTGGCGCCCGAGCCGGACATGCGCGCGAAGGCGGCGTCGGCTTTTTTCAGTGCCTTGAGCGCCTCGCCGATCGCAGGTTCGATCGAACGCGCGGCAGGCTCAAGATCGTTGCGCGTCGTCTCCAACCAGTTGCGGATCGTGTGGAAGTCGAAGCGCTTCGGCAGCGGCGGCAGCGCCTCGCTGTCGCGGCTGGAGAGCGCTTTGAACACGTCCGGCGTCGAGACCGCGATGCCCGGATTGACCAGCACCAGGCCAAGCGCAGGAAAGGCGGATAGCGGCGAGACTTCATCGCCGATACCGCGTGCGATCAGCGGCTTTGATTTGAGGCACATCGGCAGGTCGGCACCGAGCGAAAGCCCGATCCGGGCCAGCGAATTGTCGTCGATATCGAGCTTCCAGAGCCGCGCCAGAGCGTTAAGCGCGGCCGCCGCGTCGCTCGAGCCGCCGCCGACTCCGGAGGCGATGGGCAGGTTCTTCTCCAGCCGGATGGCGACCGGCGATCCCTGTTGCATGCCGGCTTCCCGGCGCAAGGCATCGCGCGCCTTCACCACCAGATTGTCGCCGTCGAGCGGCAGCCCGGCGGCATAACGGCCGGATACCGAGAATTCATCCTGCTCGGCCCGCTCGATCTCGAGCCGGTCGCCGAAGCGGGTGAAGACGGCAAGGCTGTCGATGAGATGGTAGCCGTCGGCGCGCTGTCCGATGACATGCAGCGCCAGGTTGATCTTGGCAGGCGCAAGCCACGTCCGGACCTCTGTGCCGGGCTCCAGGATGTCGGCTGCTGGCGAGATGGGATCAGTCCTTGGCGAGACGATATTCGCCGGTCTTGGGGTCCTTGACCAGCGTGCCCGTCGTGCCGTTCGCCGCCTGTCTTTCGGTACGCCGGATCTTGGCCGTCACGCGTTCGGCCTCGCGCACGAAAGCGCGGTAGCCAAAGTAAGCGGCGGCGCCGACAACGGCGAAGAAAATGATCTGCGGCATCTCTAAAACTCCTCCCGCGTCCTCGCGGCAAGGCCGGCCGAATGGGTCGGTCAAGCGGCCATGCTAGCCGCATTCATGGCTTTTTCAAAGCCCGAAGCGCGCCCATAGCGCGCGCTCTTCCGCCGCATCGAGCACGCCTCTGGCGGCGGCCGCCGCGATGTCCGGCGCCGAAACGCGCGAGCCGAACAGGCCGAAACGGCCGAACAGACCGCGCGGCGCGGTGATCAGCTTGAGCTGCGTCTTTTCGCCGAAACGGGTCTTGAGCACGCTGCGCATATCGCCCAGCGCATCGACAAGGCCGAGCTCGAGGCCGCGCTTGGCGGTCCAGAACAGGCCGGTGAACAGGTCCGGGTCGTCCTTGAGCTTGCTGCCGCGCCGTTCCTTGACGAGGTCGATGAAGGTCTCGTGCACTTCGAGCTGCAGCGCCTTCAGCCGTTCGACGTCCTCCTCCTTCTCGGGCTTGAACGGATCGAGCACGGCCTTGTTCTGGCCGGCGGTGTGGACGCGCCGCTCGACGCCGATCTTCTTCATCAGCTCCGGGAAGCCGAAAGAGGCCGAGACCACGCCGATCGAGCCGACGATCGAGGACGGGTCGGCGAAGATCTCGTCGCCGGCAACCGCGATCATGTAGCCGCCCGAGGCCGCCACGTCCTCGACGAAGACCAGCACCTTCTTGTTCTTTTCCGCCGCTAGGTCGCGGATGCGCTTGAAGATCAGCCGCGACTGCACCGCTGAGCCGCCCGGCGAATTGATCGAGATGGCGACCGCCGGCGCGTCGAAGCTGAACGCCTTTTCGATCAGGCCGGCCGTCGAGGCGAGCGACAGGCTCGGCCGGAACTGGCCTCCGCCCGCCATGATGGGACCTTGCAGCCGGATGACCGGAATGGTGACGACTGTCGAGCGCCAGGATTTCGGCAGCAGGCGGTTGAAAAGGCGTTTCACGAACGATTGTCTCCGGACAAAAGGCAAAGGAGCAAGATGAGATCAGGTCGGTTGGTCTGTTTCACGGGCGCAGCGTCATCCTGCTTGGGCATGTAAGGAACTCGCCGGCCAACGGCAATGCCGCATCGCCAGCCAGCGCATGTCGCGCAAAAGTGTGCAGCGGTTTTGCGAAAAAGACATGCATAAAACAAAAACTTGAAGCGCGTCGCTAAAATCCATTTCAACGCGACGCGCTTCAAGGATCAATCGCCGAACAGCGATGCTAGGCCGTTGTTGATCATTTCCGTCCGCTCCGCCGGCCCGTTGCCGGACGGCCCGTGCAAGATGAGCGGCGGGCGGATCGACAGTTTTCCGCGCGCGCCGAGCACCGCCCTGACGACGATGCGGATCGCCGCCGCATCCGGCCGCGGATGCACGCACAGCAACTCGGCATCGCCGAAGCGTCCTTCGATCGCGTTCAGGATGGCAACCAACTGCTCGGGCCGCGCGATGACGGCCAGCCCGCCGCGCGGCCTGGCGACGGCGGCGGCGCTCCTGATCCAGCGCTCGAACAGGCCGTCCTCCGCCACATGCGCCTCTCTGCGCAACGCGTCGGGCGTCGAGCGATCCTCGGCCGCGTTGAACGGCGGGTTCATGATGACGAAGTCGAAGGAGTTGTCGGCAAGCCCGGCCTCGGTCCGCGCTCGACCGGTCAGCGTCACGTCGGCGGTCAGCACCGAGGCGCGGTCGCCGAGATGGCCATTCCCGGGATGCGAAAGCGTGGCAGTGGCGAACCCGGCCATTTCGGCGGAGCGCTCGACGAGCACGGCCTGTGCCGCTGGGCAGCGCGACAGCACGGCAAGGGCGGCGGCGCCGGCGCCCGCGCCGAAGTCGGCGAGCCGGCCGGAAAAGCCGGACGGCACGGCGGCCGCCAGCATCATGGCGTCCATGCCGGCGCGATGACCGCCGCGGCTCGGCTGCACCAGCCAGAAGCGCCCGCGATGGAAGGCATCGATCGTGTGAGCCGGCGTATCCGGGACGGGGGCGGTGCTGGCTCCCATTATTTTTTGCGGATCTCGTTCTCGATGCCGGCATCCTTGAGGATGCGCCGTGCGGCATCGACCTTTTCGGCATCGACCATCACGCGCCGCGGCAGGATGCCGAGCGAACCGTCGAGCACGCTCATATTCTGGTCGGCGACGAAACAGGCGATGCCGGCGTCGCGCATCAGCGATTCGACAAAGGAGATGACGACGGCGTCGTTAGTGCGGACAAGCTCGATCATGAAACGAAAATCGCAGGTTGTGGCGTTCGTGTAAACGTGCGCGTGGACACTCCGTCGGCGGAGCCGCGCTAATTCGCCTCTTGCCGTGCCCGGTTGCACCGCCCTAGAGTCGGCGAGGGACCAAGGGTGCGTCAGATTGACGGGAGTTGTCGTGGTGGGTGTCGTTCTCAACATCGAAGGCAAGCGGGAACCCGCTTCCATCAAGGATTTGATCGATCTGACAGCCGCCGATATGGGGCGGGTCAACGAGCTGATCCTGTCCAAGGCCGGCTCCGACGTCGAAATGATCCCGGAGATCGCCAATCATCTGATCTCCTCCGGCGGCAAGCGGCTCAGGCCCATGCTCACGCTCGCCGCCGCGCAGATGTTCGGCTATTCCGGCGAAGGCCATGTCAAGCTCGCGACCGCCGTCGAATTCATGCACACGGCGACGCTTCTGCATGACGACGTGGTCGACGAGAGCGCGCTGCGCCGCGGCAAGAAGACGGCGCGCATGATCTGGGGCAACCAGGCGAGCGTGCTCGTCGGCGATTTCCTGCTCGGCCAGGCTTTCCGCATGATGGTCGAGGTCGGCTCGCTGGAAGCGCTGGACATCCTGTCGGCCGCAGCCTCCATCATTGCCGAGGGCGAGGTCATGCAGCTGGCCGCCGCCAAGAACCTCGAGACCACCGAGGACGAGCATTTCGCCGTCATCAAGGCCAAGACGGCGGCGCTGTTCTCGGCCGCCGCCGAAGTCGGGCCGGTCATCGCCCAGGCCTCGCGCACCGATCGCGCCGCGCTTCGTTCCTACGGCATGAATCTCGGCCTTGCCTTCCAGCTCATCGACGACGCGCTGGACTATGGCGGCTCGAGCAAGGATCTCGGCAAGAATGTCGGCGACGATTTCCGCGAGGGCAAGGTGACGCTGCCGGTGATCCTCGCCTACCGGCGCGGCACCAAGGCCGAGCGCACCTTCTGGAAGCGCGCCATCGAGGACAACGTCGCTGACGATGCCGGGCTTGAAAAGGCTATCGGACTGATGGCCCGCCACGGCGCCATCGCCGATACGATCGGCCGCGCCCGCCATTTCGGCGAGATCGCCCGCGACGCGCTGGCGCCGCTGGAGGCGACGCCGCAGAAGTCGGCTTTGATCGACGTGATCGATTTCTGCATCAGCCGCGTCAACTGAGCCCGCGGATCCGGCACATTTGGGTCCGCCGGGAAGGGCGCCTGTGAATCCCGCGCCGGCCGTCTCGACAAACGGCGGTCCGGCAAATTATCTATAAAATATGGCCAGCAAAGAAGACACGATCGCCGTCCGCATCAGCAAGGAACTGGCGGACCGCATCATTTCGGGCGCCATCGAGCCCGGCTCGCGGCTGCGCCAGGACCATGTCGCCCAGGAATTCAACACCAGCCATGTGCCCGTGCGCGAGGCCTTCCGGCGCCTGGAGGCTCAAGGATTGGCGATCGGCGAACCGCGCCGCGGCGTGCGCGTCGCCTCTTTCGATCTCGGCGAGGTCAGGGAGGTGGCCGAGATGCGGGCGGCGCTCGAAGTGCTGGCGCTGCGCCATGCCGTGCCGCATCTGACGGCGTCGATCCTCGATCAAGCCGAGGAGGCGACCAAGGCCGGCGACAAATCCCGCGACGTGCGCTCCTGGGAAGAGGCCAATCGCACCTTCCACCGGCTGATCCTGGCGCCCTGCAGCATGCCGCGCCTGCTCTCCACCATCGACGACCTGCATGCCGCGAGCGCGCGCTTCCTTTTCGCGGCCTGGCGCTCGGAATGGGAAACCCGCACCGACCAGGATCATCGGGCGATCCTGAGCGCCCTGAGACAAGGCAACACCGAATCGGCCGCCGCGACACTCGGGCGGCACGTGCAATGGATCGGCCAGAAGCCGGTCAAGACCGCTTCCGGCAAGACCCGCGACGCCTTCGCCATCGTGGGGTAGGTTTGGCGGTTGGCCGAAGCCTCTCAGCTTCGTCATCCACGGGCGGAGCGGGAGCGAAGCGGACGCGGAGACCCGAGGATCCATGCCGTTACCTTGATCGTAGAGTGCGGCGGAGCAGAATTCTGCACCCTTGCAACGCTCCTGCGTAACGGCATGGATTCTAGGGTCTGCGCGCGTCGCTTCGCTCCTTGCTCCGCCCTAGAATGACGAAATTCAAATCAGCGCTTGCCATCTGTTTCAAAATATGGATTCGATAATAGATGAAGTCGAAAAATTATCTATAATTCACACGAGCCAAGGAAGACACCGTGACCAACGCAGCCGTTTCGACGTACAAGCCCTCCTTCAGCCCGTTGCGGCTGCACAGCCGTTCGCTCGCCTGGCAGATCGGCGCCGTGATCCTCGGTTCGCTGTTCCTGGCGCTGTCGTCCTATATCGAGGTGCCGATGGTGCCGGTTCCGGTCACCATGCAGACCTTCGCCGTCACACTGGTCGGCGCGCTTTATGGCCGGCGCTTCGGTGCGCTGACCATCGCCGCCTGGCTCGTCGAGGGCGCGGCAGGGTTTCCGGTGCTGGCGGGCGGAGCGGCCGGAATACAACATTTCGTTGGCCCGACCGGTGGCTATCTCTTCGCTTTCCCGGTCGTCGGCGCTGTCGTCGGCTGGCTGGCCGAACGCGGCTGGAGCGGCAATCGCGTCATGCTTGCCTTCGTCGCCATGCTCATCGGCAACCTGCTTTGCCTGGTTCTCGGCACCGCCTGGCTTGCCGTCATGATCGGCGCTGAAACGGCCATCACCTTAGGCTTCGTGCCTTTCATCGTCGGCGGCCTGCTCAAGTCGGCGCTGGGCGCGGCGACGCTGAAGCTCTTTTCCACCTATCGTGCGGAGCAAGGCGACCGCTCGTCCGGGACGCGATGACCGTCAAGCTGCGCGCCCATCATCTGCTCTGCCTGCTGACCTATGTCGGCAAGGGCTACTCGCCGGCCTTCACCGCCAATTACGACAAGGTGGTGAAGCGGTTGGGCGAGGGCGAGGCGGTGGTGATCGTTGCCGGTCCGGACGACGTCTGCGCCCCGCTGCTCGGCGAGCCGGAGCCGCATTGCCTGCGCGAGAGCGCCGCCGAGCGGGACCGGATGGCCGCGCGCGATGTCGGCGCTCTCCTCGGGCGGCCGATCCAGGCCGGAGACCGGTTGGTGCTGGACGCCCCCAAACTGGCGGGGATGCGCAAGGCTTTTTCCGCCGGCCTGACGCGCCAGGCGTGCTCCGGCTGCGAATGGTCCGGCCTGTGCGATACGGTTGCCGCCAGCGGATTCAGCGATACCTATCTGTAGGCAATCCGATGCCGCATATGGGCGTCCCGGGCCTGCGCGCGGGATTTTCGCTGGCGCGGCATCGTTTTTTAAGCCGGATGATTGCATTGTGATTCGCCCGGCAATTGAAGCCTGACCCCAAAAAGGCCATGCTTTGACCGGAAAAGAGCGAGTCTGTGGGCGGTCCGCCAAGGGCGGGATCGCATCTGGCTGAAAGGGATACGATGCGGCAAGGACGTGCGCGCTGGCTGACGAGGCTGGCATTTTTGACCGGTGTGGCGCTTTGGGTGCTGCCGGTCCAGGCCAAGGAAGAGGCCCGACCGCTCCAGATCACGTCTTTCTCGGGCGCCTATCTCGCGGCTCATATCGCCGAAAGCGACAACGATCTCGACGATGCGATCGCCTATTACAAGCAGGCGCTGGCCTTTGCGCCGAACGACAAGGAATTGCAGCAGAGCCTGATGCTGGCTCTGGTCGCGCAAGGCCGCTTCGAGGAATCGCTCGTCTATGCCGACAAGCTGAAGGAAGTGCCGGACGTCGAGCGCTTCTCGCGCCTGGCTCTGGCCATCGATTCCTTCCACAAGAAGGACTACGCCAAGGCGCAGTACTGGCTGAAGCTCTCGCTGGAATCCGATCTCGACCGACTGCTCTCGGGCGTCATGGACGGCTGGGCCAAGGAAGGTGCCGGCAACGCGTCCGAGGCCATGGACTCCATCGACAAGCTCAAGGGCCCGGACTGGTTCGGCCTGTTCAAATCGTTCCACCGGGCGCTGATCGCCGACGCTGCCGGCCTGAACGACAAGGCCGAGGAACTCTACGCCGCCACCATGGCCGATACCGCGGCCGGCGGCTCCGCGCCCGAAACCTGGATGCGCAACGCCCAGGCCTATGCCTCGTTCCTGGTCCGCAAGGGCGACAAGTCGAAGGCGCTGGCGGTGTTGAACCAGGCCGAGGCCTTCGCGCCGGGCAAGCTCGAAATCACCACGCTGCGCGACCGCATCAGCAAGGGCGACAAGATCGAGCCGCTCGTCACCGGTCCGGCCGACGGCGCATCCGAAATCCTGCTTGACCTTGCCACCGCGCTTAACCGCGGCGGCGGCGAGCCTTTTGTGCGGCTCTATCTGCAATATGCCCTGGCGCTGAAGCCGGACAGCGACGCAGCCCTTGTGCAGCTTGCCGCCGTGGCCGAGCAGCTTAAGGACGGCGAAGGCGCCGTCTCGCTCTACCGCCGCATTCCGGCGTCCTCGCCGCTGAAGGAGCTCTCCGACCTGCAGATCGGCCTCAATCTTGCCGATCTCGACAAACATGACGAGGCGATTTCGCATCTCAAGGCCTATCTCGACCGGCATCCGGACGACATGCGCGCCTATCTGGCGCTTGGCGGCGTCTATGGCTCGAAGGAAGATTTCCGCTCGGCCGCCAGTCTCTACGACAAGGCTGTCGAGCAGCTGAAGACGCCAACCGCCGCCAACTGGAACATCTTCTACCAGCGCGGCATCGCCTATGAGCGGCTGAAGGAATGGCCGAAGGCGGAACCCAATTTCCGCAAGGCGCTGGAGCTGCAGCCCGACCAGCCGCAGGTCATGAACTATCTCGGCTATTCCTGGGTCGACATGAACATGAACCTCAAGGAAGGCCTGGCGATGATCCAGAAGGCCGTGGATCTGCGGCCGAACGACGGCTACATCGTCGATTCGCTGGGCTGGGCCTATTTCCGCATGGGCCGCTTCGACGACGCCGTGCGCGAAATGGAGCGCGCCGTCTCGCTGAAGCCCGAGGATCCGGTCCTCAACGATCATCTCGGCGATGCCTACTGGCGCGTCGGCCGCAAGCTCGAGGCCACCTATCAGTGGACGCAGGCACGCGACCTGAAGCCCGATCCGGATGTGCTCGCCACTTTGCAGCAGAAGCTGCTCAAGGGCCTGCCGCCGATCGAATCCAACACCGCGCAGGAAACCCCCAAGGTGAAGCCGGAGCCGACGCCCGCGCCGAAAGGCTGAGCGCTTTTCGTCAACATTGAAGAATGCGGGGCTCATCGAGCCCCGTTTTCGTTTCGGCCCGGCGTCTGCCGAGCTCGGGCCTTGGCAGGTGGAGATTGGCCGAAACGGCCACTCTGTCGTCATCCACGGGCGGAGCAAGGAGCGCAGCGACGCGCGCAGACCCGAGGATCCATTCCGTGACTTCTGAGCGCTCCCGCGGTGCAGAATTCTGCTCCGCTGCACTCCGCGGCTCAGGTCACGGAATGGATTCCAGGGTCTCCGCGACGCCGCTTCGCAGCTGCTCCGCCCTGGAATGACGAGGTTGGAAGGCTTCAACCAATCTCAGCGGTTGTCATGGAAATGACCGGTGACCATCTTGCGCCGACAAACAGCGGCCTTTCCCTGTGTCGAGGAAACTAGAACACTTTTCTATAAACGACGAACCCCGACTTCTCGCCGATCCTGTCGTAGAGCTGCATTGCGGTGTGGTTCGTCTCATGCGTCAGCCAGTAGACGCGGTTCGCGCCCGCTTGCCTGGCGCGTTCATACACACCTTCGATCAGCGCCCGGCCGACGCCCTGGCCGCGCGCGGCCTGTGTGGTGAAGAGGTCCTGCAGATAGCAGCTCGGCGCGATCGATGTGGTCGAGCGATGATAGAGATAGTGGACGAGGCCGAGAAGCTTGCCCTCCTGCTCGGCCACCAGTGCATGCACCGGCTCATAGGCATCGAAGAAACGCGACCATGTCATCTGCGTGATCTCGCCGGCAAGCGCCGTCGGCCCGGAGCGCCCGTAAAATGCGTTGTAGCCGTCCCAGAGCGGCAGCCACTGCTCGTAATCCTGCCTTGTGACGGGCCGCACGGTGAGTTGACCGGACATGGCTGAACCTTCTTTGTTGGAGCTGGGGGCTGAGCAAAGGATCACCGCTGCTGGCCGGCAATGGGCCAGCCGGCCGCAAAGCGTTCAACGTCGCCGGGCGGCTCGCCGCCTTGACGCTCGGCGGCCCGGCAACTAGGGAAGCGTCATCCCGCGCTTTCCGAGGCCGCCGTGACCATCGAAATTCCCGCCCATATGCATCCCAGCCGCTCCTTCCAGGGGCTGATCCTGACCTTGCACAATTACTGGGCGGACTATGGTTGCCTCATCCTGCAGCCCTACGACATGGAGGTCGGCGCCGGCACCTTCCATCCGGCCACCACCTTGCGCGCGCTGGGCCCGCTGCGCTGGAACGCGGCCTATGTGCAGCCCTCGCGCCGCCCGAAGGATGGCCGCTACGGCGAGAACCCGAACCGCCTGCAGCACTATTACCAATACCAGGTGATCCTGAAGCCCAATCCGCCGAACCTGCAGGAGCTCTATCTAGGCTCGCTGGAAGCAATCGGCGTCGATCCGCTGCTGCACGACATTCGCTTCGTCGAGGACGACTGGGAAAGCCCGACGCTGGGCGCCTGGGGGCTCGGCTGGGAGTGCTGGTGCGACGGCATGGAAGTCTCGCAGTTCACCTATTTCCAGCAGGTCTGCGGCATCGAATGCGCGCCGGTGGCGGGCGAGCTGACCTACGGCCTGGAGCGGCTCGCCATGTATGTGCAGGGCGTCGACAATGTCTACGATCTGAACTTCAACGGCCGCGAGGGCGCCGAGAAAGTCACTTACGGCGACGTCTTCCTGCAGGCCGAGCAGGAATATTCGCGCCACAATTTCGAATTCGCCAACACCGCGATGCTGCTGAGGCACTTCGAGGACGCCGAGGCCGAGTGCAAGGCGCTGCTCGATGCCGGCACGCCCAAGCCAAGCGACAATCTGGCGATGCACCGCATGGTCTTCCCGGCCTACGACCAGTGCATCAAGGCAAGCCATGTCTTCAATCTGCTCGACGCGCGCGGCGTCATCTCGGTCACCGAGCGGCAAAGCTACATCCTGCGCGTACGCAATCTGGCCAAGGCTTGCGGCGAAGCGTTCCTCAAGACGCGGGCGGGCGGGCTGGCGACGGCTTAAGCCGATACGGCTTTCGCGGCCGCGATGGCAGCGCCGGCCGGCAATACGATCTGCGCCGATGCGCCGTCGATCGTGCGCATGGCTTGCCTGATCCCCGGCATCGTGATCGTGCCATGCGCCTGGGCGGCGAAGCAGGCGCTGAGCGCCAGGATCTGCAGGGTTCTCGATGCCGTCTTCATCGCCGTTCAGCCAATAGGTCTCTGCCTGAGCGTTTGTCGCTTCAGCGCAGCGTTCGGTTCATGGGAAGTTCTGCTCCAAGGACGAGCAGCCCCGCGCCAACCCGACAGCGGGTCGAAAAATTCCGCGAAATCGGTCGAAGAGGCGATCTGCTGGCGGGGTGACAGCGGGCGGCCGAGTTGCTATTTCCCGCCCATTCGTTTCGGCGCTTCGCGCCGACCCTCCCCATCAAGGGGAGGGGAGGGAGCCAATCAATGCCCGACTTGCTGCTCGAACTTCGCTCCGAGGAAATTCCCGCCCGCATGCAGCGCAAGGCGGCCGGCGACCTCAGGAAGATGCTGGCCGACGGTCTGGTCGAGGCGGGTCTCACCTATGAGGCGGCGCGCGAATATTGGACGCCGCGGCGCCTGGCGCTCGACATCCGTGGCCTGACCGCGCGCTCGAAGGACATCCGCGAGGAGATCAAGGGTCCTTCGACCACGGCGCCCGAGCAGGCGGTGCAGGGCTTCCTTCGCAAGGCCGGCCTTTCGTCGATCGCCGAGGCGCATGTCCATTCCGACCCCAAGAAGGGCGACTTCTACGTCGCCCACATCGCGAAGCCGGGCCGGGCGGCTGAAGAGATCATCGCCGAGCTGGTGCCGGGCATCATCAAAAGCTTTCCCTGGCCGAAATCGATGCGCTGGGGGCCGGCCTCGGCCAAGTCCGGTTCCCTACGCTGGGTGCGGCCGTTGCAGTCGATCGTCTGCACCTTCGGGCCGGAGACCGAGGAGCCGGTGATCGTCGATTTCGAGATCGACGGCATCCGCGCCGGCAATATCACCTATGGCCATCGCTTCCACGCGCCGGGCGCGATCACCGTGCGCCGCTTCGACGACTATGTGGCGAAGCTCGAGGCGGCCAAGGTCGTGCTCGATGCTGACCGGCGCAAGGAGATCATTCTGGCCGACGCCCGCAACATCGCCTTCGCCAACGGCCTCGACCTGGTCGAGGACGAGGGCCTGCTGGAGGAAGTCTCCGGCCTGGTCGAATGGCCGGTCGTGCTGATGGGCGAGTTCGAGCAGGATTTCCTCACCATTCCGGGCGAGGTCATCCGCCTTACGATCCGCGCCAACCAGAAGTGTTTCGTGACGTCGCGCCCGATCTCCCCCTCGCAGGGGGAGATGTCGGCGAAGCCGACAGAGGGGACTCGGCGCGAGGCCCCCCTCTCTGCCCTGCCGGGCATCTCCCCCTCTAGGGGGGAGATTGGCCAATCGCTTTCGAACCGCTTCGTGCTGGTCGCCAACATCGAGGCGAGCGACGGCGGCAAGGAGATCGCCTACGGCAACGGCAAAGTGGTGCGCGCCCGCCTGTCCGATGCGCTCTATTTCTGGCGGACCGATCAAGGCGATTTGCCCGACCTCGATCAACTCGCTGAGTCGGCGGCGAAGTTCGACCTGGATTTGAAGAAGCCGCTCGACCAGCGCATGGCGCGGCTCGACCATCTCAACGTGACTTTTCATGCCAAATTGGGCACGCAAGGGCAGCGCGTGGAGCGCATCAAGCGGCTGGCACAGGAGCTTGCCCCGATCGTCGGCGCCGATGCCGCGCTGGTCGACCGCGCGTCGGTGCTCGCCAAAGCCGATCTGCAGACTGAAGTGGTCGGTGAGTTCCCGGAATTGCAGGGCGCCATGGGCCGCAAATATGCGCTGCTGCAGGGCGAGCATCCGTCGGTCGCCGCAGCCGCCGAGGAACATTACAAGCCGCAAGGCCCATCTGACCATGTGCCGACCGATCCGGTTTCGGTTGCCGTGGCATTGGCCGACAAGCTCGACACGCTTATCGGATTCTGGGCGATCGATGAAAAGCCCACGGGCAGCAAGGATCCGTTCGCGCTGAGAAGAGCGGCTCTTGGCGTGGTCAGGATACTCGTCGAGAACCGGATTCGTCTGGCGCTCACGTCTGTTTTCGCCAAGGCCTTTGCAAACTTCAAAGGCGGCGCGGACCAGTCGTCCGACCTCCTCGCCTTCTTCCACGACCGCCTGAAAGTCTATCTGCGTGAAAGCGGTGCACGGCATGACTTGATCGATGCCGTGCTGTCAGCGGGCTCGCGCCCAATCTCCCCCCTTGTGGGGGAGATGTCGGCGCAGCCGACAGAGGGGGGCGCTGTCCCGCCGGCCTCTCACTCTGTCGCGCCCCCCTCTGCCCTGCCGGGCATCTCCCCCACAAGGGAGGAGATCGGCCAATCGCTGAACGACGACCTTCTGCAGATCGTGCGCCGCGTCGAGGCGCTCGGTTCCTTGCTCGACACCGAGGAGGGCAAGAACCTGCTTGCCGGAACCAAGCGCGCCGCCAACATCCTGGTTGCCGAGGAGAAGAAGAAAACGCTCATCGCCGAGACCGTTGAGCCGGCGCTGTTCCGTGAGGAGGCGGAAAAGAAGCTCTATGCCGCGGTGAATCAGGGCGAGAAGGAAGCCGGCCAAGCAATTCAAAACGAAGATTTTTCTGCCGCCATGCTGGCGCTTAGCGTGTTGCGCGAACCGGTTGATTCATTCTTTGAACGTGTTCTCGTGAATGATGAGGACCAGGCCGTGCGCGCCAACCGTCTGGCGCTGCTCGCCCGCATCCGCGCCGCCACCGATCAGGTCGCGGATTTTTCAAAAATCGTCGGCTGACGGCTCGGAAAACCGCACATTCCGGCCTGCCCGCATCCGCTAGGATGCCGGCAGGCTTGAACAATTCGGCGCCCGAAATTTAATGCGCCGGAGCCGGCTTACAGTCATATGACGATGACCTCCGCATGGGACAAAGGTGCATGTCGTCCAGAAGCGCTGAGCGGTCCTGGGGCAACGACATGCATCAACCAAAGACTTAAGGCGCGTTGCCCGGGATCGTTTCGTGGGGCGCGCCGTAAGACATTCCCAAAACACGGAGGCATGCCATGAATTCCGTTGACGATATCGACCTGAATGAAGAGACCCCGGCCGCCGCCGCGGCGATCGAATCCGCTTCCGAAAACCTTCTCGACCACGCTGCCGCCGCGGCGGTCGAATCCGCCGATCCGTCCGGAGACGACGACGAGGAAACCACTGCCTCGGCCGACGACGAGCCGGACGATGAAGATGAAGGCGACGAAGACGGCGACGACGAAGACACCGACGAAGAAGCCAAAGCCTCGGGCGACGATGAGTCCGACGACGAGGATGAAGATGGCGACGATGATGAGGACGAAGCCGATGAGGAAGAGTCCGACGACGACGACAAGGAAGAAGCGGCCTGAGCCGTCTCCTCTGTCTGAAGTATGAGGGGCGGGCGCGTCGCGCGTCGCCCTTTTTCGTCGGTGCGGCTCTTGTCGGTCTTCCAGGAAGATTGACCCGTCAATCCTCCACTATGCTGACCCGCACACCGTCCGAATAGACATCGACCTCGATCAACGGCTCGCCATTGACGATGGCGCGCCGGGTCGAGCTGCTCATGGCGCCGCCGCGTTCCAGCATGCGCTGCAGGTCGGCGCGCGAGCCGTCGCTGCGGAACCAGGCATCACCCTGGTCGTCGCTGTCGCGCCGGTGGAATTTGTGCCAGTTGGCGCGGTCCTGTCGCACCATCTGCGCCGCGCTGCCGAGCGGATAGCCGTCGCTGGCGCGGTGATCGCGGTCGGAAATCCGCGCCGTGTAGGAGCCGAGCATGTCGTCGGCCCGGGCCGTACCCGCGCCCAGTATTGTCGCCGCCAACAGTGCGGCAACGGTCATTGCTTTCGAAACAGTCATGAAACCCCCTTTTGAAATGCCGGCGCAATTGTGCCCGATCCGATCACGGGAATCGGACAGGTTAAGCGCCTAGCATGCCAGGGCCGGATCCAGTGTGATCTACATCGCCTTGCCGACGCGCGGCACCGACGGGGCGCCTTGCGGCTGCGCGCCGCCGCCCGACGCATTGGCCGTCGCGGCCGGCTGTCCGCCGGTTCCGCTGTTGCCGTTCGAAGCGGACGCGGTGCCGTTCGCGGGCGTTGCCGGCGTGGTACCGTTTGCCGGCGCGGCGGCGGTTGTATTTGCCGGTGCCGCGGGCTTGGCCGCCGCGGGCGTTTCGAAAGCGCCGCCGACAATGCCGCCGCGAATGATCATCGGGGCCTGCTGGCGCCCGGATTTCGCGGGGATTGCCGCGACCTTTTCGTCGGTGACCGCGGGCACAGGCTCGCCAAGCGCTATCATCGACGGCGTCGAGGCCGCAGACAGCTTGGTCGGGTCGATCGCATTCAGCCTGATAACCGAAGGTGTCGAGATCGAGGGTGCCACCACGACGATTGACGAGGCATGTGCCGCGCCGTTCATCGCCAGAAGGCTGATACCGAAAGCTCCGAGCAAACGCATTACAAACTCCCAAGCCGCAACCGCATTGAACCCGCACCCTAGGGCCGTCCGATTGAAGCCGGCTTGCATGGAAACTTAACATTTTAGGGATTGATAAATCGCCAATGCCCGCACTTGCCCGATGCAAGCGGCCGTATTACGGGACCGGCATGTTCAGGACTGGTGGCGGATTTGGCTGAGATACTGGCGATCGGCGAGGCTATGCAGCAGGCATTGGCGCTGCTCGAAGGCGGCGACGTCGTCGCCATCCCGACCGAGACAGTTTATGGCCTGGCGGGCGACGCCACCAATGGCGTTGCCGTGGCGCGCATTTTCGAGGCCAAGGGCCGGCCGCGCTTCAATCCGCTGATCGCCCATGTCGCCGATCGCGCGATGGCGGACCGTATCGCCGGCTTCGATCCGCTCTCGGCAAAACTGGCCGAAGCCTTCTGGCCCGGCCCGCTGACGCTGGTGCTGCCACAGCGTGCCGGCAACGGCATGCATCCGCTGGTCACCGCGGGGCTGGACACGATCGCATTGCGCATGCCGCGCGGCTTCGGTGGCGAGCTGATCGCGCGGCTCGGCAGGCCGCTCGCCGCCCCTAGCGCCAATTCCTCCGGAAAGATCAGCGGCACGACAGCGCAGGCGGTCGCCGCCGATCTCGGCGACAGGATCAGGCTGGTCGTTGATGGCGGCGCGACGCCGGTCGGCCTGGAATCGACTATTCTCAAGGTCGAGAACGGCAAGTTGCGGCTGCTGCGGCCTGGCGGCATCGGCGCGGAGGAGATCGAGACGGTGGCTGGCGCGAAATTGTCGCGCGGCGCAACCGGCATCGAGGCGCCGGGCATGCTCGCCTCGCATTACGCGCCGGGCGCTGCGATGCGGCTCAACGTCGGGAAAATTGCCGAAGGCGAGGCGTTGCTTGCATTCGGCGGCAACCGCGCCGAGGGCTGGGAACGGGCCGTTGCGCTGCGCAACCTATCCGAAAGGGGCGACCTGCGCGAAGCGGCAAGCAACCTCTTCGCCTATATGCAGGCGCTCGACCGTGTCGGCGCCGCGGCCATCGCCGTCGAGCCGATCCCGTTCGAGGGCCTGGGCGAGGCGATCAATGACCGGCTCGCCCGCGCCGCCGCGCCACGTGACAAGAGCGCCTGAGTCTATCTCTTTGTTTTGACGCAATTCCGGACGGAAACCGCTTCGCACTTTTCCTGGAATTGCTCTAGGTTCTTGCCCATGAACGATCAGCCTTTGGACCTCGATCCCGCCGTCATCGATCGCTTCGCAGCGATCGTCGGCGACAAATATGCGTTACGCGATCAGGCCGACATCGCGCCCTACATCACCGAGCGGCGCGGCCTTTGGCATGGCCGCACATCGCTGGTGCTCAGGCCCGGCAGCGTCGAGGAAGTGAGCCGCATCATGCGCCTTGCGACCGAGACCGGAACGCCGATTGTGCCGCAAAGCGGCAACACCGGATTGGTCGGCGCCCAGGTGCCGGACAAGTCCGGCCGCGACATCGTGCTCTCGCTATCGCGGCTGAACCGCATCCGCGAGATCGACGTTCTGTCGAACACGGTGACGGTCGAGGCCGGCGTCATCCTGCAGACGCTGCAGGAGGCGGCCGACGCCGCCGATCGGCTGTTTCCGCTCTCGCTCGCTGCCCAGGGCTCCTGCCAGATCGGCGGCAATCTCTCCTCCAACGCCGGCGGCACCGGTGTGCTTGCCTATGGCAATGCGCGCGAGCTCTGCCTCGGCGTTGAAGTGGTGATGCCGACCGGCGAGGTCTTCGACGATTTGCGCAAGCTGAAGAAGGACAACACCGGCTACGATCTGAAGAACCTCTTCGTCGGTGCCGAAGGCACGCTCGGCATCATCACCGCCGCGGTGCTGAAACTGTTTCCGAAGCCGAAGGGCAGGGAGGTCGCCTTTGCCGGCCTGCCATCGTCGCCAAAAGACGCGCTGTCGCTGTTCACCCTGGCGATGGACAGGGCCGGCGCATCGCTCACCGCTTTCGAGCTGATCGGCAAAAGGCCATACGATTTCACGCTCAAGCACGGGCAAGGCATCACGCGGCCGCTGGCCGACGACTGGCCGTGGTATGTGCTGATGCAGATCTCGTCCGGCCGCTCCGAGGAAGACGGCAGGGCGCTGATCGAAGAAATCCTGGCCGAGGCTCTCGAGCAGGGCATCGTCGGCGACGCGGTGGTGTCGGCAAGCCTTGCCCAGGGCGACGCCTTCTGGAATTTCCGCGAGACGCTTCCCGAATGCCAGAAGCCCGAAGGCGCTTCGATCAAGCACGACATTTCGGTGCCGACCGCCTCGATCCCCGAGTTCATCGAAAAGGCGGCCGGCGTGGTGGAGGGGGTCTGCCCCGGCGCGCGCGTCGTCTGCTTCGGCCACATGGGCGACGGCAATCTGCACTACAACATCTCGCGTCCCGTGGATTGGCAGGACGAGGCGTTCCTCGAACTTTACCACCCTATGAACCACGCCGTGCACGATGTCGTGCGCTCCTTCCATGGCTCGATCTCGGCCGAGCACGGCATCGGCCAATTGAAGCGCGACGAGCTGATCGCCACGGCCCCGCCGATGGCGATCGACCTGATGCGCCGGGTGAAGACGGCCTTCGATCCGGCCGGCATCATGAATCCCGGTAAGGTTATCTGATCCTTCCTGGGCCCGGTGGCCGGTCGCATTCCGATAACCATCGGCTCAGATCAGCAAAATTTAACCGACTTTCTTAAGCGCGCCGGTAAGAAGCGAGCGCTAATATTTCTTCCCATAACGAGGCCGGAAAAACCGGCCCTGAGAGAACCGGAAAACGGCCCTCAGGACTAACAGGGAAGACATCGATGAACACTGGACTGAAGCCAGTCTGGGCCGGGCGCAACATGCGTCTCGACCCGTTTCGCCTGCCGCAGATGGTGAGCTACGCCACCCGCGACGACTACGGCGATGTGACCTTCACCATCGACCAGCGCGGCGCCGTCATCCGACGTGTGCTGGAGATGAGCGGCGTGCCGGCGATCATCGCGCTGCCCCCCAATGCGTTCCGCGGCGTCGCCGCGCGCGCCATGGAGGATCCGGACGGCAACGTCACGGTGACGCTCGAGCTTCTGCACAACGATCCGATGCTGTCGGTGCCGCTTCTGGTCGCCGACGACCTTGACGACGTCGCCGCCGACTGGCGCGCCTGGGCCGACGCCTATCGCCTGCCGATGCTGCTGATCGAGGCCGACGGCATTGCCCGGACCCTCGAAGAATCGCTCGGCGCCGCCATCAAGGCGCTGCCGCCGCAGGAGCGCCGCAAAGGCCGCGTCTCCACCACGCGCCGCCCGCGCTTCCTCGCCCGCCGCAAGGCCGGCAATCTGGGCCTGAGGCTGGTCATCGACGGCCAGGAGATTATCGCAAGGGAGTAGCGCGATTCCACCTTCTCCCCTTGTGGGAGAAGGTGTCGCCGAAGGCGACGGATGAGGGGTGCTCCAGGGAATGCCTACGCCTCACTCCGCTGGAACACCCCTCATCCGTCTCGGCGCTGCGCGCCGATCCACCTTCTCCCACAAGGGGAGAAGGGAAAGCGGCGCCACTACACCAGCGGCTTCAGCCAAATCCACACCGACCCGCCGATCAGGCCGAGGAAGATCAGCCAGCCGACCTGGTTGTTCGACTTGAACAGTTTCAGGCACTGGTCCGGATTGTTGATGTCGAGTCGGATGATCTGGCGCGCCATATGCGCGCCGGCGGCGATCAGCCCGGCCAGCGCCACGATCGGCACCTGGGCGGATGCAAAGGCGATGGCGAAGCAGACCAGCGCGCCGCCATAGAGTCCGGTGAGCCAGGTCTTTGTGTTGTCGCCGAACAGCCGCGCCGTCGAGCGCACACCGACGATGGCGTCGTCTTCCTTGTCCTGATGCGCGTAGATCGTATCGTAGCCGATCACCCACAGGATCGAGCCGATATAGAGCATGATCGCCGGATCATCGAGATCGCCGAATTCGACCGCCCAGCCCATCAGCGCGCCCCAGGAGAAGGCCAGCCCAAGCACCAATTGCGGCCAGTTGGTGATGCGCTTCATGAAAGGATAGACCGCGACGATCGCCAGCGAGGCGATGCCGAGCGGAATGGCGAAGCCGTTGAACTGCAACAGTACGGCCAAGCCCACCAGCGCCTGTATGATGACGAAAGCCCAGGCCTGGCGGCGTGTCACCTTGCCGGCGGGCAGCGGCCGCGAGCGCGTGCGCTCGACCTGGTTGTCGATGTCCTGGTCGGCGAGATCGTTGTAGGTGCAGCCGGCGCCGCGCATGGCGACAGCGCCGATGAAGAACAGCAATAGATACCAAGGCGTCGGCAGCAGCGTCAGCAGCGGGTCGGTCGGGCGCGGATAGGCGCCCGCGGCAAGCGCTGCCGACCACCAGCAGGGCCATAAAAGCAGCTGCCAGCCGATCGGCCTGTCCCAGCGCGCAAGCTGCGCATAGGGCCAGAGCCAGCGCGGCAGCACGCGGTAGACCCAATGGCCGCTCGGCGCGTCGGCGACACGGCCCTGGATCGCTTTCGACTGGACGGTTTCCATCACGCTGGAGTGGCAGCAGCAAGCAGCGCCGTCAAGCGGCCGCGTTGTCGCTCAAGCGCTGAAAACCTAGGCGGTGAAAACATCGTGACCGGCAAACCAGGCCTTGGCGACGTCGATGAACGCCGCAGCCGCCTTCGACAGGCGCTGGCGCGTGTCGTGGGTCAGGATGATGCGCTGCATGGGCAGCGGATCGGAGAGCGGCTTGCAGACCAGCGGCAGGCCGTCATAGCTGCGGTCGCCATAGGGCCTCGTATAGCTGACCGCGACGCCGAAGCCGTTGGCCACCATGGAACGCTGCAGCTCGAACGAGCTGGTCGTCGCCCGGGCGACCGGTGAGAGGCCGCGGCTCAGGAAAAGGTCCAGCATGTGCTGCCAGCTGTGCGGCTGGTCGGTGGTGATCAGCGGATGCTCCGCAAGCTCGGCCAGGCTGACGGCGTGCTTGTCCGCCAGCACATGTCCGGCCGGCAAAAGCGCGTGCGGCCGCAATTCATGCAGCAGAATGCGCTTGAAATGGCCTGGAAGGCCGAGATCGTAGGTGAGGCCGAGATCGACGGCGCTGTCGGCCAGGCGCCGTCCCAGCGTGTCGAAGGTTTCATCGCCGATGACGACGGTGACGGCCGGGCAGCGCTCGGCGAAGGCCCGCATCAGCGCCGGCGCGAAATAGGGCGCCAGATCCTCGAAGCAGCCGAGCGCCAGCTCGCCGCCGACATCGGCGTCACGCGAACCGAGCGCCGCCAGCTCGTCCGCCTCGCCCAGCACCTGCCTCGCCTTGGCCACGGCCCTGCGGCCGAAGGATGTCAGCGAAACGCCGCTGCCGCGCTGGCGCACGAACAGTTTTTGGCCCAGTGCGTCCTCGACATTGTCGATCGCAACCGAGATGGACGGCTGCGACACGTTCAACGCCTGGGCTGCCGCGGTCACGCTGCCATAGCGGGCGACGGCAACGACATAGCGCAATTGCGCGAGGGTCAGTCTCATAGGCTATAACTATAAATCAGATGGCAAGTTATTATTTTACCCGATGTCGGGCGCTTGCGATAGTCGCTTGTCAACTCAAGGAGAGCACGCCATGGCCAGCCCGAAGATCGATGCCTCGACGATTGCCGATTATCAGCGCGACGGCGCGGTCTGCATTCGCGGCGCCTTCAAGGACTGGGTCGATGTCATCGCCGGCGGCATCGAGCGTAATATGCGCAACCGCAGCGCCGCCGCTTCCGACATCGCCGGCGGCAAGGGCAGCTTCTTCGACGACTATTGCAACTGGGAGCGCATCCCGGAATTCGTCAGGATCGTCAAGGAAACACCGGCCGCCGAGCTCGCGGCCGCGGTCATGCAGTCGCGCAGCGCCCAGTTCTTCCACGACCACGTCCTGGTCAAGGAGCCCGGCACGCAGAAGCCGACGCCGTGGCACCAGGACATTCCCTACTACTTCGTCGACGGCAGCCAGACGGTCAGCTTCTGGATCCCGATCGATCCGGTGAAGGAAGCGACGCTAAGGCTGATCGCCGGCTCGCACAAATGGGAAAAGATGGTGCTGCCGGTGCGATGGCTGAACGACGACAACTTCTACGCCGGCGAGGGCGACTACCTGCCTGTGCCCGACCCCGACAACGACCCGTCGATGAAGGTGCTCGAATGGGAGATGGAACCGGGCGACGCCATCCTGTTCGACTTCCGCACCGCGCACGGTGCGCGCGGCAACCTGACGGCGGCGCGGCGCCGGGCGCTGTCGCTGCGCTGGGTCGGCGACGACGCACATTATGTCGAACGTCCCGGCCGCACCTCGCCGCCCTATCCGGGTCACGACATGAAGCCCGGCCAGAAACTGCGCGAGGACTGGTTCCCCGTCATTTTCCAGAGCTGAGGCATTTTTTCAGACCAAGTTGGGGACACAGCAATTTCTGATGGGTCGGCTATATTTGCGCCGGCAATCGCATGTTGGAGATTGGCCGAACCGGCCCGCCCTCGTCATCCACGGGCGGAGCAAGGAGCGTAGCGACGCGTGCAGACCCGAGGATCCATACCGTGATGCTGAGGCGTTGCTGGGGTGCAGAATTCTGCTCCGTCGCGGCCCTCGATCAATGTCACGGCATGGATCCTAGGGTCTCCGCGACGGAGCTGCGCTCCTGCTTCGCCCTAGGATGACGACGTTGATGAAACTTCAGCCAATCACCAACGCTTGCGCCGATTTCACGGAAATGAACGGCCAACATCTTGCTCGCCGATAAACGGCAACCTCCCAAATCCCTGTACCGGGGACTGGCCGGCGGCGGCACCTGTCTCATCGGCCTTGATGAGGCCCACGTTCCCGTGCGCAATTGCCGCCAAAATGCCGAGACGCCTTGACCCGCCGCCCGTGGACCAATAGCGGGTTCAGGGAGACGATCAGCAAGAGGTGGCCATGAACGTTCTTCTTCTCGGTTCGGGCGGCCGCGAACATGCGCTGGCCTGGAAGATGTCCGCCTCGCCGCTGCTGACGAAGCTCTACGCCTCGCCCGGCAATCCGGGCATCGGCCGCATCGCCGAACAGGTCAAGCTCGACGTCGCCGACCATTCCACCGTGGCCGCCTTTTGCCAGGAGAAGAAGATAGATCTGGTCGTGGTCGGCCCGGAAGGTCCGCTGGTCGCCGGCATCGCGGACGATCTGCGCGCCTGGGGCATCCGCGTCTTCGGTCCCTCCAAAGCGGCGGCGCGGCTCGAGGGCTCGAAGGGCTTCACCAAGGATCTTTGCGCCAGGTTCAACATCCCGACCGCCGCCTATGGCTGCTTCAGCGATCTCGCCTCCGCAAAGGCCTATGTCGAGAAGACCGGCGCGCCGATCGTCATCAAGGCCGACGGGCTCGCCGCCGGCAAGGGCGTCACCATCGCCATGACGCAGGACGAGGCGAACGCCGCGCTCGAAGCCTGCTTCGACGGCGCTTTCGGCGCGGCCGGCGCCGAGGTCGTGGTCGAGGAATATCTGACCGGCGAGGAGGCAAGCTTCTTCTGCCTGTGCGACGGCGCCACGGCGCTCCCCTTCGGCACCGCGCAGGACCACAAGCGCGTCGGCGACGGCGATACCGGACCGAACACCGGCGGCATGGGCGCCTATTCGCCGGCGCCGGTGATGACGCCGGATATGACCGAGCGCACCATGCGCGAGATCATCGAGCCGACCATGCGCGGCATGGCCAATCTCGGCGCGCCCTTCGCCGGCATCCTCTTCGCCGGCCTGATGATCACCGACCAGGGCCCCAAGCTGATCGAGTACAACACCCGCTTCGGCGATCCCGAATGCCAAGTGCTGATGATGCGGCTGAAGGACGATTTGCTCGTCCTGCTCAACGCCGCCGTCGACGGCCAGCTCGCGCATATGTCGGTCCGCTGGAGCGACGAGACGGCGTTGACCGTGGTGATGGCGGCCACGGGCTATCCCGGCACGCCGGAAAAAGGTTCGGTCATCCGCGGCCTCGACGAGGCGGAAGCCGAGGGCGTCCAGGTCTTCCATGCCGGCACCGCCATCAATGGCGGTGCGCTGGTCGCCAATGGCGGCCGCGTGCTCAACGTCACCGCGCTCGGCAAGACCGTCGGCGAGGCGCAGGCCAAGGCCTACGCGGCGATCGAGCATATAAACTGGCCGCAGGGCTTTTACCGCCACGACATCGGCTGGCGCGCCGTCGAGCGCGAGAAAGCCGGGGCCTAATTCCGGAATTCAGGCGGCCGCGCTCTTGCGCCGGCCTCGCGCCCAAGCCGGCAGCCAGTCGCCATGAGCAGCAAGCAGGTCGTCGACCAACGACCAGATCTGGTCGAGGTCGAGTTCGGCCGCGGTGTGCGGGTCCATCATCGCCGCGTGGTAGATATGCTCGCGGTTCTCGCTCATCAGTGCCCGCACCGTCAGCTCCTGCACATTGATGTTGGTGCGGATCAGCGCCGTGAGCTGCGGCGGCAGATCGCCGATGTAGGTCGGCTGGATGCCGGAGGCGTCGACCAGGCACGGCACTTCCGCCGCGCAGTCGAAAGGCAGCGAGGTGATGCAGCCATTGTTGCGCACATTGCCGTAAATCACCGACGGCTCGCCGGTCCACACCGAATTCATGATCGAGGAAGCGTATTCCCTGGACTGCTCGACCTCGATCCGGTCGGCCGAGCGGTAGGCCTCCGCCTGGCCCGTCCAGCGCTCGATCTGCTCGATGCAGCGTTTCGGATATTCGTCGAGTGGAATGCCGTATTTCTCGATCAGGTCTGGTCGGCCGTCCTTGATGAAATAGGGCGTGTATTCGGCGAAATGCTCCGAGCTTTCGGTGACGAAATAGCCGAGCCTGGTCAGCATCTCGTAGCGCACCTTGTTCGGGCAGCGCGGGTTCCAGCCGGGTTTTGGCGCACGGCCCTCGCGATAGGCGCGCACGAGGTCGGGATAGAGATCGCGGTAGGTGCCGTCCGGCTGGCGATGCTCGAACTTGAGATAAAAGGCCATGTGGTTGATGCCGGCCGAGCGGTAGCGGATCTCCTCATAGGGAAGGTCGAGATCGTGCGCCAATTCCATCGCCGTGCCCTGCACCGAGTGGCAGAGCCCGACCTGCTTGATCGTGGGATATTTCTCGGCGATCGCCCAGGTGTTGATCGCCATCGGGTTGACATATTGCAGCATGATCGCTTCCGGGCAGACCGCAAGCATGTCCTCGCAGATCTTCCATAGATGCGGCACGGTCCTGAGGCCCCGCATGATGCCGCCGACGCCGAGCGTGTCGGCGATGGTCTGGCGCAGGCCGTATTTCTTCGGCACCTCGAAGTCGGTGACGGTGCAAGGCTCGTAGCCGCCGATCTGGAAGGCGACGACGACGAAGTCGGCGCCGGAAAGCGCCTTGCGCTGGTCGGAATAGGTCTCGGCCTTCGCCTTGACGCCGAGCGTCGCAATCAGTTTGTTGACGACGACGGCGCTTTCTTCCAACCGCTGCGGGTTGATGTCCATCAGCGCGATGGTGGCGCCCGACAGCGCCGGCCGCTGCAGCACGTCGCCGACGATGTTCTTCATGAACACCGTCGAGCCTGCGCCGATGAATGTGATCCTGGGATTTCTTGCCACTGTAAAAACCTCCGGCACTTCTAAGCCACGTCGAAAGCGGCCCTGACGAGCCGTTCGGTGTAGGCGGTCTTGGGATTGGAAAGGACCTCGTCGACGGGTCCCTGCTCGACGATCTTGCCGTGCTGCATGACGATGACGCGGTGGCAGAGCGCCCGCACCACCTTGAGGTCGTGCGAGATGAACAGATAGCTCAGGCCGCGCTCGTCCTGCAGCTTGCGCAACAGGTCGATGATCTGCGCCTGCACCGAAAGGTCGAGCGCCGAGGTCGGCTCGTCGAGCAGGATGAATTCGGGCTCCAGCGCGATGGCGCGCGCGATCGCGATGCGCTGTCGCTGGCCGCCGGAGAACTCGTGCGGGAAGCGCGACAGAATGTTGCCGGGCATGCCGGCGCTGACCAGCGCCTCGCGCACCCGCTCGTTCCGCTCGCGCCGCGTCGCTCCCAGCCTGTTGACGACCAGGCCTTCCTCGATGATCTGGCCGATCGTCATGCGCGGGTTGAGCGAGGAGAACGGATCCTGGAAAACGACCTGCATGCGCGAGCGCAGCGGCCGCATCTCGGTGCGCGATAGCTTCTCGATTGGCTGGCCGTCGAAGCGGATCTCGCCGCGCTCGGCGTCGGCCAGCCTGATCAGTGCCTGGCCGAAGCTGGTCTTGCCGGACCCGGATTCGCCGACCAGCCCCAGCGTCTCGTGACGGCAAAGCTTCAGGTCGAGGTCGTCGACCGCGACCAGCTCGCGCCAGTCCGGCTTGAGGAAGGAGCCGTGGCGCAGCATGAAGCAGACGCGCACGCCTTTCGCCTCGAGGATGGTGCCGCTGCCCTCCGGCAGTGGCTGCGGGCGGCCGCGCGGCTCCGAGGCGAGCAGCCGCTGCGTGTAAGGGTGCCGCGGGTCGGCGAACAGCCGCTCGGTGACGTTGTGCTCGCGCATTTCGCCATGCTGCATGACATAGACGTAGTCGGAGAACTTGCGCACCACGGTGAGATCGTGGGTGATCAGGATCACCGCCATCCGCAGTTCCTTCTGCAGGTTGCGGATCAGGTTCAGGATTTGCGCCTGCACCGTGACGTCGAGCGCCGTGGTCGGCTCGTCGGCGATCAGCACGTCGGGCTCGTTGGCCAAGGCCATGGCGATCATCACCCGCTGCCGCTGACCGCCCGACAGCTGATGCGGATATTGCTTCAGCCGCGCCTCCGGCTCGGGGATCTGGACATGCCGTAGCAGCTCGAGCGCGCGCGCCCAGGCTTGCCTGCGGCCCACCTTGCGGTGCACCCTGATCGCTTCGACGATCTGGCTGCCCACCGTGTAGATCGGGTTGAGCGAGCTCATCGGCTCCTGGAAGATCATCGAGATGCGGTTGCCGCGCAGCTTGCGCCGGGCGCTCTCGGGGAATTTCAGGATGTTCTGCCCGAGATATTCGACGCTCGATCGCGGCGAGACGGTTGCCCGCCTGGACAGCAGCCCCATGACGGTGCGCGCCGTCACCGACTTGCCGGAGCCCGATTCGCCCACGATCGCGATCGTCTCGCCGCGATAGATCTGGAAGGAGACGTCCTTGACCGCCTCGACGGTGCCGTGCTCGACCTTGAACGCGACCTCGATGTTGCGGGCGTCGATGACGGGTTGGTCGTGGCGTCCGCCATGGTCGAACCGGACGGCCGGCGCGAGGGAGTCTGCGAGCGCGATCGTCGTCATTCGGCCACCTCAATAAGGATCGACGGCATCGCGCAGGCCGTCGCCCAGCGCGTTGAAGGCAAAGACGGTGATCAGCACGAAGCCGACCGGCGACAGGATCCACGGATAGGTGCCGATGACCGAATAGGTCGCGGTGTCCTGCAGCATCAGGCCCCAGGAGATCAGCGGCGGCTTCACCGCGAAGCCGAGGAAACCGAGGAAGGATTCGAGCAGCACCACGGTCGGGATCGCCAGCGTCACGGCGACGATCACATGGCTCATCACATTGGGGAAGATGTGCTGCATGATGATGCGCCGATCGGTGGCCCCGACCGCCATGGCGGCGCGCACATAGTCGATCCGCGCCAGCGCCAGCGTCTTGCCGCGCACCTCGCGCGACATCTGCGCCCAGCCCAGCGCCGACATGACGATGATGACGAAGGCGAGGAAGACATTGGTCGGCGCGGTGACCGGGATCAGCGTCGTCAGCGCCAGATAAAGCGGCAATTGCGGGAAGGCGAGCACAAGCTCGACGAAGCGCTGCATCCAGACATCGAACTTGCCGCCGAAATAGCCGGAGATCATGCCGACGCTGGTGCCGATGACCGTGATGATGAAGACCACCGTCAGCGCGATCATCAGCGACACGCGCGAGCCGTGGATGGCGCGCGACAGCACATCGCGGCCGAACTTGTCGGTGCCGAGGAAATGCACCGGCTGGCCGTCCATCGAGGCGAAGAAATGCCGGTTCGCCGGAATGAGGCCGAGAAGCTTGTAGGGCGCGCCTTCGACGAAGAAGCCGAGCAGCCTTGGGTGGTCGTAGTCGGGGCCGACGATCGGCTGGAAGGTGACCGGATCGAGATCGGCCGAATCGGCCAGCGCGTAGACCCGCGGCCGCGCGACGAAATTGCCGTCCTTGTCGTGGAAGGCGGGCAGTTGCGGCGGCGCGAAGGCGACGTCGGTCGCCTTGGGGTCCATCGGCGCCAGGAATTCGGCGAACACCGCCATGACAAGCAAGAGCGCGACCAGGCAAAGCCCGGCCATGCCGGTCCACGAACGCTTCAGCCGGCGCCAGACAAGCGCGATGTAGCTCTCATTGCCATGCGCGGCTTCGGCCACCGGGACGCTTTCGGCCGGCAAGGGCGTAAGGGATGGGGGCAGGGGTGAGGGATCGCGGGCCAGCATTTAGCGCTCCCCGAACTGGCGGATGCGCGGGTCGAGCAGGACCAGCAGCATGTCGGCGATGATGTTGCCGACGATCAGCGTCGCCGACAGCACCATCATGAAGGTCGCCGTGACATAGACGTCGCCGACCGCCATCGAGCCGACGATCGCCGGGCCGACAGTGGGCAGCGCGAAGATGATTGCCGTCTCGATCTCGCCGGTGAGCATATAGGGCAGCACCACGCCCTGATACATCACCAGCGGATGCAGCGCGTTGGGCACGGCGTGCCGCATCACCACGGCGCCGCCGGTAAGGCCTTTGGCCTTGGCCGTCTCGACATATTGCGCGTTGAGCGTGTCGAGCAGATTGCCGCGCATGACGCGCATATTGTAGGCGAGGCCGCCGAAGGTCGCGATCGCCACAACCGGCCAGACGTGTTTGACCAGGTCGACGAACTTCGCCCACGACCAGGGCGCGCCGCCATATTGCGGCGAGAAGAACGAGCCGATCTCGGAGACGTTGAACTGGAAGACCAAGAGGTAGACGATGATCAGCGCCATCAGGAAGCGCGGCACCGTCATGCCGAGGAACGAGATCGCCGAAAGTGTCGAATCGATCCAGCTGTACTGACGCGTTGCCGCCCATATGCCGAAGGTGATGCCGAGCACCGAGGCGAGCAGATGGCAGACCAGCGCCAGAAGCAAGGTGCGCGGCAGGCGCTCGCCCACCACATCGGCCACGGGCTTGTTGTAGTAGAGGCTGTAGCCGAAATCGCCGCGGGTGACGATGCCGCCGATCCAGTTGAGATACTGGATGGGCAGCGGCTTATCGAGGCCATGCTCGACGCGGTAGGCCTGGGCTTGTGCTTCAGCCTCGGCGTAGGAAGCGCCACCCTGGTTGATCAGCTGCGAGCGGATGTAATCCGCATAGTCGCCGGGCGGCGCCTGGATGATGGCGAAGGTGACGAGGCTCAAGATGGCGAGGACGGGAAGCGCCGACGCTATGCGCATAAGCAGGAATCGCAGCATGGGCGGTCAGCTTCCTTTCTGGCCGGTCGCTCCCTGAGGTGCGTTCGGAGGTTTCGTTGTCCGGCCGCGCCGCGGCGCGGCCGGACGTCTTTTCGTCAGGGGAGGTAAACCTTACATCGGACCCTTGTCACCCGGTTTGCCGGGAAGCTCCTCCGGATACAGTTCGTGCTTCGCCTGCTTGTCGGCGGCGACGAAGACACGTTCGCGGACGATCGAATCCTCGGCCCAGTTGAACATGTAGATCGGCGTGCCTTGCGGAATGTTCGAGAAGCGCTTGTTGATGATGAGCGCGCCCGGATACTCGGTCAGCCCGACATTGTAGACATGCTCGGTCGATATCTTCTGGAACTTTCGCATCAGGTCGGCACGCTGGTCGTTGTCCTGCGTCGTTACGAACTTGTTGACGATGTCCACGAGGTCCTTCTCGAAGGGCATCAGGTCGACTTCGCCGCTTTCCGGCGCGCGGTGATTCCAGCTGGTCTTCGGGCCGACAGGAGCAAGTTGCTCGGTGTTCTGCACCACCGAGGTCAGCTCGGTCTCGTTGCGCCGGATCAGCCAATCGAAACGGCCGGAATATTGGATAGCGTCGCGCTGCGTTCCGTTGACCCCGTTGAGCACGACCCTCAGCCCGAGCTTTTCCATCTGCGCGACCACGCCTTCGGCGAGGCTCTTGTCGGTGGTGTAGTCGTTGTTGACCAGCATCACGATCTCGACATTCTTGCCGCCGGCGGTGCCGGCCGGGAAGTTCACGATGCCGTCGCCATCAGTGTCCTTCAGCCCGGCCTTGGCAAGCTCGGCCTTGGCGCCTTTGAGATCGAACGGATAGTAGACGGTCGACTTGCGGTCATAGAAGCTGGTGCCCGACGAGAAGCCGCCCGGATAGATGGCGGTAAACGGACCCTTGACCAGCGAGTCGCCCAGCGCCTTGCGGTCGAGCGCCATGGTCACCGCCTTGCGGAAGTCCTCGTTGCGGTTCAATTCGCGCAGCGCCTGGCCGCGTTCGTCCGGGTTGCCCCAGCCATTGGCGGAGAAATTCATGCGCAGATTGTAGCCGATGAGGCGCGGGCCGAAGGCAAGCCGGGCCGGCGCGTTCGGGTCGGCCGCGCGCTTCAGCGAGGCGACGAAATTCTCGGGCTGCTCAAGGTTCGAGAAGTCGCCGGAGCCCGCCACCGCCTGGACGTCGCGGTCGGCCCAGGTCGACAGCTTGTATTGCAGCTCGTTGAGATAGGGCAGCTGGTTGCCCTTTTCGTCGACCTTCCAATAGTAGGGGTTGCGCCGCAAGACGATGATATCGTCCGGCCGGTATTCGACCGGCACCCAGGCGCCCATCACCGGCATGTTCATATAATCCGGCGGGAAGGCGTTCTTGAACTGGTCGTAGGTATTCTTCGAATATTTCGGATGCTGCGGCTTCAGGATATGCGAAGGGCCGGGACAGAAGGTGCCGTAGGCCATCGCATAGAGATATTGCCGCGGGAACGCCTCCTTGAAGGTCCACTCGACGGTGTAGTCGTCGACCTTCTTCAGCGTCGTGCCGACGCCGAAAGTTTCGGGCGTGGCGCCGTTCAGCGGCGAGACATTGGGATCGACGACCTCGTCATCCCAGTAGAACATGACGTCGTCGGCGTTGAAGGGCGCGCCGTCCGACCATTTGGCGCCTTCGATCAGATGCATGGTGAGCTTGTGGCCGTCACTCGACCAGTCCCAGCTCTTGGCGAGGTTCGGAAGCGGCTCGGTGTCCTTGGCCTCGACCTGGAACAGCGGCGCCGTGCGCGTCAGGCATTCGGACAAGCCGATATCGATGCCGCCCCAGCCTTGCGTCTGGCCGGCGCCGTAGTTCCAGCCTTCCGGCCTGCCGCCTATGACGTGGCGCATCGTGTCGCCATAGACGCCGATGCCGTCGGGCATGTTGCCGGTCTTGAAGACCAGCGGCTCCTTGGGCAGTCTGTCCTTGACCGGCGGCAACTTGCCGGTCTTGACGTATTTCTCCGTTACCCAGTCCGGCTCGTGATATTCGGGCAGCGCCTTGAACTCCAGGATGGAGTCGCGCGCCACATAGTGGATCTTGCCTTCGGCCGGGAATGTCGCCGGCTGCGGCGGCACGGTCGGTTCGGACGCGAAAGCGTTGAGTGCATGGACTGAAACGCTCAGCATCAGCCCGGCGGCGATGCCAATTCTATGCAGGTTCCTCATAGTCTCCTCCCAGATGTTTGGATGTCTGCTGTTGCCCGCCTCTTGTTCGGGACGGCTCATTCCGACGGGACCTGCCTCCTGCAGGTCCGGCTGCTTGTCCCAGCCTCAGCCGGCCTGTTTCAGCGCCGCCTTCTCGGCGCGCAGTTCCTCGATCGAGCGCACGCTGCGCCGCGCCGCGCCCGCCCATTCACGCGTCTTGACCTTGGATTTCGAAAGCCGCTCCTTGGCCGCCGGAACGGCATGCGCATATTGCGGCAGCCATTGAGCCTGCGCGACGACCATCTCGTCCACCATCTGCCAGACCTCTTCCGGCGTCGACACGGCTCCGACCAGCGGATCGTGGAGCACGGCGAGCTTCAACAGGTCGATGTCGCCGGCGATCGCGGCATGCACCGACATGCGCTGGACGTTGATCGAAGCCATGCAGGTGGCCGCGCAGGCTTCCGGCAAGGTGATGCCGGCGGCCATGTTGATGCCGAACCGGTCGACGAAGCCGGGCGATTCGATGATGGCATCCTGCGGCAGATTGGTGATCACGCCGTTGTTCTTGACGTTGAAGTGGCCGCGATAGACGCGGTTCGTCTCCAACGCTTCGAGAATGTGGCTGGCGTGTTCGTTCGAGCGTTTTGCCGGGTCGATCGGTTTCGAGGCCGCTTCGAGAAATTGCGGATATTCCGTCTCGAACCAGTTGCGGGTTTCGGTCGAGTAGCGCAGGTAGCCGCCCGTCTCGCCATGGATCCAGTCCGACATGTCGATCCAGCGCGCGATCTCGTCGGGACGCTTGCGATACCAGGGCAGATATTCCGACAGGTGGCCGTTGCTTTCGGTCGAATAGACCCCAAAACGCTTCAGCACGTCGATGCGCAGCTTTTCCTGCTTCGAATAGACCGGATGCGCCTCGAAGGCGGAGATCAATTCGTCCTTGCCGATCGACCGGCCGTTCAGCTTGAGCTCGATGAACCAGGTCTGGTGGTTGATGCCGGAGCAGACATGGTCGAGCTCCTTGGGCGACTTTGCGCCGAGCACCTGGGCAATCTGCTCGGCGCCATGCTGAACGCCGTGGCAGAGGCCGACCGTGTCGACCTTGCCGTATTCGATCGCGGCCCAGGTGTTCATCGCCATCGGGTTGGCGTAGTTGAGGAACTTGGCGCCGGTCGCGGCGACCTCGCGGATGTCCCGGCAGAAGTCGAGGATCACCGGAATGTTGCGCTGGCCGTAGAGAATGCCGCCGGCGCAGATCGTGTCGCCGACGCATTGGTCGATGCCGTATTTCAGCGGGATGCGGATGTCGTCCGCATAGGCTTCGAGCCCGCCGACGCGCACGCAGCTGATGATATAGCGCGCGCCCTCCAGCGCCTCGCGGCGGTTGGTGGTCGCCGTCACCTTGGTCGGCAACTTGTTCGCTTCCACGATCCTGTCGAGGATCGCCTTGATCATCGCCAGATTGTGCTCGCTGACATCGGTCAGCGCGAATTCGATATCCTCGAACTCCGGCACGCATAGGATGTCGGTGAACAGCTTCTTGGTGAAGCCGACGCTGCCGGCGCCGATAATAGCGATTTTGAAACTCATCACCTTCACCTCGATCCAATCGAATGCTAGGCAAGGAGCAAAGGAGAGAACATGGCCGCGTGCAACAGCGCGCATGCCATCCAAAGCCGGAAATCCGGCTCTTTCTCCTCCCGCCCGCTCCTCGACCGCGGGTCTTTCGCGTTCTTGAGGGCCGGATTATGCGCTTATTCGCCGACGGGGCCAGAGAAGGATTATGCTTTCGAGGGTAATTTTGTGCTGCGGGACCTGATCGCCAACGGAAAGCTGATGCGGACGATCTCGCTGCCGCGCGGCCGCCAGCGCCTGCACGCCATGCCGACCAGCACCGGCTACGAACTGCGCGAGGACGAGACCTACGACTGGGACGGGCGAAAGCGCGGCCAGACCCCGTTCACCGTGCTCCAGCATACGATCAGCGGCACCGGCCAATTGCGCTACGAGAGCCGCAATTACCGCCTGCAGGCGAACGACACGCTGCTGGTTCTGGTGCCGCACAATCATCGCTACTGGTTGGCCAAGGGCGACCGCTGGGAATATTTCTGGATCTCGATGAACGGCGAGGAGGCGCTGCGCATCCACAAGTCCATTCTCAGCGTCTCGGGCCCGGTGTTGCGGCTACAGCCGGCCACCATCGATCACCTTGCCGATTGCAGCCTGCGGCTGATCAAGGGCGCCGCTTCGCCAGGCGCGGCCTCGGCGATCGCCTATGAGGCGGCAATGGCGCTTTATGACGACGTCTTCGGCTCGCACGCCTTCGCCGAGAAGCAAAGCGCCATGCAGCCTGTCATCGACCACATCAACGCCAATCTCGACAAGCCGCTGCCGGTGGCGGAGCTGGTTGAAATCAGCGGCCTCAGCCGCGCCCATTTCTCACGCTGCTTCGCCGAGAGCGAAGGATTGCCGCCGGCCGAATTCGTCCTGCAGCAGCGCCTGCAACGCGCGGCGAAACTCCTGACCAAGGCGGATTTCCTGCCGGTCAAGGAAGTCGCGGTGCTGTGCGGCTTCGAGGACGCGAACTACTTCTCCAAGGTCTTTCGCCGGTGTTACGGCATCAATCCGACGCAGTTTCGCACCACAGGCATGTATGCCAGCCTGGGCAGCCATCGCTGATGTCTCTCGGCTCCGGGAAGAGGTCGGCTCTTGGAAGAAGTCAGCGCCTGGCGCTGTCGAGCGCCGTCGAGGCGGTGCTGACCGGATCGGCGGCAGCGGCGAAGGCCGCGTCGATCTGCTCGGGCGTGCGCTGTCCGGAGCGTTTCCAGGCGACATATTGCGCGATGCCGAAGCCGGCGCGCCGCGGCACCGTCTTTACCACCGGCATGCGGAATCCGTCGCGGAATGTCGCCCAGCGCGCACCGAGCACCGCCACCATCTCCTCGAAGGTCGGCGGCGCCGCCACGTCGGCATAGGTGATCGTCACCTTGCCGGCCAGCGCCATCTCACGCGAAATCGGCACCGGGATCGAGGCGAGGTAGTCGGCCGGCACGTCGAGCAGGCCGCCAAAAGCCCATTGCCGGCGCAATTCGTCGGCGCTCATGGGCGCGACGCTGACGTCGATGTCGTTGGGCGTGCCGGGCACGCGGTAGGGGCAACGGAAGCGGCCGCAATTGGTGTGCGCGGCGAATTGCCAGAGCGCATAGCCCTGCCAGTTGCCCATCGGGAAATGCACGTCGATGTCCGGCTTGTAGCGCGCATACCAGAGCGGCAGCCGCGACAGGAGCCGATATTGGTAGCGGTTGTCGGCGATATACTGGGCGGTCTTGCCGTTGACATAGAGCACCGGGAAGCGGCCGAGGCGGCGATGCACCTGGCGCACGAATTCTTCCGCGTCCTCAAGCGACATCCATTGCGTTGCATCGATGCCTTCGATGTCGAGGGCCATCAGCTCGTCGGGCGCCGGCTCGGCGAAATCGATGAAATTATTGGCCTGCTCGACCGGGTTGCCGGGCCGCGCCAGGTGATAGGCGCCCCATTTCAGGCCGAGCGCCTTCGCCACCACCTTGCGCGTCTGGAACAATTCGCGCGTCACCGCATAGCGCTTCCACTGCGCCTTGCAGAGTTTGATGTCGGCTTCGGCGCCGAAGCAGAAATAGGGCGGCGGCAGCCCGTCGGACGCCTTGTTGATGAAGCCGGCGACACGCTTGTCGGTGACGAGCTGCTGCCAGTCGATCGAATTGTATTCATAGGCGTCGATGACCAGCGGCCGGTCGGCATTCTTCCACGGCTCGGAGAAATCCGAGGCCTTTGCCGCCGTGCCCAGCGCAATCGCTGCCGCGAGAAGCGCCAGGCGGCGAAGAGGGCGCGCCGGCTTTTTCAATCAGGGTGTCCCCACTGACCAGAGAACGATCCTGAACCGCTATGGTTAACGAAGTGCTTTCAAGACATCGGCTGCTTCGACCTGCTCCGAAACGTCAAAAAAGTATCGGTCGGGTGGACAAGCCGTGGTGGCAGGCGTTTCAATTGCCGCCTAAGCTTCAATCACGGCGGCCAGTGGGAATACACAGGCCTGCCTGACGAAGCGCAGCAACCGGTCCCAAGACCGGACCCGCGCGGGGAGGAAATGAAGATGAATCCGGACCTGGAAGTCGTCCAGATCAGACAGGGAGAGTCGTTCAAGGCCTGGGCCCACGGCTATCCTTTCCGCACCGTGCGCTGGCACTTCCATCCCGAATACGAGCTGCATCTGGTCGTCGCCACCACCGGCCGCTATTTCGTCGGCGACTTCATCGGCGAGTTCGAGCCGGGCAATCTGGTGCTCACCGGGCCCAATTTGCCGCACAACTGGGTCAGCGACGTGCCGCCGGGCGAAACCGTGCCGCTGCGCGGCCGTGTGGTCCAGTTCTCGGAAGAATTCATCGCCGGCGCCTCCGCCGCCTTGCCCGAACTTGGCGCCTGCGCCGGCATCCTCGAAACCAGCCGCCGCGGGGCGCTGTTCTCGCCGGCGACGGCTGAGCTCGTGGCGGCCCTGCTGGCGGAACTGACCGAGGCGCAGGGCGTGCGCCGCCTGTCGCTGTTCATGGCCGTGCTCGATATATTGAACCGCGCCGGCGACGTCCGCACTTTGGCTAGCGCCGGCTATCTGCCCGATCCCTCCGGCTTCATGTCGGCCGGCATCAATCAGGCGCTCGCCTATATCAACTGCCACCTGACCGAGCCTTTCAGCGAAGGGACGCTTGCCGAGATCGCCGGGCGCAGCCCGAGCGCCTTCTCGCGCAGCTTCCGCCGCCACACCGGAATGGCACTGGTGCAGTATGTCAACCGCCTGCGCATCAACCTTGCCTGTCAGCTGCTGATGAGCGAGGACCAGATGTCGATCACCGAAATCTGCTACGCCGCCGGCTACAACAACATCTCGAATTTCAACCGTCAGTTCCTGGCGCAGAAAGGCATGTCGCCTTCGCGCTTCAGGGCCTTATTGGCTGAGAATATCAACGCGGAGATAGCCGCCTAACAGGGAGGAAGCGGGAGGAGCCTAGAGCAATTGCGAAGCGGTTGAACGCGGCGAACTTGCCGTAGCCTCCGTCCGTAATTGGTCAAACAACAAGAGATTCAGGGAAGGAAGGACGCGGGGTGCGGAGCACCCTGTGCTGGAGATCGTTTGTTCCGAATCCAGCACGTTCAGGAGGATGCTTGTAGAGTTACCGGGATCGGATCGATCCTCGGCCGCTGACAATACTCCTCCCAACAGTTCGACATGCAGTCAAGGCCTGGCGCGTCGTCCACCGCGCAGGTCCTCGTGAAACCATTTCTCGAAACGGAGACATTCGAATGACCAGACATGCTTGGAAATCGCCGTTTGCCTTTAAATCGACGATCGCGGCCGTTTTCGCGGTCTCGCTGCTCGGCAGCACCGCGGCCTTCGCCGACACGGTAACCGATGCTACGGTTGCCTTCCTGATGCCCGACCAGGCGTCGACCCGCTACGAGCAGCACGACTATCCCGGCTTCGTCGCCGAGATGAAGAAGCTCTGCCCTGGCTGCAAGGTGATTTATCAAAACGCCGACGCCGATGCGGCGCGCCAGCAGCAGCAGTTCAATTCGGTGATCTCGCAGGGCGCCAAGGCGATCGTCCTCGACCCGGTCGATTCGACCGCCGCCGCCTCGCTGGTGAAGCTCGCCCAGAGCCAGGGCGTCAAGGTGATCGCCTATGACCGGCCCATCCCGACGGCGCCCGCCGATTTCTACGTCTCCTTCAACAATGAAGGCATCGGCAAGGCTATCGCCGACTCGCTGGTCGAGCACCTCAAGGCTCTGAAGGTCGACCCGGCCGGCGGCGGCCTGCTGCAGATCAACGGCTCGCCGACCGACGCTGCCGCCGGCCTGATCAAGAAGGGCATCCACGAAGGCCTCGACAACAGCGGCTATCCGATCCTGGCCGAGTTCGACACGCCGGAATGGGCGCCGCCGAAAGCACAGCAATGGGCGAGCGGCCAGATCACCCGCTTCGGCACCAAAATCCTCGGCGTCGTCGCGGCCAATGACGGCACTGGCGGCGGCGCGATCGCCGCTTTCAAGGCAGCAGGCGTCGATCCGGTTCCGCCGGTGACCGGCAATGACGCGACCATCGCGGCGCTGCAGCTGATCATCGCCGGCGACCAGTACAACACCATCTCCAAGCCGAGCGAGATCGTTGCGGCGGCCGCGGCCAACGTCGCCGTCAAGCTGTTGTCGGGCGAGAAGCCGAAGGCAGAGATGACGCTCTACGACACGCCCTCGCAGCTGTTCACGCCGGCGGTGGTGACGCAGGAGAACCTCAAGGCCGAGATCATTGACAAGAAGATCAACACGGCGGCCGAACTCTGCGTCGATCGCTATGCCGAGGGCTGCAAGAAGCTCGGCATCACGAAGTGATCCATATGGGCATCCGGCCGCTCCTTGGCGGCCGGATGTCCAACGAACGACTGTCAAGAAAGGCGGCGCATGAGTGAGAGTCTTGAAGAGTCGGCTTCCGTCGGCGAGCTGGTGCTCAGCCTGCGCGGCATATCGAAGAATTTCGGCGCCGTTTCGGCGCTGACCGATATCGATTTCGATGTCCATGCCGGCGAGGTCGTCGCGCTGGTCGGCGACAACGGCGCCGGCAAGTCGACGCTGGTCAAGATCCTCGCAGGCGTGCATCAGCCGAGCGCGGGAACGATCAATTTCCGCGGCAAGCCCGTCACGCTGCCCGACCCGCGCGCGGCGCTGACGCTCGGCATCGCCACAGTGTTCCAGGACCTGGCGCTCTGCGAAAACCTCGATGTGGTCGCCAATATTTTCCTCGGCAACGAGCTCAGTCCGCTGCGGCTGGATGAGGTGGCGATGGAGATGCGCGCCTGGACGCTGCTCAACGAATTGTCGGCGCGCATCCCGAGCGTGCGCGAGGCGGTCGCCTCGCTGTCCGGCGGCCAGCGCCAGACGGTCGCCATCGCGCGCTCGCTGCTGCTCGAGCCGAAACTCATCCTGCTCGACGAGCCGACCGCGGCGCTTGGCGTCGCCCAGACGGCTGAAGTGCTCAACCTCATCGACCGCGTCCGCGCGCGCGGCCTCGGCGTCGTGATGATCAGCCACAACATGGAGGATGTCCGCGCCGTCGCCGACCGCATCGTGGTGCTGCGGCTGGGGCGCAACAACGGGGTCTTCGAGCCCGACGCCTCGAACCAGGATCTGGTGAGCGCCATCACCGGCGCGTCCAACAACGCGGTGTCGCGCCGCGTCGAGCGCCTGCGCATGGAGCGCGATCACAGCGGCAGCGCACCGGCGGGGGAGCAGGGTCCATGACGGCAGAGAAAAGCACCTCCGGCCCGATGGCGCTCGACCGCGCCGACGCGCGGGTGAAGCATGAAGCCGGCTTCGGCGGCGCGCTCCGCGCCTTCCTCGACCGCGTGCGTAGCGGCGATCTCGGTTCGCTGCCGGTCATCGTCGGCCTTGTGGTCATCTGGACTGTCTTCACCAGCCTCAACCCCGTCTTCGTCTCCAGCAGCAATCTGGTCAATCTTCTCTTCGACTGCTCGACGGTCGGCGTCATCGCGCTCGGCATCGTCTGCGTGCTGATGGTCGGCGAGATCGACCTTTCCGTCGGCTCGATCAGCGGCTTCGCCTCCGCGATAGTCGGCACGCTCTGGGTCAACCAGGGATGGCCGGTCGCGCTCGCCATCCTGGCGGCGCTCGCCTTCGGCGCCCTGATCGGCTCGCTCTATGCCCTTTTGTTCAACCGTCTGGGCATGCCGAGCTTCGTTTCGACGCTGGCCGGCTTGCTCGCGGTGCTGGGCATGCAGCTCTACATTCTCGGCTCCACCGGCTCGATCAACCTGCCATACGGCTCCGCTTTGGTGGATTTCGGCCAGCTGATGGTGATGCCGAAATGGGTATCGTACACGCTGGCAGCGATCCCGGGCCTGGCGCTGCTGATCTCCGGGCTTCGCACCTTCGCCCGCCGCCGGGCGGCCAACCTGTCGGCACCGTCCGCGACCGGGCTCATCGTGCGCGTCGCCGTCATAACCGTCGGCCTCGAGCTGATCGTCGCCTACCTCAACCAGTCGCGCGGCATTCCGTGGATGTTCGGCCTGTTCGTCGGCCTCGTCGTGGCGATGAACTATGCGCTGACCCGGACCAAATGGGGACGCTCGATGACCGCCGTCGGCGGCAACCGCGAGGCGGCGCGCCGTGCCGGCATAAAGGTGCGCGCCATCTATCTCAGCGCCTTCGCGCTGTGCTCGCTCTTTGCCGCGCTGGGCGGCGTGCTTGCGGCCGCCAGGCTTGCTTCCGCCAGCCAGCAGGCCGGCACCGGCGACGTCAACCTGAACGCGATCGCGGCCGCGGTCATCGGCGGCACCAGCCTGTTCGGCGGCCGCGGCAGCGCCTATTCCGCGCTGCTCGGCATCATCGTCATCCAGTCGATCGCCAGCGGCCTGACGCTGCTCGATCTGTCCTCGTCGCTTCGTTACATGATCACCGGTGCCGTTCTGGCCATCGCCGTGATCGTCGACTCCCTCGCGCGCCGCTCCCGTGCATCGCACGGCCGCGCCTGAACAGTTCAAACGAGAAGGGTACACATGGCTCACAATCTTTCGGGAAAAGTCGCCGCGGTCACCGGCGCGGCGTCGGGCATCGGCCTCGAATGCGCCAGGGCGATGCTCGCCGCCGGCGCCCGCGTCGTGCTGGTCGACCGCGCGGAGGACAGGCTGAAGGAGGTGGTCGCCGAGCTCGGCGACGGCGCGATCCCGCTGGTGGTCGACCTCACCAGCCCGGCAAGCCTGGCGACCATGATGCCCGGCATCCTCGAAAAGGCCGGCCAGCTCGACATCTTCCACGCCAATGCCGGCTCCTATGTGGGCGGCGAGATCCTTAACGGCGATCCGGATGCCTGGGACCGCATGCTGAACCTCAACATCAACTCGGTGTTCCGCTCGGTGCACGCGGTGCTGCCGCATATGGTCGAACGCAAGACCGGCGACATCATCGTCACCAGCTCGATCGCGGGCCTCGTCCCTGTCGTCTGGGAACCGGTCTACACGGCCTCCAAGCACGCCATCCAGGCCTTCGTCCATACGCTGCGCCGGCAGGTCGCCAAGCACGGCCTGCGCGTCGGCGCGGTGGCGCCGGGGCCGGTGGTGACCGCGCTGATCAGCGATTGGCCGAAGCAGAAGCTCGAAGACGAGCTGGCGGCCGGTGGCCTGATGCAGCCCACCGAGGTCGCCGACGCCGTCCTGTTCATGCTGACGCGACCGAGAAACATCACCATTCGGGATCTGGTGATCCTGCCGCAGAGCAATGATTTGTGAGGGGAGTAGGGGAGTAGGGGAGTAGGGGAGTAGGTCAAGAGTTTCAGGCCACGTAGACGCCGCGAATTCCCATCGCTAACTTACTCACTACTCACTACTCACTACTCACTACTCACTACTCACTACTGCCTTACTCCCTTTCCCTCACACATGCACGTCGCCGAAGGACAGCTCGCCGTCATCGGCGCGGACCAGGAACGCCGCGGCGAGCAGCGCGAGGTAGCAGCCGGCCACGCCGCACACGACGACGACGCCGGGGATTGGGCCGAGCGTCGCCACCCGGAACGTGTCGACGAGCGAGGCGCCGAAGCCGATGGGAGAGCCTTCGCGCGACAGGCTCGGCGTGGTGATCTTCAGGATCCAGGCAAGCAGCAGGATCGTGTACATGAAGATGTAGTTGCGGCGCAGCCGGCGGATCAGCGCCGCGCGCTGCGTGATCAGGAAACGCGGCGAGCGCAGGCCTTCGCCGAGGATCGCGAGCCAGTTGGAAGCATAGTCCGGCTGCGGCGAAAAGATCTGCGCGAAGTAGTAGCGCTCGAATTGCCGCACACGGGCGCGGTAGACGTCGAAGAAGCGGTAGCGCCTCGCCTCGATCCACAACAGCAGCGTGATCAGGAGCATGGCGAACAAAAGCACGCCATGATGCGCGCTGGGCGTCGACAGCGATACCGACAGCATCGCCGCCACCACCGTGATCGCCCAATTGCTGGTGCGGTCGAGCCGGTCGCGCCAGCCCGCCATGCGCGCGATCTCGGCGCGATGGAAATGCGACAGCGTCGTGGTGAATTCAGGGGAGCTGAGCTTCAGCGCCAGCGTGTCGGAAGCGCGCGGCGGCGCGGCCTTCTCGGTGGATCTTGCCGGCGCAGCTGCCTCTGTCGGCCTTGCCACGGCTGCATCTGTGGATTTTGCGGCATTCGTCTGGGACATTCTGCCGGGCGCCTCCCGCCGCCATGGCCGGTCCTCGCCTTGACATCGACCGGCCACACCCCTGTCGCTTCAACGTGCGGCCGGCCGGAATGTTCCCGCCTTTTCAGGCGGATAAGTCAGGTTGCAAGCGGGGGACACCACCATTCGCGCGCCGTGGAAAGGGCAGCACATCGGCCATCGGCCTGGCATGCTGCGCTGCCGCCACTGCCTCGATCACAAGGTCGAGCGCCGCCAGCGCCGCGCGGCTCGTTTCATCGTCGCCGCGCAGGTAGTGGCAGGCCCGGTCAAGGTGCAGGTGGGCGGCGGCAAAGTCGCTTTTCATTAGCTTCTCCTTATTGCCCGCCACGGCGCGAACATCGCCGAGTCGCTTTACCGGGAAGCAAAAATCCGCGGCGGCATTTGATTAGAATGGTAGAAAACGGCGCCGGAACTGCTGATCTCCCCTTGTGGGGGAGATGCCCGGCAGGGCAGAGGTCGCCGTAAAGCACCAACTTCTGCCTGTCTCCCTTGCTGCATGTCGCACGCCGGACCTGCAGATGTTAACGCTTCTGGCTGTGAAGCCGCGTTCCTTCGCGCCTCCCTCTGTCCTGCCGGACATCTTTCCCACGAGGGGGAGATTGGCAGCTCCGACGCCGTGCAACCGAACCACCGGCCAAACCGTTATGACGCGAAATCGAGGGGAGACAGCTTGTCCAAAATACTCAATCGGCGCCGGTCGGTCGTGTTAGCCGCCGCTGCGCTTCTGCTGATGCCCGTCGTCGCCTTCGCCGCCGAGAAGACCGGCATGTCCTCGGAAGGCATTTTCGTCGCCGAACTCATCCTGCTCCTTGTCGTCGGTCGCGGCATCGGCGAGGTCCTGGAAATACTGGGCCAGCCGGCGGTGATGGGACAGCTGATCGGCGGCATCCTGCTTGGGCCTTCGCTGCTTGGCTGGGTCTGGCCGGCGGCCGAGCGGCTGGTCTTTGCCGGTGACGCCTCGCAAAAGTCGATGATCAACGCCATCGCCCAGCTGGGCGTGTTGATGCTGCTCCTGCTCACCGGCATGGAAACGGATCTGCGGCTCGTGCGCCGCGTCGGCCGCGCCTGTTTTTCCATTTCGGCCGCCGGCGTGGCGGTGCCCTTCGCGCTCGGCTTCGTCGCCGCCCAGTTCATGCCGGCCACGCTGCTTGCCGCAGGCAGCGAACGCATCGTTGCCGGGCTGTTCCTCGGCACCGCGCTCTCCATCTCCTCGGTCAAGATCGTCGCCATGGTGGTGCGCGATATGAACTTCATGCGCCGCGACCTCGGCCAGATCATCGTCTCGTCGGCCATCATCGAGGACACGATCGGCTGGGTGATCATCGCCATCACCATCGGCATCGCCACCCAGGGGCGGATCCAGATCGGCAACCTGGCCTTCACGGTTGCCGGCGTCGCCCTCTTCATGGCGTTTTCCTTCACGCTCGGGCGCCGCATCGTCTTCGACGCCATCCGCTGGACCAACGACACTTTCCGCTCCGAATACGCGGTCGTCACCGTCATCCTCGCCATCATGGGCGCCATGGCCTTGATCACCGATCTGATCGGCGTGCACACCGTGCTCGGCGCCTTCGTCGCAGGCATCTTGGTCGGCGAGTCGCCAATCCTGTCGCGCCACATCGAAGGGCAGCTGCGTGGCATCATCACCGCCCTTTTCATGCCGGTGTTTTTCGGCGTCGCCGGACTATCCGCAGACCTCACTGTGCTTCTCGATCCTCAGCTTGCGCTGCTGACGGTGGCGCTGGTCATCATCGCCAGCATCGGCAAGTTCGGCGGCGCCTTCATCGGCGCCGAGGTCGCCGGCATGAGCCGCGCCGAGGGCGTCGCGGTGGGCTGCGGCATGAACGCGCGCGGTTCCACGGAGGTCATTGTCGCCTCGATCGGCCTGTCGATGGGCGTGCTGTCGCACAACCTCTTCACCATGATCGTCACCATGGCGGTCATCACCACCTTGGCCATGCCGCCGACATTGCGCTGGGCGCTGCGCCGCCTGCCGATGGGCGAGGGCGAGCAGAAAAGACTGGAGCGCGAGGAGATCGACCAGCGCGGATTCGTCGCCAATCTGGAGCGGCTGCTGGTTGTGGTCGACGAGGGCGTCGTCGGACGCTTCGCCGCCTATCTCGCCGGCGTCATCGGCGCCGGCAAGCCGACGACGGTGCTGCATTCGAGCGGCGAGACCGATGCCGAGCCGACCGAAGGGTTGCATCTGGAGGAAATCGAGAAAGGCGCCGAAGACAGCCGTGAGGCGGCGAAGCAAGGTGACGAGACGCCGGTGCGCGAAGCCCCGGTCACCCGCCGCCAGCATGAGGAGCTCTCGGCCGAGGCTGTCACCAAGGAGGCGCGCAAGGGCTACGGCATGCTGCTCGTCGGCCTCGGCCGCGCCGTCACTTCCAAGGGGGCCTTCTCGCATCGGCTGAACGAGGTCGCCGGCGCCTTCGACGGGCCGCTCTGCCTGGTGTTGAAGCCGGCCACCGCCGGCCGCCAGATGCCTCGGCTCGGCCCGCTATCGGGCAAGATACTGGTGCCGGTCAACGGCACGGCGGTTGCCCGCCGCGGCGCCGAACTGGCTTTGGCCCTCGCCGCCGTCACCGGCGCGCCCGTCAAGACGCTCTATGTCGCACGGGCTGGCCGCGACGAGCTGCGCGACACCGTCTCGCACCGCCGCAGGGAAGCCGTGCTGAAGGACATCGTCGCGCTTGCCGACCGCTACGGCGTCGAGATCGAGACGGCGATCCGCAGCAGAGCCGCGGCCGCCGACGCCATCGCCCGCCAGGCCGGCCGCAACGTGGCGTTGATTGTCATGGGCGTGGCGCGGCGCCAGGGCGAGGAGCTGATCTTCGGCGAGACGACGACGGCCGTCCTGCGGCGCAGCCCATGCCCAGTGGTGCTGATCTCCGACGAGCGGGTGAAGCGCGACGAGAGCGACCGCGAGGCGGTACGCACGGGGACGGGGACCGGGTGAGAGGACTGGCTAATCTCCCCCACAAGGGGGGAGACCATCAGCAGTTCTCAAGCCATCTGCAGTTTCTGCCGGCTCGGCTGCGGCGGGAAGGCGATCGCGATCCCGGCCGCGCCCAACCCGATCAGCGCCGAGCCGATGAACAGCCAGTGATAACTGGCAGTGGCGTCGTAGATCATGCCGCCAGCAAGCGGCCCGAGCGACATGCCGAGGCTGGAGAGCATCGTGGCCGCGCCGAGAATGGTGCCGATGATGCGCAGGCCGAAATATTCGCGCGCCAGCACCGCGTAAAGCGGCATCACGCCGCCATAGGTGGCGCCGAAGATGACGGCCAGAAGGTAGAACTGCTCGAGCTGGCCGACGGTGAGATAAGCGGCGATCACCAGGCCTTGGATAGCAAGCCCGGCGACCAGCACAGGCTTGACGCCCAGCCGGTCGCCGAGCACTCCGTAGAGCACGCGCCCGCCAAGGCCGGCCAGCCCCTCGACGCTGTAGATCGTCACGGCCGCCATCGGCGCCACACCGCAGGACATGGCATAGCTCACCATGTGGAAGATCGGGCCCGAATGCGCCGCGCAGCAGGCGAAGAAGGTGAGGCCCAGCACGATGAATTGCGGCGAGCGCAGCGCCTGGCCGACGCTCATGCCGGGATCGTCGGTGACGGGCGCCGGCGTGCCGTCGCTGGCTGCGACCGCCGCCGGTGGCTGGCGCACCAGCAAGACGGCGGGCAACAAAAGCACCCAGGCCATGACGCCGATGTCGAACATGGCGGTGCGCCAGTCATAGGCCGTGATCAGCCAGCGGGCGAAGGGCGAGATCGTCATCGGCGCCACGCCCATGCCGGCCGAGACCAGTGAGACGGCAAGGCTTCGGTTGGTGTCGAACCAGGCGGTGGTGAGCGCGATCATCGGCGCGAAGAAGGCGCTGGCCGCCAGCCCGACGATGACACCGTAGCTGAGCTGGAAGACCAGCAGCGAGGTCGCCCGGCTCGCCACCACCAGCGACAGTCCAAGCAGCACCGCGCCCGCAAGCACCACGGGCCTGGCGCCGACCCGGTCATAGATCGCGCCCCAGGCGAAGCCGCCGAGGCCCATCACCAGGAAATTCAAGGTCATGGCGCTGGAAATGCCGGTGCGCGACCAGTTCGTGTCGAGCGACATCGGCTCCAGAAAGATCGCCAGCGAAAACATGGCGCCGAGCGCCACGCAGGTCATCAGCGCGCCGGCCGCGACGATGACCCAACGATAGGAATGGTTCATGGTTTTCTCCATGCCGTAAGGCATCCTGTTTGATGCGGCACGGTTTTTCCAGTCCACCGGGCCGCGTGCGTCCGAAGGACGCCGGAGCGGGAGCCGATCCTACAATCTGGTTGCATTTTTTATCCGGATTTTGGCGACTAATCTCCCCTGATCAAGGCAATCGTCGAGACGGTCGAGCGGTAGTAGATGTACGCGAGGGGGCCATAAATCGGTCAACGACCGTAAAACGGTCTTGTAAAACGCAATCGATTGTATAAATTAAGAGTGCGCCAGGAGGTCCGCGGCGCCACCAAAGGAAGTTGGGAAAAGGAGAAGACAATGCAACTCTCGCACAGGACGGTTTCGGGCGACCCATCGGTCGCAGCAAACCGCCTCGGGGCAGCTGACAATGATCATCGCGTTAAGTTTGAACACCTCGAGGCACTGGAGAACTCACTCGGTCAGATCAAGCGAATGCTCGACAACTCTGAGGAGGACGTCATGGTCCAGCTCGGTTTTTCGAACGCGGCGTTCGAAGAGCCGCTGAACCGCTTCGACATGAAGGTCCTTGCCTGCGAAATTCACGTTCAAAGGAAAGAAAATCGCTTCATGACGCCTAAGGATGTCATGATGCTCACTTATCAGTTCACTAGGGAACCTATGAACGGGACGATGATCTACAAGACGATCGAGCGCCTGCTGGATCGTGGCATGATCGAATACAAAGGTGTCGTAGGGGCAGGCAAGAACATTTCACGGATGTACGGCATAACTGAATACGGCCGCCGGGCGTTCAAAATGGCAATTTTGAACGCTCGCATTCTGAGCAAAGGGGACCTGGCGGCGGCCTAAGGTCCCCTTTTTTTACCTCCAGATGAAAGGAGACATCGAAGTGCCCAGGCACCAAAAATCAAACAAGGGGGAAGATCCTCCGCCCATCGAAATCCCGGCCGCCCTTCGCTGCAAGATGTATGAAGCCATCAAAGATCCGATGAAACGTGCGGAGCTTCTCCAAGCGTGGTACGGCACGATGCAGCTGATTTACATGTACGAAGGTCGGCGCGCGGTCGACGACTGGGTGGAGAAGGAGTTGGAATCCTTAGAGGATATCATCTTCGAAGCCGCAAAGGCCAAAGGGCAGGAAAAAATCGCTTTCTATTCGAAAGTGACCGCACCTGCCCTGCCGTTTGTTCTCTCCATCGTGATGGCTGTCATCCATCACTTCTAAGAACTATCAAGCTAAAACTTTTCAGGCGGCTTCGGCCGCCTGCTTTTTTTAGGACGAACCCGTTAAGTTCCGGTTAACGGATTTCGTTTGCCACGAGAAGATACCATTTGCAACGTACATACGCATCAAAACTTTCCGTTACAAATTAAAGTTCCGTAATTTGGTTAAGGCGACGGATCGGCTGAGGGGCTGTCTCGCCAGCCTTTCAGCGTGTCAGCAGACCACAGTGCTCCGCATTGACCGTACACCCGTCCCATCTAGATTTACCCTCTCAACCAGGAGCATCCCATGGAACTCTATCGCGGCCGGCTCATCGATCACCTTCACCTGGTGGTGCGCGACATCGAGGCCAGCCGGCGTTTCTACAGCAGCCTATTCGAAGTGCTGGGCATCCCCATCGGCGGTGGCGCTGAGGACCATTTCTGGGCCGACGAGCTGTTCGTCTCGACCCCCGACAGCCGTTCCGCCCAAGGCGTGCTCACCGGCCGTCACCATCTCGCCTTCCAGGCGAAGGACCGCGCCATGGTCGACGCCTTCTACCAGGCCGGGCTCGCCGCCGGCGGCAAAGACAATGGCGCGCCGGGCGAGCGCCCCTACCACCCCGGCTACTATGCCTGCTTCCTGCTCGATCCCGACGGCAACAACATCGAGGCGGTGTTTCATGGGCCGGCCAAGCGGAACGCGGATGCGGTGGAAATCAGTTTCTAAGGATGGACGGTTGCTTCAACTGGCAGCGTCCCAGCCGGCGCGCTGCAGCCCCATGCTCATCCGCTCGCGGTCCTCGGCGCGTTCGATGCGCAACTCGGCGAGAATGTTCGCCACGGTGAGGCCTGACTCAAGTGCTCGGCCTTGCCTAGCGCAGGCTCTGGCTTTCTCCATATCGCCATGGAGCGCGTGACACGCGGCCAGCCATGCCCATTGCCAGGCATTCTTGCGCGGCAGGCTTAATAGGGACGCAATCGCGTCCTGGTAGCGCCCAACCACGAACAGGGCTGCAGCCCGGTCGGCATAATACCAGACTGGATGCATCGGATTGAGCTGGACGGCCTGGTCGAGCAAGGCAAGGCCGGCTTCGCCGCCACCGCGCAGCGCTCGGAAATAGCCGATCTGGGCCAGCGTGTCGGCGTCGTAGGGGTTCAAATCGAGCGCGCGGGCGAAATGCTTTTCGGCGGCGTCGAATTCATCGAGCCCCCGATAAAGGAGGGTCTGCGCCAGGATCCGATGGCACCTTGCCTCGTCGGGACTGAGCGCGATGGCGTGCAGCGCGCGGTCTCGCGCCTCGTCGAGCACGGTACGCGGCGCGTCGGCATAACCGCCGATGATCACCTCGGCCAGCGCCAGATAAGCGTGCGCCAGGCCAGAACCAGGATCGAGCTCGATGGCTTTCAGGAAATGCGCACGCGCCTCTTGGTTGACCCGTTCGCCATAGCTGCGCAGAAGTTCCTTCCCGCGCAGGAAATGCAGATAGGCAGCGACATTGGCGGCGGGCGCGGGCAGTCCGCGCCGCATCACCGCGCTTTCGATATTGGTAACCAGGGCCGTTACGACCCGTTGCGCGACCATCGTCTGGAAGGCAAAGATCTCGCCTCTGGCAAAAGTGAAGTTCTGGGCCCAGACGCGCCGGCCGGACGCCGTCTCGGTGAGCACGACGCGCGCGTTGTAATCGCCATCGGCGGCCTCGACACTGCCCTCGGCGACATAGTCGGCCCCCAGGCGCTCGGCAGTCGCCCTGATGTCCTCACTTGAATGCTGGGCCAGCGCGAAGGCCGAATGACGCGCCAGCACGGCGACAGTCTTGAAATAGGAAAGCGCGTTGGTGATTTCCTCTACCGCGCCGTCGAACAACGCCTTGGTTTCGCTGTTGGCCGGGTCGACTTGGAACGGGAGGATGGCTACCATCGGCTCCGCCCTGGCAGCTGCCGCTTCGGCAGCGGGAGGCGACGCTGCCTGGCTGTCGGGAGGCTGGAACAGGTAGCCTCGCCGCGGTACCGTGCGGATCAGCGCCTGCGCCTCGTCGCCAATGGATTTGCGCGCGTCGCGGATCGATTGGGTGAGCGAGTCCTCGGTGACGATGACGCCCGCCCAGACTGCCTGCAACAGCTCGTCCTTGCTCAGCACCCGGCCGGGGTTACGCGTCAGGAAGGCGAGCAACTCGAAAGTCTTTGGCCGGACCGGCACGATCTCGCCGTCGCGCCGGAGCGTGCCCCGGTCAAGATCCAGAACCGCGCCGCCGATCCGTAGCGCCAACCCGCCGCCTCATCGCCGCGCCTCATTGCGCGCCGTTCATGGGAACGGCAAATGCGGCTGAGGTCAAGCCGGAAACAGGTGCAAGCGCGAGACAATGCCGCGAAGGCGCAGCCGCGGCCGGGGGTGTCCGGAGGTCGGATCAGCCGATGTCTCGCTGGATGCCGCCTTTTCAAGATAGTTTAGCATCTCGTTGCTCTCGCCGAAGCACGGGCCGGCGAAACCGGTCGAGAGGAAACGAAGCAATTCCTCTCGCGCCAGCTGGGCGGGAGAGAACGGCGCGTCAGCGTTGATGTTCATGACCGACCTCCAGGTGCTCGTCGCAGTGATCGAAGCGCAAGGATTGCCGCGGCGAGCTTATTTGTCCTGAACGGCTGCTGATATTTTGCTGAATTCGATCGCCGCGCCCGCTTTACGATGGCGGGCAAAGTCGGTTGTGACGCGTCGAAACACCCCGTCACTTTCGGCGTGCCGATGGTCCGGCGTCGGGCGATGCCATCGATGGCCTATCTGGCGGGCGCTTAACGCGGAACTCTCGTCGTGTCCGCACCATCCGCGACGCGGCGAAGCAGGGGCGAAAGCACTTCTATTCCTTCACCGCGCCCGTCATCGACGAAACATAGTGCTCGACGAAAAAGGAATAGAGCACCACCACCGGCAGCGAGCCGATCAGCGCGCCGGCCATGAGCGCGCCCCATTCATAGACGTCGGAGCGAACGAGTTCGGTGAGCACGCCGACCGGCACCGTCTTCTTCTCCGAAGACTGGATGAAGGTCAGCGCATAGATGAACTCATTCCAGGACAAGGTGAAGGCGAAGATGCCGGCCGAGATCAGACCGGGCACCGACAGCGGCAGCACGATCTTGGTGAGGATCTGCCAGCGGCTCGCGCCATCGATGAGCGCGCATTCCTCCAGCTCGAAGGGGATCGAGCGGAAATAGCCCATCAGAAGCCAGGTGCAGAACGGGATCAGGAAGGTCGGATAGGTGAGGATCAGCGCAAACGGCGTGTCGTAAAGACCGAGGTTGAACACCATCACCGACAGCGGAATGAACAAGATAGAGGGCGGCACGAGATAGGCGAGGAAGACGGCGAGGCCAACCTGCCGTGCCCCCGAAAACCTCAGCCGCTCGATCGCATAGGCAGCTAGCACGGCTGCCGCCAGCGACAGGAAAGTTGCGGCGGTCGAGATGATGATCGTGTTGAGCAACCAACCTGGATAGGAGGTCTCGAAAAGCAGGTAGCGGATGTGCTCCAGCGTCGGATGCACGACCCAGAACGGATTGTAGTTCACATAGTCGGTCATCTCGACGTTGGGCTTAACCGCCGTGATCGTCATCCAGTAGAACGGGAACAAGAGGACGATCAGAAACACCAGCAGCGGCAGATAGACCGTCACCACCCGACGCGGCAGGCTTTGCAGGTAGCCCATGCCGCCTTCGTCGGTGTCCAGGCGCTCGACATCCTTGACCGCGGCCATGTCAGTCTCCGCCGCCTTGCTGCCATCTGCGCCGTTGCAGTCCGAAATAGCTGAACAGGATCGCGGCCAACAGGAAGGGAATCATGGCAACCGCGATTGCCGCGCCTTCGCCCAGTTGGCCGCCCGCAATACCGCGTTGGAAGGACAATGTCGCCATCAGATGCGTGGCGTTCACCGGCCCGCCGCGGGTCAGCACGTAGATCAGCTGGAAATCGGTGAAGGTGAACAGAACCGAAAACGTCATCGTGATGGCTATGATCGGCGTCAGCAACGGCAGGGTCACGTAGCGGAACAGCTGCCACCGGCTGGCGCCGTCGAGCGTAGCGGCCTCGTAGAGCGATTGCGGAATGGTCTGCAGTCCGGCAAGCAGCGTGATGGCGACAAAGGGAATGCCGCGCCACACATTGGCCGCGATGACCGAGGCGCGCGCATTGGTCGGGTCACCGAGAAAATTGATGCGGTGGTCGATCAGGCCCATCTGCTGCAACGCCCAGGACAGGATCGAAAACTGCGAGTCGTAGATCCACCAGAAGGCGATGGCCGACAGCACCGTCGGTACGACCCAGGGCAGCAGCACGACGGCGCGGAAGAATGACTTGAAGGGCAGCTTCTCGTTGAGGATGAGAGCCAGCCAGAGGCCGAGCACGAATTTTAGGATCGAAGCGCTGACCGTGTAGAGCAGCGTGTTGAATACCGAGAGCCAGAAGACGCTGTCGCTCCACAGATATTCGTAGTTCTCGACGCCGATGAAGATGCCCGGCCGGCCGATGCGCGTGTCCGTGAAGCCGAGCCAGACACCGAGCCCGAGCGGATAGGTGAGAAAGACCAGGAGCAGCGCCGCCGCCGGCAGCATGAAGCCGAAGCCGAGAGCGTTCCTGCTCTCGGCGAGCCTCGAACGGATCGACGGGCGCGTCTGAACGGCAACGGACGGCACGGCCATGGCGCGGGCTCCTTGTTATGCGGGTGGAACTGTGGCTGACCGCGCTTGGCTCGAGTAAGCCGCAAAGCGCGGTCATCCTGCTTCAAACTGCGCCAGGATCAGACGCGGTAGTAGCGATTGGCGCGTTTTTCGGCCTCCTCCATCGCTTCCTGCGGCGTCGCCTGGCCCGTCACCGCCTTGGCGAACATGTCCACCAGCACGTAGTCAGCCATTGTCGCGGCGGATGCATAACCGAGCGGCCCGGCATAGCCGTTGGGGCGCAGCGTCGCCGAGGCTTTCGCGTAGGCTGCATTGTTAGGATCGGCCTTCCAAACCGGGTTGTTGTCGAAGGCTTTCAGCGTTTGGCAGCAATAGCCTGCCGACGAGGTGATCCAGTCGGACATTTGCGGGTCCTCAAACATGAACTGGAGATAGGCTTTGGCGGCATTGGGGTAGGGCGTGTAGTTGAAGATGACGGCCGTGGTCACCTGGAAAAGCTCGACCGATTTGCCGACCGGACCGATCGGCATGTTGGTCGTGCGGATGTCCTTGGCGATCTCGGCCAGCTTCGGGTCCTTGTCCTTGTTGATCTTTGCTGTGTTGTAGGCCGAGATGCCGTTGGCGATCACGCTCACTTCCCCAGCCAGGAATGCGCGGTTGTTGTTGACGTCGAGCCAGCTTTCGGTGCCGGGGATGAAGGTCTTGTAGAGCTCCTGCGCATACTGGATCGCCTTGAGCGTCTCCGGACTGTTGATCGTCACCTTGCCGGCTTCGTCGACCATCTGGCCGCCGTGGCTCCACAACAGCCAATGCGCGTAATTGTTGCCGTCGCCGACGCCGTGGCCATGGGTGAAGCCGGCGGGATGGCCTTTCGCCTTCAACGCCTTGCAAAGTTCCAGGAAACTGGCTGTGTCCTTTGGGAATTCGGAGAAGCCTGCCTCCTTGACCCAGCTTTCGCGGTAGACGATGGCGTTGCCGATGGTGGCCAGCGGCAAGCCGATGAACTTGCCCTCGCGCGTCGCATATTGTTTCGGGCCGTCGTACCAGCCGCCATACTTCTTGCCGAGATGATCACCGAGTTCCGTCACATCGAGCAGCTTGTCGGGATACTGGTGCGGGTCGTCGAACCAGACGAACATCAGGTCGGGGCCGGAGCCGACATTGGCGGCGACCGCCGCCTTGGGACGGATGTCTTCCCAGCTTTCCTTGTCGACGCGCACCTCCACGCCCGTCGCCTCGGTGAACCGTTTGGTATTCTTCAGCCACTGGTCCTCGTCGCCCTGCACGAAGGGCGACCAGCGCAGCAGCCTGAGCTTGGCGCCTTCCTCGGGCTTGTAGGTCACGCCTTCCTGGGCGAATGCGCTCGAGCCGACGAAGCGGCTGCCCAGGGCTCCGGCCGCCGCCGCGGCTGCGGTCGTGCGGATTACATCGCGTCTGGTGAACTTCATACTCGTTTCCTCCTGTTGCTCTGCCGTTGCCTGGTTTTATCGCGCCGTCTCGATTCGCTTGCCGGTCTCGCCGTGGAACAGGTGGATCGGACCGGGGTCGACCGACAGCCGAATGGTTTCTCCCGGCGCGAAGGAATGGCGCTCGCGGAAATTGGCGACGATGTCCTCCCCGCCGACCGTGCGGCCGATGATCTGCACTTCCGACCCGGTCGGCTCGATCACCGCCACCTTGACTGGAATGCCGTCGTCGGCCAGCCGCAGATGCTCGGGTCGTACTCCGAGCACCATGGCTTCGCCGTTGCCGATGGAGGGAGGCTTCCGCAAAGGCACGGAAATGCCTCCTGCACCCCTGAACGACGGTGGGCCATCATTGGCGAATGCGCCCTTGAGCAGGTTCATGGCGGGCGAGCCGATAAAGCTTGCCACGAACAGGTTGTTTGGCCGGTCGTAGAGCTCGAGCGGCGGTCCGATCTGCTCGACGAGGCCGTCATGCATGACCACGATCTTGTCCGCCATGGTCATGGCCTCGATCTGGTCGTGGGTGACATAGACCGTCGTGGTCTTCAGCCGCTGGTGCAGTTCCTTGATTTCGGCCCGCATCTGCACCCTCAGCTTGGCGTCGAGATTGCTGAGCGGCTCGTCGAACAGGAATACCTGCGGATTGCGCACGATTGCCCGGCCCATGGCGACGCGCTGGCGCTGGCCGCCCGAAAGCTGGCGGGGATAGCGGGACAGAAGCGGCACCAGCCCGAGGATTTCGGCCGCCCGTTTCACCCCGGCATCGCTTTCAGCCTTCGGGACGCCTTTTAGCATGAGCGAGAACGCCATGTTCTCGGCAACCGTCATATGCGGATAGAGCGCGTAGTTCTGGAAGACCATGGCGACGTCGCGCTCCTTCGGCGCAACGTCGTTGACGATACGGCTGCCGATCGAGATATGGCCGCGTGAGATTTTTTCCAGGCCAGCAACCATCCTGAGAAGGGTCGATTTTCCGCAGCCTGAGGGCCCCACCAGCGTGACGAACTCGCCGTCGTCTATGTCGACGCTGACGCCATGCAGGATCTGGGTGGCCCCGAACGATTTGTAGACATCGCCAATCGCGACAGACGCCATCGAACTCCTCCCGATGGTCCCTGCGAATCTCGCGGGGAGCCGTTCCAATCAAGGTGTGGCTGAAACGGGTGCCGGCAAGCACCCACCACTGGCGTCGGCGACGTTTGCCCTCCTCCCCCGGTCACGCGACTGTGAAACGGTAGCGCTACCACATCCACCTGTAAAGCGGCGGCGCGCCTTTGCTTACTACCATCGTTGAAGACAGTTTGAGCGAAGGCTGCGCTGAAGCGAAGTGGATCCAGCCAGTCGCCGGAGGGCGGCCGATTGATCTTCAAACGCCACCGATGGATATTAGGCATCGTTAATGTAATAGATTTCAGCGTGTCCAAGAAAAGCCGAATCCTGCTGATTTACATCGCCAACGGGATTGGTCGTTATCCATCCAGGACGCGCGCATTACTTCCGCCATGGCGCAGGGAGCGGGGCTGTCGCTGCCGCTCTTGCCTTCGTTCTCAGCCTCCGCCCAGAAACGCCGCGATCAGCTTCAGCATGTTGCCGTCCTGCCCGAACTCGATCTTGTCGAAATCGCGGCTGCCCTGGCGCTGCGCCTTCGAGAGTTGGTCGAGATAGGCTGTCAGCTCCGCCCGGACCTTATTGCAGCCGGGATCGTTCTGGGCTGTGAGGCCGGTGCTGAAGGCGACGATCTTGTCCACCATGTCGATGATGCCGGCGCCATGCACCTTCTCATGCGCGATCAGCCCGGCGGCGAAGGCGTCCCAGCGCGTTTGCAAGGCTGAGCCAAGTTTCCGCGCCGGCTTGGGCAGCGTATAGGTGATGATCAGCTTCGGCCGCGCTGTCCTCAGCACGCAGGCGCCACCTTGCGGCTGGTAGTCGCGCTGCCAGGTCAGCTTGAAGAAAGTGTGCGCGATGACACGCCGTTCGTTGCCGGCCGAATCCTTGCCGATCACCGGGCCTTTCTTGCCGATCGAGAGATAGAGCTGCTCCGCGCTTTCGCCCGAGACGGCATAAGTCTCGATTTTCTCGATAGGTTTCCAATCGGCGAGCGCCGGCGTGGACGAAAGCAGGGCGGCGAGGAGGAGGGCGGGCTTCATGGGCGAGCCATAGCATTGGGCCTCGTTTGGTAGAAGCCGGCCCGCGGATTTTCGGAACCGGCTTCACCGGTCGATCGTTTTCCTGGGCAATCGACCCATGGGGAAGGACCAGATGACCCGCAACGACATCATTTCCGTGCTTGGACCGGTCGACGAGGCCGTCATCGCCGACATCGCGCTCACCGGCGCCAGCCTCGAGGAATTGCGCGAGGCCTTCGCCTGGATTGGCGCCGACGAGGCGCTAGTCAATGAAGGCCGCGCCATGCCCGGCGCCCGTGTGGCGAAACTGATCGAGATCCTCGAACCGCCCGAGGATGAGCCCGAGACGCCGGGCGCGATGGAGTAGGGCGGCTGCCCATAGGTGCTTCTCCCTACTTGCCGCTCGAACCCCTCCTGTCATAGCTTTTGCCGCGTTGGCGGGAGGAAAGCCATTTGGACACCAATGTCGTCATCATCGGCGCGGGTCCTGCCGGGCTCGCCGTTGCTGCCTGCCTCAAACAGGCGGGGCAGGACTTCATCATCCTTGAAAGGGCCAATGAGGTGGCGCCCGCCTGGCGGCGGCATTACCGGCGGCTGCACCTGCACACGGTGAAATCCTTCTCGTCGCTGCCCTTCGTGCCGTTCCCGAAAAGCCACCCGCGCTACGTGCCGCGCGAGAAGGTGGTCGCTTATCTCGATGCCTATGCAGGGCGTTTCGGGCTCAGGCCGCGCTTCGGCGTCACCGTCAAATCGGTCAGCCGTGAAGGCGAGCGTCTGCTGGTCCAGACCGATGCCGGGCTGTTCAATGCCCGCAAAGTGGTGGTGGCCACCGGCAACAATGCCGAGCCGATCACACCAAACTTCCCGGGCATCGAAGCCTTCAAGGGCAAGGTGCTGCACAGCGCCGCCTATACCGAGGCCGCGCCTTATGTCGGTAAGGACGTGCTGGTCGTCGGCATGGGCAATACGGGCGCGGAGATCGCGCTCGACCTGGCTGAAAGCGATGCCAGGCCCACAATCTCGGTGCGGAAGGGCGTCCACATCGTGCCACGCCAGCTGTTCGGCGTGCCGATCCAGATGGTGGGGATCGCCAGTCGGCCGATGCCGCAGGCGCTGAACGACTGGATGTTTCCAAAGATCCTCGATCTGGCGCTGGGGCGGCTGGAGCGATACGGGATCGTGCGGCCGAAGCAGGGTATCCTGCAAGGGATCGATGCCGGCCGCATCCCGGTGATCGATGTCGGCACGGTGGCGGCGATCAAGCAGGGTCGGATCAGCATTGCGCCGGACATTGCAGGCTTCACCCGGGACGGCGTGAAATTCGCCGACGGGGTGGAGAAGAAATTCGACGCGGCTATTTTCGCCACCGGCTATCGCCCGGCCTATGACGGCTTCCTGCCGGCGGAGCTCAGGCCGGACAAGAGCGGCGTGAACGCCCGCGCGACGGAGCTCGGCGTCTATCTCGTCGGCTTCTACAATCCGGTCACCGGCCTGTTACGCGAAATCGGCATCGAGGCGCAGGCGGTGGCAAAGGATATTGCGAGGCGGTGAGAGGCGACGGCCAGCTTCCTGCAACGTTGACGATTGGCGAAACCCCGCGTGACATCTAATCTCCCCCCTTGAGGGGGAGATGCCCGGCAGGGCAGAGAGGGGGGCCTCGCTCAGACCTTTCTGTGCTGATCTGCGCCCGCCTGAATCGGGTGGCACCTTTCACCGCCGCATGGCAAGCCAATCCACCAGCGAGGAATGCACTCCATGCTCACGCTCTACGATTATCTCCCGTCGCAAAATGCCTGGAAGGTTCGCGTCCTGCTCGGGCTGCTCGGCATCGCCTACGACACCCGCATCATCTCGATCTTCGAGGGCGAGTGCCGCACCGAGACGTTCCTGAAGCTCAACCCGGCAGGCGCAGTTCCGGTGCTCGGGCTGGACAATGGCGAGGCGATCGCCGAGTCGAACGCGATCCTCGCCTATCTCGCCGAGGGCACACCCTACCTTCCGTCGGACCGCTTTGCCCGCGCCAAGGTGATGCAATGGCTGTTCTTCGAGCAGTACCATATCGAGCCGGTCATCGGCTCGTTGCGCTACTGGACGCTGACCGGTCGGCTGGAGCGTAACCAGGCGATGGTTGCCGGCAAGCGCGAGGCGGGCGTGCGCGCGCTTGGCGCGCTGGAGCGCAGCCTGGCCGACACGCAATTCCTGGTCGGCAACGCGCTCACCATCGCCGACATCGCCGTCTACGCCTACAGCCACCGAGCCGAGGACTGCGGTTTCTCGCTCGCCGACTATCCCGCTGTCGATGCTTGGATGGGACGCGTCAGCGAGACGATCGGCCCGGATTATCCTGTGCATCCTTACAGCATCGATCCGCATTCGCACGCCTGAGCCGCCGGAACACAGCGGCGGACAGGGCGTTTTCCAAAGGCAGCGTGTCGTGCGTCGCCCAATCGGCGCCCGCCTGTTTCGCGTTGCGTTCCAACCAGAGCCATGGAGGTCCGCAATGGTTCGCACCATCCTCGCCGCAATCCTCGCCACCGGCATCATGAGCCTACCGGTCATGGCAGCCGAGCAATACTGGGTCGCCAGAGACGCCGTGTCGAAGCAGTGCGAGATCGTGCCGAAGAAGCCCGACGGCACGCTTGTCGTCGATCTCGGCAAGAAGAAATACGCCAGCGAGGGTGAGGCGAGGAAGGCGATGGAGGCGATGTCGGACTGCAAGAAAAAATAGGGCCGTTGCCCAATCCTCCCGAGGGAGATTAGCCAGCTTCTACCGGTCCACCAGAGACATCGTCCGCTCGTTGTAGCGCGGCCCTGACACCTTGTCGGGCGTCAGTGCCATGTCGAGCCCCAGCATCTCGGTGGCGTCGAGCGCGATATCGGCCGCCGCGACGTTCTCCTCCAGATAGATCCGGCGCTTGGTGCCGGGGATTGGCACGATGTCGATGCCGAAATCCGGGCCCTTGGCGAGCAGCCAGGCGATCGCGATCTGGCCGGGCTTGACGCCCTTCGCCGCGGCGATGTCGCGCACCGTGGCGGCCGCCGCGACATTCAGGTCGAAATTCTCGCCCTGGTAGCGCGGATCGCCGCGGCGGAAATCGCCTTCGGGATACTCCTCCGCGCGCCTGACGTCGCCGGCGAGGAAGCCGCGGCCGAGCGGAGCGAACGGCACCAGGCCGATGCCGAGCTCCTTCAGAGCCGGGATGATCTCGGGCTCGAGGTTGCGCTCCCAAAGCGAATATTCGCTCTGCAGCGCCGAGACCGGATGCGCGGCATGCGCGCGGCGGATGTTGGCAATGCCCGCCTCCGACAGGCCGAAGAAGCGCACCTTGCCCTCAGCCACCAGTTCGCCGACCGCGCCCGCGACATCCTCCATCGGCACGGCGGGGTCGACGCGGTGCTGGTAGAGGAGGTCGATGCGGTCGGTGGCAAGTCGCGAGAGCGAAGCGTCGACCACCTCGCGTATATGCTCGGGCCGGCTGTCGAGCCCGGCCTGCTTGCCGTCGGCGATGCGGAAGCCGAACTTCGTCGCGATCGTCACCTGATCGCGCCGGCCTTGCAGCGCGCGTCCAAGCAGCTCCTCATTGGCGAAGGGGCCGTAGACCTCGGCCGTGTCGAGAAAGGTGCAGCCGAGCTCGATCGCCCGGTGGATCGTCGCGATCGACTCCGCCTCGTCGGCCGGGCCATAGGCCTGGCTCATCCCCATGCAGCCGAGGCCGATGGCAGAGACTTCGAGTCCCTGGCTGCCGAGTTTCTGTTTGCCGAGGCTCATGCGTCTTGCTCCGCCGAATTTTCGATCCGGCTAAATTATAGGGCCGGACATGAATGCGTCCAGCGCTGGCCCTATTGGCGGCGCAATCGTCGCCATCCTTGCCGGTGGCGATTCCACTGTGGTGACGGCCAATGCGGCACGACAGGCTTGTCCTAATATTGCTCTGGCGCGAGTTGGTCGCCGGCCTACGCGCAACGCGGCGCCGCGATCTCGCCTGGATTGCGCTCGGCGGCGGTGGACTTCTGGCCTATGCGATCGCGGATATCGTCGTCGCCCTGCATGCCGCGGGTCCGAAGCTGCGGTACGACCAGCTTCTGTGGATGCTTGGACTGCCAGTCGCTTTCGCCGCGCTGGGATGGCTGGCGGGCAATGCAATGTCGCGCCTTTGCCTTTCTCGCGCCTTTGCCCCCTTCCTCAAGGCACTGCCGCTCGCTTCGGCGGAGCGCCGTCGCATGGCGGCGGTGGGAGCTTTCGCGCTCGGCCTTCCACTCACGCTGATGATCGCCACGGCGGTCGGCTTCGCCTGCGCCGTCATCGGAAAGCCGTTGGCGCCGGCCTGGGGCTTGGGCGCGGCCACCCTGTTTGCCTTGAGCTTCGGCACGGCAGGCCTTTGGCGTCTGCGGCGGCCACGCCTTCTCGTCGATGTGGCGGCGAGCGAGGCGGCGCCTGTCGGAAGGCCCTGGCTGCGTCGCCTCGACCGGGCGCGTCCAAGCTGGCTTTCCAGCTGGGCCTGGAAACTGCCGGCCGGCAATATACGGCCGTCTTGGAAGCTGGCGGCCGCCAGCCTGCTGCTCGGGCTCGCCACCATCCTTGGCGCCTGGGCCAGCCTGGCCGGCCATACGGCTGGGCCTGCGGCCGTCGCGGGCCTGGCGGGCGGCATTCTTGTTTTCATGCTCAGCCTGCGCTGCCAGCCGCTCGGCTCGCCGGTGCTGCGCACAGCGCCCATCGGTTTTACACGGGTATGGCTGCGGCTTGTGCGACTGCCGCTGCAATTGTCGCTCGCCTTCTTCCTGCTGCCGGCCGGCGCGGCGCTCGCGGCCGAACCGTCGGCCTGGTCGGTGCCGGTCGCGAGCGGCCTTTGGCTACTGATGCTGAACGGCGCCTATGCGGTGTTCGGCGCCTTTTTCCTCAACACGCCCTTCGTCGCAATGCTGAGCTTCGCCGGCGCGCTCGCCTATGCCGGCTACGAGACGCTCGAATATGGCCGTACCGTTCTGATCGGCCTGGCGGCGCTGGTGTTTTTCTTGTGGCACCGAACCCGACAGAGATATCGCAATGGCTGAAGTCCTCACCGTTAAAGAGCTCAGCGCCGGCTATCGCGGGCGCATTGTCGTTCGCGGCATCGGTCTTTCGCTCCATCGGGGCGATATAGTCGGCCTGCTCGGTGCCAATGGCTCGGGCAAGTCGACGCTCATCAGGGCGATCACCGGCCAGATCCCGTTGATCGGAGGCAGCGTGGTGATCGACGGCATCGACCTCGCCGCCGCGCCGGAACGCGCCAAAGCCGGCTTCGGCCTTGCCATCGAGCCGCACGAACTGCCGGCGCCGCTTTCGGGACGTCAATATATCGAGCTCGTCGCCTCGATCCGTGGCTGCGCGCCAAACGACCTGCCAAGCGGCGACCTGCCGGGCGGCGCTCTCCTGGAGCGACTAGACCTTGGACGCTGGATCGACCGCCCGATCGCCGAATATTCGCTCGGCACGCGAGCCAAGATCGCCATCGGCGCAGCGCTTCTCGGCGGGCCACCACTTCTGATCTTCGACGAGACGCTGAACGGCCTCGATCCGGTCGCCGCCTGGGAGGTGAAACGCGTGATCACCGCCCTCTGCGCGAGCGGGCGGCATGCCGCCATCATCTCGACCCATGTGGTGGAGGCCGTGCCGGCACTCTGCAATCGCGCGGTGCTGATGGCCGACGGCAGCCTGAGCCGAAGCTGGGATGCGGCTCAGCTGGCCGAAGCGGCCAGGGCGCCTGGGGTGTTTGAGGAAAGCGTCATGCAAGCGTTGCGCATGCGGGCCGCCGCCTGATCTAGACTAGAGCAATTCCAGGAAAAGTGTGAGCGGTTTTCCGCCTGGAATTGCGGCAAAACAAAGCTCTACGCCATCGGCAGCATGCGGCGCATGATCAGCGAGGCGTGACCGCCGACGCCGTGGGCCGCTTCCCGGCGTTCGACCACTTCGAAGCCGTGCTTGCGGTAGAAGGCGATCGCGCGGTCGTTGCCTTCTATCACCTCCAGCGCGATGCTGGGGATGCCGGCATGCGCGGCAAGCACCGCATGCAGAAGGTCGACCGCAAGACCGCTGCCGAAGGCCTGCGGCTCGATGTGGAGCCGCTGCAGCATCACGTCGCCTTTTCCGTCCATTGCCGCCATGGCATAGCCGGCAATCGAGCCATCGGCGCGCTCGGCGACGAAGGACATCTTGTCCTCGTCATCGAGCTCAGCCGCGAGCCTTTCCGGCGCGTGCCTTTCATCGGAGAGCCTGGCCACGGTCTCGTCGCCCATGATCGGCGCATAGGTCCGCCGCCACGATTGGCCGAGCAGCCGCGACACATCGGCCAGGTCGTTTCTCGTCATCGCCCGGATGCGGGTCATGGTCGCCATCCTTGTTGGAGTCTGAAGATAGGGCGAAGCGATGGGTACAGCCAATCTCCCCCCTTGCGGGGGAGATGCCCGGCAGGGCAGAGGGGGGCTGTCCCGCCAGCCTATCCGCGCTTGGGATCTCCGCTTTACGCCGCGCTCGGCACCGGCAATTCTTCGCGACGGCTTATCTTGCGGCCCAGAATCACAAGCTGGCGCGCGGTGTTGTTGCGCAGGCGCGCCCAGCCGCCATTCGAGCCCTGTTTCCATGGCGATACGCCTGGCGTAGACGCTGGAACGCATGCTGGCTTTGCCGGTCGCGACCTTCACCGGGTCCTCGTAGGATAATCCGCTTTGTGAGAGTCGCCATTCGATAGCCCGCCGCCGAACCGATAAAGGTGGCGGCGGGCCATTGGAGCGACGGGCGTGCTGTCCCGCCGAGCAGGAGACACTGCTCGCCACGATCTAAACCGGCTTGCCAGGGACCGCGACTTACGGATTGGTAAGATCGCTCACGATCATGTTCCCAGGCCGGCCGGTGCCTTGCTGGTTTGGTCGAAAGCAGTTCCCTCTGGGCCAGGTCCGGTGTCACCCGATTTTCCCGCCTCGCGGAATCGACGGGCAAAGATCATCAAGCGCCGCGCAGTGTTGTTGCGCAGGCGGCGCAGCCGCCATTCAAGCCCCGTCTCGGTGGTTATCCGCTTTGCATAGATGCTGGCGCGCATGGCCCTGGCGTCGGCGGCGATCTTGGCAGGATCGTCGTAGAAGGCGCAGATCTTGTCGGCCGCCATGCCGGGCGTCTCGAGCCAGGCGGGGATATGCCTCGAGCTGAGACAATAGACATCGGTCAGTACCCGGTGGATGCCGTCGCCTTGCGCCGGGCAGGTCGTGGCGAACGCATCCCCGATGAAGACGACACCGTCGCGCCGATGGCCCTGCGTCGTTGTCAGGCCGACCTGCCTCACCTCGACCTCGCTGGCGACGGCGAAGTTGCCGCATCGAGCCGCGATCTCCGGCATCAACTCCAGGAGCATTTTTTGGGGGTCCTCGCGGAACGACCGCACCCACGGATCGGCGACGGTCCGGTAGACGAACATGTTCGCGCGCACCCGCTCGCCGATCCGAAAGATGGTAAGAAAGGCAATGCGATCGGCGATCCGCCTTCCGTAGAAGGTGAGGGACGGCAATCCGAATTCCTGCGGCGTGACCGCGAGATCGAACCCCAACGTCAGCGAATGCGCCTTCGATTCCTCGACGCGCTCGACGCCGATCGCGCGCCGCACCGCCTCGCTATAGCCGGTGGCCACGACCAGCAGTCGGGCATCGATCACGGAGCCGTCGGTGAGCACCAGCCGCTGCCGGTCCGGTCCCGTCGAGACGTCCGCGACCTTGCCGATTGTCAGCGGCACTTGCGGGGGCAGCGCCGCGCGCAGGCCGTTGACCAGCGGCGTGTAGGAAAAGGCGTACTCCCAGCTTTGCTTGCGCTCGAACAGCTGACCGAAGCGGAAGACATGGATGTCTGTCATCGGAGTGACGAGAGACCTGAAAACCGGACCGAGGCCAAGCTTCTCGAATAGTCCCATCTGCTCCGCCCGGGTTTTCTCGGCCCGGAATTCGTCATGGTGGATACGATGCGGATCGATCAGCGCGATCTTGCGGCCCGCCTTGGCGAGCGACAGCGCCAGCACGGTTCCGGCGAGCCCCGCGCCGACGATCGCCACTTCGACCTCGGCCTGGCCGGCCGGCACGGCGGGTGCTTCGCGGTCCTCTATGATGCTCATTTGTGGTCTCCACGGCCCGCAGGCATGACGTCGCGCCGTTGGATCTGCTTCCAGCGCGGCGCCATTGCCGAACCATCTATGAATTCCAGCCCGCCCGCCTCGTTGAGCGTGTGCAGCTTGCGGCCGGTCCAGCCGGCACCGGGGTTGAGGATCGTTTCGACGACCTGACCAAAGCCGCTCTCGTCAAGCTGAGTGACGCGCGCTATGCCGAGCGCGGCGCCATAGCTCCTGCGGCAGTCCTGCACCGGGCGAAGGAGTTGGCCGCCGCGGCTGACCATGCGGCCCGCCGGCCGCGCCGAGGCGATGTCGATCATAACGGGGTTCTTCGGGTGCGGCGTCCACGGCCCGCGGAAATCCGGCGCCGACCACAGATGCAGCTGGTCCGAGAAGGCGCCGCCGCCGTCGCGTACGGTAGCGAACATCCACCAGCGCCCGCCATGCTCGACAAGCGTGGCGTCGCTGGCGATGATGTCCGACAGGAGCGTCGCTTCCTTGACCCAGCCGCCCGGGAAGGCGGTGGCGCGGTAGAGGTCGACGGTCCGGTTGGCGGAGCTTTCCGGCACCATCCACATCTGGCCGTCGCGCTCGAACACGAAGGGGTAGGAGAGGTGGTAGGGCAGCTCCAGAACCGGCTTCGGAGTGCCGACTGGGCCGGACGGGCCAAACGCCACTGCCGACAGGATCGCCTTGCCGGTGCGGTGGATGTAGTCCTCGACGAACAGCGTCACCTGGCCGCGGTAAAGCACCGGGAACGGGTCGGCGTAGAAGCGGCTGCCGTCGTCCGGCAAATCGCGCCAGCCGGATTGCGGATGGGCGCGCAGTTCGTAGAGATCCTTGCCGCCGGTCTCGCGCCAGCCGACCCGCCAATGTGGGGCGTTGTAGCACAAATGATAGATCTGCTGGACGATGCGGCGTGCCGTCGCCTTGGCCGCACGCACACCGAGCTTCGTGGCCGACGGCATGGCTGACGGCGCCGTCTCGGATGGTTCGGGGAGCACCGGAGGCGATGAGCGGGCGGCGCCGTTAACCGCCGCGACGATCAGGCTGGCGCTGCGCGCCAGCATGTCCTGGAAGGAAGCCAGCGCGATCCCGTGATATTCGGTGCCGAGCCGTCCCTCGGCGACTGTCGCGCCGTTCTGTTCCAGGCGGGCCAGCGGCGTGCGGCCGGCAAGGATCAGCGCCAGGAGGGCCTCCTCGCCGCAGACGCCATCATAGGCGAGCCGCCAGACCCGTCTGCCCTGCGGCTCGACGTCGCCGATGAGATCGATTGTGAGGTCGGCCGGCGCGGACGCTCTCGCATGGCCGGCCAGTGCCGAAAGCGGCACACGCCTGGCCGTCCCATTGGCGGGCAGGCGATGGATCAGCGTCTCAAGCTGGAACAGCGCTTCGGCTTCGCGCGGCACGCCGCCCGCCGCCGGACGGCCGTCGACCGCAAGCTCCACGCCGGGCAGCAGCGACAACCGCTCGGCCAGCGCCACATGAAAAGCGCGCACGCAATCGCCGTCGAGGCGCAGGGTCAGGCGCATCGCCAGCCCCGGGCACATCCGGTGCCGCCGACCCGGCTGGCCAGATCAAATTCCCGCCGCATGCGCACGATGTCTCCAATTTAGGCTGCACTTAGATTCTACTGCGTTGGTGCAAACTTCGTGCCAGAGCGGCCTCAATTTATGAACATAATTAACAGTGTTTTAATCGTTGCCGGGAATAGCTAGACCAACGCCGCATTTCTCGTTTGCCGGCCGATGGAGCGTTCTCGGAGCGACCTTTGCAATCACCCCTGCTCATGGTGCCTCAGCAGAACGCTCCGGAGGCGATCGCGCCGGCGCCGGCCTATCACGCGCCTGCGCCCGCGCCCGCCACGGTCGAGCTTGGCGATCTCGGCCGCATCCTGCTGCGCCGCCGCAAGCTGATCTTCGCCACCGTCGCGTTGCTCACTATCGCGACGCTGATCTACGCCTTCCTGACACCGGCGCTTTATTCCTCGACGGCGCAGATCATCATCGATCCGCAAGACCTCCAGGTCGTCACCAACGATGTCAATCCCAGTCGCATCTCGCCCGATGGCGGCATCACTCAGGTCGAAAGCCAGGTGAGTGTGGCGCAATCGAACGGCGTCCTGCTGCGCGCCATCAAGGCGACCAACCTGACCGAGAACCCGGACTTCAACGGGCAGGGCGGGCTCGGCGGCTGGCTGGGCATGTTCTTCGGCTCGGGCGACGGCGACAGGACAGCTGAAACGCTCGACGCGCTGCGCCGCCGCCTGGCGGTGAAGCGCGACGACAAGGTGCTGGTGCTCAACATCATCATCACGGCCAAGAGCGCCGACCTGGCGGCCGAACTCGCCAACGCCATCGCGCAGGCCTATCTCGACGACCAGGCCGAAGCGCGCTCGAAGGCCGCGGCCGACGCCTCCGACGCGATCAGCGCCCGGCTGGAAGACCAGCGCAAGCGCGTCGAGCAGGCTGCCAACGCCGTCGAGACCTACAAGGCCGAGCACAACATGGTAATGGCGGGCGGCAATCTGGTGAGCGACCAGGAACTGACCGATCTCAACACGCAACTGACCGCCGCCCAGACCCGCACGGCGCAGCTCAAGGCGCAGGTCGACCAGCTGCGCCGCCAAGGCAGCGCGCCGGATGCAACGTCGGAGGCGATGCGCTCGCCGGTCATCGCCAGTCTCAGGGCGCAGGAGGCGACGCTCGTCGATCAGATCTCGCAGTTCGGCACCGCGCTCGGGCCGCGCCACCCTTCGATGATCTCGGCGCAGCAGCAATTGAGCGACTTGCGCAAGCTGATTTCGCGCGAGCTTGGCCGCCTCGTCGCCGCCGCCGAGACGGATTATCAGCGCGCCCTGGCCAACCAGAAGGAACTGGAGGCCAAGGTGGCGTCGCTGAAGGGCAAGTCGCTCGACACCGACCAGGCATCGGTCAGGCTGCGCGAGCTGCAGCGCGATCTCGATGCCGTGCGCACCGTCTACGCCAATTACCTGCAACGCGCCCAGGAAACGCGCGAGCAGACCAACGTCAACAGCACCAATGCCCGCATCATCTCTGAGGCGATGCCGGCGCTGAAAAAGAGCTGGCCGCCGAAGGGGCTGCTTATCTTCGGCGCCATCTTCGGCGGGCTGGCGCTGGGCATCGGCATGGCGCTGATCGCCGAATATCTGTCGCCGACCGTGCTGTCCGCCAATCAGATGCAGTCGGCTATCGAGGCGCCGGTCCTGGGCGTTCTGCCGGGCAGGGGGCGCCGCCGCTCCGGCGCTGCCGCCCAGAAGACCGACGCCGTGGCCGGGCTCGCGCTGCAGCGCATCGCCGCCGCCACCAGGCGCCCGCCGGACTGGCCGCTGGTACCCTCCATCCTGGTGGCGTCGCCGCCCGAGGATAAGGCTGAGCGGTCGAGGGTGGCATGGCAGCTCGCCAACGCGGCGGCGGCCAGGGGGCGCCGCGTGCTGTTCATCGACATCAATGCCGGCAAGGGCCAGAAGGACCCGCAGCCCGGCGTGCTCGACGTGCTGCGCGGCGAATATCCACTCGACGCGGTCAGCCGTTATGCGCCCGGCAGTTCCGTGGCGCTGGTCAGCCGGGGGCGGCCGACCGCGGTGTTCCAGGAAGCGCAGGCGCTCTATTTCGCCCATCGCATGTTGGCCGAGGCCAATCACAGCTTCGAGCTCGTCGTCGTCGACGGCGGCGCGCTGGCGGACGACCTCAACGTCCTGCCGCTGGTCGCCATGGCCGACGAGATCCTACTCGTCGCCAGGCTGAATGCGACGCCGATGCGCGACGTCGCCGCGACCTCGGAAGCGGTATCCGTCATGGGGCGGCTGCCGACCGGCGCCATGCTGGTCGACGAGGCGGCCTGACATGGCCTCGATCCTGGCTGGTACCGCCCGGCCTGTTCCGGCTTCGGGCTATGGCATGGCGGGCCCGCGCACTGTCCCAGTCGACGCGCTGACCCGTCTTGGCCTGACTGTCGCGGTGCTGCTTCTGTTTTCCGTCTCCGGCGGCATGCTGTGGCTCGCCGGCTATAATTACGACGGCCTGCAAGGCAGCCCGCTGAGCAAGATCCACCCGTCCACCTATCTCTTCGTGCTCGTCTTCGTCTGGCGCTCCTGCATCTTCGGCAATCCGGTCGGCTATGTGATCCATGTCACGAACAGGCGGCCGGCCACGATGCTGATGGCGGTGATCTCGACCGTGCTTCTCTTCGTCGTCATCCTCAGGCAGCGTCCCGGCATGGCAGGCATGATCGACACTTTCGTCGCCCCGGCGCTGATCGTGCTGCTGCTGAGCGAGGATGACGAGAAAACCTTTGCCTGGCTGCAGGCGGTCATCCATGTCGTCATGACGGCGAACGCGCTGCTGGCGCTGTTCGAGTTCGGCACCAAACATCTGGTGTTCCCCTACAGGTTCGACGGCGCGGTGTTCGTCAACGATCTGCGCTCCACCGCGCTGCAGGGGCACCCGCTCTCCAATGCCACGGTCACCTCGATCTATGTGCTGTCGCTGCTATCCGGCTCGCGTTCCCTGTCGACGCCGCTCAGGCTGGCGCTTGTCGGCCTGCAGTTCTGCGCACTGGTCGCCTTTGGCGGCCGCTCGGGCATGGTGCTGACGATCCTGCTCAGCGGCGTTTATTTGCTGATCCAGGGCCTGGCGCAGCTCAGCACCGGACGCGTCAACCTCTTGGGCGCCGCGCTGGCGATCATGCTCGCCGCGCTGCTGCCGCTGGCCATCGCGCTTGCCGGCTATTACGGCTTCTTCGACGCGCTGCTCGAACGTTTCGTCTCCGACAGCGGCAGCGCCAACGCCCGCGTCGAGATGTTCGATCTCTTCAGGCATCTGGAATTGCGCGACCTGATCGTCGGGCCCGATGTCGACCTGCTCGACAGCATGCGCCGCATCACCGGCCTTGAGCAAGGCATCGAGAACCCGATCCTGCGCCTGACGCTCTACCAGGGAGCGTTCTTCACGCTTTTGATCTTCTTCGGCTTCGCGCTGTTCATGCACGAGGTCGCGCGCCGCTGCCATTCGGGCATCTGGCTGCCTATGCTGGGTTGGCTCATCCTGCTCAACACCTCCGAAAGCATCGCCTCCAAGACGACGCTGATGACCAAATTCGTGGTCATCGCGCTGGCGCTTTATCGGCCGGCGAGGCCTGTTGCGCGTCAAAGGACGCAGGCGAAGGAACGCGGCGAGTCTCGCTACGCATTCGCCGCCAGATGGAAACCAAACCCTTAGCGCGGTTTGGTGATTCAGCAAGTCAAGCGCGCGGCATCCTCAGCCCGAGCGCCTCGACCATCGCGGGATCGAGCGCGCGCGTGGTGTCGTCCATCATGCCCATGCCGTCGAACAGGTCCCAGAATGCCCAGGGAAAGCCGAATGCCTCGGCGCTCTGCCGGACATCGCCGATGTAGCGGGCGCGGTCCGGGTTGGGCGCGGCTGTGTATCGTGCATCGGTTCGCAACGCGCCGAACTCGCCCATGATGATGCGCTCGCGCGCGATGCGATGGGTCTGCGCCCAGTCACTCACCTGCTTGAGGTAGCGGTCGATGAAGCGGCGGTCGGGCTGCGCATCGAAATAGACCTTTAGCACCTTCTCTGTCTCGGCATAGGCGGCCTTCTTGGCTTCGTTGGACCTCTCGGAATCCTGCGCCATCCTTGTCCTGACAGAGGCCAGCGTTCTTTCCAGCGTCCCGGCGGAGGCTGGCCACGGCACATTGTTCAGCGCCCGGTAGACCGGCTCGCGCATCCACGGCGCGCCTTGATGGCTGAACAGGTAGGGCTCGTAGAAATGGAAGGTGAACAGGATCGGCTCGAAGGCCGCCAGCGGTGCCGGATCGAGCGCGGCGAGGCCCCGCACCATCGAGCCGCAGCCGCCGGTGGCGAGCAGCGGCAGGTTGCGCGCCGAGACTCGAGCCGCGCTCAGCAGAGCCGCCTGCACCTTGGGCCACAGCCCGGAGGAGCAGTCCTGCGGCGGCTCGTTGACCGGCTCCAGCGCTATCCTGCCGGGCGCCATGTCCGCCAGCATGCCGGCCACTTCGCCGACAAAGACCTGGTAGCGCGCGAATTCCGGCGCGCCGGTGCTGGAATACATGCGGTCGGGATTCCAGTAATGCGTGGCGCCGTTGGCTTGTATATTGACGATGACGCCGAGATCGGCGCTGAGCGCTGCCTCGACCGCCGCGCTCAGCATCGCCATGAGGTCGGCGCGCTGGCCCGCGTCGGCGGCCAGGAACGGCCCCGGATCGACAGGCAGGCGGATGAAGTCGAGCCCGCTGGCGCGCAGGCGGGCAAGGTCGGCCGGCGTCGGCACCGGCCGTTGCGACTGGAAAGGCGGCCAGTCATAGTCGGTGCGGGGTGCAGGAAATTCGCGCGTCAGCGCAAACCAGGGCCAGGTATTGACGCCGCGCCTGAAAGGCCATGCCCCGGCGGCACGCGCTGGAAATGACAGTGGCGGAAGCGCGCTCGCCAGCGGCGCTATTGCCGCGACCAGCGCCGCGCCGAGGAGCCGGCGGCGCGACCAGCCGGTCATGCGTGCTTGGCGCGGTCGGCTTTCGCCGGCGCGGCGGTGGTGACGCCGAGTTGCCGCAGCGCTTCCTTCTCGTAGGCAATGAGCACGTCTTCCCAGCGGAAAGCCTCGCGGGCCCGCGTTCGCGCCGCCTTGCTGCAGCGCGCCACCAGCGCGTCGTCGGCCAGCGCCTCGTCGATCCGCTGGCTCAGGCTGTCGGTATCACTGAAGTAAATCGCCGCCTCGCCGGCGACCCAGCGATTGTAGCGGTTGTCATGCGCGATCACCATGTTGCCGGCGGCAAGCGCCTCGACCAGCGAGGGATTGGTGCCGCCCACCGTGTGGCCGTGCATATAGGCGCGCGCGTGATAGCGCAGCGCCTGCACCGTCGCCTGATCGTAGATCGCGCCCGGCATGATCACCGTGCTGCCTGCCGCCGCGCGCACGGCGCGGTGGTAGGGAATGTCGTCGTTGAGCGTGCCGAGCACCACCAGCTTCATGTCGCCGCGATCGCGGCTGCGGAAGGCTTCGATGATCGGCAGGATGTTGTTGTCGGGTTCGATCCGCGCGATCGAGATCAGGTATTTACCGGGTTCGAGCCCGAGCGCGCGAACGGGTTCTTCCGGCGCTGAGGTCACCGGGTCCGCGCCATAGGCGATCGTGGCGATGGCGCCGCGTGGCCGCCTTGTTGCCAGATGGTCGGCGATCGCCGGGTGGTCGGCGATGAGCCGATGCGAGAGCCAGGCGCCGATCCATTCGTTGAGCCAGAACCAACTGCGCGCCGCCGGCCCCCATTTCGGCCGCCGCCACTCGATGCCGTCCATATTGGTGAAGATCTTGCGCCGCATGAGCCTGAGCCAGGTCAGGAACACCGCGCCATTGTAGCCGAGCACCAGGCACACGCCCGGCCGCCTGGCGGCGTCGAGCACGCATTGCCAATCGAATTCCAGTGTCGCGCGGGGACCCTTGGAGGCGACCTCGATGGTGATGAGCTCGATGCCGCGCCAGGTCTCGCTCGTCACCCTTTGCCCGACGCGCTCGACCTCCTTCTGGCAGTAGACGCCGACCTTCCAGCCGCGTCCGGCCAGGAAAAGCGCCAGGCGCTCAGCGAAAGTCTCGAAGCCGCCGTGAGAAGCCGGAATGCCGCGCGTCCCCAGGATCAGGATCGAAGGCTTTTCGATCAGGGTGGAAGGTCGTTCCGGTTTCAAAATAAAGGAATCCCCAGGGTCCGGTCATAGTTGTTGTTACGGCAATGACACGCCCAGCAACTTCCGTGCCAGGGTACCCCCAGGGCGAATATTCACATGAAGGTGTAAAATTTCTCTTCAAGCTACATGGCTTGCTTCATCATCGGTCAACTTTCGCGACGTATCTGTATCGATATGGGGCACGGCTGGGGTTCGTGGGTCGCGGCCGGACATTCGAGACCTGGCATGATCCTTGCTCCCGGCCTGCAGTGGCCATCGCCGGGTAGAGCGGCGTGCGGATTTGGCATGAAGTTCCTTCCGCGCTTTGAAAGGTCCGGTGCTGAGCGGACTCGGGGTGCAAGGTGGAAAGATAGCAATGCGCATAGCCTGCGTTCATCAGGGCTACGAGCTCTATGGTTCGGACCGCAGCTTCGCGGAGAGCGTGGCTGCGCTGCGCGCCGCGTTTCCGGCCGCCGAGATCGAGGTCGTGCTGCCGCGCGAGGGACCGATTGTCGATATCCTCAAGCCGCATGCCAGCCGCATCGTGTTCGAGCCGCTCTGGGTGCTCAGGCGCCAGGCGATGCTCAAGCTCGCCACCGTCGAGATGGCGCGGTTGCCGACGGCGCTCTGGCGCGCCTGGCGGCGCATGCGGGGCAGCGACCTGACCTACATCAACACCTCGATCATCGCCGACTATGCGCTGGCCGCGCGTCTCCTGCCGCGCAAGGCGCTGCTGCACATCCATGAGATTCCCGAGGGCATCCTGCGCAAGGTGCTTGTCGCGCTGATGCGCTGGAGCAAGGCGGATCTCATCTTCAACTCGCGCGCAACGCGCGCCACCTTCGGCGATCCGCCGGCCCTCGATGCCAAGGGGCGGCGCACGCATGTCGTCTATAACGGCGTTGCCGGTCCCGTCGCGGCACTGCCGATGACTTATGACGGCAACCGGCCGCTCAAGGTCCTGCTGCTTGGCCGCGTCAACCGCATAAAGGGGCAGGAGGTGCTGCTCGACGCCGTCGCCTCGCTCCCCGCCGAGTTGCGCGACCGTGTCGAGGTCCGCCTCGTCGGTGGCGCCTTCGAAAGCGTCGAGCGCGAGCAGGCGTTGGCCGAGTTGGTTGGGCGCATGGGCCTGACAGGGCATGTCGAGGTGCTGCCTTTCGTCTCCGACCCAACTAACCATTATCGCTGGGCCGACATCGTCGCGGTGCCGTCGCGCCGCCCGGAATCGCTCGGCCGCGTGGCCATCGAAGCGATGGGCTGGGGACGGCCGCCGCTGGTCTCGGCGATCGGCGGACTGGTGGAAGTGGTGGCCGACGGCGAGACCGGCTGGCATGTGTCGCCGGGCGACGCGGCCGCCCTCGCCGGCAAGCTCGGCGAGATCATCCTGCGGCCGGATCTGTGGCGCGGCTTCGCCGCTGCCGGTCGCGCGCGCTACGAGGCGCTCTTCAGCGAGCCGATCGCCGCCGCCGCGATCGTGGCGATCGTGGCCGACAAGCTGAAGGCGACGCTGCCGCGGCAGGGGCGGGCGCGTGTCGCCCGCGAGGCGGAGACGAGCCCGTGAAGTTCACCTTCCCGGCCCATCTGGTGCGGCGCCTCATGTTGATGATTGGCGGCGAGGCGATGCAGAGCGGTTTCCATTTCGCCCTGAACATCGCGCTGCTGCATCTTTTGTCCGCCGAAGGTTATGGGCTCTTCGCGCTGGCCATGGTGATGGGCGGCGTCGGCTTGTCCTATATCCGCTCGCTCACCGCCGTTCCCGCCACCATATGGATGAGCAAAAGCGCCAACAGCGCCGGCGTCGACGCCTACGACGTGACCTTCGGATCGGCGGCGCTTGTGGTGGCGCTGCTGATGGGATTGGGCACCGGGCTGCTGATGCGCCTCCTGGGCGACCCGAGCGGCATCGGCGCCGCCTGCTTCGTCGGGGCCTGGTCGCTGCGCAGCCATATGCGCACCGCCTTCTTCGCGCGCCGCATGCAGCTCGTCGTCTCCATCAGCGACGCGGCGTTCACGATCGCGGGCATTGGGCTCGCAGGAGCGGCGATCTGGTTCTTTGCGGACGCGCTTCAGGTCACCTTCTACGCGCTTGCCGTGGCCAATGTGGTCGGCATCGCCGTGCTGGTGAGACTGGCGCGCCGCAGGCTGCGTATCTCCTTTCGCGCGCCGACCTTGCGGCGCTATGCAAAGCTCTGGCCGCAGCTTCGCTGGTCGGGGTTCAGCGCCACAACCACCAACATCCAGGGGCAATGCCTGGCCCTGCTGGTCGCCGGCATCGCCGGACCCGCGGCCTATGCGCCGCTGGCGGCGGTGCTGGTGCTGTTTGCGCCGCTGCGCATCTCCAGCCTTGCCTTCTCCAACATGACCCAGCCGGAACTCGCAAAGCTGGTGCGCAACAAGGAGTTCGACCGCGTGTGGACGCAGGCCAAGATCTGGGCGCTCGTCATGGGGCTCGGCAGCCTGGCCTATGGTTGCGGCATCCTGCTCATCCTGCCGATGATTAAATCCCAGGCGCTGCAGCATGCCTCGGTCGGGTTGATCGGACTTTTCGCCATCGCCAACTTCGTGCCGATCATGGCCTATATCATGCCGCGCGTGGTCCTCGAGATCCTTGGCGATTTCCGCATCGTCGCCTTCATCACCATGGCCGGCGCGATTATCGGGCTGGCGGCGATCGGGATTCTGTTGACCGTCGCCCCGTCGACATGGTCGCTGGCCGGAGCCGCGGTCTCCGAGATCTTCGTGCTAGTGGCCTCATGGTATTTCGCTGCTCACCGTATGTGGAATTCCAAGCACCCGAACGAGCAGTGCCCCAGCGTGTTCGGCGCCTGGCGCCGCGCGGCCACGCTGGCAGTGCAGAGACGATAGGAGAATGATGTGGCAAGCCAGGCAATGCCGATGGCCGCGATGACGACCGGCTTGGCCGGCGATGAGGCTGCAGTGCACGCCGCCGGCGGCGCTTATGTGGCGCAGCTGCACACCAGCCTCGAAGCGGTCAAACCGCTCTGGCGGCGTCTCGAGACAGAGGGCGTGTGCACCGGCCACCAGCATTTCGCCTGGGCCGAAGGGATCGTCGAAGGGCTTGTGCCGCCAAAAGCCGATCTTGCCATCGTCGAGGTGAGCGACGCCGCCACGGGCGAGCCGAGGATGCTGGTGCCGTTGATGCGGCGCCGCGCATTCCAGCATTGGGTGATCGAGTGGCTGAGCTGCGGGGTGTGCGATTATTCCGCGCCGTTGCTCGCCGACGCGACGCCCTGGACCAGGCAATCAGCCGAGGCCGCATGGGCGGCGGTGCTTTCCGTGCTGCCGCCGGCCGACCGCATCCACATCGTCGGTATCCCGAAACAGATCGGCGGCATAGCCAATCCCCTGGCGCTGCTTTCTCCGGCGCGCGATTCCATACATTCCCACTACGGCATCGCCATGGATGGCGATGCCGAAACCGTCGTCAAGCGCATCTGTCGCCCGTCCTTCGTCAAGGCGCTCAACAAGGACCTGCGCCGGCTCGATCGCAATGGCGGCCTGGCCCTGGTCGAGGCCGACACGTCAGCCCTGGTGGATTCCACCTTCGACAAGCTGGTCGAGATGCGGCTCAGCCGTTTTCGCGAGCTCGGCCGCTTCGATCTGCTGGCGCAGCCGCCGGTCGTCGATTTCTACCGCAAGGCCGCGCATCGCGGCCTGACTGACGGTTCGGTGCGGATCTTCGGCCTGCGCGCCGGCGACGTCATGGTCGCGGTCCAATATCTGGCGGTCCATCTGGGCACCCTGCACGCACTGCTGGTCGCGATCGACCAGGGCGCGGTTCCCAATGTCTCGCCGGGACTTTGCATCATGGGCGAGCTGATCAGATGGGGGCGCGGGCAGGGGTTCGACTATTTCGACCTGTCGGTCGGCAATCAGAGCTACAAGGAACACATGGGCGCAGTGAAGTCGGTTCTGTCCGAACTTTGCTACGGCATCACGCCGAAGGGCATGGCGGCGAGCGAGGCCATCAAATACCGTGGCTGGGGCGTGGCTTTCGTGCGCGCCAACCCGCGCCTGTTCAAGGTCGCGCAGGAGGCGATGCAGCGCTGGCGGCGGCTGCGTGCGGGGCGGTGAATGGGCCGCCTTCACCCGGCAAATTGACTCACATCCCGCTCTCCGCCATCCTTATGGGCAGCCGCTATCGGAGCGGCAGCGTGCTCGAGTGAGGCCATGGCCAGTCCCGTTGCCAGAGAAAAGTCCCGCCGCGCCGCGGTGAAGACCGCGCTTGAGCGCCACAAGGTCTATGTCACCGCGCAGCGCTTCTCCGGCGGCTCCTACAGCGCCCGCGTGCTGGTCGACGGCGAGGCCTACTGGGTCGACGAGTTCCGGCTTTCGCAACTGAGGCAAGGGCTGACGCCGGCGGAGCTGGAGCTGACGCCGGCCGCCGACGATTGATCCCGCTCCCTTGCTCCGCATCGATGTAGAAAAATCCGAGATGCTGGCGGGACAGCACCCCCCTCTGTCCTGCCGGACATCTCCCCCTCTAGGGGGGAGATTGGCTGTCACGCCGGCTTTCGCCAATCGCCGACGTTGTAAGGGAAGCGCGAACGCGCGGTCTGCTAATCTCCCTGGAGGGGGAGATGTCCGGCAGGACAGAGGGGGGCGCGAAGGAACGAGGCGGTTGCCACTGTCCGCTCTGCGCCTCGGCGTCTGACTCATGCCCGCCAATCTCAAACCCTACCGCGCGAAGCGCGAATTCTCCCGCACCCCCGAACCGGCAGGCACCCTGTCCGCCGGTGCCGGCAACCGCTTTGTCGTTCACAAGCACCACGCCACCGCCGACCATTACGATCTGCGCCTGGAAGTCGGCGGCGTGCTCAAAAGCTGGGCGGTGCCGCGCGGGCCCTCGCTCAATCCGGCCGACAAGCGCCTCGCCGTCGAGACAGAGGACCATCCGATCGAATATATCGATTTCGAGGGCGTCATCCCCGAGGGCGAATATGGCGGCGGGCCGATGATCGTTTGGGACACCGGTACCTGGGCGCCGATGGAGGATGTCGAGAAAAGCCTCAGGACCGGCGCGTTCAAGTTCCGGCTGGCCGGGCAAAAACTCAATGGCGGCTGGATGCTGACCCGGCTGAAGCCGAAGCCGGGCGAGGATGAGAACAAGAAGAACTGGCTGCTCTTCAAAGAGCGCGACCTCGCCTCCGATACAAAGCTCGACATTCTCGAGGCGCGCCCGGAAAGCGTAAAGACCGGCCGCCGCATCGAGGAACTGGCGGCGCCGCCGAGGAAGCGCGAGCGCCTGCCGCCGAAAGCCGGCTCGCTCAAACCGGGCGTGCTGCCCGGCGCAATTAGGGCTGAGCCACCCGCCCGCATCGAGCCGCAACTCGCCAGCCAGGTGCCGAAGCCGCCGGGCGGCACGAGCGTTGCCGAGGACACGGGCGAGCTCTGGTTGCATGAGATAAAGTTCGACGGCTACCGCACCATGGCGCATGTCGTGGGCGGCGAGGTGCGGTTGATCACCCGCGGCGGCATCGACTGGACGAAACGCTATGGCGATCTGCCGCAGGCCTTTTCGCGGCTGCCGATCGCCCAAGCGATCATCGACGGCGAGATCATGGTGCTCGACGACAAGGGCATCTCGCGCTTCGCGCTGCTGCAGGACGCGCTGGCCGAGGGCGCCGGCTCCAAATTGCATTTCTACGCCTTCGACCTGCTCCATCTCGACGGCTGGGATCTGCGCAAGGTGCCGCTGCAGAAGCGCAAAGCCCTGCTCGCCGAGCTGCTCGCCGGTCAGCCCGCCAATTCCGCCATCCAGTACAGCGACCATGTCGAGGGCGACGGCCAGGGCCTGTACGATCAGGCTTCGGACCTTGGGCTGGAAGGTGTCGTCTCCAAGCGCGCCGATGCAATCTACCAGAGCGGCCGCACCAAGAACTGGACCAAGGCCAAGGCGCAGAAGACGGACGATTTCGTCATCGCCGGCTATACCGTTTCCGACCAGGCGGAAGGGCTGGCGGCGCTCGGCATGGCTGAGTTCGAAAATGGTGAACTGCACTATCGCGGCAAGGTCGGCACCGGTTTCGACGCAGACATGGCGACGGACCTGCTCGCCCGTCTGGAGCGGCTGACCGCCGGCGCGACCCCGCCCGAAGGCGTGCCGCGCGAGATCATGCGCGAGATGCATTGGGTGAAGCCGCTGCTGTCGGCACGCGTCCGCTATTCGAACCGCACCGCCGATAATGCGATCCGGCACGGCGTCTTCCGCGGGTTGCGCGATATCGGCGGGCTGACCACGCCGGTGCCGGTCAAGCGAAAACGGCTGATCGCCGAATCCGACCTCGCCACCATCTGGGTCACCAATCCGGAGCGGCGGCTATTCGGTAGGACCGGGCCAACAAAACTCGACATCGCGGTGTATTACGCGCTGGTCGGCGATTTCATGCTGCCGCATATCATCGGCCGACCGGTGTCACTGGTGCGCTGCCCGACCGGCAAGCCGCAGGACTGCTTCTTCCAGCGCCACGCCTTCACCGGCATGCCGCCTTCAGTTGCCGTGTTCGAGTCGATCAATTCGGAAGGCGAGACAAAAACCTATCTCTCGGTCGAGGACGCCAAGGGCTATCTGGCGCTGGCGCAATTCGGCGTGGTGGAATTCCACACCTGGGGCACGCACCGGTCAAAACTCGACAAGCCCGACCAGATCGTCTTCGACCTCGACCCGGGCGAGGGGATTTCCTGGCGCGAGGTGGTTGAAGCCGCGGTCCACATCAAGGCCGGGCTGGAGAGCCTGGGACTGGTCCCATTCGCCAAAACCTCCGGCGGCAAGGGCATCCACATCACCGTGCCGGTGACGCGCAAGCAGAACTGGAAGAAGCTGCACCAGGCTTCGAGCGCGATTTCCACTTTGCTGGCGGCAAGCGCGCCCGACACCTTCACCACCACGATGGGCAAGGAAAACCGCAAGAAGCGCATCTTCATCGACTTCCACCGCAACGCCCGCGGTCACACCTCCGCCGCGCCCTATTCGCTGCGGGCCCGCACCAATCTGCCGGCCTCGACGCCGGTGAGCTGGATCGACCTGGAGACGATCGACGCGCCGGAGGACCTGAACTACGCCTCGCTGCCGGGGCTGTTGGAGACATCCGGCGATCCCTGGGCGGAGATCGACGAGACGGCGAGAGATTTGCCGGTGGTTGAGCGCTAGTTCCTCGCCCCCGGGAGAGGTGGCCGCGTAGCGGCCGGAGAGGGGGCAGCGCCAACGTATGTGATCGAGGCGCCAAAAGATATTCAGCTCCGCGCCATTCCCCCTCTCCGTCTCGGCTTCGCCGAGCCACCTCTCCCCCGCCTCCGCGGGGGCGAGGAACGGCGTCAGGGCATCGACGCTTTCTACAATTTGAATTATTCTCCGCGCCAACCGTCCCCAGAACGTTTCGCTAGGAATTCGGCAGTACAATCAGGGGTCGGTGTAGGATTTCCACGGCGCTGATCGTCCTACGGACGAAGCGCTCCAAAGAGCATGGTCCTAAAAAGGCCGGAACCGGTTTTGGACAAGACCATGCTCCAACATAGTGTCAGTGCATGGCCGCGTAGGAGTTCATCATGGCGCCCAGGGCAAGTTGGAAAGGTTACCTCAAGCTCAGCCTCGTCAGCTGTCCGGTCCGGCTTTACCCGGCCACCAGCGCGAGCGAGCGCATTTCGTTCAATCAGCTGCACAAGAAGACGCACAACCGCATCAATATGAAACCGGTCGATCCCGAGCTTGGCCTTGTCGAGCGCTCGGACCTGGTGCGCGGCTACGAATATGAGGACAAGCAGTACATCATCATCGATGATGCCGACCTCGATGCGGTCCGGATCGAATCCAACCACACGATGAACATCGAGGCCTTCGTCGACGAGGACGAGGTCGACGTCATCTACCAGGACGCGCCCTATTATCTCGCGCCCGACGGCGCCATGGCGGAGGAAACCTTCGCGGTGCTGCGCGAGGCGATGCGCAAGTCCGGCAAGCTGGCGATCGCCCGCCTGGTGCTCTCCAGCCGCGAGCGCGTGGTGACGATCGGCCCGCGCGAGAACGGCATGTTCGTCTGCACCTTGAGAAACCCCAACGAAGTGCGCGGCACGGCTGAATATTTCGGCAACATCCCGGCCGGCAAGCCGGATCCGGAAATGCTCGAGCTGGCCCAGGCGTTGATAAAGCAGAAGGAAACCCACTTCGATCCGAAGAACTACGAGGATCGCTACGAGGTGGCGCTGATGGCGATGATCCGCGAGAAGCTGAAGGGCCACAAGCCGATCATCGCGGCTGCGCCCGAGCGCGGCAATGTCATCAACCTGATGGATGCGCTGAAGGCGAGCCTGTCGCAGCAGGCGAAACCCCCGGCCAAGTCGAAGAGCAAGGCCGAGGAAGCGCCGGCGAAGCCGTCCAAGAAGGCGGCCGCGGGCGGTGCGCCTGAGAACCCGCTGAAGGCGAACCTGTTGAAGGCTGTCGGCAAGAGCAAGAAGTGACGGGAAATGCCGGGCCAGTGATCGTTCCAGGCGCCGTCTTCGGCGTCATCGGCGCGCTGGCAGCCTTTCCATTGCGGCTCGCCGCGCGCGAGGTCGGGCGCCGCCATGCGGAGCTGAGGCGCGGCGTCACGCGCCGCACCACGCACGTCGTGTTCGGCCGCGCGCTTCTCGCCAAGGCGGCGAAATCCGGCGATGCCGAGATCGAGCGCCGTGTGAAGGCGGAGCGCGAAGCAGGCCGCCAACTCATCAGCGAGAACGGCTTCCTGCGCCTGCTTGGACTGATGAAGGCGCCCGATGCCTCGTCGCTCTCCAGGCAATCGCTCGTCGACCAGTCGCGGCTTGGCGGCGACGATCTCGACATGCTGTCACTGTTCGACGCCTTCGAGCATGATGGCGAACCTTACTCTTTCCGAGACCTGATCCTGGCCCGCAAATATGCCGGGCTGATCGCCAGCGGTGCCAGCTGGGGCGCGATCGCGCGCTCCGTGCATCGCTCCGGCCCGGTCGCCTCGCTCACGGCAAAATCGCTCAATCTCGGCTCGCAGCATGGCCGCCCGGATGCGATCTATCTCGACGAAGGCAGGAGCGAGCTCGACGGCCAGCTTTTGTTCGACCTCGGTTCACCCGAGGATGACACGCTGGAGGAATTGTTCGCCGAGGCCGAGATGGCAGAAGAGGAGGGGCGCCACGACGATGCGGCCGCGCTCTACCAGCGTTGCCTGGCGATCGATCCCAAGGATGCGATTGCCGCCTTCAACCGCGCCAATTGCCTGCGCGGCGCCGGCCGGGTTACCGAAGCCGCGCATGATTATGCCCGCGCGATAAAGCTCGACCCCGGTTTCGTCGAGGCCTGGTTCAACCTCGCCGGCCTGATGAGCGACGAGGGCAAGGTGGCATCGGCAAGGCGCCATCTGCAAAAGGCGATCGCGCTCGACAGGGCCTATGCCGACCCGGTGTTCAACCTGGCTCGGCTGGAATTCGATGCGGGTAATCTGATGGAGGCCCGCCGGTTGTGGGTCCGCTATCTGGAATTGGATGCCGAGTCCGAATGGGCGCGGACTGCGCAGAAGGGAATCCAGTTCGTGGACCTGCACATGGCGCGCACGGCGGGGTGAGCGCCTTTTCCTTCTCCCCTTGTGGGAGAAGGTGGATCGGCGCGCCAGCGCCGAGACGGATGAGGGGTGCTGGAAGGAATGAGACGTTGGTGACCTTGTCGCAAGTAGGAGTATTGAAGGGCGTATCCGCCAACCTGGAGCACCCCTCATCCGTCCGAGCTTCGCTCGGCCACCTTCTCCCACAAGGGGAGAAGGAGAGATTGGCGCTCCCATGACCCACTTCCTCTTCGACGGCTTCGACACCGCCCCCGTCACCATCCTGCTCGCCCACGGCGCCGGCGCGCCGATGGATTCCGCGTCGATGGCCGCCACCGCCAAGGCGCTCGCCGCCGCCGGCTTTCAGGTCGCACGCTTCGAGTTCCACTATATGGCCGCGCGCCGCTACGGCCATCGCAAGCCGCCGCCGCGCGCCGAAACAGTGAACCCGGAATATGTGAAGGCGATCGCCGATCTGCGCGCCAAGGGCATGACCGGAAAGCTGATCATAGGTGGCAAGTCGATGGGCGGCCGCGTCGCCTCCATGGTCGCCGACGAGATGTTCGCCAAGGGCGAGATCGCCGGGCTCGTCTGCATCGGCTATCCGTTCCATCCGCCGGGCAAGCCGGAGCAATTGCGGACGAAGCATCTGATCAACTTGAAGACGCCGACGCTGATCTTCCAGGGCACGCGCGACGAGTTCGGCACCAAAGAAGAAGTTGCGACCTACGGCCTTTCCTCGGCTATAGAGGTGGTTTGGCTGGAGGACGGCGACCACGATCTGAAACCGCGCAAGGCGATCTCGGGCTTTTCGACGGGCGATCATCTGAAGACGGTGGCGGAGACGATCAAAATCCGGATGACGGACTGACTACGCCGCCAAGTCTGCCGAGATTCAGGTCAGGCCGAGTTGAAAATGGTGGTTTCCGAGAACCGGAGCGGAGCGTACTTAAAGTACGTGCGCACCGGAAGCGCAGGAAGCCGCCATTTGCAGGCCGGCATCACCTGAATATCGACAGACTTGATGAAACTCGCCACCTTCAACATCAACAACGTCAACACCCGGCTGGACAACCTGCTGGCTTGGCTCGCCAAGGCAAAGCCCGACGTCGTCTGCCTGCAGGAGTTGAAGGCGCGCGACACGCAGTTTCCGCTGACCCGGCTCGCCAATGCCGGCTATGGCGCTGTGTGGAAGGGCGAGCCGACCTGGAATGGCGTCGCGATCCTCGCGCGCGGCGCCGAGCCGGTGCTGACACGCGATGCGCTGCCCGGCGACGATGCCGACCGCCAGGCGCGCTACATCGAGGCGGCGGTCGACGGCGTTGTCATCGCCTGCCTCTACGCGCCGAACGGCAATCCTCGACCGGGGCCGAAATTCGACTACAAGCTCGCCTGGCACGACCGCTTTGCCGCGCATGTGGGTGAGCTCCTCGACACCGGCCTGCCGGTGGCGCTCGCCGGCGACTTCAACATCGTGCCCGAGCCGCGCGACATCTATGAGACCCGCTCCTATGACGACAACGCGCTGGTGCAACCCGAAAGCCGCGCCGCCTTCGCCGCGCTGATCGCGCAGGGCTGGACAGACGCGTTGCGAAAGGTTTTTCCCAAGGAGGAGAGGCTCTATACTTTCTGGGACTATCGCCGGAACCGCTGGCCGCGCGACGCCGGCCTGAGGCTCGACCACATTCTGTTGTCGAAGAAGCTCGCTCGAAAACTGAAAGGGGCGGGCATCGACCGCGAAGTGCGGGGAGGGGACAATCCAAGCGACCACGCGCCGGTCTGGGTGGAGTTGGCAACCTGACCTTCTCCCACAAGGTGAGAAGGGAAAGCTGGCGCTGTCCCGCCAGCATCTCAATCCTGACTCATCCATCGCAATGACTTGCGGCATCGATGCCCAACGCTAATCTGCTGCAAACTTGGATGGGGGACAATTTCATGCACGCGGTCTTGAACGGCGATCTCCAGCCATCGCCTCTACGCCATGACTGACACCGCCCTCGTCGCGCTTATCTCAGTCCTCGTCCTTGCCGGCGCCATCGCTCTCATTGCGATCGCACTGCGCTGGCGCCGCAAGCGCCGCAGGGCGCGCGGCAATCCCGATCCGGCGGGCGACTACGCGCCGCGCGCTCACTGGGCGCCGACATCCGGCAAGCTCAACTTCTCGTCCTTCGTCTACATGGATGTCGACGGCGACGGGGCCTATGGTCAAGCCGACCGGCCGATGGCGGGCATCGTGGTGCGGCTCTATGACGAGCGCGGCATTTTCCTGGCTTCGGCGCGCAGCAACGCCGCCGGTTTCGCCAATTTCCCGATGTCGTCGAAGCGCCGCAGCGCGGCGATCCAGCGGCCCGGCAGCTACCGCTTTTCCGTCTCGGTGCCACCCGGCTGGCGCGCCAGCAGCGCCAACCAGGACCAGGCGGTGCGTATCGCGAACGCCCCAGGATCCATGGTCGGCCTCATCGGCGAGGCGTTGCCGAAGCCGGTCGGGCTCGCGCCGGGGCGGACGTTGAACGGCAGGACGCCGGTCGCGACGGGCGTCACGCTGTCGGTCATGGGCAAAGGTCAGTTGCTTGAGAACCGGGCGCTGCCGGCCGACGCGGCCTTCCGCTTCCCGCTCGGCGTCGAGGCCGATGAAATCGTCATTGCCGGTTCGGGGCTCGACCGAAGGCTCAAGCTGTCGGCTTACCCGGTCGATCTCGGCCTGTTGGCGCGCGGCGCGCTCGCGCCCGACGCTGCACTCAACGCCATCGGCTTCGACGACATAACCCCGCGCGGCCTGTGCAAGGTGCCGTCCGGCCATGCCGGGCTCGACTGGCGCAATCTCAACGCCATGGCGCGCGACCACACCGCCAACAGCGAGGGCTATGTCAACGGCAATGTCTCGGGCGCCTACATCGCCTATACCAGCAGCGGCCATCCGGCCGAGTTCGGTCGCGCCACACCCTTCGGCTTCCACTCGGTGATGCTGACCGCGGCCTGGCTGGCCTCGGAAGGCGAGACCGCGCTTGTCGAAAGCTGGTTAGGGGAGGAGCTGATCGCCAGCGATGAGATCGCGCTGTCGGCGCTAGCACCGGTTCAATACGCGCCCATGCTGCAGGCGGTGACGCGTGTCCGCATCTCCACCAGACACCACTGGCAGGCCGTGCTCGACGATCTGATCGTGGCGCTTTGACATATGCCGGCCAAAGCACGGCAATTCTTGCGAGTTCTCAAGCAAGACTAACCCGCGCCGCCTGAAGGCCTGTGCAAGGCGCCTTTGGCTCAGAATACGACGGAAGCTGCGCCGTTAGCGGTGATTGCCGAAAGCCTATCCTTCTTGACCAGCGTCGGCCTCACATAGGTCTTCCTCATCCACGCTCTCCCGAAAATTCCGCCGCATGATCTCATACGCGCGTCTGCCGTCAAGCAAACGCCCGGGCAAGGCTTCCCCGTTGCGTATTCCTGCTACTGACTGAAATTATATCGTCAGGTAGCGCCATTGGTGATGGCGAGCGACGGACTTGCCACCACCGTCGAAAGCTTGCCCTTGCGGACGAGAATCGGCTTCTCGTAAATCTTTTTCATCCCAAATTTCCCCCGTTAATCAGTGCCGGCAAAAGCACCGATGATTTCATCAAACCGGCGAAGGCAGCGAACCCGCCACAACCGCTGAAAGCTTACCCTTGCGGATCAAAACCGGCTTCTCGTAAGTCTTCTTCATAAGATTGCTCTCCTAGAAATCCCCGGCGGATAATCTCACATAGGCAATTTCTGTCAATCACCGGCTCCAGCGGGCTGTTCTGCTCCCGGGATAGCGTTCTACTGATAGAGCCGCCGCCCAATAGTGGGCGACCGCGCCGGCCGGAACCGGATGCGAAGGATATCGCCCGGCGAAGCTGTGTGACGTCTTGCACTTAGCCTTGGCCGCAAGCTCGGCTAGGATGCCGGGGCCGGCCTGCTGCCGGTTGCAAGGCGGCGGAGTGGCGATGGGGGGAGACCGATGAAGAGATCGACCGAAAGGCTGCTGGCGCTGGCGATGCTGATCGTCGGCATTGCCTGTTTCGCCAAGCTCTATGCGGCGCTGGGCGGCAGGCCGCCGGCGACGGCGCGCCTGGAAGTCTTCGGCGCGGCCGGCGTGCTGTCGGTCCTTGCCGGGCTGCTTTTCCTCGCCGGGCTGCTGCCGGCCGCCGAGCATCCGCCCGCTCCTTTGTTCGGCCGCGACGCCGGGATCGCGCCGGCCGGCCATCCGCGGCTGCGCCGCGCAGCGCTCGCTTTGCCGCTGTTGGCCCTGATCGTCATCGTCGCCGACCAGTTCGGTTGGCGGGCGCCGGGCGCCGAACCGGCGAAGGAAGTCGCCACCGCGCCGGCAGATCCGGCGCCTCGATCGCCCAAACCGAGGCCCGAGCCGGAGGCGAGCGCAAAGCCAAACACGCCTGAGGCGAGCGTCGAGCAAGCCGCGCCCGCACCCGCACAGCAAGAGGCTGCAAAGCCCCCGTTGCCCGAGCCGGTTGCGGCTCCCGTTCAGCCGGCGCCGACAGCCGCTCCACCGGCCGAGTCCGCGCCGCCGCGGCCTGCCCAGCCGGCAGAGCCGGTCCAGCCAACCCAGCAGACGGCGCTCGCTCCCGCAACGCCGCCGCAGACGGTGGCGCCGCCTCCACCGGCGCCTCCGGCCCAGCCGACCGCGCTGGAAGGCCACCGCGACGCCGTCGTCTGGCTGGCGGTGTCGGCCGACGGCCACCAGATCATGAGCGCCAGCACCGACCGCATGATCAAGCTCTGGGATATCGAGGGCAAGCGGCTGATCCGCGACCTTGGTGAGCACAAGGACATGGCGCGCAGCGCGCTTTTCATGCCCGATGGCAAGACCGTGCTCACCGCCGGCGACGACGGCGAAATCGTGCTGCGCCAGCTGTCCGACGGCACGGTGCTGCACGTCTTCTCCTCAGGGGCGAACGGCGGCGTCAGGCAACTGAAGATAAGCCTGGACGGCAAGCTCGCCGTTAGCGGTCACGACACCGGTTCCGTCGTCGTTTGGGACCTGGGGAAGGAAGCGGTCTTGCATGTGCTGCCGGGCCACGACTGGTCGGTGAGTTCCGTCGCCATCTCGCCCGACGGCACCAGGGCGCTCACCGGCAGCATCGACGGTGAGCTGAAACTCTGGGATATCGTTTCGGGCAAGCAACTGCGCAGCTGGCTCGGCCACGAGCGAGGCGCCTATGGCGCGGTCTTCCTGGCCGATGGCCACCACGCGGTGACCGGCAGCGGCGATTACACGATAAAGCTTTGGGACCTCGACACCTTCAAGGAGGTCCGCCGCTTCGAGGGGCATTCCGGCACGGTCTATGCGCTGGCCTTGTCGGCCGACGGCAAGCGCCTCGGCTCCGTCTCGCTCGACGGAACCGCGCGGATCTGGAACGTGGACACGGGCGCCGAGATCGCCGAATTCGACCCCGGCACTGGTCCCATGTACGCGGTCGCCTTCGCCGCCGACGGCACGCTATTGACCGGCGGCATCGACGGCGCCATCCGCGACTGGCCGGCGGCGGGCGGGGATGGCACGGTGCTGTTTGCCGGGGCGCCGGAGTGAGTGTGACGTTGGAGGTGGGCGAAAAGCGGCCTCGACAGCCGATCTCGCCCAAGTGGGGAAAAATGCCCGGCAGAGCAGATGGGGCGCCACGAACGGCGCCTGTTAGAAGGAGACCTGTACAAGGACTGTCCGAGCAGCCATCGTCGCCGCATGAGCAACACTGCCGAATCCACTTATTTTGTCCTGCAGCAGATCGATCCTGCGACCGGTTCGGCTATCGCTGAGGCTCGAATCCGGGTCTTGGACCTGAAAAAGCTTGGCGCGGTTCTGGGTTGCGGCAACACACAACTCTCAGGCTCATGGGAATTGGACCCGGGAGATATTCAAAGGCTGGGCGCGATATGCATCCCACCTCGCGAGCTTGATCCGATGCTCAATCGCATCGAGCCCTGGCATCCAATCCGCGAGACACCGTATCTCGTTCACACGAATTTCGAGCTGCCGCTGATGCTTGAAGGTCGCAAGCCTCTGGCGGTGTTCCAAGACGCCTATCCGGTGGAGTGGTTGACGGAAATGCTGGCCCGCTTCGACCCGTTCGTCCGTTCGGGTCGGTTGGTGCGCCGCATAATCGACACGCCCTTCACCGAGGCCGAGCGCGCCCGCTTCCCAAAGTTCGAAAGATGGCGGCGCGCCTTCTTCGTACTCCCCGGCGAAGAATGGCGAATAGACGCATATCTGCTGGCATCGAAAGTCTCCGCCAAGACCGGCTGGAACGAAGCCCTCGAACGGATGGAGGGCTCGCTTCTCGGCTATGAGGATTGGCAGAATGATTGGTGGGTTGAGCGTAGAGCACGAGGGCGAGAGGCGGGCATTCGTCCGGAAAAATGAATAGCGCCCTTGGATTACCTGACAGGCCGGCTGGACAGCCCCCCTGGCCTGCCGGGCATCTCCCCGCAAGGAGGAAGATTGGCAGTTCCTGCGACGGCACCCTCTCTGCAGCGTCGCCGATTGACGAAGCCGTCGCGACATCCAATCTCCCCCTTGCGGGGTAGATGCCCGGCAGGGCAGAGGGGGGGTGTGACGGAACGCAGCTTCTGTAAGGGAATTCGATCCCCATCATGCTCCACCTCGTCGAAGCCTCGATCGCCGATCTGCGCCGCGCGCTGGAAGATGGCACAGTCACCAGCGTCGAGCTTGTCGCTGCGTATCTGCGGCGCATCGCCCATTACGACCGCCACGGCATCGCGCTCAACGCCGTGCCCATCCTCAACCCGAAGATGTTCGAGGAGGCCGAAGCGTCCGACCGGCGCCGGCGCGAGGGCAAGACGCTCGGATCGCTCGACGGCATCCCCTACACCGCCAAGGATAGCTACAAGGCGACGGGCCTGACGGTTGCCGCCGGCTCGCCGGCCTTCGAGCATCTCGTCGCTACGGAAGACGCCTTCACCATCGCCCGGCTACGCGCGGGCGGCGCGGTGCTGGTTGGCCTCACCAACATGCCGCCGATGGCCAATGGCGGCATGCAGCGCGGCGTCTATGGTCGCGCCGAAAGTCCGTATAACAAGGATTTCCTCACCGCCGCCTTCGCCTCCGGCTCGTCCAACGGCTCGGGCACCGCGACCGCAGCCAGTTTCGCCGCCTTCGGGCTCGGCGAAGAAACGTGGTCGTCCGGGCGCGCGCCTGCCTCCAACAACGCGCTGGTCGCCTACACGCCTTCGCGCGGCGTGATCTCGGTGCGCGGCAACTGGCCTTTGGTGCCGACCATGGATGTGGTGGTGCCGCATACGCGCACCATTCCCGACATGCTGGAGCTGCTCGACGTCATCGTCGCCGACGATGCCGAGACGCGCGGCGATTTCTGGCGCGTGCAGCCCTGGGTGCAAAACCCGAAAGCCTCGGCGCTGCGGCCAGCGAGCTACACCACGCTTGCCGTGCAGGGTGCGCTCAAGGGCAAGCGGCTCGGCGTGCCGAAAATGTATATCGGCAAGGATGACGGCGCGGAGCGCCCGATCGAGACGCGCGCCTCGGTACTTGAGCTCTGGCGGCAGGCGGCGCGCGACCTTGAATCACTCGGCGCCGAGGTGGGCGAGGTCGATTTCCCTGTCGTCTCCAACTACGAACGCGACCGGCCGGGCGCGCTGTCGATGGTCGACCGCGGCCTTGTGCCGCCGGAATTCGCCGAACGCGAGATCTGGGACCTGTCCATCTGGTCCTGGGACGATTTCCTGCGCGCCAATGCCGATCCGGCCATCCCCGATCTCGCTTCGGTCGACGGCGCAAAGATCTTCCCGCAGCCGCCGGGCACGTTGCGCGATCGCTATGGCGATGCCGATTTCGATCTGGCGCAGTATGTCGAGCGGGCGAAGCGGGGCGTGGCGCCGCTCGTGGACATTCCCACCATCGAGGCGGGCCTGAAGGGCCTGGAAACAACGCGCCGCGCCGACTTCGAAGACTGGCTCGATGCCAACCGGCTCGACGCCGTGGTGCTGCCGGCGGTCGCCGATGTCGGCCCGGCCGATGCCGACGTCGACGAGGCTTCCGCACGGCTTGCCTGGCGAAACGGCACCTGGGTCGCCAACGGCAATCTGGTCTGGCGGCATCTCGGCATCCCGACCGTGACAGTGCCGATGGGCACTATGGCCGATATCGGCATGCCGGTCGGCCTCACCTTCGCCGGCAAGGCTTATGACGACGTGGCGTTGTTGAGGATCGCCGGCGACTACGAGCGCGCCACGAAGCGCCGCACCGCACCGCCGCGCACCCCGCCGCTGGCCGATGATGTGTTCGAGGCCAGGGGCGCGGCAAGTCGTGTTGGCGATGCCCCGCTCACGCTGGCGCTCACGGCTGAGACGACCCGCGCCGGCGACACCGATGAGATCGCGATCGCGCTGGAGACCGGCGACGCGGCGGTGGTGAAAGTCCACGTCAACGGCGAGCCGGTTTCCATGCAAGGCAGCGCTAACCGATTCACCGGTCGCGTGATCGTACCGGCCACGACCCATCAAGGCTTCCACAGCGTCTGGCGCGGCGCCTATGGTTCCATCGTCACGGCCATTGTGAGGTCGCCGGATGGGCGCGTCAGCGGGGCGTATAGGCTGACGGGTGGGATTGGATAGCTTCCTCCCCCACAAGCGGAGAGGAGAAGATCGAGCTACTCGGTCCAATCCACCGCCAGCGCCACCACCCCGAACAGCGCTCCAACCGCGCACACCGCGTTCCAGCCGCCCCAGGTCCAGGCGATGCCGGCAAGCAGCGAGCCGATCGCGCCGCCGATGAAGAAAATGCCGACGAACAGCCCGTTGATGCGGCCCCGCGCCTTGGGCTGCAGGAGATTAACCGCACGGCGGCCCAGCGTCTGGTCGCCGGTGACGCCGAAATCGAGCAGCACGGCGCTGACACCCATCAGGATGAGCGGCAGCCATGCCCCGGCTTTGGCCGCCCCGGCCCATGCGGCGAGGCCGAGCGCCGCAATCAGCACGAGATGGCAGAGGATCGTGGCGGTGCGCGTAAAGCCGCGGTCGCCGGCGCGGCCGAAGATCGGCGTCACAGCCGCGCCGCCGGCGCCGACAAATGCGAACAGCGCAATGCCTTTCTGGCCAAGGTCGAAAGGCGAGGCGGACAGGCGTAGCGCCACCGCCGTCCAGAACACGCTGAAAGCCGCCATCACCAGGCTCGCGGTGAAGGCACGACGCCGCAGCACCGGTTCCTGACCCAGAAGTCCGACCAGAGAGGCGATGAGCCCCGCATAGCTCGCATGCGCCAGAGGCTTGCGCCTTGGCAAGGCGAGGCCGAGCAGGATGGCGAGCAGCCCAAGTGCCGCGGCGCTGATGCCGTAGAAGGCGCGCCAACCGAAGGCGTCGGCGACGAGGCTGGCGATCGGACGCGAGAGCAGGATGCCGATCATCAGCCCGCTCATCACGTCACCGATAACGCGCCCGTCCTGTCCCGGCGGCGCCATCGAGGCCGCGACCGGCACCAGCACCTGGATGCAGGAACAGGCCGCCCCAAGCACGAACAGCACGGCAAGCAGCGAGGCGGCCGACGGCGCGAATGAAGCGACCGCCGCCGCCAGCGCGGCCGCGCACAGCATGCGCAGCACCAGCACACGGTTCTCGACCAGGTCAGACAGCGGCACCAGAAAGAACAGTCCGGCCGCATAGCCGAGCAGGGTGGCCATCGACACTAGGCCGCTTTCCGATGCCGCCGCGCCCAGCGACGGTCCGATCAGCCCGACCAGCGTCTGCGGCGCGAACAGATTGGTGACGATGATGCCGACCGAAGCAGCGAACAGCAGCGTCTGGGATCGCGTGATCGTGCCGCCGCCGGCATGCGGCGACGGATCGGCGAACTCGGCCGTCGCGATCCGGGCGTTGTCTGTTCCGTTCATGGGTAGCCTCGCTGTTTGCATATCTCGCGAGGACTTTATTCGCGCTGATCATAATGCTACAATTGAAATTATTTGATAATGATTATGCGAGATACGCATGAACATCCATGACCTTGAAGCCTTCGTCGCCGTCGTCGAAACCGGCTCCATCGTCGGCGCCTCTGCCAGGCTCAATCTCACCCAGCCCGGCGTGACGCGCCGGGTGCAGAATCTCGAGGAGCGGCTGGCGACGCCTTTGCTCGACCGCCAGTCGAAGCCGCTCAAACCCACCGCATCGGGTCGCGAGGCCTATGAGCATGGCCGTCGGCTGCTGCGCTCGCTGGAGGATCTGAAGGCGGGCGTCTCGCCGGCCGGCGAGGTGAGGGGCGAGTTCCGCCTCGGCATCATGCCTTATCTGTCGACCAGCGCGCTGTCCGAGCCGCTCGACAGTCTTCGCGCGGCCTTCCCGCAATTGACGCTGAATATCACCTCCAGCCTGTCGCCGCGCCTGGTGGAGCAGGTGCTGCACAGCGAGATCGACGCGGTCGCCGTCTGTCTGGCCGAGGGCGTCGCGCCGCCGCCGGAGCTCGTCGGCGACGATCTCGGCGTGCAGGCGGTGCTGCTGGTGGCTTCGCCAGGCCTCGGCGTGCCGAAGCCGGCCGAGCTCAACGATCTCGCGCGCTATCCCTGGGTGCTCAACGAAACCGGCTGCGGTTTCCGCGCGTTCATCCGCCATCGCTTCGAGGCGGCGCGGCTGCCGTTCCATGTCGGCGTGGAGGCGCAGGGCGCGGATCTGAGAATGTCGCTGGTGGCGCGCGGCCACGGCATCGGCGTCGTCACGCCGGGCGCGCTGTCGGGCAGCCAATGGCGCGACGCGGTCGAGGTGGTCGACTGCCCAGGCTTCAAGCCGCAGGTGCGCTGTTGGCTGCTCCACCGCCCGCCGGCCGGCAGGCTGGCGCGTCCGATCGCGGTGTTCCGCGACGCGCTGGCGGAGGCGCTGAAGGGGCCGATGCCGCTGATGTCGTAGAAGCCAGGTGCCTTATCTTCCCCCTGACAGTGGAAAAAGCGATTTCAACATCTTGGCAAAGCGAAGTGTTAGAGACTGCCAGAGGGAGTGGGTTGCACCGTCCGTCGAGTTCGCTATCTCCGGGTCTTGTGATCGGGGCAGAGAGGCGAGCCACGAATCCCAAAACTTCTGCTGCATCGAGACGAACACGGGCATCACGTCATAGCCATCGTCAAATATATTGACTAAGTCGCTCTTCTTGGGACGCTCGCCCGTTTTCACTTTGCAGACCACCAATCCTCGACTCATCTCTGTCACGGTGCCTTCAGGGAAAACATTGGCGCTCGCGCCATAACAAAAGGGTAGTAGTCCTTCCACTTCGAGCTGATTGCGGATTTGGCATAGGGCTTCGAAATAGTCGTCTTCTTCAGCAGCGATGACTTTATTGCGATAGCTGCAGGTGAGCCTGCATCGGGTCCCCGCATCGTGCGGCGTGAACACCGCCTGCTCGTCACCTCCCGTGCCTCCTCCGATCAGGAATACGGTGTATTGTTCATCCATTGTCATCCCCCGATCTCTCGATCATCTTAGTTGTGATTAATCCTGAATGCAACTCAAAATTGTAGATGGTTTGCGCGAGTTGCTGCTTGTTGGCTCCTGCCTCGTCCTTGACCCGCCCCCCACCCACGCTATCTTCGCGCCATGCCAGACACAGCCCCCTCCGCCGCCGCGCCGCTGATCGTCATCGACCTGCAGACCGGCATGTTCGACGGTCGGTTCGATCCGCCGATCCATGACGCCGACACGATCGCCGAGCGTGCCCGTCGGCTGATCGACTGGGCACGGCGTTCCGGCCGCAAAGTGGCGTTCATCCGCCATGACGGACCGGAAGGCGATCCGCTGGCGCCGGGCGCTTCCGGTTGGCCGGTATGGCCGCTGCTCGGTCAGGCCGCCGACGAACCGACCTTCGGCAAGACCGTCGGCAACGCATTCTCGAATCCCGAACTCGTTGAATGGGTGGCGGGACACGGCGCGAAGGACGTCGTGCTCCTCGGCGCCCAGACTGATTTCTGCGTCGCCGCCACCGTGAAGGGTGCCTTTGCCGAGGGATTTGGCGTCACCGTGGTTTCGGACGCGCATTCGACGCTGGATTCTTTGGAGGAAAACGCGCCCGACATCATTGCCCGCCACAACAAGGCTTTCGCGGGGCAGGGCGTGCGGATGGCGACGACGGCGGAGTTGATCGAAGGCTGAGCGCGCCTTCCCCTTCTCCCCTTGTGGGAGAAGGTGGCCGCGAAGCGGCTGGATGAGGGGTGTTCCAGGGAATGCCAGCGTCTCACTCCGCTGGAACACCCTCATCCGTCTTGTCGCTACGCGCCGATCCACCTTCTCCCACAGGGGGATAAGGGAGACCCCCAACCTCAGGAGCCCATCTTGCCAAGTCTTTCTCTTCCCGCCGAAGGAGGCTGCCGCTGCGGCCGCGTGCGCCTGAAAATCTCGGCAAAGCCGCTGCTCACCATGGCCTGCCATTGCACGGGTTGCCAGTCGATGTCGTCCAGCGCCTATTCGCTGAGCGCGGCGATCCCCTCGGAAGGTTTCGAGGTGACGAAGGGCGAACCGGTGGTCGGCGGCCTGCATGGCGCCTCGAAACATTATTTCTGCGGCTACTGCATGACCTGGATGTTCACGCGGCCGGAAGGGATCGACTGGTTCGTCAATCTGCGCCCGACCATGCTCGACGACCATACTTGGTTTGCGCCCTTCATCGAGACCTGGACGTCTGAGAAATTGCCCTGGGTGGCGACGGCGGCCGTGCACAGCTACGCGACGTTGCCTGCCTTCGAGGAATATGAGCCGCTGGTCGCCGAATACGCCGGCACCCAAGGCTGAGTAAAAGCGGCCGGTCGAAAAGGCGACCCAAGGCGCGGTCGCCGTTGGCGTTTCCGGTCATGGTCGACACGGCCGTTGGGGGCGCATTGTTGGGGATGTGCTTGGGCGTCCGCGTCGACCACGGCGGCCTCATACCGCAGGCTTCACCATGGCACATTTGCCGCCCGCTGAAACTTCCGCGAAAACGGTATATGGCAGCCGTTGAACTTGCCTTCTTCCATAAGGAGAGAAGGCAAGGCGAAACACTTTCTATCCCTTGCCGCATTGACCTCGTCCGTTCGACCGGCGACGACTGACGCCTTCCTTGTCAACGGATTGCATCGTGGATCAGACTCATTTTCTCAACGCCAGGCTTGCCGATGGCTCGCTCCGTGACCTCACCGTTGCCGGTGGCCGCTTCAGCGCCATCGCGCTTGCAGCCAATGCGACGATGCCGCCGTCCGGCGCTATCGACCTCGCCGGCCAGCTCGTCCTGCCGGCTTTCGTCGAGGGCCACATCCATCTCGACACCTCCTTCTACGACGATGTCTGGCGCCCGCACATTCCCTGCACCAACGGCTTCGACGTGCGCGAGCGGGTTGCCTTCCAGATGCGCAACCTCGAGCAGGCAGCACCCATGGCGGAGCGGGCGAGAAACCAGCTCGAGCTCTGCGTCGGCAATGGCAGCCTCGCCATGCGCAGCCATGTCATGGTCGACGCCGCGGTCGGGTTGAAGCATGTGGAGGCGATCCTTGCGGTGCGGGAGAAATACCGCCACCTCGTCGACATCCAGCTCGTCGCCTTCCCGCAGAGCGGCATTCTGTCCTCGCCAGGCACCGCGGAGTTGCTCGACGAGGCGCTCAAGCTCGGCTGTGACCTGATCGGCGGACTCGACCCGGCAAGCTTCGATCGCGACGTGAAGGGCCATCTCGATGTGGTGTTCGGTCTTGCCGAAAAACGCGGCGCCGGTATCGACATCCACCTGCATGACCGCGGCACACTCGGCCTGTTCGAGATCGAGGAGATCGCCGCCCGGACCGCGACAATGGGCATGCAGGGAAAGGTTGTCGTCAGCCACGCCTACGGGCTGGGCGACATCTCCGCCGATGCATTGGCCAAGGCTGGCGAGCGGATCGCCGGCGCCGGCGTCGCCATCATGACCAACGCGCCCGGCGATCATCCATTCCCGCCGGTGGCGGCGCTGCGCAAGGCGGGCGTCACCGTCTTCGCCGGTTCCGACAACATCCGCGATTCATGGTGGCCCTATGGCGATGGCGACATGCTGAACCGCGCCAACATGATCGGCTACCGCTCCGGCTTCTACGAAGATTGCGAGCTGGAGGCCGCCTACGACGTGGTCAGCCACGCCGGCGCCAAGGCGCTGGGACTCGAAGGCTACGGCATCGCTGTCGGCGCCAAGGCGGATTTCGTTGCGCTGAAGGCCGAGCATGTCCCGGAAGCGGTGGTGGCGGTGCCAAAGGATCGCACCGTCTATCGCGCGGGCAGGGAAGTGGCGCGAGGCGGGAAAGTGGGGCCGAAAACCAGGTGAATTAGAAGCCGTTAATTTGTTGCCGAGCTACAACTCGCGCTATCGCCTCCCTCTCGGAGACGTGAATCAACCCATCAAGGCGACCAGCCCAAGCGTCTGACATGCAGGTCATGCAAGCTCCTGGTTTTCATGCAGACCGCGTGGCTGATCCTGCAAACTAATTTGCATGCATATGTTTCAAGCCGTTCCGGCTTCGTGAAGCATTTCACCGTTCGCGCGCAATCCACCGGTTACAGACGCATCGCAAAAGCGACGCCGGGAAGAGGCGGCACCAGTTTTCCGCCGCTGATTTAGGAGGTTTTTCATGTTCAAAAGTCTCAACCGAATCCGCGCCGCCTTCGCGCAGGCCAGCAAGCGCCGCCGCACGGCGCGCGAGCTTAACGAGCTGCCGACGGAGATTCAGAAGGACATCGGCTGGCCTGACAGGACCGAGCCTGACGAAATCCGTTTGCCGTTCTAATCACGCGGCCGCCGGAGCCGGAGCGCCGCGGCCTGGCAGGCCGATCCGGGTGGCCGCTACGCCAGCCACCACCACAGGGCGCCGATGGCCAGCGCGATCAGGACCGCCACGCCGGCAAGCATCAGATAAGATCCCACGATCATCTCGTTGATGATCTTCTTGATGCTGGCGCGGTCATTGAGATTAGGGAAGGGTTCGTTGGGCATCGCGACGCCAAGGAAATCGCAGAGCGGCGCCCAGCCGTCGCTGACCTTGAAGACAAGCAGCTTCTCAGGCGGCACCGCCGCCTTCACCTCGTCGACATAGGCGTTATAACGCGCCACCGCTTTGTCGCGGTCGTTCATCACGCCCTTCAGCGTCCGGCCCCAGACCAGCTTGCGCGACATGTCGCCGAACTTGCGGCCGAACGGCGTCAGCCATTCCAGCACCCTGAACTGCCAGACATTCTCGGTGAAGTAGATCGTGTCGATGGTGCTGTCGTACCAGGCCTCGGCTCCGCGCGGATGCAGGGTCAGAAGCACCTTGGCTTCCGGATAGGCGGCCATCAGCTCGCGCCACACGCAGCAGCCCGGATTGTCGACGGTCGCCCGATAATTGGCGAAGACCCGGTTCCAGTCATGCTGCGCGCCGGGCGGGCTGTTCGCCACCTTGCGCCAGAAGTCGAGATGGCCCTTGTTGGCCTTGTTGATGATGACTTCCTGCATGTGGTAGCTCGGAAAGCCGAGCCTGTTCAGCGCGGCGAAAGTCGACCACGTGCCGGTGCGGCCAAAGCCGGCCCCGATGACCTCGAGCGTCATACGCGTTCCCCATTTGTTCCGGATTGATTTTCTATCAACTTCCAGTTTCTGGTCATAATCGTGCGCTGGCCTTGCCGAGCGTGCAATGGCTTTTCATTAGCATTTGCGAAAATCTGTGGGCCAAATGTTGCCTGGACGATGAGCCATGACCGTTTTGTGTATTCACGCGAAAGGCCAGGCCTGATAATAGGTCAACTAAGCTGACCTAAATAGAAGCACGCTGCGGGAGGTGCGTCTTGACCCTGTTGAACCTTCTGGCCTCGCGTTCCTCGCGCATGAAGGCTTCGGAAATCCGCGAGCTGTTGAAGCTGCTCGACCAGCCCGACATCATCTCCTTCGCCGGCGGCATTCCCGACCCGTCGCTGTTTCCGGCCGAAGCCATCGGCGATGCCTACCAGGCCGTGCTGGGCGGCAAGGAGGCGGCCGCCGCGCTGCAGTACCAGGTCAGCGAGGGTTTCCTGCCGCTGCGCAAATGGCTGGCCGCCTATATGGGCAAGCTTGGCGTTCAATGCGACGAGGGCAACATCTTCATCACCTCCGGCTCGCAGCAGGCGCTCGACTATCTCGGCAAGCTCTTTTTGTCCCCCGGCGACACTGCGCTGGTGACATGGCCGACCTATCTCGGCGCGCTGCAGGCCTTCAACGCCTATGAGCCGCGCTACGACCGGCTGAACACCGCCGGCGGCAACATGACGCCCGAGGCTTATCGCGCGGCAGCGGCGGCGAATGGCGGCAAGGTGAAGTTCGCCTATCTGGTGCCGGATTTCGCCAATCCGACCGGCAATACGCTGGATACCAAGCAGCGCGAGACGGTGCTCGACCTCGCCGGCGAGCTCGACATCGCCGTCATCGAGGATGCCGCCTATCGCGCGCTGCGTTACGACGGGGAGGGCGAGCCGCCGATCCTGGCGCTCGACTGCGCCCGCACCGGCGGCATCGATCATGCGCGCACGCTCTATTGCGGCTCCTTCTCGAAGATACTGTCGCCCGGTATGCGCGTCGGCTGGGTCTGCGCGCCGCGCCATGTGGTGGAAAAGCTGGTCCTGATGAAGCAGGCCTCCGACCTGCACAGCCCGTCGATCAACCAGATGGTCATGCACCGCGTCGCCGAAACCATCTTCGACGCCCAGGTGGACAAGCTGATCGGTGCCTACCGCAAGCGCCGCGATGCGCTGCTTTCCGCGCTCGAAGCCAATATGCCCGACGGCATTTCCTGGAGCCGCCCGGACGGCGGCATGTTCGTCTGGCTGACGCTGCCGGAAGGCACGGACGCCACCGAGCTCCTCGCGCGTTCGGTCAAGGAGGCGCGCGTCGCCTTCGTGCCGGGCAACGCCTTCTACGCCGACGGCACCGGCCGCAACACGCTGCGCATGTCGTTCACGCTTGCCGACGATCGCGCGGTGAACGAAGGCGTGCCGAGACTGGCAAAGCTGCTGCGGGGTTAATCTCCCCCTCAAGAGGGGAGATCAGCAGCCGCTATCACCGTCCACTCGCGCAGGCGTGATTGGTAGTGCGCAGGCGTGATTGTCCGCACGGCCGATTCCTCGGCTAGTGTCGCGGCCGATCCAACACCCCCTGGATCGACCCGATCGTGGGGTCCCACCTCCATGGTCCGAACGAAAGAGCCCCGACGGCCTTCACCGGCGGGGCTTTTTTGTTGCTCAGGCAGCCGGCTGCGCTAGCTTGCCCTTTTTCGGGCCGCTTTTCGGCTACGCTGCGTCATTCAGGGAGGATCAGATGACCTTGCGCCTCGGCTTCACCATGCTTGCCCTTGTCGCCTTCGCCACCCAGGCGTCCGCCTTCGAGATCTCCAGCCCCTCCGTGTCGAACGGCAAATGGGATGCGAAATATCTCGGCGACAAGCCCGGCTGCGGCGGACAGAACGTCTCGATAGCGCTTGCCTGGAAGGATCCGCCGGCCGGAACGAAAAGCTACGCGCTCACCATGTTCGACACCGATGCCAATGGCGGCAAGGGCTTCTGGCACTGGTTGGCCTGGAACATTCCGGCGAGCGCCAAGGGTCTGCGCGAAGGCGCCGGCGCGCAGGGCGGCAAGCGCATGCCCAAGGGCTCCGTGCAGGGCAAAGGCGGCGTCGGTCGCGCCGGCTATTTCGGTCCGTGCCCGCCGCCCGGCAGCGGCGACCATCACTATGTCTTCACGCTCTATGCGCTGAGTGAAAAGACATTGCGCATACCGGCCAACCCCTTGCCGGAGATGATCTCGGTCGCCGCCAAGAGCTCTGCGCTCGGCCAGGCGACCGTGACATACACATATGGGAGGTAACGGGCGGCCAATCTCCCGCACGAGGGCGAGATTACATTACTCCGCCGCTTGCAGCTTATCCTGCGTCTTCGTCTCGAAGTCGCCGGCGTCGTGGCGCTCGCGCAGCTGGAAGGCCGGATCGCCGGACATGCGGTTGACCATGCGGCCGCGCTTCACCGCAGGCCGCGCGTCGATCGCGTCGGCCCAGCGCTGCACATTCTTGTATTCGTGCACCGAGAGGAACTCGGCGGAGTTGGTGTAGCTGCGGCCCTTGGCGAGCCCACCATACCAGGGCCAGACCGCAATGTCGGCGATCGTGTAGTCGGGGCCCGCGAGATATTCGCTCTCCGCCAGCCGGCGGTCGAGCACATCCATCTGCCGCTTGGTCTCCATGGCGAAGCGGTCGATGGCGTATTCGATCTTTTCGGGCGCATAGGCATAGAAATGGCCGAAGCCGCCGCCGAGATAAGGCGCCGAGCCCATCTGCCAGAACAGCCATGAGAAGGTTTCCGCGCGCGCCGCGCGTTCGGTCGGCAGGAATGCGCCGAACTTTTCGGCGAGATAGGTCAGGATCGAGCCGGATTCGAACACGCGCACCGGCTTCGGCTCGCTGTGGTCCATCAGCGCCGGGATCTTCGAATTCGGATTGACCTCGACGAAGCCCGAGCCGAACTGGTCGCCGTCGCCGATCTTGATCAGCCAGGCATCGTATTCCGCACCCTTGTGCCCGAGCGCCAGAAGCTCCTCCAGCATGATCGTCACTTTCTGGCCATTGGGCGTGGCCAGCGAGTAGAGCTGCAGCGGATGCTTGCCGACCGGCAGTTTCTTGTCATGCGTGGGGCCCGCGATCGGCCGGTTTATCGAGGCGAACTCACCGCCATTCGGCTTGTTCCAGGTCCAGACTTTCGGCGGGACATATTGGTTCATGTTGAAGGCCTTGTGTTTCGTGAAGGGCGGGCATCTGCCACGGATGCCGATAGACTTAGGTGCGGTTCCGCGCGCGTCAAAGAAAAAAGTTCAATCTTCGTTGAACTAGCGCTTATGCCAGCTTGGGCGAGGGGAAATCCGCCCTTGCACGGCGCTCCTTCGGCCATACTTATAGGCAGAGACCCGCAACGCAGGATGGATCGATGACCATCGAGAAAATTTCGCGCTCCGTTGTTGCCGTGCGCGCCACGGTTCCGGACGACGCCTTCACCGCCAATGCGCTGGGCACGCGCCGCGAGGGCAGCGGCGTGGTGATCCGCGACAATGGATTGGTGCTCACCATCGGCTATCTGATTACCGAGGCCGAGGAAGTGTGGCTGACCGACCAGGATGGCCGTGTGGTGGCCGCGCATGCGCTGGCTTACGACCAGGAGACCGGCTTCGGCCTCGTGCAGGCGCTATCGCCGCTCGGCCTGCCGGCGGTCCAGCTCGGCAATGCCAGGAAAGCCAAGATCGGCGATGCCGTGACGCTCGCCGACGGAATCGGCCAGCAGGTCGATGCCCACATCGTGACCAAGCAGGAATTCGCCGGCTATTGGGAGTATCTGATCGACGAGGCGATCTTCACGGCGCCCGCGCATCCGTCCTGGGGCGGCGCCGCGCTGTTCGACCGCGCCGGCAAGTTGCTGGGCGTCGGCTCGCTGCGCCTGCAGATGAGCCGCGCCGGCGAGGTAGCCGACATCAACATGGTCGTGCCTATCGATCTTCTGACGCCGATCCTCGACGATCTGATCAAGCGCGGCCAGGCGGCAAAGGCGCCGCGTCCGTGGCTCGGCGCCTTCTCGGCCGAGTCGAACGGCATGGTGGTGGTGATGAGCGTCGCCGAAGGCGGCCCGGCCGCACAGGCGGGCTTGCGCCAGGGCGACATCATCTCCGATGTGCGCGACGGCGAAGTCGACGGTCTGGCCGATTTCTACAGAAAACTCTGGCAGAACCCGGCCGGTGCGGAAATTCCGCTACGCGTCGTGCGCGACGGCCGCGAGACATGGCTGCGCGTCAAATCCGCGGACCGCAATTCCTTCCTGAAGAAGCCGCAGCTGCAGTAGGCTCGGATCGCCGGTGCATCCCAGGTTGCTGAAGACCTTTCTCGCGGTCGCGCGTACCCGCAACGTCACACGCGCGGCGCAGGAGATCCATCTCGCCCAGTCGAGCGTCAGCGACCAGATCCAGGCGCTGGAGACCGAGCTTGGCGCCAGTCTCTTCACCCGCTCGCGGCAGGGGCTCACCCTGACGCCGGCCGGCGAGGCGCTGAAACCTTATGCCGAGGAACTGCTGGCGCTCGCCGGCGACGCGCGGGCCGCCATCGATGCCACGAGGGCCGGGACGGCCGGCACAGTGTCGATCGGCGCGCTGGAGACCATCGCCTCGGCAAGGCTTGCCGGCTGGCTTGCCGGCTTCCGCGCCGGTCATCCGGACATCGACATCAAGCTGAAGATAGCCGGAAGCGGCGAGTTGCTGCGCAGGCTGGGCGACGGCGAGATCGACGTCGCTTTCTGCTTCGAGCGGGCTATTGAGATCGAAGCCCGTGAGACGGACCGTCGCCTTGCCAGGCGCGTCATGGCGGTCGAGCCGCTGGCCCTGATAGCGCCGCCCGGCGACAACCGGGCGGATGTCGATCTGGCGACGCTGGCCGAGAAGCATTTCGTCGCCACCGAGACAGGCTGCGTCTACCGCGCCATGGTCGACAAGGCATTCGCCGAAGCAGGCCTCGGCAATCCCAACCTCGCCGCCGAAGCTGGCAGCATCGACGCCATTGCCGGGCTGGTGGCGGCCGGCGCCGGCTTCGGTCTCGTTCCGCGGATCGCGGTCGCCGCCGCGATCGATCGCGGCGAGGTGTCCGAGCTTGCCTGGCCTGGGCCGGTCCGCTCGGCGGACGTGGTGATGATCTGGCGCCGCCGGCGCGTCCAGCCGCCGGCGCTTAAGGCACTGCTCACCGCCGTAGAGGAGGGGTTCGCCTTGGTCACGCCAGGCGGTGCCCGCCCTCGACATGCAGCGTCTCTCCCGTCGTAAAGCCATTGCCGATCAGGAAGCGGATTGCGTCGGCGATGTCCTCCGGCTTTCCGACCCGACCTACCGGCAGTCGTTTCGCCATCGCCGCAAGCGTGTCGTCCTTTTTGTCGCCGGCGACGAACTCCCAGATCGGCGTGTCGACCCAGCCGGGCGAAACGGCGTTGACCCGGATCGGCGCCAGTTCGACGGCCAAGGCCCGCACCAGCCCTTCCAAGGCGGCGTTGACGGCGGCGACGACCGCGCCGCGCGCTGTCGGCCGGTGGGCGGCAATGCCCGAGACGAAGGTGAGCGAGCCGGCTGACGGCAGCTTCGGCGCGCCGTGCTTGGCGAGCAAAAGCGGCCCGTAGAACTTGCTTTCCACCACCTTCTGCGCGGCTGAAAGCTCGATCTCGGGCAACAGCCGGTAGGCGCCCTCGATGTCGGCCGCCGTGCTGACGATGTGGTCGAGCCTGCCGATGCGCTGAAACAATGCGGCGACCTCATCCTCGCGGCTGATATCGACCACGGCTGTTTCGAGCGTGCCCGGCTGGCCGAGTTCTTCCCGCGCCGCGTCCAGCTTCGCTTCGCCTCGCCCGGCGATGATGACGTGCGCGCCTTCATCGAGGCATCGCCTGGCGAGCGCCAGCCCCATGCCCGAGCTGCCGCCGACGACCAGGATTTTTTGCTTCTCCATGTCCATGCCTTTCCTTTGCATGGAGGAGGTTTGGCAGACCCAGGCGCGAAGCGGAAGCGGAAGAAACCGATGGTGGTATCGGAGCCTCCGATGGCGGTTCAGCCGATCTCCCCCCTTGTGGGGGAGATGCCCGGCAGGGCAGAGGGGGGCGCGAAGGAATGCGACCTTTCAGTTTCATCTCGATCGGATAGAACGAACGTCATTGTCGCTCGGCGGGACAGCGCCCCCCTCTGGCCTGCCGGCCATCTCCCCCACGAGAGGGGAGATTAGCAGCTTCGGCGCCGCGCAAGGAGGAACAACGATGGCCCCCATCAAGGTGGATCCGAACAAGGTGCGCGAATTCGCGGATGCCGAAAGCTTCCATGCCTGGCTTGCCGACAACCACGCCAGCGAAAGCGAGGTCTGGATCAAGATCCACAAGGTCGGTTCTGGTCTCGCCTCGATCACGCCAAAGGAGGCGATCGACGTCGTGCTTTGCTTCGGCTGGATCGACGCCGTGCGCAAGTCGCTCGACGAGAGGAGTTTCCTGCAGCGCTACACGCCGCGCGGCAGGAAGAGCATCTGGAGCAAGATCAACATCGACAATGTCGCGCGCCTGATCGAGGCGGGCCGCATGACCCAGCATGGCCTCAAGCAGGTCGAGGCCGCCAAGGCCGACGGTCGCTGGGACCGCGCCTATGGCGGATCGAAGGAGATGACCATCCCGCCCGACCTGCAGGCCGCGATCGATGCCGAACCGAAGGCGAAAGCGGTGCTGGAGAAGCTTTCGGCACAGAACCGCTTCGCGCTCGCCTTCCGCGTCCACAATATGAAGACCGAGGCCGGCCGCAAGAAGAAGATTGCTGATCTGGTGGCGATGTTGAAGCGCGGCGAGACGATCCACCCGCAGAAGAAATAAGGCATGATCCCGAAATGGTTGCAGGGTTGCCCACTAAGTCCGCAAACAAAAACGCCGCCCGGGAGGGAGGGCGGCGTTTTCGGGAAGCGATGATCCTGAACCCTTAGCAAGCGGTCTCGGATCATCCGGTCATGAAGGCCGCAACGCGTCAGGCCTTATGCGGCCTTCTTCGCAACATGCTTCTTCATCACATGGTGCTTGCGCACGTGGTGCTTCTTCACGTGATGATGCTTGCGAGCATGATGACGGTGGTGCTTCCTGAGCTTCTTGTGCGGGCCATTGGCGGTAGGCTTCGCCGTCTCGGTGGCCGAGGCCGGAGCAGTGGTCGTGGCGGTCGTCGTGGTCGCAGCGGGTGCGGTTGCTGCGGCGTTGGCTTCGGTGGTGCCGAGCGCCGGCACCGCGAAAGCGAGGGCGATGGCCAGGCCGAGTGCGGAAAGAAGGGTCTTTTTCATAATCGGCGTTCCTTCGGTTGGACTTTTGTCGCGCGCCGTAAGTTCGGCTGCTGCGGTACCGCTTATGACACCCGCTTTTTTCGCGAGTTTTTCCGGACTGTTGAATCTTGTTTCTAGATTGTGTCTGGGGAGGCCTTCGCTCTTGGAATGCGCAAGTGCCCACATGCCGACGGCAAGGGGCGGCGCTTCCGCGGTTACATCTCTGCCGAGCGCGAATCCGGTTGGGTCCCGGCTCATGAGCTGTATTGCATAATGATTGCAAATTCTTCCCGCTAATCAATCGCCGTGATCGATGCGATCTTGCTGACGGCACGAATAACCGAGGATCAGCAGCGATGACCAGTAAGGCAAATCATTCGGGCAAGGTGGCGCTCGTCACCGGCGGCAATCGCGGCATCGGTCTGGAGACGGCGCGCCAGCTTGCGGAACTCGGCTTCACCGTGCTCATCGGTGTGCGCGACCTCGCCAAGGGCGAGACGGCGGCAAGGACACTTGGCGGCGCCGTCGAAGCCATCGAGCTGGATGTCGCCGCGTCCGAGGCCGCAGACCGCGCCGCGGTCGAGGTCGAGAGCCGGTTCGGCCGGCTGGACGTTTTGGTCAACAACGCCGCCATCCATTACGACCCTTCGGCGCAGGCGCTCAGGCCCGACTGGACGGTGATCCGCGAGGCATTCGAGACCAATGTCTTCGGCGCCTGGCGCGTCGCTGCCGCCTTGGCGCCGTTGCTTGGCGCTTCCGGCCACGGCCGGCTGGTCAACGTTTCGTCCGAGGGCGGTTCGCTCGCTTCGATGGGCGCCGGCGCGCCGGCCTATTCGACCAGCAAGGCGACGCTCAACGCGCTGACCCGCATCCTGGCGGCTGAGCTGCGCGGTGCAGGCGTCCTGGTCAATGCGATCTGCCCTGGCTGGGTCGCGACCGACATGGGCGGCCCAGGCGGCCGTCCGGTCGCGCAAGGGGCGGCCGGCATCGTCTGGGCCGCTACTCTGCCGGACGACGGTCCGACCGGCGGCTTTTTTCGCGACGGCAAGCGGCTGGCGTGGTGAGCAGAAAATAGAAGCTTAAGACAAGCCATTGAAAAGTATAAATTTTCCACTCGGGCGTCGAAAAGTGAGCGTGAGAGTGGAAAAGCCAGACAATGCAAGCACTTAGCCTGCATGTCGCCTGTCTGTTTGGTAAGCGCTGGTCTGCCGATAGCCATGCTACGAAAATAGCATTCTCGGCCCGCGACATGTGGTGCTAGGCTCGCGCCCGTGCACCCAAGGCACGCTGCGGCCCAGCTCGCAAACAGGAGGGCCCGCCAGAGGAGGAGCGGCAGAGCGGGATCGAGGCTCCAATCCAAAATCCGAAGGAACTGTTGAACCATCGCGAGGCAGCCGCGTTTCCCGTGGTTGCCACATGGGAGGAACCACCAGTGAAAGCATCCTATCTCGTCTCGGCCGCGCTCCTTGCGGCATCCGCAATGCCGGCCGCGGCTGGCGAAATCTCCGATGGCAAGGTCAAGATCGGCATCCTCAACGACCAGTCGGGCGTCTATGCCGATTTCGGCGGCAAGTGGTCGGTCGAGGCCGCCAAGATGGCGGTCGATGATTTCGGCGGCAAGGTGCAGGGCGCGCCGATCGAGATCGTCAGCGCCGATCATCAGAACAAGCCCGACATTGCCTCCAACATCGCGCGCCAGTGGTACGACACCGAGCAGGTCGACGCGATCATGGAGCTCACCACCTCGTCCGTGGCGCTGGCCGTGCAGGGGCTTTCTAAGGAAAAGAAGAAGATCGACATCGTCACCGGGGCGGCTTCCACCGACCTCACCGGCAAGCAGTGCTCGCCCTATGGTTTCCATTGGGCCTACGACACGCACTCCCAAGCGGTCGGCACCGGCGGCCAGCTGGTGAAGCAGGGCGGCGACAGCTGGTATTTCATCACCGTCGACTATGCCTTCGGCTATTCGCTGAAGGACCAGACCGCCAAGCTCGTCGAGGCGAGCGGCGGCAAAGTGCTGGGCGAGGTGCGCTATCCGCTCGGCTCCACCGACTATTCCTCCTTCCTGCTGCAGGCGCAGTCCTCCGGCGCCAAGATCGTCGGGCTCGCCAATGCCGGCCTCGACACCTCGAACTCGATCAAGCAGGCAGCCGAATTCGGCATCGTCGCTGGCGGCCAGCGGCTGGCCGCGCTCCTTTTCACACTCGCCGAAGTGCACGGGCTGGGCCTGCAGGCGGCGCAAGGCGTAGTGCTGACCGAAGGGTTCTACTGGGATCGCGACGACAAGAGCCGTGAATTCGCCCAGCGCTTCTTCAAGCGCACCAACCGCATGCCGAACATGATCCAGGCCGGCACCTATTCGGCGGTGACGCAGTATCTGAAGGCCATCGACAAGGCAGGCACCGACGGGACAGAGGCGGTTGCCAAGGAGCTGCATGAAATGCCGGTCAACGACGTCTTCACCGCCAACGGCAAGGTGCAGGCCGACGGCTCGATGGTGCACGACATGTATCTCTACCAGGTCAAGAAGCCGGAAGAGTCGAAGAAGGACTGGGACTATTACACCTATCTGGCGACCATTCCGGGCGACAAGGCCTTCATGAAGGCCGAGGACAGCGGCTGTCCGCTCGTCGCCAAGTGACGCTCGACACCGCCACCGCTGTCCGCCCGGACAGCACGGACCAGATGCCGCGGGTGGTGCTTTCCGCCCGCGGCCTGCGGCGCGACTTCGCCGGCTTCGTCGCGGTGAAGGATGTCGACCTCGACGTCCATCACGCCAAGATCCATGCGCTGATCGGCCCGAACGGCGCCGGCAAGACCACCATCTTCAACCTCTTGACCAAATTCCTGCAGCCGACCAGCGGCAGGATCGAATTGCTCGGCACCGACATCACCCGCACGCCGCCGGCGAAAGTGGCGCGCATGGGGCTCGTCCGCTCCTTCCAGATATCGGCGATCTTTCCGCACCTCTCCGTGCTCGACAATGTTCGCGTGGCGCTGCAGCGTCCAAGCGGGCTGGGCTACCAGTTCTGGCGCCCGGTCTCGGCGTTGGATCGGCTTACGCCGAGGGCGCGCGAGCTGCTCGCCATCGTCGGCCTCGATGACGCCGCGCATCGTCTCGCCGGCGATCTCTCCTATGGCCGCAAGCGCGTGCTGGAGATCGCGACCACCTTGGCGCTCGACCCGAAGGTGCTTCTGCTCGATGAGCCGATGGCCGGCATGGGGCATGAGGATGTCGGCACCATCTCCGGCATCATCCGCGCGCTGGCAAAAGACCGCGCCGTGCTGATGGTCGAGCATAATCTGACCGTCGTTGCCGATCTCTGCGACTGGATTACCGTCATGCAGCGCGGCCAGATCCTGGCGGCCGGCGACTACGCCGCCGTCAGCAAGGACGAGCGTGTGCGCGTCGCCTACATGGGGACCGAGCATGAGTGACCCGCTGCTTGCCGTGCGCGATCTCCACGCCTGGTACGGCGAGGGCCATGCGCTGCATGGCGTCAACCTCGACGTCATGCGCGGCGAGACCGTGACGCTGCTTGGCCGCAACGGCGTCGGCAAGACGACGACGCTGCGCGCCATCATGGGCCTGATCCGCAAGCGCACCGGCTCCGTCACCTTCAACGGCAAGGACCTGATCCGCCTGTCGTTGCACCGCGTCGCGCATCAAGGCATCGGCTTCGTGCCGGAGGAGCGCGGCATCTTCGCCACGCTGACGGTGGACGAGAACCTGATCCTGCCGCCGGTCGTGGCCGAGGGCGGCATGAGCGTCGAGGAGATATTCGAGCTTTTCCCGAACCTCAAGGAACGCCGCAACAGCCAGGGCACGAAGCTGTCTGGCGGCGAGCAGCAGATGCTTGCCATCGCCCGCATTCTGCGGACCGGCGTCGAGCTGCTTTTGCTCGACGAGCCGACGGAGGGCCTGGCGCCCGTCATCGTCCAGCGAATCGGCGAGTTGCTGGCGACGTTGAAGAAGCGCGGCATGACCATCCTGCTGGTCGAGCAGAACTTCCGCTTCGCCGCCCGCATCGCCGACCGCTTCTACCTGATGGACCACGGCAAGGTGGTGGAGGGTTTTGCCGTCGGCCAGCTGACGGCGCATACCGACAAGCTGCACGAGGTGCTGGGGGTATGATGGTGCCATGACCATGATCTTCGGCATCCCAATCCAGGCGCTCCTCGGCCAACTCCTCGTTGGCCTGATCAACGGCTCTTTCTACGCCATGCTCAGCCTCGGGCTCGCCGTCATCTTCGGCCTGCTGCGCATCATCAATTTCGCCCATGGCGCGCTCTATATGCTGGGCGCCTTCATCGGCTATCTGCTGCTGGTGCATTTGGGCATCGGCTACTGGCCGGCGCTGGTCCTGGTGCCGCTTGCCGTCGGCCTGTTCGGCATGGCGGTCGAGCGCATGGCCCTGTCGCGGCTCTACCGCCTCGACCCGCTCTATGGCCTGCTCTTCACCTTCGGCCTCGCCTTGGTCATCGAAGGCGTGTTCCGCTATTATTACGGCGTCTCCGGCAATCCATACGCCGTGCCCGCGCTGCTCGCCGGCGGCACCAATCTCGGCTTCATGTTCCTGCCCAATTATCGCGGCTGGGTGGTGGCGGCTTCGCTCATCGTCTGCATCGGCACCTGGCTGCTGATCGAGAAGACCAGGCTAGGCTCCTACCTGCGCGCCGCGACCGAGAACCCGGAACTGGTTCAGGCCTTCGGCGTCAACGTGCCGCTTCTGCTCACGCTCACCTACGGGCTGGGCGCGGCCCTTGCGGGCTTAGCCGGCATCCTTGCCGCTCCCGTCTATCAGGTCAGCCCGCTGATGGGCTCGGATCTCATCATCGTCGTCTTCGCCGTCGTCGTGGTCGGCGGCATGGGCTCGATCCTCGGCGCCATCGTCACCGGCTACTTGCTCGGCCTCGCCGAGGGCCTGACCAAGGTCTTCTATCCCGAGGCCTCGAACCTCGTCGTCTTCGTCATCATGGCGATCGTGCTTTTGCTCAGGCCCGCCGGCCTGTTCGGAAGGGACGCCTGAGATGAGCCAAGCGACCCTTCACGCAGAACGCGCCGCCGCCTCCTTGAGGCTCGAACGGGCGCTGGTGGTGCTGGGCATCGTGGCGCTGATCGCCGCGCCCTTCGTCATCTACCCGATCTTCGTCATGAAGATGCTGTGCTTCGCGCTGTTCGCCTGCGCCTTCAACCTGCTCTTGGGCTACACCGGCCTGCTTTCCTTCGGCCATGCCGCCTTCTTCGGCGGCGCGGCCTATTTTTGCGCCTATGCTGTGAAGGCTTGGGGCTGGCCGCCAGAGGCCGGCATCCTGCTCGGCACCGCAGGTGCCGCGGGCATGGGCCTCGTCATGGGCTTCCTCGCCATCCGCCGGCAGGGCATCTATTTCTCTATGATCACACTGGCGCTGGCGCAGATGTTCTATTTCTTCTGCGTCCAGGCGCCCTTCACCGAGGGCGAGGACGGCATCCAGGGCGTGCCTCGCGGCCACCTGTTCGGCGTCGTAGACCTCAACGTCACGATGAACATGTATTTCTTCGTGCTCGCCGTCTTCCTGATCGGCGTCTTCGCCGTCTGGCGCATCGTCAACTCGCCTTTCGGCATGATCCTGCGCTCCATCCGCGAGAACGAGAACCGCGCCATTTCGCTCGGCTATTCCGTCGGCCGCTACAAGCTCGCCGCCTTCGTCATGTCGGCCGCGCTTGCCGGCTTTGCCGGCGCGACCAAGGCGATCGTCTTCCAGTTCGCCACGCTCACCGACGTCACCTGGCAGATGTCTGGCGAAGTGATCCTGATGACGCTGCTCGGCGGCATCGGCACCATGGCCGGCCCGGCGGTCGGAGCCGGCCTCGTCGTCGGACTGGAAAATACGCTCGCGACATCCGGCTTTCCGGTGACCATCGCCACGGGGCTGATTTTCATGGTCTGCGTGCTGGTATTCCGGCGTGGGATTGTCGGAGAGATCTATGCAAGATGGCTGGGGCGCAGGGCGGGCGGCAAGAACTCCTAAGCTGCGGCCGCCCCGAACCGCTCAATCTCTTTGAGTTCATCCCGTATGGAGGTGCCCTCGACGGCGAGGTCATAGCTGGCCTGCATGTTCATCCAGAACTGCGGAGTCGTTCCAAAGAACTTTGCGAGGCGCAAAGCGGTGTCTGGCGTAACGGGCGTGGTCTCGTTGGCAAGGCGTTCGATACGCGTACGTGGGACGTGAAGCTTCTTCGCCAAAGTGTAGGGCTTCAGGCCGAGTGGTTCGAGGAACTCGGCCCTCAATATCTCGCCGGGATGGATAGGCTTGTCGAGGTTGATCATTTGGTTCCGCTCCTGTCGGGATAGAGCTGGTTGGTTCAGCTAATGATAGTCGGTGATCTCTACATCGTCCGCTCCGCCATCCGTCCACCGAAAGCAAACGCGAAATTGGTCGTTGATACGGATCGAGTACTGACCGGCGCGATCGCCCTTCAGCGCTTCAAGCCGGTTTCCCGGTGGGACCTTGAGGTCGGCCAGTTCGGGAGCGTTGTCCAACATGAACAGTTTCCGTTGAGCGACACGAACGAGATCTGCCGGGAATCCTTTCGGAGCTTTGCCTGTCGAAACCGCCTCAGTGATCCTGTCTCTGAACGAGCGTATCATCCACTTCCCCCGAAACGTATCTTCTCATGATGCGTCTCCAAGATCAAGCGTAAAGTATCATGTCGTGATACGAAACGCCCCGAAGGGATTATATTGAGGCAAGGTGCGCCCGCCGGCACTTCCAGCCCACCTTCACCCGGTCCATCGCCATAAACGTGCGACAGCCAAGGTGGTGCCCGGCTACGCCGCGCGCTTCGGTTCGACCGCGAACGGGCTGAGCCCGAGCCAGCTTTGCATCTTCCTGCCAATGGCCTTGTCGCCGGTCAGGACGACCTTCACGCCGGCCTTCTCGACAGTCAGCACGCCCATCCAGATTGCGGTCATCGTGTGGAGATCGGTCGAGACGTAGAGGTCGACCTCGAAGCCCGGATCGTACCAGCACAAATCGACCTCACCATGCTTCTCGACGATCAGCCACCACGAGCGTTTCGAGGCTGGGAGGTCCTGATACAGAAATTGTATCACGGTTCTTCCATCGGGCAGCGGCGAGGGGTTCAGATTACGCCGCATATCCCACATCAGCAGCGATGGATCGAGGTTCTTCAACGACAGCCGGGACTCGACCCATTTCTGTCCCCAAAAACCCATCGCCTCGACAACAGGGCGCAAGTCGCGTCCCGCCTCGGTCAGCCGGTAGTCGAAGATACCCTTCTCGCCCGGGACTTCCCGGCGCTCCACGATCCCTGCCAACTCCAGCTCCTTCAGCCGTTGCGACAGAAGGGTCGGCGACATTTTCGGCACACCGCGGCGCAGGTCGTTGAAGCGGGTCGAGCCCGCCACCAGCTCGCGCATCAACACCATCGTCCAGCGGGTGCACAGCACCTCGGCGGCCATCGATAGCGGGCAGAACTGCTTGTAACCGTGCTGGGCCATTATCCGCGCCTCCTCAAAAATTGGCCGGACATTAGACGTTCATGAATGAAGCGGCGAGTACAGAAACTGTACCGGGCCGGTACAGATCCAGGACTGGTTGGCGCGAGCCCTGCCGTGCGAGCCGTTTGGCCGACGCACGGGATCTCCCTGTGCGCAGCAACCAGGAGAATGACCATGACTGCTTACCTTATCGCGGACATCAAGGTGAAAGATCCGAAATGGATACCGGACTACGCCGCTACCGTGCACGACCTCGTTCACAAGCACGGCGGCAGGTATCTGGCGCGCAGCGGCAATGTGAAGACGCTCGAGGGCAAGCCGCTCGACACGACGCTGATCGCGCTGATGGCCTTCCCATCGGAAGCGGCGGCGCACGCCTTCACCAATGATCCGGCCTACGCCCCCTTCGTGTCGGCCCGCCAGGGCGGCAGCGAAAGCCGCTTTCAGCTGATCGACAACACCGACCTAGCCGGAACGATTTCATACCTGCCGAAGGGATGATCGGCGGCCGCCGCATCGAACCCGGGATCATCAAGCACAAACAGCCACGGCGCTTGCACCTTCGCCGACATGAACCCGAAAGTGTCGTGCGAACACGCGGCGTCGCCGATCCAGTAGAGGTTGGAGATTGGCGAAAGCCAGGACGGCAGCCGATCTCCCCACTTGTTGGGGAGGTCGGCAGCTTCGACGCCTCACCCCACCGGCACCTCCAGTCCCACCTTCACCCGGTCCATGGCGACAAACGTGCGAAACCTTTTGACGTTGTTGTTCTCAAAGAACAGCCGCCTGGTCAGCGCCTCGTAATCGGCCATCGTCGCCACCGTGACGACGAGGATAAAATCGGCCTCGCCGGTGACGTAGTAGCATTGCTGCACCTCCGGCACCTGCGCGAAGCCTCGCTTGGCGGCGTCGATCAGCTCGGCGCGCTCGCTCTCCACCTCGACCTCGACGAAGATCGTGATTGGATGGCCGACCTTGGCCGGATCGACCAGCGCCACATTGGCGCGGATGACGCCTGTCTCCTCCATGCGCTTGATGCGCCGCTGCACGGCGGGCGCCGACAGGTTGACCCTCTCGCCGATCGTGCGCTGCGGCGTGGCGTTGTCCTTCTGCAGGATGGCGAGGATGGCGCGGTCGAAGGCGTCGAGTTCGGGCGAAATGGACATGGCAGCGTTTCCCAACGAAACAAACTTGCAATTCAAGCGCCAAAACAGAGCGCCTTTCTCGCTTGACCTGCAATAAATTTCAGTCGTCAAGATGGAGAAAGCCGACCATGTTCCTGCTCAATCGCCACCCGGACCGTCGCCAGCCGCTGACCGAGGAGGACGCCGCGACGCTTGGGCTCGCCGGGGCCGACGAGGCCGAGCGCTTCCTTGCCGCGCGCGACAACCATGCCGAGACGCCGCTGCACGCCCTGCCGGCGCTGGCGGGCGAACTCGGCATCGGGGCGCTGCATGTCAAGGACGAGGGCAAGCGCCTCGGCCTCGGCAGCTTCAAGGCATTGGGCGGCGCCTATGCCGTCATGCATCTGGTGCTGGAGCAGGCAGGCAGGCAGCTCGGCCGCGCCGTCGCGGTCGAGGACCTGCACAAGCCTGAGGTGAAGGCGATGGCCGGGCAGATGACTTTCGCCTGCGCCACCGACGGCAATCATGGACGCTCGGTGGCGCAGGGTGCCGGCCTTGTCGGCGCGCGCTCCGTCATCTTCGTCCACTCCGGCGTCAGCAACGAACGCGTGGCGGCCATTGCCCGCTTCGGCGCCGAAATGGTGCGCGTCGCCGGCGATTACGACCAGTCGGTCAGGGAGGCCGCCCGCGTCGCCGCCGAGCGCGGCTGGACCGTCGTCTCCGATACGTCTTGGCCGGGCTATGAGCGCATACCCGGGCTTGTGATGCAGGGCTACACGGTGATCGTGCGTGAAGCACTGAAGCGTTTGCCTGAGCCGCCCACCCACGTTTTCCTTCAGGCCGGCGTCGGCGGCTTCGCCGCAGCTGTGGGTGGCCATCTCGCCATCATGCTTGGCGAGGATCGCCCGAAGGCAATCGTGGTCGAGCCCACGCGGGCGGCCTGCGTCTATGAGACGGCCAAAGCCGGACGCCCGGTCACGATCGCGCACAGCGAGCCCACTGTGATGGCGATGCTCGAATGCTACGAGCCGTCTCTGGTCGCCTGGCGCGTGCTGTCGCGGATCGGCGATGCCTTCATGACCGTGGACGAGGAAGATGCCGTCGCCGTGATGAACCGCCTGGCGCGGCCTTCGGGCAATGACCCGGCGATCGTCTCCGGCGAGAGCGGCGGGGCAGGGCTCGCCGGGCTGATCCGCGCGGCCGCTGACAAGACGATGCGCGCGGCGCTCGGCCTCGACGGGAACTCCCGCGCGCTGATTATCAATTCCGAGGGCGCGACGGATCCCGGCCGCTATGCCGAGCTCGTCGGCATGGTGCCGGAAGAAGTCGCGCAAGTGAGGCAGCCGGCATGAGCAATCTGATGATCAACGCCGACCGGCTTCTAGGCCGCATCCAGGAACTCGGCAGTATCGGCCGCGATGCGCAGGGGCGGCTGGTCCGCGTCGCCGCCTCCGAGATGGACCGGCTCGGCCGCGACCGCTTCGTCGGCTGGCTGGAAGAGGCAGGGCTCGAGGTCGCCGTCGACCGCATCGGCAACATTTTTGGCATCTGGCGGGACGACGCCAATGCGGGCCAGCCGCCGGTCATGCTCGGCTCGCATATCGACACGGTGATCGACGCCGGCATCTATGACGGCTGCTATGGCGTGCTTGCCGGCCTCGAAGCGATCGAGAGCCTGAGGGAGGCCGGCTTCGCGCCGGCGCGCCCGATCGTGGTTGCCGCCTTCACCAATGAGGAGGGCGTGCGCTTCTCGCCCGACATGATGGGCTCGCTGGTCTTTGCTGGCGGTCGGAACCTCGAGGAAGCGCTGGCCTCGGTCGGCACCGACGGCACGGTGCTGGGCAAGGAGCTGGAGCGCATCGGCTATGCCGGTCGGCATCAGCCCGGCTTCCTCAAGCCGCATGCCTATGTCGAGCTGCATGTCGAGCAGGGGCCGGTGCTCGAGCGCGAGGGCATCGCCATCGGCGCGGTCGAAAACCTGCAGGGCATTTCCTGGCAGCGCGTTACCATCGACGGCGAGGCCAACCATGCCGGCACCACGCCGATGTCGATGCGAAAGGACGCAGGCGTCGCCGCCGCCCGCGTGATCGGCTTCTTGGCGGACCGGGCCAGCGCCTCGTCGACGCGCACCGTCGCCACCGTCGGCACCATCGCGTTCGAGCCGAACGCCATCAACGTCATCCCGTCGCGGGCGATCTTCACCATCGACCTGCGCGATCCCGACGAAACGCATCTTCGCGAAGAGGAGGCGACGCTTGCCGCCTTCCTCGACAAGCTGGCCGCAAGCGCCGGCGTCACCGTCCATGCCGAAAGCCTGGCGCGTTTCGAGCCGGTGACCTTCGATGCCCGCATCGTCTCGCTGATCGAGGACGGCGCCAGGGCCGCCGGCCTTTCGTGCCGGCGCATGACCTCGGGCGCCGGCCACGACGCGCAGATGATCGCCCGTATCGCGCCGTCCGCGATGATCTTCGTGCCGAGCCGGGGCGGCATCAGCCATAACCCCACCGAGTTCACCGCTCCCGACGAACTGGTCGCCGGCGCCAACATCCTGCTTGGCGTCGCCGCCCGGCTGGCGGCCGACTGATCGCGGGAGGAATCAGATAGGCGTACCGCTGGGGGTGAAATACCACCAAAAATAGTCATGCTGGCTGTATCTGGTCGTCCTGAAGCGAATATCCGGCGACATCCAATCGAAACAAACTTCAATCACTTAGCCAATTAAAGCATCCAAAATCGCGCCCGAATCGCGCCCGCCGACAGAGTTCAGTGCCTCGCAGGAAGACTAGCATGTTGCTTCTCAACCAACGTCCCGAACACAACCAGCCGTTGATTGCCGCCGATGCCGAGTCGCTCGGCATCGCGGGGGGCGAGCGGGCCGAGCGTTACCTCAAGGCGCGCGACGATCATGCCGAAACGCCGCTGCACGCCTTGCCGGCGCTGGCCGATCACCTCGGCCTCGCGGCGCTTTATGTCAAGGACGAAGGCCAGCGTCTCGGCCTTGGCAGCTTCAAGGCGCTGGGCGGCGCCTATGCCGTCATGCGACTGGTGCTGGAGGAGGCGGGCAAACGCTTCGGGCGCGATGTCGATATCGGCGAGATCAACGATCCCAAGCTGCGCGCCATCGCTGCTCAGATGACATTCTGCTGCGCAACGGATGGCAACCATGGCCGTTCGGTGGCGCAGGGGGCCGGCCTCGTCGGCGCGCGTTCGGTGATTTACGTCCATGCTGGCGTAAGCCGCGAGCGTGTCGCGGCCATCGCTCGCTTCGGCGCCGAGATTGTCGAGGTCGAGGGCGGCTATGACCATGCGGTGCGCGAAGTCGCCCGCGTCGGTGCCGAGCGCGGCTGGAAGATCGTCTCCAACACGTCCTGGCTCGGCTATGAGCGCGTCCCCGGACTGGTCATGCAGGGCTACACGGTGATCGTGCGCGAGACGCTGCGGCGCTTGGCCGAGCCACCGACGCATGTCTTCCTGCAGGCCGGCGTCGGTGGCTTCGCGGCGGCGATCGCCGGCCATGTGGCGGTCATGCTTGGCTCCAGGCGGCCGAAAGCCGTGGTGGTCGAGCCGCGGCGCTCGGCTTGCGTCTACGCCTCGGCTGAGGCCGGACGTCCGGTGACGATCGCCCAGCAGCAGCCGACCGTGATGACGATGCTCGAATGTGCCGAGCCGTCCTTGGTCGCCTGGCGCGTGCTGGCGCGCGTCGGCGACGCCTTCATGACGGTCGAAGAAGAGGACGCAGTCGCCGTAATGAAGCGGCTGGCGCAGCCCTTGGGCAACGATCCGGCCATCGTCTCCGGCGAGAGCGGCGGCGTCGGGCTCGCCGGACTGGTCCGCGCTGTGGGCGACGGGCAGATGCGCGCGGCGTTAGGTCTCGATGCCGGCTCCCGCGTGCTCGTCGTCAACTCGGAGGGCGCCACCGACCATGGCCGGTTTGCCGAGCTGGTCGGGATGGCGCCGGCAGAGGTGTTCCTGCAGACTGCCTGAGAGCAATTCCAGGAAAAGTTGCGACGGTGGTGCGAAGAAGGTTCGCAGTGGCTAGGCGATCGGCGACGGCGGTCGAGCGCTAAATTCCCTCCAAGAGGGGAGATGCCCGGCAGGCCAGAGGGGGCGCTGTCCCACCGGCGTTTCAGTTTTTTTGCAGTCACAGCCAAGCCGGTAGCGACCAGCTCTACCCCAACAAAATCAACGCCGCGATCCTTCACGCCCCCCTCTGGCCTGCCGGCCATCTCCCCCTCTTGGGGGGAGACTAACTGAACCACTCCCGGTAACCCTTTTTTCTCTGCTTTCATGCAATATTGCCGGGACGGGATGGCAAGAACAAAGAATGGCGGACGACGATAAACGCAACGGTAAGTTCTGGGCGCTGGCGCTTGATCGCGCTCATCTCGGCCTATGGGACTGGAATTTGTCGACCGGCGATTGCTACTATTCGCCGACCTGGTCGAAGATGTTGGGCTATGAGGCGAACGAGCTCGCCAACACGTCCGATCTCTGGCTGAAGCTGACCCATCCCGACGATCGCCGGCGCGCGCAGGAAAGCGGCGACCGGCATATTGCGGGCCTCGTCGATTCCATCGAGACGGAGCTGCGCCTGCGCCACAAGGACGGCCACTGGGTCTGGGTGCTCGACCGCGGCGGCATTGTCGAGCGCGACGCCGACGGCAAGCCGCTTCGGATGATGGGCGTGCAGACCGACATCACCCGGCAGAAAGAGGCCGAGGCGGCGCTCGAGCAGGTCAACATCCGCTTCCGCCTCGCGATTGCCGCCAGCGGCACGGGCATCTGGCACCACGATATCGGTACGAAGAAGAGCTATTGGGACGCGCGCACGCGCGAGATCTTCGGCCTGATTGCCGATACCGATGAGGTGACGGCCGACCTCTGGCACACCTACCTTCATCCCGACGACAAGGAAGCTACCGAGCGAGCGCATCTGATCGCCCCCGGCTCGAACAGCGTCGTCGCCTCGCAATACCGGATCGTCCTGCCTGACGGCCAGGTCCGCCATCTCGAGTCGCTGGTGCGTTTCATTGCCGGCGTCGGCTCGGCCGGCCAGATTTTGGGCACGGTACGCGACATCACCGAGGAGAAGACGCGCGCCGAGGAGCTTGCCTTCGCCGCGCGTCACGACGCGCTGACTGGGTTGTTCAACCGTTCGGCCTTCGACCGGCTGCTTGCCGAGAACATTGCCATGGCCGGGCGGCTGCCGCTTGCCGTGTTCTATGTCGATCTCGACTACTTCAAGGCGCTCAACGACTATGCCGGCCATGCCGCCGGAGACCTCGCGCTGAAGAGCGTCGCGGCGGGCATCCTCGCCAGCCTGCCCGCGTCGGCGCAGGCGGCGCGCCTCGGCGGCGACGAATTCGCGCTTTTGGTGCCGAACTGCAATGACGCCTGTGCCGAGCACCTTGCCCGCGCGGTGCTTGCCGCGGTGCGCGACGCCGATATCGGCACTGCCGTCACCTCGCGCAGGCTTGCCGCCAGCATCGGCATCGCCTTCGTGCGCGACCCCAACATGAGCGTGGCCGACGCGCTCGCCTGCGCCGACGATGCCTGCTACGCCGCCAAGGCCGGCGGCCGGGACCGCTTCGCGGTGTTCTCGCCGGAAACGACGTCGGGCGCCGGCCTCAATGCCGCACGGTTGGCCGCGGACCTTGTCGATGCGATGGAGGACGGCCGGTTGAAGCTGTTCGGTCAGCAAATCCATCGGCTCGGCCAGCCATGGGAAGATAGCCGCCACGTCGAGGTGCTGGCCAGGCTCGAGGCCCGCAACGGCAAGATGATCCCGCCCGGCGATTTCATGCCGGTCGCCGAACGCTTCGGCCTTGCCGCCCGGCTCGACCGCTGGATCATCCGCACCGCGCTGACGCGCCACGGCGAGGCGATGCGCGCGGGCGCCATCTCGCTCGACTTCAATTTGTCGGCGCAGACGCTTTCCGATCCGCAGCTCTGGGATTTCGTCGACGAGGCCATCGCCGACGGCGGCGCGTCGGCCCCGGCCATCGGCTTCGAGATCACCGAAACCGCCGCCGTCACCAATTTCGATGCCGCGGCCGAGTTCGTGCGCAAGGCCAGGCAACGCCGCTGCCGCGTCAGCCTCGATGATTTCGGCGCCGGGATGAGTTCGTTCGAATATCTCAGGCGCTTCCCCGTCGATGCTATCAAGATCGACGGCTCCTTCGTCGAGCACATCGCCGAAAGCCGGTTCGACCGCGAGATCGTTTCGGCGATCACCGGTATCGCCCGCTCGATGGGTGCTGCCGTGGTTGCAGAGAAGGTCGAGGAAAAGAACGCGCTGGAGATCCTCATGGACATGGGCGTTGCCTATGGCCAGGGCTATCTCCTGCATCGGCCCGAGCCGCTGGAGGCGATCGTGGCGAGAGCCGCAATCGGCACTGCGTCACCGTCGCGGCCGCATGCTAGGTCGGCACAAAAATAAGACGTTCCTAAAATTGCAATCACTCATTTAAGGGCGTCGTAATCCGGCGCGACGATGATCCGATCTCACAAAACGGACCGGAGCGCGTGGATGAAAACCCTTCCCTTGTTTGCGGCAACTGCAATCGGCCTGCTCGGCATCTTCGCCACGCAGTCGTCCTATGCAGGCTCCGACAATGGCGGCGGGTTGACGGCGGCGTCCGCAGCCGACCCTGACGACGATCAGGTCAATACATCCAGCGTCAGCGACGACAATGAAGCCGCCGACAATGATGAGGCCGGGCACAAGGGCGACGGCGCCGCTACCGGCTCGCATGAAGGCGACCAGGACGGCGATCATCAGGGCGACGATCATGACGACGACGATCATGATGGCGATCACGAAGGCGGGGACGGTGCCAGCCATGACGGCGGCGCAGACAGCGGCGGCCACGACGGTGGCGGCGACGACTGACTCTTGGGGTGATAACGCGCCCATCGTTAAAAGGTGAGCCATCCTTCTATCGAACTCTTAGGACAACTGGGCTAATTGCCTGTGAAACGCTTTGCTCGGGACATGACGTCTTGGCTCGACTGTCCGGCGTCCGAACCATGACGGAGGGCCGCCTGCGAGACCCGTAATGTCCTCGACCGTCAACATCGCCATTGTGACCCTGCAGCCGCAGCGCCTGTTGCCGACGGCCAGGCCGGCTGCCAGTAGCCACAGCGCCGTCGGCGCCGCGGCTTCGCCGCTCATGCAGGCGGAGCCCACGGCCCCAGCATCCAAGTTCAGCCTCGACAACCTCAATATCACGGCGACGAAGGTCCGACTGATGGAACGTGCGGGCAATGAGTTCCGCATTGATCAGGCCGAATACGACTCAGTGTCGTCCTACGGTACAGCGATCAAGAACGCCGTCGAAGCGTTGAAACGGCAATCTCCGTCGGCGATCGCCGAGATCGAGAGACAGCTTGGCCTGGACCAGCTTGGCGTTTCTCTCGATAGTCTCGTCGACGCGATAGCCGATCCGCGAGGCAGCGATAGCAAAAGGCTGGATGCCGCGTTGAAGCAGCATGCGGACGGACCGGGCGCAGGCGACGCCGCATCGATCCAGTCGGACGAGCTCGGGCTTTACGGCGGCTGAGGCAGCTAGCCTATCAGCCATCTCAGCATGCCCGCCGAAGCCACCCCGATCACCACCGTCGGCAGCATCGACAGCCGTGTCGCCGCCAGCACCGTGGTTGCAAGCGCCGCCAGATCGGCCGGATTCTTCGAGACGAAATCCGGAGCGATAACCGAGATCAGCACGCAGCCGGGCGCGGCTTCCATTACCGCCGTGGCGCGCGGGCCGAGCGCGCGGTTCCTCAGCACCACATAGCCGCCGACGCGGGTGAGATACGTCACGCCGGCCATCGCCAGGATGGCGAGCACGGTCATCGGATCGATCATCTCTCACCTGCCAGGAACCACGCGGCCACCAGGCCGGACAGCGCACCGGCCGCCACATACCAGGCGCCGGGCACGACGAGATAGGTGAGCGTCGCCACCGCCAGGCTGACCAGCCAGGGCCGCGCCGCGGCAAAGCCCGTCCACATGCCCCGAAGCAACACCAGGAAGACAGCAGGGAAAGCCAAGGCAAAACCGTAGGTCTCGACGTCGCCAAGCACCGGCCCGAGTGCCGCGCCGCAGGTCGTAAACGCCACCCAGGCGAGATAGAAGGGCAGCGCGGCGCCCAGATAAAAGGCCAGGCTGAAGGCCGGCCGCATGCCGACGTCGGCGCGCCGCCGCGCATCCGCGAGGCCTACGGCCCAGCTCTCGTCGCACATCAGAAACAGCGCCGGAAAAACCTGCCGCTTCGGCAGATGGTTGATGAACGGCGCGAGTGCGGCGCCCATCAGGAAATGCCGGCTGTTGACCAGAAAGGTGATGGCGGCGATCAACAGGATATGCGGCGGCGAAGTCCAGAGCTGGATCGCGGCGAATTCTGAGCCGCCGGCGAAGTTGAGGCCGGTCATCAGCGGCACCTCGGCCACGCTCAGGCCCTTCTGCGCGGCCTGCGCGCCGAGCACCAGCGCGTAGGGGATGATGCCGAGCAGCACCGGCGTCGAAGCGGCGAGCCCGCGTCGGAACTCGCCGCCGCGTCCATCGGCGCTTTGACCCTCGGCGAGGGCGATCTCGGAAACGCTCATGGCTTTGCTTTCGGCTGGCCTCGCGGCCGCCGTTCTCCCGCTCGGTTGTGGGTTGCTATCGGTGCGGCACTATAGCCGAATTGCCTCGCAATCGGGTTGCGAAGATGCCCCGTTTCTGCCAAAATTTGGCATTGAATAGCGCGTTCAAGCAAGAGATTGGAATTTGGCACTATGATGCTGGATGAGATCGACAGACGCATTCTGCGCGCCCTGCAGCGCGACGGGCGCATGGCCAACAACGATCTGGCCAAGGAAGTCGGCCTCTCGCCGTCGCCTTGCCTGCGGCGCGTCAAGTTGCTGGAGGAGGCCGGCGTCATCGACCGCTACGTCGCGGTGCTCAACCCCGCCAAGATCGGCCGCGGACAGACCTTCTTCACCCGCATCTGGCTGAAGCAGCAGGATGAGGATACGATCGAGCATTTCGCCGCCGAGGTGGCGAAATTCCCTGAAGTGATGGAGTGCTATCTGATGCTGGGGGACTGCGACGCTATGGTGCGGATCGTGGCGGCCGGCATCGACGACTACCGTCGCTTCCAGTCGGAGCATCTGAGCCGCATCAAGGGCGTGCAGAACGTCAAGACGGATGTGCCCAGCCAGACGATCAAGCAGACCTCGGAGATGCCGCTGTGAGGCTCTTGCCTTCTCCACAAGAAGGGGAGAAGGCAAAGTCCTCAATGATGGGCGTGGTGCTCCGCATTGCGCTTGCGCGTGGCCGCTGCCTTCTTCGCGGAAGCGGAGCGCGCGGCCGCCGATCGCTCGCCCGAAGCCTTGCCGCCAGCTTTCCCGCCCTTATGCGCCGCCGGATGGCCAGTGTGCTTGCCGCGGCCGGAGCCGCCTGCCTTCTTGCCGCCGGCGTCGTCCTTGTTGACCGTCGCCCAGGCGCGGCGCTCGGCTTCTTTCTCGGACACGCCGCGCTTCTCGTAGCCTTCGGCGATATGGTCGGCCTTGCGTTCCTGCTTGTCGGTGTATTTCGATTTATCTCCGCGTGGCATTGTCCTGCTCCTTGTTGCGCTGAGTGATTGAGAGTCTCAGGAACCCTTTTTCTTGGCGACGTCGCCGAGGTCGGCCCGTTCCGGATCCTTGTTGTTCTCGTCGGCCGCGTCGCGATCCTCGTCGGGATCATCCTTGGCCGGCAGATAGCCGCGCGGCTTGTTGGCCTTCGGGCCTTCCCAGCGCGGCCATTGATCGGAGGTTCCGGGACGTCCGGTATTGGGTGAATTGCTCATCTTAACCTCGCTTTCGAGAAGGCCGTTTGCCCTTCGTCTTTTAACCGTCAGCCTTCCGCTTTCATGGTCCGTGCGATCTTCAAGAGTTTGTCGCGGTCGTGCCCGTGCTCGCGGATCAGTTCGCGCGCCTGCTTCGGCGACAGATCGGTGTTCTCCGCCAGGAAGCGCACGTCGGGATCGTCGCCGCCCTTGGTCGGCAAATTGCCGGTCGCCGTCGCATCGGCGGCGCCCGGCCGGTTCGGTATATTGTCGTTCGCCTGGGTCATCGCAGGCCTCCTTCGATTTCCGCCGTATCAGTCCGCCGTCTGGGTGTGCCTGCGGCGCGCTTCCTTCTTGCGGCGCAGCACCTCGTCGGTGCCGACGATGTCCTTCGAGCCGCCGGTGATCGCGGTCGAGACCACGGCCGGCGGATCGCTTGCCGGAAAGGAGTCCTCAAGGCCGGACTGCAACTGTTCCTCCAGCGTATCCGGGTCTTCCGAACGGCCTTCGGCGCGACGTCCGTCGATCTCTTCCAGATCTTGCTTGGCGTCGGGATGCTCGCGCACATTGCGCAGCGTCGACACGACGAGTTCGACGGCGAATTCCTTCATCTCCTCGCCGTGCGGGGCGGCGACGTCGGTCTCCTCGACCAGGCGAACAAGCGATTGTTCGAGCTTGTCCAACTCGCGCATGCCCTGGCAGTGTCCAAGTTTCTGCGCCAGAGCTTGGATCAGCAACGGACCGAAGGTCGAGTAGGCTTGTATGCGGGTCTCATCGACCTGTTCGGGATGAAGCGTTTGCAGCGACATTGATGCCTCCGTTCAAACATCCTGCGGCGGCAGCCTGGGCAACCGACTGAAGAGGAACTGGAGGGCGGGGCAGAAGTTCCATCGCGGGGTCGATCCCGCGGGCAGATGAAATGGCGTCCGTGAAGGACACGGACGCCATCTGAATTCAGCGCTGACCGCCTTTACGGCCGGCCTCGGAGGCGCGCTGGCGGTCTTCGGCGAAGTTGCCGCTGCCACCTCGGTGCTGGCCGGCGCTCCGCTGACCCATGTTGCGGTCCTCGGCCTGCTGCTGCCCGCTGCCGCGATGCTGGTCTTCGCGGTTCTTGTGGCTCTGCTGGCCGGCCTTGACGTGCTGTTCGTGGGTTCCGCCTTGATTGGGCATATCGAATTCTCCGTTGATTCGGATTTTTCTTGAGGGTGAATTCAAGGACGCGTCCAACATCCCTGAGTAAGGGCAACAGGCGTCGGCAACCGATGTTCCGGTCGAAACATTTTGTGACTCGTCAGACTGAAGTCCGATCCGGCCAGCGCATTGGGCTGGCTTGTGCAACCAAACCTCCTTTTGCGAATTGGTGAGCGGCCGACGAGAAAGCCCCCTCCATCGCCGGCTAACATGGTGCCCGCCGGTCAGCCCCGCGCAATTCCGGCGGGCACCGTTATCCATAAACAGAAGGCCGCGCAGCCGACCTCGGAGCGAGACGACGTTTTGACCTATATCTCTGCAAAGCCCGCTCGGCAGGATGCCGAAAGCCTGCCTGCCAATGACAACCAGCGTACCACCCTTGCCGATCTTTCGTTCCTCGACATCATCAATGACGAGGACGAGGTCGCCGATATTGCCAGGCGCGCAGAGCGTCTCGGCCATGCCGCGCTCATCACAATGGCGATCGGCCTGGCGGCCCTGCCGTTGCTCTGGCTGATGCTGAGGTGAGCCAGGCCGACCGGCCGCTTCGCCGGCCGGCGCCATCTGCCGGAAAGGATCGTCTCTATCTTCCGGAAAAGAAGGCGTCGAGCGTGGCCGCCGTTTCGATCGGCGATTCCTCCGGAAAGAAATGGCCGCCGGGCATCGCCCCGCCGCTGGCATCGTCGGCCCAGTTCCGCCATATGCCCAGCGGTCCGTCTTCGTCCCGATACCATTCGGCCAGCGCGCCATGCTGGCTCCACAGCGCCAGCACGGGGCAGGATATACGCCGGCCGGCCTCGCGGTCCGCATGGTCGTGCAGCCGGTCGAGCGAAGCCGCCGCGCGATACTCTTCGCAGATGGCGTGGATATGCGCCGGATCGCGCAGCGCATCGACATAAGCCTGCCGTACGCCGGGCGGGAACGCGTCGGCGGCGGATCCCCAGCCGGAAAGCGCATTGTCGACGATTGCTTCGGCCGTCGCCGCCAATATCGTCTCCGGCAGCGGCTCGGGCTGCGCCAGCAGCGACCACGGCCAAAAACTTAGCGCCAGCCTGCCATCGGCCCGGTCCCAGACCTCGGCGGTAGGGACGATGTCGAGCACGGCGAGCTTCTCGACGCGGTCCGGATGATCGAGCGCCAGCCGGTAGGCGACGCGCCCGCCGCGATCATGGCCGGCGACCAGGAAACGTTGGAAGCCGAGGTCCCCCATGAGCGCCGCCATGTCGGCGGCCATGGCGCGCTTGCCGTAGGGCGCATGGTCGGTGGCCGATGGCGGGCAGGAGCTTTGCCCATAACCGCGCAGATCGGCACAGACGACGCTGAAATCCCGCGCCAGGCTGGGCGCCACGTCGCGCCACATCGCATGCGTTTCGGGAAAGCCGTGCAGCAGGAGCAGGCCGGGCCCGCTGCCGCCATGGCGGACGAAGATACGCGCCTCGCCGGTGTCTACTTCCAATGTGTCAAAATCGGCGAACATGCTTGGCTCCGGCGGGATGCGATGCTGATGGCAAAGGCCTCACTTCCAGGCCGAGTCCAGCGTCAGCGACGCCTCGAATATCTGCTCCTTCTCGGTGCGCAGCTTCACGGTGATCTTCAACTGTTCGGTCCCGGGCGCCTCGTCGCGGGCAATGTCGTGCAGGATGCGCAACGCCTCAAGACGGGCACGCTCGCGGTCGGCAAAAAGCTGCCCGTGGTCGTCAATCTGGCCATGCTCGGCGTTATGGAGGTCGAAATAATAGCGTTCCATCGGTGAAGCACTCCGGGCGTTTGGCAAGTTCAATCCCTGGCCCCGATCATGGTTCCAAGCGGTTGATCCTCAGGGAAATCCGCGGCGCGCCGGCCCTTGCTGCGCGGCCGCCTGCAACCGGCCCAGCCCTGCGGCGTTAGCTGTTGCCCATGGAGAACCGCGGATGCTGGAATCGCTTTACCTCAACCTCGGCCAGCATGACGTCCTGTCAGAGGAAGAGAAGGCGCTCCTAGCCGGCGCCATGTCGCTCGAAAGATACGTCGCCGCCGGCGAGGATATCGTCACGGAAGGCACGCGGCCGATCTACAGCACGCTCATCATCGACGGGTTTGCCGCCCGCTACAAGGTGTTGGAGCATGGCGGCCGCCAGTTCACCTCGCTGCAGGTCGCGGGCGATTTCGTCGACCTTCATGCTTTTTTGCTGAAAACGATGGACCATGGCATCGTCGCGCTATCTCCCTGCCATGTCGCCGCAGCGGAGCATAGCAAGCTCAAGACGATTACCGAGCGGGCGCCGCACCTTACCCGGCTGTTGTGGCTGGACACGCTGGTCGATGGCGCCATCCATCGCGAATGGATCGTGGCCATGGGGCGCCGCTCCAAGACCTCTCATCTCGCGCATTTGATATGCGAGCTGTTCGTCAGGCTGCAGGTGGTGAAAAAGACGCGCGAGATGACCTTCCATCTGCCGCTGTCGCAAGCCGAGCTCGCCGACGTGCTCGGCCTCTCCGTCGTCCATATGAACCGGGTCATCGGCACGCTGCGCCGCATGAACGTGGTCAGCTGGACGAACCATATGATCACGATCCTTGACTGGGAGCGGCTGATTGCGATCGCCGAATTCGACCCAACCTATCTCAGCATGACCCGCGAGCCGAGATAGGCATCTAGCTGCGCGGGGTCTTGGATCGCGACCACAGCTCGTCCAGCATGGTAAGCGCGGCACTCGGCTGGGCAGGCCTCAGCAGGCCCTGCTGCGCGGCGACCTTCTTGAAGGCGGCAAAGGCGATTGCCGGACGGCAGGTGCCGGCGATCGCGTCGTCCACCAGCCGGGCCGCCTCGAGATAGGCCGGCGCCTCCTTGTTCTTCCATGCGCCTCCAAGCGCCTTCTTGGCCTCGGCGACGGTGGTAACCACCATCGTGCCACCGCTGACGAAGCGTATCGTGAGGGGCAGGAAACGGCTCATCGGTCCTTCACCATCCGAGCCATTCGCGCGTGCGCCAGGCAAGACCGACAAAGGGCGCGGCCGCGATCATGGCGGCGGCGAGGACAAAAAGCGGGCTGTTCGTACGCATGGATTTCATGTTTCACCGTAAAAATTGCGGATGGCAGTAAACGATGACTTCGGCAGTCGGTTGCATCCGGCCGGATGGTCCGAGGCTGCAAATCCGAGGCTACATATTGCTCGCGGGCCGGGCCGGCGGCGCCGGGCGGTGCGGCGGACGTGGGCGCGGCCTGAGCGGCACTTCGGCCAGCGAAGCACGGATCACCCTGACGGGGACTGGTGGCGCTGCGGCGCGCCGGCGCAGCATTGCGGCCGAGAGACTGCCGATGAGAGTTCGAACGTCCATGTGGACTCCTCCTGAAGAGTCCCCCAGCGACCAAGCGTTAGCACCGCGGCCGGGCGGCCGCATTTAACTTTGATGTACGCGCAGGCATCTCGGCGAGGTGCGGCGATCCAAGGGCCAACCTTTTCCGTTGGCATGCGTTGTCCTCCGAAAGGAGATGACCATGCCGACCAGCAGCCGAACGAAAACCGACACAGCCAGAAAATCAGCGACCGCCAAGAAGACAGACACGGCGAAGGCCGCGAACAGGCAGCGCGGCGTGCAGCGCAAGGTCGATGCCACGGACCGCAGCAAGCCGAAGCCGGAAGCGCCGGGCGCCATGCAGGCCGGCGCGCGCAAATACCCCACGCCGCCTTTCCCCAGGCAGCATCATCCCAAGCCCGGTGAGGAATGGGCGATCGAGCCCGCGCCGCTTTATGATGCGCCCTTCTGGCAAGGGTCGGGCAAGCTCAAGGACAAGGTCGCGCTGATCACCGGCGGCGATTCCGGCATCGGCCGCGCTGTGGCCGTGCTGTTCGCACGCGAGGGTGCCGATGTCGCCATCGCCTATCTCAGCGAGGACCGCGATGCCGAGGCGACTAAGCATGCGATCGAGGCGGAGGGCAGGCGCTGCATCACCTTGCGCGGCGACGTGGCCGAACGCGCCTTCTGCCGCAAGGCGGTGGCGGAAACGCTCAAGGCCTTTGGCAAGCTCGACGTGCTGGTCAACAATGCCGCCTTTCAAATCCACTCCACCGATTTCGCCGATCTGACCGAGGAGCATTTCGACACCACGCTGAAGACCAATCTCTACGGCTATTTCCACATGGCGCAGGAAGCTGTGCCGCACATGAAGCCGGGCTCGGCGATCATCAACACGGGTTCGGTCACCGGCATCGAGGGTTCGAAGGAACTGGTCGACTACTCGATGACCAAGGGCGGCATTCACGCCTTCACCCGCGCTCTCTCCGGCAACCTCATCTCGAAGGGCATCCGCGTCAATGCGGTGGCGCCGGGTCCGGTCTGGACGCCGCTCAACCCATCCGAAAAACAAGCGGAAGACGTTTCGCAGTTCGGCGCCAAGACGCCGATGAAGCGGCCCGCCCAGCCGGAGGAGATCGCGCCGGCCTACGTGTTCCTGGCCTCGCCGCAATGCTCGAGCTACATAACTGGCGAAATCCTGCCGATCATCGGGGGTTACTGACACCCATGAGGAGGATCTCATGAAGAAAGCGCTTCTCATTGCAGTGGTCACCCTGATCCCGGCCCTGCCGGCGGTGGCCCAGAATGCCGCCCAGCCGAACGACCAGCAGGCGCAGAACTGCCAGGCCAAGCCCGACGCCAACGACCAGCAGCAGAAACAGAAGCAGCAGGCCGACACCGATGAGCTGTCGAAAAAACTCGGCAATTGCGGCGGCGTGCTGAAGCCGCCGCCGACCGGCGACAAAAACGCGACGCCGCCGCCCCCGACAGGCAGCGACATGCCGGTGATCAAGCCGGGCGAAATTCCGCCGCAGACCGGCCAATGAGGCCGTCTTCAACAACGAGGATTCAATGCTTGCGCTTCTCGCCCTCGGTCGCCTTGGCGGCCGGCAAGTTGTGGGCCTCGCGTATCATCTGCAATGCCTCCTCACGCGTGAGGCCGCATTTGCGGGCAAAGTAAGCCGCTTCGAGGATCTCGGCCTCGGAAGCCGCCGAAACAGTGGAAGCCGGCCGTCTGTGCTTCTTCTTGGCCATCGGTTCACCGCGCCATGAATCGCTTAGTCAGCTAAATATAGGCCCGTTGTTTCTCATTGCAAATTCACCGCTGCTTTTGGCGATCCTGCTGGGCTGCCTGTGCCATTGGGAACCATTGCACCGGCACAGGATTGTGACTTGCGGGCCGCGTCAGCCGGACCTGGTGGCAAAGAGAACAGGGCTGGTTTCTCCGGCTTCCCGCCCTGGCCAACGAAAAGGCAGTCGAGCTCTTGTCCCACCCGGCCCGCTCCGAGCTTGGGGCAGTACATGGCAGTGGACACGGAATTAAACGGTGGCGGGGTCGAACCGCGCAAGGGCATGCCCAGCCCGCGTCTGGGCGAGGGCGAGTTCAAGCAACGCTACAGGAAGCTGTTCTACGATCCGGCCTTCGAGCCGGAGGCCGAAGCCATAGGCAGGCTGGCCGAAATCGCTTGGCAGGCCTATAGCGAGGAACGCAAAAGTCCGGTGACCCGCAAAGCGGGAGAGGGTTTTCACGACCCAAGCTACGATCTCTCCGTCGAATGGATCGCCGCTCACGATGCGGTCAAAGCCGCGCAACGGCGCCACGAGGATAGAACTGCACCGTCGCGCATCCTGATCATCAACGGCTCCTCACGCAGCGAGCATACTTGCCCGGGCGAAATGTCGAAAAGCTTTCGTCTCGTCGAACTGGCGCGCCGCGCCATTGCCGACAGGCCGGGCTTTTCCGTTGAAGTGCTCGATCTGTCGCGGCTCGCTTCCGAATATGGCCGCAGGATCTACCCTTGCAAGGCCTGCTTCTCGACAGCGGCGGCGCTCTGCCAGTGGCCGTGCTCGTGCTATCCGAACCATTCGCTCGGCCAGGTGCACGACTGGATGAACGACATTTATCCCCTTTGGGTCGAGGCACATGGCGTGATGATCGTCACGCCCGTCAACTGGTACCAGACCTCCTCGCCGGTGAAGTTGATGATGGACCGGCTGGTCTGCGCTGACGGTGGCAATCCCGATCCATCTTTGACGCAGGGCAAGGATGCAGCGCTTGCCAAGCAAGCCGAACTCGCTGGCTGGAGCTATACCCGCCATCTCGAAGGCCGGTTGTTTTCGGTTGTCGTTCATGGCGATACGGAAGGCGCTGCGAACGTACGGCATGCGCTTGCCGACTGGCTGCGTTCGATGAAGCTCGATCCCGTCGGCGAGATTGCCGAACTCGACCGCTATATTGGCTACTGGAAGCCCTATGCAACCAGCCATGACGAGCTCGACGCTGACAAGGACGTTCAGGTTGAAGTAACCAACGCCGCGCTAGCCCTGGCCGAAGCGGTGGCGAGGCGCCGGGCAGGGGAATTCCCCACCATCGGAGCCGACCTCAAGGATCCACGCCCAAAATAGAGGAAGAAGATGCCGCGCTGGGCCAACGAAGGCTGGACAATCCTCAAGGAAAGCGTCTCCGGCTATATTGCCGACAATGCGCTGAGCCACGGCGCGGCGATGGCCTTCTACGCCACCACCTCGCTGGCGCCGATCCTGCTGATCGTGGTCGCGATCGCCGGGTTCGTCATCGGCAACGATGCCGCGCAACTGGCGCTCTCGGCACAGATATCGGGCGTCATGGGACCGCAGAGCGCTGATCTTCTCAAGGCAACGGTCGAGACCGCCTCGCAGCGCGGGTCCGGTACTTTGGCCGCCTTGATCGGGCTGGTCACGCTTTTAATCACCGCGTCCGGCGTCTTCGGCGAGATGCAGCAGACATTGAACGAGATCTGGAAGGTCAAGCCCACCAGCGTGTCGTTTTCGCGCCTGGTGCGGGCGAGGGCGGTGAGCCTCGGACTTGTGGCGGCGCTCGGCTTCCTGCTGCTAGTGTCGCTTGCAGCCAGCACTGCAATCGCCGCGCTTGGCGAAGTCATTAACCGCAGCCTGCCGTTTGGAACGCTGATCGTCAGCGGCATCAACACGATCGTCTCTTTTGTGCTGATCGCGCTGCTCTTCGCCGCGATCTACAAGGTCCTGCCGGACCGCACGCTCAAATGGCGCGATGTCGGCATCGGCGCTGCGGTCACGGCGTTGCTCTTCACCATCGGCAAATCGCTGATCGGCTGGTACATCGGCACCAGCGCCATAGCGACGTCTTACGGAGCGGCGGGCGCGCTGATGGTGGTGCTGGTCTGGGTTTATTATTCGGCACAGATTTTTCTTTTCGGCGCCGAGATTACCCGCGCCTATTCGGTACGGCGCGGCAGCCGGCGCGACCTCGCGCCGGTCGTTGCGAATGCAACCGACCGGGCTGCGCCGCACCATGCCGAAGAAGTAGCCAAACCGGGGACGACGATGCCGGCCGACGCTGGTGCAAGTGTCGGCGCGGCGGCGCCTCGGGCATCCGGCGGCGGGATCGTCCTATGGATTGTCCTCGGCAGCCTGATCACTCTGCTTGTCACGCGGGTCTTGCGCCGCTCAGGCTGATACGACCTCGTCGCCAGGCTCGTGCCTTACCGCCGTTCTTCCTGCCGTTTCTCGATTTCGTAGGACAGCCAGCGGCAGAACATGCCGATAACCGAGGTAGCGGCTCCGCCGAGCAGACAAGCAATCAACAACGGACTTTTCGAGGCACCGTCCCAGCTGACGATCGCCAGCAGCGCCACGCTCACTGTGGAAATCAGATACCCTGTACCCTTGAGAAGATGAAGCGACGATCTGGTCATGTTGGCCCGCCTTCCAATGAACAGACAATCAGGATCGAAGTTCCATTTAGCCGATGTTCCTCCAGACGGTGGAGGCACTTGCTGGAAACCGGGAAGGCAGGCTGGCCGGCCGCGACATACAACTCACTTGGACTGAAGTCGCACGCAGCGCCGCTTTGGTCCAAGCAGTGAAACCTTGGCCCGCCGTTGGTGGTTGTGGGACGGTTTGACGGATATTTGAGTCACTTCATCGTCAACTGTTTGAACGCCCATCATTCCCGCGACTGGTGGGCGTTCATTCGAGGCCAACGATCCAGTGCCAAGGGGCGGACCGGATGACATGCGGCACGCTGTGAGGCGCCCCGACAGCGGTCGCGGGGCGCGCCCCGATCCTCATCGGTAATCTGACGGCCGAGTTTTTTCTATCGCGGGGGGGATTGGTCCGTCCTCGACAAGGATATCCTTCTTGCGCGCGAATGCGGCGAAAACGCCTCGCGCGGTTTCCGCGTCGACTTCGCCGACCAAAGCCGCCTTGCAGGCACGGATAGCCGCTTTCTGCTCCGGGCTATTGCCGCACCAGTCGGTCGCGAACTGATAGGCATCGACGACGGTGTTCAGTTGCCGGGGAAAGCCCAGTCCGACCCAAACGCGAAGGGGTTTCTCGAAAGGTTTGGAAAGCATCGCGAACTCCCATAACCGCGAAACTTTCAAACAGTCAGTCCGCCGCCGCGGCCGCCTTTGCCGGTCATCCATGGCAAGGGCATACTCACGTCCTCGAGAATTTTGACCGACCTTGCGAAACCGCTAAAAGCATCTCTGGCGGCAGTCAGCGGATAGCCGCTGTCGAATGCCCGCTGGCAGGCACGAAGTGCCGTTTCAAAGATGGTTCCGCGCCTGTTCTTGGGCCACGCGTAGAGAAATTCCAGGGCATCTTCCAGGCACGCGATTTCCTGGATGAGGCTGTCTCCGCTCTTCACGAAAACAGGGCTGTCGAACATGCGATCGTTCATAACGTCCTCCAATCGAACGAACAATTGAGTTCAGGCAACGGCTTGGTGCCGACAGCGGCCCAAGCTCAGCGGCGATATGGGTTTGTAGATCTTGACCGTCAAGAGGCCCGGGGTCGCTGCAAGAACCGGCGCGCCAATTCTGCCATCCAGGACGAATTATCGGTCCAACAAACAGCTAAGATCGTTGGTGGCGAGGGCAGCGGCCGCCGTCGTTCGATTAGACCTGCAATGTGGCAGAGAGCCCTGGCAAGCTGCCGGGGCTCGGCGGCCGTCAGCGGATCGTCCGCTATGCGGCTTCAGCCGCGACGTTGACCGCGGATTCGGCAAGCTGGGTAAGCGCGGCGTCCGTTTCCTTTTCTTCGTTCAGCGTCTTGTCGAGCAAGGTGACGGCCTCCGTCAGGCCGAGTTCCTGCGCCCAGGTCCTGAGCGTGCCGTAGCGAGAGATCTCGTAATGCTCGACGGCTTGGGCGGCAGCCAGCAGGCCGGCGTCGAGCGAGGGCGAGCCCTTGTACTCGTCCATGATCTCGGCACCTTCCTCGGTGATGCCTATGATGGCGGCACAAGTCTTCCCCGCCGGTTTCTTATCGATCACCTCGAACACTTCCTCGAGACGGGCGACATGTTCCTCCGTCTGGTCGCGATGCTTCTCGAAGGCCATTTTCAGCGCGTCGTCCTGCGCCGCCTTCGCCATCTTGGGCAGCGTCGTCAGGATTTTCTTCTCGGCGAAATAGATATCTTTCAGCGTGTCATGGAAAAGTTCGTTGAGGCCCTTGTTCGAGGCCGCTTTCGTCGTCGCCATTCTGAATCTCCTGGTGGGTTGGATTACCACCAACACGGCCCGACCAAAGTTGTTCCAGAAAGAAATACATGCGGCGACACAGCTAAAAGCATCAATTGTTATTGACGACGACGAAGCACCGCCGCGGCCAGGCAATTGGCCGGACCGACGCATGAACCGCCCGACTGTCGCATCTGAAGATCGCTTTCCCCTGCTCGGATTCACGCAAACCACTGCGCGATGAGGCCCACCGACGAGGCTGCCATGGTCATTGTCGTTAGCCATCCCAGCGCGCGCAGCCAACCCTGAATTGGGAATTCACCCATGATGTCCTTGCGGCCGGCCATCCGCATCATGACGATCAGCACGGGAACGGCGCATATGCCGTTGATGACGGCGCTCCAGTAAAGCGCCTTGATCGGGTCGATCGGGGTAAACATGATCCCGGTGCCAAGAGCGGTCGCGGCGGCGAGTGTGACGTAAAATGCCAACGCTTCCTTCGGCTTGCGCTGCAGCCCCACCGTCCAGTGCAGGGCTTCGCCGACGGCGAAAGCCGCTGACCCCGCCAGCACCGGCACAGCCAAAAGCCCGGTGCCGATAATTCCCATCGAGAAAATGATGAAGGCGAACTTTCCGGCGGCCGGCTCCAGAGCCTTGGCCGCGTCCGTGGACGAAGCAATATCGGTCACCCCCGCCTTGTGAAGCGTGGCGGCCGTGGTGAAGATGATCGCGACGCCTATCAAATTCGAAAACGCCATTCCGACCAGCGTATCGGCGCGTATCCGCCGGAATGCCCTGGAAGCTTGCCACGGCGCCCATCGCAGCGGCTTGGCGCTTGGCTTGAGTTCCTCCTCCTCGACTTCCTGCGAGGCCTGCCAGAAGAACAGATAAGGCGAGATCGTCGTGCCGAGGATCGCGAGCAGCGTGGTGAAGAAAGCGCCACTCCATTCAATGTGCGGAACAAGCAGGCCTTTGGCCGCATCGGCCCAGGCTACATTTGCGGCGAACATGGCAATGACGTAGGCGAAGAGGCTCAAAGTTGTCCATTTGAGCACTTTCGCGTAGCGGCTGTAGTCGATGAAGATGATCGCGCAGGTACAGACGATCGCGAATGCGATGACATAGAGCGGGCTCGGCCCGCCGATGAGCAGCTCCAACGCGTCCGCCATGGCGCTGAGGTCGGCACCAATATTGATGACGTTGGCAACGGAAAGCAGCACCACCACGACGTAGAGCAGCGGGGAGGGATAGTGTCTGCTGAGGTTGCCGGAAATCCCCCTGCCGGTGGTGCGGCCGATGCGGGCGGCGATCTCCTGGATCGCCGCCATCAGCGGGAAGGTGAACAGCATGGTCCAGCCGATATCGAAACCGAGCTGCGCGCCGGCTTGGCTGTAAGTTCCGATACCGGAGGGATCGTCGTCGGATGCGCCGGTGATAAAACCGGGGCCGATCATACGCAGGAACCGTTGCAAAGGTCCCTTCGCCGACGTGTTGCTTCGTTCTCTCTCGATGTGCGAACCGACTTCGGCCATCGTTGGTTCTTCCATGCCCGGCCGAGCGCTAGCGCAATGGCAGCCGAGGCCAAGGGTAATCGGAGCGACTTGCACGACAGGCTCGGACAGGTGTTTTGCGTAGATAAGCAAGAGCTAACGAAGATGGTGAGTAACTGGCGGCGATGACGTCGGTTCCGCCGTCATCGTCACTTTCGCATCAGAGGGCGGATCCGGTCGGGTGCCAAAAAGGGTCCTACATAAATATATCGGGGGTTGTCTTGCCGGGAGTCAGTTTAAACGCTATATGTGTGACATCGATCTTGTTGAACGAACGTTGTTTCAGGGCCTTTGCGCCCGACGATCTTCCCTCTCAATTTCGAAAACCGTGACGTTTGGCATTCGGCCAAGCGGCGGTAATTTGCGTCGATTTGAAAGGAAATCGTATGACTACTGGAACCGTGAAGTTTTTCAACGCCACCAAGGGCTTTGGCTTCATCGAACAGGGCGGCGGCCAGCCGGACGTGTTCGTTCACATCTCCGCCGTGGAGCGCGCAGGGATGCGTTCTCTCGTCGAAGGCCAGAAGGTAAGCTTTGACGTCGTCAAGGACGCTCGCAGCGGCAAGAGCGCCGCGGAGAACCTCCAGGCAGCCTAAGCCATGCGTCGGCGCCTTTGACCACGGATGTACCGGCACAGGCGCTGGGGCTTTGAGGGAAGGTCGGGTTCGCCCGGCCTTTTTCATTTGCATAGCGAGGTAGCACATGGCTGATACGAATGTGTTCAAGCCGAAAGGCGACGCCAAGAACGAGGCCACTACAAAAACCGCGCGCGCCATCATCGACAGCGAGGCGGCGGCCAGGGTTGCCAAAACGGCGCGTCTTCGCAAGGCCAGGCTTGCGCAGGAGCCGGTGGAGGAGCCGGTAAAGAAGGTGAAGAAGAAGGCCGCCGCCAAATAGGGCGCGGCGTGAGCGGCGCCGTGGCGCCGGGCTGGGTTCGCCTTTCCTGAGATGGTCGTCCCGGCTGCGGGAAAATCTCGATAAGCCTTTGATCAGTGCCGTCCCTTGAGGAACCTCGCCTCTCTCACCAGTGAAGTCCAGTCAGGGCCGATAAGCTTGATCAGTTCGCGAGCTTCGTCCTCCGAGATGTCGGTATCCTTTGCCAGGCGGCGGGCAAGCAATTCCACATCGCCGTGTGCTGGTTGAGCCGCTTTGCCATCGCCGGGTTCGGCGCCGTCGCCTCGGTTGATCATGAGCCAACTCCTTCCGGTAGGAACTTTCGAGGCGGCGGCATGTTTCATGCGTTTCTGCAATTTTGATATCCGGGGCGTCCCGCTGGCGGCGGACCATGAGATCCGCGGCTGATCCCCGATGCGGCGCCTTTCTGGAACCGGCGCAAGGCGGCGCGCCAGGCGCCTCGCGAAGGCAAGCCGATCCGGACAATCCAGCGCGCCTTCGGCGCGGGCGGAACTCGGCCATGGTAGCCCATCAGAGCCATTCATGCCGCCCGACCTGCAGGTCGAAACGGACACGCCGCCGTCGCGCGGGTGACCGGCTTCTCAAAGGCGCTGCCGCGAGGCAACGCCCTTCGTTTTGGGGAGCCGACTGTTACCAGCCCTGCATCCTGTACCAGTCGTCGATGTCGCGGCGCACGCGATCCTTCTCCAGGCCGTAGCGTTCCTGGATTACGCCTTCGAGCTGGTCGCGCTTTCCGGCGATACGATCGAGATCGTCGTCGGTCAGCTTGCCCCACTGTTCCTTCACCTTGCCCTTCACCTGCTTCCAATTGCCTTCGACGCGGTTCCAGTCCATGGCCGGACCTCCTGTTGGACACGGAGGGCTAACGGCAACACGACCGCGAAGTTCCTGTCGAAAGCTCTTTCTGCGTCGAGGCAGGCGCTGAGCACAACGACACGGACGAATGTGCCTTCATCTGGCCGTCATAATGAACCGCCAAATTAGCAAACGCTGAACGTGACCCCCGGTCAGCATGTTCCCAAGACCTCTCTTGCCCGGCTCCTGGTCCGGGCTTCTTTTTAATGCATGTCGCCCAGAATGCGCAGCGGTTCTGGGACGACGGGCATCAAAACAAAGACTTAAAGCGTGTCGTCTGAATTCATTTCAGCGACGCGCCCAGGTGCTGGCATCCGCCTGGAACGGGTGGCGCGGATTGGGGATGGCGCATCCTCAAAAATCCGGCAGCGTTGGAACATTAGGCCGGTGCCGAGGTTCTTGCGGCATGGATGGCGCGCAGTTTCCCCGAAGGCCCGTCATCCGGACCGGGTTCCGACCCGAGCAAGCCCGCCTCGGCCGTCCCTCGCCGGGACGGGCTTTATCGTGACGAGATCGGAAGGACCATGCTTCACCAAGCCGCCAAAATCGCCGAGCAGGCCCATCGGGGTCAGAAAGACAAGACCGGCAGACCCTACATCGAACATCTGAGACGGGTTGCCGATGCGGTCGAAACGCTGGACGAAAAGACGGTTGCCTATCTGCATGACGTGGTCGAGAAAGGCGAGGGTTGGAGTCTCGAGCGGCTGCACGGCGCCGGCTTCGGCCTGCCGGTGGTGGCGGCGGTCGATGCGCTGACCAGGCGCATGGACGAGAGCGAGGAGGGTTTCATTTTCCGCGCCGCCTCGAACGAGCTTGCCCTGCCGGTTAAGATAGCCGACCTGCGCGACAATCTGTGGCAAGCTCATCAGGCGGGCGTTGCGCCGGACCGGTATGAGACGGGGCTCGACATTCTGGGCGAGTTGGCCGCCAGGGACTGAGCGGCGTTGGGGGCACTAGGCTGCTGCGGGCGTCGCCCCGCTATTCGTCTAGCTGCAGCAAATCGAGCCGCGCGTCCGGCAGCGCGTGCTCCCACAGGGCCCTTTCGAGGTCGTTGCGGTTGTCGCCGCCCGTGGCTTCCGGCAGGTCGAGCGCCGTTAAGGCCTGGTCGTCGAACTCGATCGGCGCCCCGTAAAGTTGGGCGATTTGCATCACCAGGCTTTCGATGTCCTCGCGGGCGATGTTCTCGGCGAGGTTCTTGAGCCTGATTTCTTCCGCAACCCGGATGATGTTGACGATCCCGTCGATCCGCAGGGCCTGCTGGACCTTGCAGTGAGAGTCGTCGCGCAGCCGGTTGGAAAATCCTCGCATCATTGGAAAACCCTCCTTTCGCGGGGGTCTATCCCTCTGTTGCAACCATGCGCTGGAGCAGTGCGGTTGGCAATACACAAATTTTAAAAACAATAAATAAATCAGCCAGTTAGCAAAGTATATCAAACGCGGTTTCACCGCATCCTTAGCATCGTTGGCTTCATTACCGATCGGCAAATCATCCCCTCTTGACGCCTTATGGCCATTTCCTATTTCTACTCACAGTTAGGCACATACTAACTCACAGTGTTCGGCTCGGATGGAGGCGGAAGTGGTTGAGCTTGAACGGCCGCAAAGGTTGCAGATCATGCTGACCGACGAGGAATTGGCGGCGCTGGAAAACTGGCGTTTCGAAAAACGCATGCCAAGCCGCTCGGCCGCTGTGCGCGAGCTTTTGCGCCGTGGGCTGGCGTCCGATGGGTTTCTGACCGCTGACCTGGGCGCGAAGTCGCAGGATTTCGGCGTGATATCGCTGGATCGGAAGGTCGCAGATGGCTCCAGCGACTCGAAACCCTGAGCAGATGCACGCTCGCTCGCGGCAGATTGCCTTGACCTCGGCCGGCCCTAATTACCGTCTATGACCAATCCCGGGGGGACGTTCCGACACGATCCGAACGCCGATGCGCGCTTGGCCGCGATCGTCGATTCTTCCTACGACGCCATCGTCGGCAAGACTCTGGACAGCGTGATCACCGACTGGAACCACGCGGCCGAACGCATGTTCGGCCATACCGCCGAAGAGGCCATCGGCCGGTCGATCCTGATGCTGATCCCGGAGCATATGCAAGACGAGGAAACCGAGATCATCGGCCGCATTCGCAAGGGGGAGCGCATTCCGAGCTTTGAGACGGTGCGCAGGCGCAAGGACGGCTCCCTGATCACTGTTTCACTGACGATTTCGCCGATCAGGAACAATGCGGGCGAGATCATCGGCGCCTCGACGATCGCCCGCGATATCAGCGCTGCCAAGGAAAGCGAGCGCCGCATCCGGCTCTTGATGCGCGAGGTCAATCACCGCGTGAAGAACCAGTTCGCCGTGATCCTGTCGATGATCAGGGAAACCAGCAAGCGCTCCACCGATCCGGGCGAGTTCGAGGAACTGATCCGTTCGCGCATCATGGCGCTGTCGCGCTCGCACGATCTCCTGGTCACCTCCGAATGGGCCGGCGCCAGCCTGTTCGACCTGATCCAGGAACATCTGAAGCCTTTCGGCCATGAGGAGCGCATCTCGCTTTCCGGGCCGCTCCTGACCCTGCAGTCCAACGCCGTGCAGAATCTCGGCATGGCCTTCCACGAGTTGGGCACCAACTCATCCAAATATGGCGCGCTGGCGGGCGAAGGCGGCCGCATCGAAATCACCTGGCAGGTCGAGCCCGGTCCGCAAGCGCAGCGGCGCTTTCATCTTCTGTGGCACGAGACATCCGGCGCGACGGCCGTTGGAGCTGAGCAGAAGACGAGTGAGCGCAAGGGTTTTGGCACCGTGGTGCTGCAGCGGGTGGCGCCGCAGTCGCTGAGCGGTTCCTCAAGCCTCGAACGCTCGCCCGGCAGCGTGAAATGGACGCTCGACGCGCCGCTCGAGGCGATCGTCGTTCCGCAGCTGGGGGCAGAGGGCGACGCCGACTTCAGCGTTTGAGCGGCAGGCGGCGGGATTTCTCCCGTCCCACGCCGGCGACGCGCGTTTCGGGCCTGCCCGCCCGCCACTTGCAGCCTGATAGAAACGTAATTACATCAATCGCTAAGCGTGCAATGTCCACGCGGATACAGTTGCTTTGGTCAAGCTTCGTCTATGGAGGTTGTCATGCCAAGCAAACTGATGGAAGCAAGAAAGAGTCAGGACTGGATCACCCTGATCCTGGCGATTTGCCTGTTCATCTCACCATGGGTCATCGGATTCACCGCAGCGACGGTGCCCGCGTGGAACGCCTGGATTGTCGGCGTTCTTCTCGGCGCGCTGGCGCTCGCGACGCTTTCGGTGTTCGCCGAATGGGAAGAATGGGTAAACGTCGTCCTCGGGCTCTGGCTGATCGTGTCGCCCTGGTTGCTACATTTCGCGGCTGACACGTATGTCATGGCCACGCATGTCGTTCTCGGCGTGCTGGTGGTCGCGGCATCGGCCTGGGCTGTCTGGGACTTCCGTCATCCCCACGCTCATGCGTGAGCGGTGATTGAGCGGGAGCCCGCCGCGCAAGCGGCGAGCTCCTGCTACTGCGGCGTCTGGGCATCGGGCTGAACGGCCATGCAGCGTCTTCACGCGATTGCTGCAACGGGAAACGTTTTGGTGCATTCTTGGGAATGGTCTCGATGCTTAACCCCGACACCCCGGCCAAGTGCTGCTCCTACTGCGGCGGCCGCGACCATGATTTCGAGGAATGCCCGAAACGCAAGGCCGACGCTGAGAAGGAAAAGGTGGAGCGGGAGCCGGCCGTGATCAGGCTCCCATATTCTCGTCACGCGTCCTCCAGCCAGTAGATCGCCTTGCGTCGCCATAAAAGACACCATGCGGCGCGGGCCTGCGCGGCCCGCGTCCACGGCTCGATTGCCGACAGGGTACCGTCGAGCCGACGTCTCAATTTGCCGCTCGCCTTATCCCCTCAGCGCACGCGCCGCCGCCTCGGCGAACGAGATGTCGCCCTTGATCTCGCGCATCGCCATCGAAGTCACCGTGCGGCGCACGCCGGGCAGGCGGCTGAGTTCCTCGCGCAGCATCCGGTCGAGCGCCATCATGTCGACGGTGACGATCTGGAGCAGATAGTCGGCTTCGCCCGTGGTGGCGTAGCAGCGGCGGATCAGCGGGTGCTTCTTCACTGCCGCCTCGAAGGCATCCGACACCTCGAAGTCGATCGACACCTGAATGAAGGCCTCGATGCCGAAGCCGATCCTGGCCGGGTCGATGCGGGTCGAATATCCCCGGATAACGCCGGCCTCTTCCAGCGCCTTCACCCGTTTCCAGCAAGGCGTCTTGCTCAAGCCGACCTCCTCGGCGAGTTCGCCGAACGAGATGCGTGCGTCGCGCTCAAGCGCGGCGACTATTCTGCGGTCGAGAGCATCCAGCGTCATTCGTTCTCCAATATGACAGGAGATATCGACGATCGTCCTTCATTCCACGTCATTTGGATAACAGAAAGGAACAATGTTCAAGCCGAGAGCGCTATCCTTGTCGCCCGGTCGAAAAACCTGCCGCAAGAAGGAGAAGCCATGGACAAGAACGATTACCACGCCCGCATCGAGGCCCCCGAGATGCGCGACTACGGCGTCTATCTGAAATGCGATCAGCTGCTCGCCTGCCAAAAACCGCTCTCCGACATGGTCAACGCCGACGAGCTGCAGTTCCAGATCGTGCACCAGGTCGAGGAACTGTGGATGAAGCTCATCGCCTACACGCTGGTTGACGTCCTCGACTATCTGGAGAAACAGGACACGCATCGCATCGTCACGCTGATGGGCCGCGTGCACCGGCTGATGCGCATGATGACGGCGCAGCTCGACCTGCTGGAGACCATGTCGCCCAAGGAGTATCAGCAGATCCGCCTGCAGCTCGGCAATGGCAGCGGCCAGGAATCGCCGGGCTTCAGGCTCTTGCTGCGCCTGCCGCCGGACCTTTGGCGGGCCTTCAAGCATGCCTATCTCGACGGCCGCGGACTGACCGTGGAGGATATCTATGACGAACACTACGACCACGGCGATTCCTATGTCGTGGCCGAGGCGCTGATCGAGTTCGACGAGCTGTTCCAGAAATTCCGCGCCAATCACCTCTATCTGATCCACCGCTCGATCGGGCTCGGCGCGAAGTCGCTGAAAGGCAGGCCGGTGGAGATCCTCGAAGGCGGCGCCCGCCACCGCTTCTTCCCCGAGCTCTGGGACATTCGCTGCGTCATGACGGACCGCTGGGGCGCCGAATACGGCACCGTTCGGGATTCGATCAGCCATCCGCCGCAACTTTCTCCTTCTCCCCTTGTGGGAGAAGGTGGCCGCGAAGCGGCCGGATGAGGGGTGTTCCAGGGAAAGCCAGCGTTTCACTCCGCTGGAACACCCCTCATCCGTCTCGGCGCTGAAGCGCCGATCCACCTTCTCCCACAAGGGGAGAAGGAGAAAGTTGTGGCGCCTCTCGCCAAACAATTTTTCCGGCGCCTGTCGGAACCATCTCTCTCCGCCCGTCCTTGGGGCATCAACCGCTTCAATCCGGAGGACATCGTGGAAATGCAGTCGACCTGGCAGACCGCCGCCATTCTCATCGCCCGCCTGATCTTCGCCGCCATGTTCGCGATGGCCGTCGCCTTCAAGCTGATGGATATCGGCGCCACCGCCGGCTACATCGCGGCCGCCGGCTTCCCGTTCCCGCTGTTCCTGGCCTGGTGCGCGGCGATCCTCGAAGCGTTGCTGGTGATCGCCTTCCTCACCGGCGCTTATCTGACGCCGTTGGCGTTGATCGGCGCGGTCTATGTCATCTTCCTCGGCTTCGCCTTTCACGGCCCGTCGCATTGGGCCGGAAACCAGGCCGAGTTTGGCGCCTTCATGTCGCATTTCCCGTTCGCCGCCGGGCTGCTCTACGCCGCCGCGCACGGCCCGGGCAGCGTGCTGGCCGTCAAGCAGGGTTGGCCAGGCAGGGCGTGAACTTTCCTTCTCCCCGTTCTACGGGGAGAAGGTGGCCGAAGGTCGGATGAGGAGCGGCGCCAACATTTCAAGACAAGGCGCCTTCCCACACGCTCACATCTGATCGTTATACGGCTCTTTCATCTGGCCAACCATGCGCGCCAGCTTCGAGAAGGACGGCATGTCGGCTTCCGGCTGGCACTGGTTGGCGAGTTCGAGCAGCCGGATCGGGAAGTTGACGGCGTCGCGGCTCGAGGCCGACATGCCTTCCGAGCGCTCCTCGCTGGTTTCGCTGGCCTCCGCCTTGCGCAACGCGATGTCGATCTCCTCGACCGTCAGCACGCCCTTGCGCACCAGCACCTGGTTGACCGAAGCGACGGCCATCAGTAGGCCCTCGAGCTGCAGATTGGCGACATTCATGGCTTTTGCTCCCATTGACCGGGGTGAAACGCGCGAGCCGCGGTTACGATCCGGAGATGCGCGAGCCTCGCTTAGGCCTCCATCCACCGCTCTCCATATTCGCTCCAAAGCCGCCTGATCTCGCGGTTGCCGAGCGGCGGCGTCTGGCGGTCACCGTAGAAGACAGCGACGGCGCTGAGGTCATATTGGCCCTCGGCCTGGGCGATGAAGCGGATCGCTTCGCCGAGCGGTCTCGAATGGAAGATCGGATCGGCCTGGCCCCGGCCCAGGCTGCGAACGCCCGAAATGCTTGCTGGCACATGCCGCATCCGAAAGACGGATGCCATGGCAGGTTTGTCCATGCCTGCTCTCCGCGATTCCCCTCAGGGAATGATCCCATAAGCATCGGCTAATGACCAGCCCGGGACGGCCGCCGGAACAGAGCAGGCCCAGCAGAACCTCGGAAACTAAAAAACCGGCGGGGAAAGAAAAAGGCCGGGCGCGACGGTCCAGCCTTTCCGCGCGGTCGCCGCAAGGCAACCCTCGCTCACTATTGTTTTCCGACTCGGCTCTATAGCCGGGCCGGAAATGCCTACCTGTGCCAACGATGCAGCCAGTCCGGCTCGGGGGCGGAGCTTCGGCTGATCGCCATGCCGGCCAGCAAGCCGACCAGCCCGCCGATCAACATCGCGGTCGAGAAGGTGCCGGGGTTCTGCTGCACGGTCTCCGAAACGCTCTGCGCCTGGCTGCGCAACTGGCTCGCCGCGCGCGACGCGCGGTCAGAGGCGCCGCTGTAAAGGTTCGAAGCCCGGTCGGCCGCGCCCCGATACCAACCATGCGCGGTCTCTGCGGCTTCCCCGGCCTGTTCGGAAAGCGTGCGGTTCAGCCGGTTCACCTCACGCTTCAATTCGGCGATCTGCTTCTTCATCGCGTCTTCCGATGCCCGCGAGGCTCGTGCGCTGCTGCGGGACGCGGGACGGGTGCGCGTGGCGCGCGCGGCGGCGGTTTTCGCGTTGCCGTTGGCTGAATTGGTGGTGCTGGTGTCATTGTCTGCCATCGGTCTCTCCTTTTTGCCTCCTGGGAACGAACGGCCGAGCCGTGCCATTGTTCCCCCGCGGTTTCCGCAGGCGCGCCGCCAGACCAAAAGACGATGGCCGCGAAGCGAACTCCACGGCCCTTGGTCCAAGCCCGATGCCCTTGCTTGCCGCAGTTACTTGCCGCAGTTGTTGTCGTTCACGTTCGGCTGCACCGTGGTGGCGGTGCTGTTGTTGGCATCGCCCATTGCGCCCTGCGGATGATTCGCGCAGTTCTTGTCGGCGTTCGAATTCATGTCGCCGCCTGTGATGCTGCCGGTCGTGCCGGTATCGGGCGGAGCGGCCTGGTCAGGCGACGGCGCGGCCGGCGTCTTCGGCTCGACGGTAACGGTCTGGCCGCTGCCCGTGCCGTCATTTCCGGCGGTACCCGCGTTCTGGGCCATCGCCGCCGTCGCGAGGCCGATGGTCAAGGCCGAAGCTGCAAGAATCCTTGTAAGCATGATCTCTTCTCCTCTGTTGCGAGACGGTCATCTGTCGCGTTGCGACTAGGGGTGGAATCCGTCGGACCAAGGTTGGTTCCGACAAAAATTGTTGTGATCTGGCCCGGCGTTTCAATCTATAGGTGTGGCGCGCACGGGGGCTTTGCCGCCGGTATTTTGAGAAATTTAGGAAAATGTACCTAGAGGCTGTTGCCTGGTGAAGGCAGCTATGCTACTATTTTGTCCATGGTGCTGATTTGCGCCAACGACCCGCCGCCGGCGGGTTTTTGTTTTTCGCGCCATCCATTCTTTCGAAGCGCTGGCGGCGCCTTCCCTGTCCTGCGGCGCTTTCAACATTCTGCTGGAGGCCCAGATGCCACGCTATGCCACCATCGTCACCGCCGATGACGGCGCCGAGATCGTCAGCGCTATCGGCGAATTCGAAGGCACAAGCCTTCCGCACCGCTCGGGCCGTTTCGAGCAGGTCGCGCCGGGCGTGCGCATCGGTATGGTTCGCGGTGGCCTTGATGAAGCCGTCGCCGGTTTCGGTTTCCCGCGCCAGGGCCTCGGCCCGGCTGCGGTCCGCACAGCCACGGCGGGGCTGAAGGCAATGGCCGCGCCGTCCGCCGATGCCCGGCCGGCCAGGCCGGCCAGCGCAAGGCTGCGCAGGAAGCCGGCCCGCAAGGTCCGCAAGGCGAAGGCGGCGAAAGCAGCGCCATCGGATTCTGTCACCCATGGCTGACGAAAACAGACGCCGCGAGCCCGTCGGCGCGAAGCCGGCGAGGCGAAAGCCGAAAGCTACCAAAGCCGCTGCCGCTCCGTCCCCCCGCCCCAAGCGCTCGCGAAGGACGCTCGTCGACGATTTCGCCGCCGCGCTTCGCGCCGATTTCCGCGTCCATGGCGCGGGCGTAATCGCCGCGGTGCGCGCCGAAAAACCCGAGCAGTATCTGAAGGTCGTGCTGACGCTGCTGCCCAAGGATTTCTCGGCCAAGGATTTCTCGGAACGTGTCGATGCCAAGCAAACCAGCCTCGGGCAATTGAGCGATGAGGAGATCCGCAGCCGTATCCGCGGCCTCGAAGCGAGCCTCCGGCCGCTCCTGGACAGCGATGCAAACCTATCTGGCTCTTCTGGAGGAGATGGACCGCAGGCGTCGCCGTAACCTTCTTGCAGCCTACGCGCCATACAAGCGGCAGGCCGAATTTCATTCGGCAGGCGCGACGCACCGCGAGCGTCTGTTCATGGCCGGAAACCAGCTCGGCAAAACCAGGGCAGGGGGCGCGGAATGGGCCATGCACCTCACCGGTCGCTATCCGGGCTGGTGGAAGGGCAAGGTGTTCGGCCAACCCGTCAGGCTCTGGGCCGCCGGCGTCACCGGCGAGGGCACGCGCGACAATCCGCAGCGCGTGCTGGTCGGTCCGCCGCAGCAGCAAAGCGAGTGGGGCACCGGCATGATCCCGGCCGATGCCATCGCCGACACGGTAATGGGCCGCGGCGCGCCGGGAGCGCTGGACAGCGTCGTCGTGCGCTGGGGCGGTGGCGGCGATGTGCAGGCCGGCGAGAGCGTGCTTTCCTTCAAGAGCTACGAAAAAGGCCGCGAGAAATGGCAGGGCGAGACGCTGCACGGCGTCTGGTTTGACGAGGAACCGCCGCTGGATATCTATTCCGAGGGCCTCACCCGAACGAATGCCACGGACGGCATCACGATCGTCACGTTCACGCCGCTGCTCGGCATGAGCGACGTGGTGTTGCGGTTTTTGAGCGCGGAGGCGGTTCAGGACTTGGGTTCCTCGCCCCCGCAAGGCGGGGGAGAGGTGGCCGCGCAGCGGCCGGAGAGGGGGGCTTCGTAGGGCGATAAGCTCTACGAATAGCTTTCCGCTCTTGCATCGAAGGCCGGCGCTGCCACCACTCCGTCGCCGCTTCGCCGCGCCATCTCTCCCTCACTTGCGTGGGGGCGACGAACTGGAGCTTGCCGTAGGCTCTGTCAAAACGATTTCCACCCCTTATGGTGCGCGAACGCGCGGTCGCGCGACTTGCATGCCGTAAGGGATTTCAGGAATGTATGTAGGCCGTTCTTACAGGTTGCTGGACTTCGCGCTCTGGTCGCGGCGCAGCGTCATCTACATGGTCGTGGTGAGCGGGTTGGCGATCGCCGCCTACCGCCTTCCGGCGACCGCGGGCTTCTCGGTGCCGTGGTCGGTCGTGCTGGTGCTCGGCACCACGGTGTCGCTCGTCGCCGGATTCAAGAATTCGCAGGTCTTCACCCGCGCCAACGAGGCTCTGCAGGCCTTCTCGCAGATCACCGCCAGCAGCCGGATGCTGTCCGGCTTCTGCCGGGATTTCATGGATGCTGCCACCGCCCGGCGGCTGATCTACCGCCATCTCGCCTGGCTGACGGCGCTGCGTTTTTCGCTGCGGCGGCCGATGCCTTGGGAATCGCTGGCGAAAGCGGCCAACATCGAGTTCCGGCGCCGCCGCTATCACATTGAGGAGGACAAGACCTCGCTTGCCGAGGAACTGCGCAGGCTGCTGGGCGAGGAAGCCGAAAGCGTGCTGAAATCGCCACAGCCGGCGATAGAGCTTCTCGACAGGCAATTGGCCGAGGTCAACGGCTTGTTGAAGAGTTCAGCCGTTCCGACGCAGGTCTATTCCGAGCTGATCAAGCTGATACGCGACTTGCAGGACCAGCAGGCGCGTTGCGATCGCATCAAGAACAATCCCTATCCCCGGCAATACGCGATCGTGAGCTCGATGTTCATGATCATCTTCTGCACCTTGCTGCCCTTCGGCGTTGTTCCGGTCTTTGCCGACATGGCCAAGCTGGGCGGCGTGCTCGGCTGGATCTCGATCTGGCTGACCATCCCGTTCAGCGCGCTGCTGGGCTGGGTCTACATGTCGCTGGATCTGGTCGGCGAAAGCAGCGCCAATCCGTTCGAAGGCAACGCCAACGACGTGCCGATCTCGCAAATCTGCCGCGACATCGAGATCGAGCTGCGCCGTGGCCTTGGCGAGGCCGCGCTTCCCGCGCCGCTGGCGCCGGTGAACGACATCGCGACGTGAAGTTCTTTCCTTCTCCCCATGCGGGAGAAGGTGGCCGCGAAGCGGCCGGATGAGGGGTGCTCCAGGGAACGCCAGCGCGTCTCTCCGCTGGAACACCCCTCATCCGTCTCGGCGCTGCGCGCCGATCCACCTTCTCCCACAAGGGGAGAAGGGAAAGGTTTGCCATGTCCCGCCACGTTACGTTCATGACTATCGACGATGCCGGGCATTACACGCCCGAGCAGCGCGCAGAGATCGTCGCTGCCTTTCCCGAGCACGAGCGCGAGGCGCGCGCGAAAGGCATTCCGGTGCTGGGCTCCGGCCGCATCTTCCCGGTGGCGGAGGAGACGATCGCTTGCGAGCCCTTCAAATTGCCGCGCTGGTGGCCGCGCATCGGCGCCCTCGATTTCGGCTGGGACCATCCTTCGGCCGCGGTCGAGCTGGCCTGGGATACCGAAGCCGATGTCGTCTATGTGACGAAAGCTCACCGGGCTTCGCAGCAGACGCCGGCGATGCAGGCGCTGGCGCTGAAGGGCTGGGGCGACTGGCTGCCCTTCGCTTGGCCGCGCGATGGCCGCCGTGAAACGCTGGAAGGCGCCGGTGTGGCGCTGGCAATGCAATATGCCGCCCACGGGCTGAACATGCTGACCAGCCACGCCCGCTTCGCCGACGGCTCGGTTTCGGTCGAGGCCGGGCTGATGGAAATGCTCGACCGCATGCAGTCCGGCCGCTTCAAGGTGTTTTCCACCCTTCACGCATGGTTTGAGGAATTCAGGCTTTTTCATCGAAAGAACGGCCAAGTGGTGAAGCTGCGTGACGATCTCATGGCCGCGACACGCTATCGAAAGCTTACGCTCGCCTATGTCAGCGGCGCCGGCACTTTGCCGACCAGCACCGACGGCATCTGGCTGATCTTCACCCGCGCTGGCGACAAGGGCGCGGATGGCACCGGCGTGGGTGACTTCACAGGCCCGGCCTCCTCGGTGACCGATAACATCGTCACCTTCGCCGGCACCACGGGGAAGGCCGGTAAGGACAGTGGCGTGGCAGTGGGAAGCCTTGTGGCAGGGCCGGCCTCGGCAGCGGCCGACAACATCGCCACATTCAACGGCACGACGGGCAAGCTGGTGAAGGACAGCGGCGTGGCGGTGGCAAGCCTGGCGCCGAAAGTCAATGCCTCTTTCACCGGCACCTTCAGTCCGCCGGCGAACGCCATAGCACTGAACACCCTGGCTGACAGCGCTGCGGTGTCGGTCCTCGGCCGATCGGCCAATTCGAGCGGCACGCGCGCGGATATCGCGGCCGGGTCGGATGACACTCTGCTGCGGCGCGTGTCCTCGGCGCTGGGTTTCGGCCAGTTGACGGCAGGCATGGTGCCGGCCGGGCTGGTGACCTATGCCATGCTCGCTTCGGCGGCGATCGCGTCGAACAGCGAATTCCAGCTCGGCACGGCAAGCAAGCTTCTCACGGCGGCCGCATTAAAGTCGACCGTAGCCTACCAGACACTTACGTCCGGCGCGTCGGTCTCGTGGGATATGTCGCTTGGCAACAACGCTTCGTTGGCTGCGTCGACGAACGTCACGATCGGCAATCCGACAAATGCGGTGCCCCAGTTCGGCTTCGTGCTCAAGATCACCGCCGTGACGTCCGCACGCACCGTGAGCCTAAGCGCAAATCTTGTGCCAGCGGCCGGCGTCGAGAGCTTTCCGATCACCATCCAGACGACGGAAACCGTCTTCCTGGCCGGCTTTGTCGACACGGCGAGCCGCCTTGTCATCACCAGCGTTTTGAGAACCTAACAGGAGAACCCGATGTCCCTTCTCGTTCGTAAGATCAATGACCTTTGGCAGGAGTGGCACGCCTCCTCGATCGTGACCCAGATGGTCGGTACCTATACCGCCATCTACGGGGATGGCCGGCAAGTGGAGACGCCATGCGATCCTTATCCTGTTGAAATCCAGATGAACGGCGACAGCCTGCGCTGCTTCTACGACCAGGGCCTTTGGACGATCGACGAAGTCGAGGCGCTGGGCGGCAGGATTGCTGTGCCGTTCATAGTGCCGGAAGGAAAACAGGTTGTCGGCGCACCGTCCTATGTGGAAACCGATGGCGTGATCCAGCAGGTCTACGAAATCGAGGACACCCCGCCGCCACCGGAGCCGCCGACGGCAGAGGAGAAGGTGGGCACCATGCTGGCGAATTTCGATGTGTCGATCAGCGAGCTGAAGTCCGTGCTGGGGCTGGGCCTGTAGGATGCTGCCCGGCATCATCCCGGCCACAGCCCGGCCGCGCTATCGGGCGAATGCCGTCAATTTCGACGGCACGACCACCGTCCTTTCGCGCGGCGGAGGGCTTACCGGCGCAGTGGACGGCAATTCGTTGTTGGCCTCGCTTTGGTTCAAAAAATCATCTGACGCGGTATCAGGAACCGCACTTGGCGGTATTGGGGTAGCGGGGGCGACGGGTTCTCGTGTGTTCTTGGCGCTGGGAGGCTCCGGGGCTGTTCAAGCTTCTGTCAGCAACTCATCGGGGACCGTTATCGGCGACATGCGTTCTTCCGCGTCGTACTTTGTGGCGTCGGGTTGGTGTCATTTCTTGGTGTCATTCCAGCTCGCCAGCACAGCGACTCGCTGGCTGTACATGAATGACGTTTCCGATTTGGCGACGGTGCCAACGTACGCGACTGGATCGACCGTCGATTGGACGCTGGTCGACTGGTTCATAAGCGGCGGCGGAACGGGAAATTTGAAATATCCGGGCGATATGGCTGACTTGCTGGTGTGGCCGACTTACCTCGACCTTTCGGTAGTAGCTAATAGGCGACTGTTCATCGATTCCATCAAGAAGCCAGTTGACCCAGCCGTGGCGGTCGCGGCTCTGGGGACACCTTTGATCCGTCTCAGCGGCCCCACTTCGGGATGGCCGACCAACAAAGGCGGGGGTGGCGGGTTCACGTTATCGGGTACGCTGGCCGACGCGACGACAAGGCCTGGGGACTAGTTGACCAGTCCGAAATAAAAGCCGGCTAGCGCCACCCCCAAAACAACATTCAATACAAGCGATCCGACCAGCGCCCACAGGAGCAAGTTTGGCTCCTCGCTTAATAAGGTCTCGCCATCCAGTATTTCGCCTGCTCGCAGGTTCTCTTCCATTTCGCGCGCCAGTCTCTGTTTGGCGCACAGTTTAGCAGCTTCCCCATCAAAGCCAACATTGACTGCCCCTCCCGGCGGAAAGGAACCCCCATGGACCGCAACTTTGCGCGTGCCCTTTCGCTCGTCCTCACCTCCGAAGGCGGCTGGTCCGACAACCCCGCCGACCCCGGCGGTGCGACCATGAAGGGCGTTACGCTCGCCAATTTCCGCCGCTACGTCAAAGCAGACGCCACGAAGGCCGATCTGCGCGCCATCTCGGATGACCAAGTCGCCACCGTCTACCGCCGTTTCTATTGGGATGCTGTGGTGGGCGCTCAGCTCCCCGGCGGCATCGACTACGCGCTCTTCGACTTCGCCGTGAACAGCGGGCCGGGCAGGGCGGCGAAGTATCTTCAAGGTGTGCTCGGTGTTGTTCAGGATGGCCGCATTGGCCCGGCCACGCTGGCGGCGGTGAGGGCAAAACCCGCCGGCGTCGTCATCGATGCGCTGTGCGACGCGCGGCTCGCCTTCCTGGAAAAACTATCGACCTGGCCGAGCTTCGGCCGGGGCTGGAGCGTCCGAGTCGCCTCCGTGCGCCGGCAGGCGCTGCTGATGTCGGCCGCGCCGTCGGCGACTGAGGGATACGCTTCGCCGAGGCCGGCATCCACCGATGACGTCCCGCTAGCCGCAGCGTCTGCCGGCGTCGGATTGCCTGCCGCCGGCGAGGCGCCCACTCTGCCACACAAATCCGCATCGGGTGCCAAGGTAGCCGGCATTCTCACCCTGATCGCGCTGGCGCTCGGCTCGCTCATCGCCTGGACCGCGCATCTTCCTTGCAATCTTTTCGGAGTGCTCTGCCGATGACTGCCGTTATCATCCGCGTCGCCCTGCGCTATTGCGCGGGCGTGCTTGTCGCGCGCGGCCTTCTGGGCGCCGACGACGCCTCGGCATTCTCTGCCGATCCCGACATTCAAATGGCGCTGGAGACCGGCCTCGGTCTTGCCATCGCCGCCGCGGCCGAGTGGTGGCATCTGCTCGCGCGCCGGTTCGGCTGGGAGCATTGACCATGGAAAATCTGAAAGCTCTGCTCACCGCCTGTATCGAAGCCGCCAGCCCGTATGTCGTTATCGGCGCCGCCTGCTTTGTCGCCGGTCTTCTCATCGGAGCGCTGCTATGAGCGCGCTGCTGGCATGGCTTCTCACCAATCCGACAATCCTGGCGATCGGAGCCGGCCTTGTCGGCGCGCTCGGCTGGGGCTTCCGCCAGCGCCTCGCAGGCGCAAGGGCTGAGCGCAGCAAGCAGGCCGACGCCGAGGCCGCGGCCCGGGATGTCGCCGACCAGGTCGACAACGATGTCGGCGCTTTGCCGGCTGACGCGGTCAGAAAGGAGCTGAAGTCATGGGCAAGGGATTGATCGTCGCCGCCATCGTCGCCGCGCTCGCCGGCTGCACGACGGCCAGGGGCAGCTTCTGCGCCGTCGCGCCGCCGATGCGCCTCTCTGCCAGCGCGGTCGATGCCTTGTCCGACCAGGAGGCGAGGGCGCTGCTTGCGCACAACCGCAAGGGCGAAAAACTCTGCGGCTGGAGGCCGTGATGCATGACATCTTCGATCTTCTCGGCATCAAGGGCCAGGTCGTGGCAGCGGGGCTCGCCGGCGGCGTGCTGCGGGCGCTGTCGCGCCATCGCTACAAGCTGCGCGAGATGATTGCCTCGCCCATCTGCGGCGCCTTGGCCGCCGCCTATCTGACATTGCCTGTCGTCGCTTGGGTCCGGGCAAGCGGCCTGCCAATTCCCGCCGCCGACGACACCACCACGCTCGCCGCAGCCTTCCTCATCGGAGTCTCGGCCATGTGGATCTCGGACATCGTTTTCGAGGTGGTCGTGCGAAGATTCAAACAAACGCCGGATTCCTGATCGCGGCGGACCGACACCGTGCAGGCATCGAGACATCGACCGGGAGATCGTCCACACGATACCAAGATGACGGTATCAGCGGTTTGCCCGCTCGAGCCGCTGGAAGAATCCAGGCGCAACGCCTATCTATGGAGCAATCCAAAGGAGGTACGACATGGCTTCTTCCACCGAGCGTGCGGTCCTTGCCGGCGGCTGCTTCTGGGGCATGCAGGATCTGATCCGGCGCTTGCCCGGCGTGATCTCGACGCGAGTGGGCTACAGCGGCGGCGATGTCCCCAACGCCACCTACCGCAACCACGGCACCCACGCCGAGGCGATCGAGATCATCTTCGATCCGGCCAAGACCAGCTTCCGCACGCTGCTCGAATTCTTCTTCCAGATCCACGATCCGACGACGAAGAACCGCCAGGGCAATGATATCGGCGCGAGCTATCGCTCGGCGATTTTCTATACCAGCGATGAACAGAAACGGATCGCCGAGGACACGATAGCCGATGTCGACGCGTCCGGCCTGTGGCCTGGCAAGGTCGTCACCGAGCTCGCTCCGGTCGGGCCCTTCTGGGAAGCCGAGCCCGAGCATCAGGACTATCTCGAGCGCTATCCCAACGGCTACACCTGCCATTTCGCACGGCCGGGCTGGAAGCTTCCGGTTCGTCAACAGGCGGCCGCGTCATAATCAGCGACCGCGGTGTGTTGACATAGTCTTCACACGCTTTGATCTGCCCGCCGTGCCGGAAGGCATGGCGGGCTTTTTTGCGTTCCGGCTGGTTGTCCCGGCCCGGCGGGCCTTAGCCCTTGGCTCGGCGGCCTTCGTGTTCGTGGTTGCCGATCCAGTGGGCGCGGATGCGGTCGCTGGCTTCGAGATAAGCCATGTCGATCAGGTAGGTCAGAAGCTTCTCGCCATCGGCCTCCGCCTTCTGGCGAAGTTCTCGCAGGATTCCCTGCGCAAATTGCAGGTTTTCCATTTTGCTAGGCTGGTCCATGGGTGCCCCCAAATGTCGGTGCGGTAAGTTTGGCTCACTATGCTTGTACGAAGATTATCGCCTCGCTCGCGGTGAAGCTGTACTCGGTTGCACTGAGGACGCCCGATCAACGAAGCTGTTGGACATCGCGCGGAAATGTCGATATTTTACGCGCCCAATCGGATGGCGACCATGCACGAAGACGAGGGCAGCACTCCTGACAAGTTGCAAGCCATGCTTGACGTGATCGCCAGGAGCGAGCCCCCAAGCGAGAGCGGGCAGGCCGATTTCGGCCGATTGAAAGCCGACGCCGCCAAGGCTGCCGGCGTGTTGATCGAATTTTACGGCGATGCAGCCCTGGAGCGGGCCAAGCTCATAGAGCGCCGGTCGCCCCAGTCGCATTTTGCGCGCATGGTCGTGGCTGAAGTCGGCCGGCACGGCAAGCGAAATTGACCCGCGAGCAATCGGCGAAAGCTGCTTCAAGACGATCTTCGCCTCCCCAGCCTTGCGCTAAGCCGCTGCTCGACCTCTTCCTCGATGTTATCCAGGAGATAGGACATCAGGTCGTGTCCGATCGACCGCGCTAGGTCCTTGGCTTGCCCGACATGGTTGCGGATCTCGCGCAGCGCCTGCTCTTCGCACGCGGCGTCGTCCGTCAAATCGACGAACCAGCCGGGATAGAGCGCTGCCTCGCCTGTCCCGTCAACATAGCATTGGCCGACGGCCAGGATCTTGCGCAACCCCATCTTCTCGGAATGGACCCTATAGACCTCCCTGAATGCGGACCTGCGCTCCACGGCCTTGCGGATCGCCAGCCGAACCCGTGAACGATCGTCCTGATCGATGCTTTGCATGCATCGTTCAAGCGAAGCGCCATGAGAGAACTCATCGAGTGTCAGACCGAAATAATCTGAAAGATTGGCGTCGCCATAAACGCGGTCGCGCTTGATGTCCCAGGTCCAGAACCCGTCGATCGGTGGATACCGCATGTGCATGTTGCGGCCGTGTTCAGGCGCCGACGTCATGAAAACCGCCCCGTCCGGTTTCAAGCTTTGGCAGCACTATGTCGCAAAAACGGTAAGAAACAAACATGGCCTTTTGTACAAGGCCGGAAGTCATAAGACTTGCTGCCACTGGCAATTCGGGGATGTCATGCTGATATAACCGGAAAGACGGCGAAGAAAAATTTCTCGAGCCGAAAGAATTTTCACTTTGATGTTGCAACTGCCGCTTGGCGTTTTACGCGAAAACGCGGCGGACAAGCAGGCGAAACAACCCCGGAGGCTGTATTTCCGCAAGAGGCATGGTTGAAAATTCTTATATTTTGTAAAAAGAATAAAACTCTTTGCGTGCTGCTGCAGGGAGCCACAAGCCGGCTTGCCGCCTCATATTTGCAGCATCTCCAAATGCTAGCGTCAGCCGATTGACCGGCAAACCGACCGGTGGTTGAAAAACGCGAAACTTCGAGAAAAGCCCGCGCATATCAGTCCGCGGCTGGGCGTCCTCCCGGACGTCCGAAGCCGTCACCAGACTGAAGGTCTCTGTCGTTCAGACTAAAGTCTGCCAAGAGATCAACCTAAGCCAGTCTTTGCCGCGGCTCCAGGTCGGCTTCAGCGCTTGCGGCCGAATCATCGGCGATCCGGTCATGCTCGAACTGGCGCGCCGTGGGCAGGGCCTGCAACCAGGGCTCGCGGCGTCCGATCCAGAGTTCATAGCTCGGCACCAGCCCTTCGGTTGGCGCAACGTCCAGGCTACCGATCGTCACTTCGGCCTCGTCGTGGCCAACGAACGGAACGCGGCTTCCGCAGGTGGGGCAAAAGCTCCGAGCGCCATAGCTGCTGGTGATGCCGGTGGTTTCGAACGCTTTTAGCGGCCATACGGCGTAGGCATGGAAGGCCGATCCGCTTGTCTTGCGGCAGTCCTTGCAGTGACAGAGGCCGACCCGGAGCGGCTCCCCAGTGACGCGGAACTGCACCCCGCCACACAGGCAACTCCCGCTGCGCGCGATTTCAGGCATTGCTGTTCCTCCTGCGGCTATGCACAGAGCCAATTTCGCTCGCCCCGGCAGGTCCCGCTGCCCGCTGCTAAAACCCGCAACAAGTTGCGATGGTTCCACGCCTGCGTGCAAGAAGCACGGTCAGTCGGGGAGGTTGATCGGCTCCTCGCACCGATAGACGCGGCACTCGCCGTCTTTGGTCGGAACCGTCGTCGACACAGGCACTTCCGGCCAGTCGCACTCATTGCCGAATTGCCGAACGAATCGGTCATAAGTATCCGCGCCTGTGCTCAAGACCACGGCACGATCACTTTTGATCAGCGTCTGCGTCTGCTCGCAAGTCATCGCGCGTGTGTCCGGCCGGGCGTAGGCGGCGCTCACGGTGCACAACATTGGGCCGGCGCACAACATTTTGCCTACGGCAAGTGCAATCAACAGGGTTCTCATGGGGACGCCAGGTTTTTGAAGTTTCCGGGTGTCGAATATGGATCGCGGCTAGAACACCGCAAGATATTTGAGCAGCGAAACGATTCCGATGATGATGACGATGATCTGCGCGATCTGGCGCGCGCGGGCATCGAGCGGCAGGCGTTGCACGAGGTAAAGCACCAGGATCACCACCAGGAAAGTGATCAATATGCCGATAAGGATCGATACGCCCATTTGCCTGCCTTCTTATCAAGATTGCCCGGATGGGCAGGCTCCAACGTTGCCGGCTGCGAAATGGTTCCAAGCGGATTGAGCCACCGATCGTGTCGTCCGAAAGCAGAAGCCGGCTTCGACGTCGGCGGAACATGCGCGCGGCTTGCGAGTTCACTTCCTCGATAGCAATGCGCGGGATCGCACTGTCAGAGAGGAAGAAACCATGGGCCTCGGCACGATTCTCATCATCATTCTCATTCTTGCCCTGCTTGGCGGCTTCAGCGGCTTAGGCGGAGGGCCTTTCTACGGCACCGGCTATTATGGCGGCGGCGGCCTCGGACTCGTCCTGGTCATCGTGATCATCCTGGTGTTGCTCGGCCGCATCTGACGGCCCACGATGCGACCAGGCCTCAGAGTGTCGCCAGCGCGTCCCTCAGCTTCGCCGCCGGGCGGTTGCCTCGCGGCTGGCGTCGCGGTTCCCGATCTGCGTTTCGGCTAGTTTTGGCGGGCTAGGCGGCGATCAGCGCGACGACGGCAAGGAGCGGAAGCATTTGCCGTCGCAGGGCGCATCGCAGTCAGATGATCATTGCTGCCACCGAACAGGATTCGGCGGCGTTGCGGTCGACCGGCGGCCGATCCGCGAATCCCGCTAGCCCTCGCGCCCACTGCATTCGAGGCACACTATACTGTGTCCCGGACAATTCAGCCGGTGCGTGCCCTCTGGGCAGCAATGGCCGTTCGAGCTCAGCCAGCGCGCGCAAACGAAAACCTTCTTGGCCCCGTGACAGCGGGAGCATTCCTGCGGACGCATCAGTTCCTCCCGTGACGGGACGCCATGTTCCGCCTCAACGACCGTGTTCATCCGTTTAGTCCCCAACGCCTGGATTATCGGTCACATATGTTAATTCACTATTCTTTACATTAGGGTTTATGAATGTGAAAGGCGAGAAAGCGACATAAGGCTTTCACGCGCTTGTGCGCTTTCCCTTTGCGCTGGCGTTGTTAAATGTGGTGCCGCCCGATGCGTCGACGGATCAGGGCACGCAAAGGGAACCTTCTTGCAATGACATGGACCGGCGCGGGCGCGCTTTTCATCCTCGTGCTCACCTATGCCGGCGTCGCCGTCGGCCGTATTCCGGGCCTGCGGCTCGACCGCGCCGGCATCGCGTTGCTGGGCGGCGCCGCCATGATCGCCATCGGCGCGATCGGCATCGAGGATGCCTACAGAGCCATCAATTTCGACACCATAACCTTGCTGCTCGGCATGATGATCGTCGTGGCGCATCTGAAGGTCTCGGGCGCGTTTCGGGCGCTCGGCGGCTTTGCCATCGAGCATGCCCACGCGCCCTTCATGCTTTTGGTAATGGTGACGCTGCTGACCGGCGCGCTCTCGGCCTTCCTGGTCAATGACGCGATCTGCCTGGTGATGGCGCCGATCGTCGTGCACGTCACACGAGTCATCAACCGCAACCCGGTGCCTTATCTCATCGCTACCTGCACGGCCTCGAACTGCGGCAGCGTCGCCACCATCACAGGCAACCCGCAGAACATGGTGATCGGTGCGCTGTCCGGCATTTCCTATCCGGCTTTCACGCTGGCGCTCGCGCCGGTGGCGCTGTTCGGCCTGCTCTGCGTCATCGTCATCGTGCGCATCGTCTACCGGGCCGAATTCTCCCGCCCTGCCGAACTCAGCCCGGAAGTCTATCGCGGCCGCATGCTGCCCGGGCAGGTGCTGAAGGCCACCATCGTCTGCGTGTTGCTGGCGCTCGCCTTTTTCGCCGGCGTTCCCGTCGCGAAGGCGGCGCTCATTGCCGGCGCCTTCCTGCTGGTCACGCGGGCAATCAAGCCGCGGCGCATTTACCGCGAGATCGACGGACCGCTGCTCTTCATGTTCGCCGGCTTGTTCGTGGTGGTGGCGGGTGCCGAGCGCACCTTGCTCACGCCCGACATGATCGCCTGGGCCAAGAACATCGGACTCGACGATGTCTGGCGGCTCTCCGGCTTCACCGCGGTGCTTTCCAACATCATGAGCAATGTGCCGGCGGTGCTGGCGCTCCGGCCCTTCGTTCCTGGGCTGGAAAACCCGGCGCGCGCCTGGCTGGTCGTGGCGATGAGCTCGACGCTTGCCGGCAATTTCACGCTGCTCGGCTCGGTTGCCAATCTAATCGTCGCCGAGCAGGCAAAAGCTGCCGGCAAGGAGCTTTCCTTCTCGGCTTTCTTTAAGGTCGGCCTGCCGCTGACGCTGGTGACGCTTCTTGCCGGAACCGCCTGGCTGGCCTGGGCCTGAAGACGCTGTCCCTTCGGACCGCCTGATCGAGGGCGCCGCGGCGACATGACCGGCGGCAGCGTCTCGACCTGGCAGTCGGCTTGCCGGGGTGAGGGCCTTGCTTAGGCCACCGCCTTCAACGGCACCCTGTCTGCCTGCTGCAGGCGTGCGGCGGCCGCGAGCAGGTCGGTCTGGGTGATCAGGCCGAGGATGCGCCGCTCGGCATCGACGATCACCACCGCATGGCTTCGCCCGTCGGTCAGCACCGGTAGCAGGCTCATCGCCGGGGTGTCGGGAAGGGCGGTGCCGGCCTTAGACATCACCCCTTTGACCGTGTCGGTCGCCCTTGTCAGCTCGCGCAGGCCGACCGCGCCGGAGAGCCGACCGTCCGCGTCGATCACCGGCAAGGTGCGGATATTGTGGTCGATCAGCTGTTTGCGCGCGTCGTCGGCCGAGGCCTTTTCCGCCACGGAGATCACATCGCGCGACATGATGTCTTTGCAAAGCAGCGTACGCTGCGAGCGCACCATGGCCTGCAACTCGACCTGGCGCAGCAGGCGCTCCAGGTCGTCACGGTCGATGTCGAAGGTCTCGTCGAGCGCCGAGAGGGCGGCGTCGACATCCTCGGGCCGGAAGCCGACGCGCTCGGCCGGCGGCCGGTCGGCGGTGCCGTGGCCGCGGGCGGTGGGCACGTGCACATGGGGATAGTTGCGCCGCGACAGCTTGTGGAAAAGGAAGCCGAGCGCAACCAGGATGGTCGAGTTGAGTGCTACCGGCACGAAGGGAAACAGGAAGCCCGCGGCGGCTACGGCCGGCCCGCCGAGCACGCCGGTAAGCGCCGCTGCGCCGCCCGGCGGATGCAATGAGCGCGTGAACGACATGGCGGCGATCGCCAGTGCCACCGCTAGGCCGGAGGCGATCACCGTGTCATGCACAAAATGCGCCACCGTCACGCCAACCAGCGCCGAAATCGTGTTGCCGCCGATGATCGACCAGGGCTGCGCCAGCGGGCTCGAGGGAACGGCAAAGAGCAGCACCGCCGAAGCGCCCATTGGCGCCACCAGCATCGCCACAAGCGGGCCGCTACCCATGGCGAGCCCGCTGATCATGCCGGTGAGCGCGATACCGATGGTAGCGCCGATGCAGGCAAGCAGCCGCTCGCCAAGCGTCGCGCCAGCAAGGATCGGAACGAAAAGGCGAAACGCCATGGCAGGCCCTGGATCGAAGAGGTGGAATTGCGTTGCCCGCAATGCCGCTGAAGCCGCGGATTTGAAAGCCAAACCAATCCGTAGATTCGCCGCTGAAGGGAATATTATTGCACAGCGATCCGCGCAGGACGCGCCGCCAGCGGCCTCGGCTTTCTCAATCGCGCCAAGCCTTTACGACGGTTTGCAGAGTCGGTTCGGCAATTCGCCCGAATGTCTGGCCTAGGCGAAAGTGTGCGAGTGCGGCGCGCGGCGCTGAGGCTGGGGCATGGGAGGATTGCTGCAAGGTCAAGCGAGGCGCTGCGCGCGCCTCGCTCTCGGATAGCTAGGGCGCCACCTCGACATGGCCTTTCATGTTGGGATGGAAGCGGCAGAAATAGTCCGCTGTTCCCGCCGCCTTCAGCGTAACCTTGCCCTTCGACTTTGCCGGGATCATCACGTCCCAGCCGCCTTTCACCGTCGCGGTGTGGGCGATCACGTCCTTGTTCGTCCACTCGATCGTATCGCCGACCTTGGCCTGAATGTTTGCGGGCGAGAAGACCAGCTTGTCGATCGTTATCTCGATCGTCCCCGCGAACGCCGGCGATGCGATGAGCGCCAGCGCCAGAGTGAGCAAAGCAATTCCTGGAAAAGTGTGAAACGGTTGGGCGCAGCGACTTCGCCGTAGCCTTCCGTCAGGAATTGCCTCAAAACAAAGCAATAGCAGCCTCATTTCAACATGCCGGCGACGTGTTCGGCATGTTGCTGATGCCCCCGGAAAATCTTGAGGCCGGTCTCCAGCAGGTCCTTCAGTTCGGCATTGCTTGCCGAGGGGATAAGCAAGGTTTCGAGCGCGCCGTTGACCTGTTTGTGATAGGCCACTTCGTTCTCGATATAGGCCTTGTCGAAGGCGGCACCCTTGAGCTTCGCCAGCTTGGCGTCTTCTTCCTTCGCAGCCTTGGTCAGGGCCTTGCTGGTGTCGTTGTCCTCGGGCGTGACCTTCAGCTTCTTCACGAGGTCGAGCGCCTGCTTGTTCACCGCCTCGTGGTCGCGCTCCATGTCTTTGGCGAAGTCGACGACCTCCTTGTTCTTGGACTTCTTGATCGCCAGTTTGGCCGCTTCGATGTCGAGCGTGCCGGCCGTATAGGCAATGTGGGCGATCTGCGGATCGGTGGGCTTTTCGGCGGCTAGCGCCAGTGGCGCCGTGCTCACGAAGAAAAGAGCGGCGAGGGCGGCGGTTGATCGCATGAACATGGCATCTCCTTCGCCCGACGGCGCTGGCCTCGGGCTTCATTTGAGGTTGACGGTAGATTGGATGCCGGACGCGTCAAAACGTTCCCGGGAAAGTTAGACCTCGAAATCCAGCCTTTTCATCACCGCCTGCGTCAGCCGCTCGCAACGCCGGCCTGCAAAGGGGAAGGCGTCGAGCAGCACCGGACCGATCTCGTCGTCCAGTGCCTTTCGCACCAGCGTTCGCGCCCGGTGCAGCCTGGTCTTCACCGTCTCGGGCCTCACGCCGAGAAAATCGGCGGTTTCCTCGATGCTCAGGCCCTCGATGACGCGGGCGACGAACACGGTGCGATAGACATCGGGAAGGCTGTCGGTCGCCCGTTCGACAAGCCTCAGAATCTGCCGCTGCGCCATCGTCCGCTCCGGATCGTCGCCTGGGTTCAAGTCGGTTGGATTCAAGGGAAACCGGATGATCTGCGCCTCCGGGTTCTCATGCATGGCCGCGACGCGCTTGCGCTTGCGCAGCCGGCCGAGCGCTTCGTTGATGACGATGCGCGACAGCCAGGTGGAGAGCGAAGCCTCGCCGCGAAAGCTGCTCAGACTGGCGAAGGCGCGCAAATAGGCCTCCTGCACGATGTCCTCGGCCTCCGCGTCGTTGCGCACCACGCCGCGCGCGATGCGGTAGAGTCGCTGGTTGTACGTTTTGATGATGGCACGGAACGCATTCGGATCGCGCGCAAGCGCCCGGCGAACCAATGGCATGTCGCCGGCTTCGGCCGTACCGACCTCGGCGGTTTCGATGGCGGGCTTTATCATCGCGCCCGATCTCCCGACAGATGTTGCATCCACGGTTGGATGCGCCTGCCGACAAAAGGTTCCCGAGCTGGCTGCACGGCCCCATGCTACCGCTTCGACCGAGGCTTGTCTGCCGCCGGTGCGGATTCCGTGCCGATCAGCCTGTCATCCGGCTGCGGCGGCCGCCGCGAGCCCGCGCAGAATGTCGGCCTTGAGATCTTCGACATCCTCGAGCCCGACCTGCAGGCGGATCAGCGAGCCGGCATACGAGCCTTTGGCAAGCATGCGGTCGCCGAGGAAGACCGGAACGGCGAGGCTTTCATAGCCGCCCCAAGAATAACCGAGGCCGAAGATCTTGAGCGCATCGAGAAAGGCGTGCTGGGCCTTCTGGCCGCCGCCGTTGAGCACGATCGAGAAGACGCCGCTCGAGCCGCAGAAATCGCGCTTCCAGAGCGCATGGTCGGGATGGCTTTCCAGCGCCGGATGCAGCACCTGCGCGATCCCAGGCTGCTCCTCCAGCCAGCGCGCGATGTCGAGCGCGCTCTTGCGGTGATGCTCGAGCCGCACGCCCATCGTGCGCAGGCCGCGCAGCACTTGGTAGATATCGTCGGGACCGGAACAGCAGCCCAACGCGCAAAACCCATCATAAAGCTTTGTCCAGCAGGCGTTGTTGGCCGAAACCAGGCCGAGCAGCACGTCGGAATGACCGGCCGGATATTTCGTCGCCGCGTGGATCGAGATGTCGACGCCATGGTCGAGCGGCTTGAAATAGAGCGGTGTCGCCCAGGTGTTGTCCATCATCACGATGGCGTTCGCCGCATGTGCAGCCTTGGAGATCGCCGGGATGTCCTGCACCTCATAGGTGTTCGATGCCGGCGATTCGGTGAACACTACCCTTGTGTTTGGCTTGATCAGCGAAGCGATGCCGGCGCCGATGCGCGGCTCGTAATATTCGATCTCGACGCCGAGCCGCTTCAGCATCGTGTCGGCGAAGTGGCGCGTCGGGTGGTAGACGCTGTCGACGATCAACAAGTGATCGCCCGCGGCAAGGAAGGTGAGCAGCGGCACCGTCACCGCCGCCAGTCCGGAAGGCACCGCGATCGTGCCGGCAGAGCCTTCCAGCGCATCGACGGCGAGCGTCAGCGCGTCCATCGTCGGGGTGCCGCGGGTGCCGTAAGTGTATTTCTGGCTGCGCCCAGCCATCGAAGCGGCGTCGGGATAAAGCACTGTCGAGGCATGCACGACCGGCGGGTTGACGAAGCCGAAATAGTCGCGCGGGTTGTTGCCGGAATGGGCAAGCAGCGTGTTGATGCCCATCTCGATGCCGTCTCTAGCCATGGTTCGTCGCCTATCGAATGATGTCAGGGGACCAGCCATAAAGCGGCTGCAAAGCCGGCGCAACCGCGCCGCGCCATCCAAAAGTCGGTCTTCCGCTGGGCCAATCCAAAGGCGCTCAAGCCCAGTAAAGAACGCTATTGCCGCAGCGGATTCTGCCGCAGGAGCACGGATTCGCGACGCCGCGACTTGACTGATTTGTTCGCATCGCCTGCCGGTTTCATGTGCTCTTGTCCGCAATTCTGGCATTTGCGGCAATTGCTTTCAAACCTCTGAGGAATCGGTCATTTCCCTTGACCTCACAGGAATAATCGCCTTCGATGCGTTTCGTGAATGGGAGGCAGCGCATCGCAACCGATGCGGGTCCCGGGAGTGGGCCTTGGAGTGGGAGCTGCATTCACAAACGAAAAAAGATCAAGCGTCGCCTGGCGATAGGGGCGCCTGTAACAGAAAAGGGTCTGTGGGTCATGAAACACATTGCAATCGGCATTCTTGGCGTCGCCGCGCTCGGGTTCATGGCGTCTGCCGCCTCGGCCGGCACGCTCGATACCGTGAAGCAGAAGGGCTTTATCCAGTGCGGCGTCTCGACCGGCCTCGCCGGCTTCTCGGCGCCGGACGACAAGGGCGACTGGAAGGGCATCGACGCGGACTTCTGTCGCGCCGTTGCGGCCGCTGTCTTCGGTGACGGCTCCAAAGTGAAGTTCACGCCGTTAAGCGCCAAGGAGCGTTTCACCGCCTTGCAATCGGGCGAGATCGACATCCTGTCGCGCAACACCACCTGGACCAGCAACCGCGACAGCGCGCTCGGCCTCGATTTTGTCGGCATCACCTACTATGACGGCCAGGGCTTCATGATCAACGCCAAGAAGCTGCCCGGCGTGAACTCCGCGCTGCAGCTTTCGGGCGCCGCCGTGTGCGTGCAGAGCGGCACCACCACCGAGCTCAATCTCGCCGACTACTTCAAGAAGAACAAGATGGAGTACAACCCCGTCGTGTTCGAGAAGCTCGAAGAGGTCAACGCCGCCTATGACGCCGGTCGCTGCGATGCTTACACCACCGACCAGTCCGGCCTTTATGGTATCCGTCTGACGCTCTCCTCGCCGGCCGACCATGTCGTGCTGCCCGAGATCATCTCCAAGGAGCCGCTCGGCCCGGCCGTGCGCCAGGGCGATGACCAGTGGGCGCATATCGCGCGCTGGACGTATTTCGCGCTGCTCAACGCCGAAGAAGCCGGCATCACGCAGGCCAATGTCGATGAGATGAAGACGTCAACCGACCCGAACATCCAGCGCCTTCTCGGCACTGAACCGGACGGCAAGTATGGCGCCGATCTCGGCCTCTCCAACGACTTTGTCGTCAACATCGTCAAGGCTGTCGGCAACTACGGCGAAATGTTTGAGCGCAATGTCGGCTCGGGCAGCCCGCTCAAGATCGCGCGCGGCATCAACGCGCTGTGGACCAAAGGCGGCCTGCAATACGGTCCGCCGATCCGCTGATTGAAACGTGATCCGGGAGGCAGGTCGTCTGTCTCCCGGTTTCTCTTTCCAGAGGACGGTCCATGGCTTCGCAGGAAATCCTTCGCGAGGAGCCGAGTCGCGGCTCCTTCATCAATGACCCGAGAATTCGCAGCCTGTTCTTTCAGACGCTGGTCGTGATCCTGCTGTTCAGTTCGATCTGGTGGATCGTCCACAACGTCATCGAAAACCTCCAGCGTCTGCACATCGCGTCGGGCTTCGGTTTTCTCAGGAGCAGGGCCGGCTTCGACATTTCCGACACGCCGATCGCCTATACGTCCGATTCGACCTATTTCCGCGCGCTGGTCGTCGGTTTGCTCAACACGATCATTGTCGCCGCCGCCGGCATCGTGCTTGCGACCATCGTGGGCTTCGCCATCGGCATCGGCCGCCTGTCGCAGAACTGGCTGATCCGCAAGATCTGCACGGTCTATGTCGAGATCTTCCGCAACATCCCACCGCTGCTGGTCATCTTCTTCTGGTATTCCGGCGTGCTGGCCGTGCTGCCGCCGCCGCGCGAGAGCATCCACCTGCCTTTCGGCTCGTTCCTCAACCAGCGCGGCTTCTATTTTCCGCGCGCCGTTTGGGGCGATGGCTCCTGGCTGATCGGCGTCGCACTGCTGCTCGCCATTGCAATGGTCTGGTTCGTCGCCCACAGGGCGCGACAGCGGCAGAAGGCGACGGGCCAGCAATTTCCGGTCTTCTGGACATCGGTCGCACTTATCGTCGGCCTGCCGGTGCTGGCCTTCCTGCTCGGCGGCATGCCGCTCACCTTCGATTTTCCGAAGCAATCGACCTTCAACCTGACCGGTGGCTTCTGGGTCAAGCCGGAATTCCTGTCGCTCTTGCTGGCGCTCTCCTTCTACACGGCGGCCTTCATCGCCGAGATCGTGCGCGCCGGCATCAGGGGCGTCAACAAAGGGCAGAGCGAAGCGGCGGCGGCGCTCGGCCTCCGCTCCGGTCCGATCCTGCGGCTGGTGGTCATCCCGCAGGCGATGCGCATAGTCATCCCGCCGCTCACCAGCCAGTATCTCAACCTGACCAAGAACTCCTCGCTGGCGATCGCTATAGGCTATCCGGACCTTACCGCCACCGCCGGCACGGTGCTCAATCAGACCGGGCAGGCGGTGGAGGGCGTTTTCATCATGATGATCGCCTATCTGGTGCTGAGCCTGGTGACGTCCTTTGTCATGAATATCGTCAATGCCAGAATGGCGCTGGTGGAGAGGTAGGGCCATGCAGGAACATGACATGTCCTGGGTGCGCACCGAGATGGCGCTTGCCCAGCCGGCCCCGCCTACCGAACGTGGCGCCTATGCCTGGGTGCGCAAGAACCTGATCGGTTCGGTCGGCGACACCGTCCTCACAATCCTCGGCATCGCCATCGTGCTTTGGATCCTGCCGCAGGTCATCAGCTGGGCCTTCCTCAATGCCCAGTGGACCGGGCCGGATCGCACCGTCTGCACCACCGTCACGCAAGGCGGCATCCAGCCCGACGGCTGGACCGGTGCCTGCTGGGCTTTCGTCAACGCCAAGTTCGGCCAGTTCATGTTCGGCACCTATCCGATCGAGGAGCGCTGGCGGCCGATCCTGGTCGCCATCCTGTTCGTGGCGCTGTTGGTGCCGATGCTGATCCCGCGCGTGCCGCGCAAAGGATTGAATGCGGTGCTGTTGTTCGTAGCGCTGCCGATCGTCGCCTTCTTCCTGCTGCTTGGCGGCGTGTTCGGCCTGCCGGTTGTCGAGACCTCGCGCTGGGGCGGGCTCCTTGTGACGCTCAGCCTCTCCTTCGTCGGCATTGCGGTGTCGCTGCCTTTGGGTATCGTGCTGGCGCTCGGGCGCCGTTCGAAGATGTCGATCGTCAAATGGCTTTGTATCGTCTTCATCGAGACGGTGCGCGGCATTCCGCTGATCACCGTGCTGTTCTTCGCCAGCGTCATGCTGCCGCTGTTCCTGCCCGCGGGCGTTACCTTCGACAAGTATCTGCGTGCGTTGATCGGTGTGTCGCTGTTTGCCGCCGCCTATATGGCCGAAGTGATTCGCGGCGGCTTGCAGGCGATCCCGAAGGGCCAGTATGAGGGCGCCGATTCGCTCGGCCTCGGCTATTGGCAGAAGATGAGCCTGATCGTGCTGCCGCAGGCGCTGAAGCTGGTCATTCCTGGCATCGTCAACACCTTCATCGGCATGTTCAAGGACACCAGCCTGGTCCTGATCATCTCGATGTTCGACCTGCTCGGCGTGGTGAAGCAGAATTTCGCCGATGCAAACTGGGCGACCCCGCAGACCGCGAGGTCCGGCCTGATCTTTGCCGCCTTCGTTTTCTGGCTGTTCTGCTTCGGCATGTCGCGCTATTCAATGTACACCGAACGCCGGCTCGACACCGGTTATAAACGATAAAAAGGGAACAGGTTATGGCCACCGAAAACGCCGTCAGCGCGGAAGAAATCAAGGTCAACGCCGCCAAGATGCACATCTCCACCACCGATGTCGCCATCGACATCGTCGGCATGCACAAATGGTATGGCGAGTTCCATGTGCTGAAGGACATCAACCTCAAGGTGATGCGTGGCGAGCGCATCGTCATCTGCGGTCCGTCCGGCTCCGGCAAGTCGACCATGATCCGCTGCATCAACCGGCTGGAAGAGCACCAGAAGGGCAAGATCATCGTCGACGGCAAGGAACTCACCAACGATCTGAAGAAGATCGACGAGGTGCGCCGCGAGGTCGGCATGGTGTTCCAGCATTTCAACCTGTTCCCACATCTGACCATCCTGGAGAACTGCACGCTGGCGCCGATCTGGGTGCGCAAGATGCCGAAGAAGCAGGCCGAGGAAATCGCCATGCATTTCCTTACGCGCGTCAAGATACCGGAACAGGCCAACAAATATCCGGGCCAGCTCTCCGGCGGGCAACAGCAGCGCGTGGCGATCGCACGCTCGCTGTGCATGAACCCGCGCATCATGCTCTTCGACGAGCCGACCTCGGCGCTCGACCCGGAAATGATCAAGGAAGTGCTGGAGACGATGGTGGGGCTGGCGGAAGAGGGCATGACCATGCTTTGCGTCACCCACGAGATGGGCTTTGCCCGCAAGGTGGCCAACCGCGTGATCTTCATGGATCAGGGCCAGATCGTCGAGCAGAACACGCCGGCCGAATTCTTCGACCATCCGCGCCATGAACGCACAAAGCTTTTCCTGTCGCAGATCCTGCACTGAGCGGGCGCGACGCTAAATTTTCGGAAGCCCGGCTGGAAACAGCCGGGCTTTTTTGCATTCGGGCGATCGGACAAGGATCGGCTCATTTTTGGTTGACGCTGCGAAATCGTCTAGCCTAATCGTCCAGGTTATCCTGGGGTCGACGCAGACGAGACGGAACGACCGCACCCGATGAGACGAGTCCTGCGATATATGGTGATGCTGTTGGGAGCGGCGGTGCTTGCCGTCGCGCTCGGCACGCTGGTGCCGCGTCCGTTCTGGCCGGCGGCACGGGCCGAAGGCGAGGGGACGCGGCACATATTGGTGTTGAAGAACCCGATCCACACCGACATCGCCGTGCCCCTCGATGACGGCGTGCGCCGGCGCTTTGCCTTTCTCGCCGATACCGGCCTGCCGATCGAGGCTCAGGAGGCGCGCTACATCGTCTTCGGCTGGGGCGGCCGCGCCTTCTATCTGGAGACGCCGACCTGGTCGCAATTGAAGACCATGCCGGTGCTGAAGGCGCTTACGCTCGACGCCTCGGTGATGCATGTCGATGCTGCGGGGGCTATTCTTGAGCCGCATCCGGATGTCGCCGGTTTTGACATCGATGAGGAACATTTCTCGCCGCTGCTCGACTATATCGCGGCAAGCTTCCGGCAGCGAGAGGCGGGCGGGCCGATGGCGATTGAAAATGCGGGCTATTCAACTTTCGACCGTTTCTACGAGGCCAACGGCCATTTCAACGCGCTGGTCGGTTGCAATACGTGGACCGCGGCGGCGCTGCGCACCGCCGGTCTGCGCACCGGCTGGTGGAACCCGCTGCCGGTATCGCTGGGGTGGTCATTGAGGTTGTATGATTGAGGGTTGATGGGAATTTGCAAACGCCGCGTTCCGTAACACCCCCCTCTGGCCTGCCGGCCATCTCCCCCGCAAGGGGGGAGATCAGCTGTCGTGGCTACTTTCGCCAATCATCAACGTCGCAAGGCGGGAGCCAGCGCCCAAGCTGCCAATCTTCCCCTCGCGGGGGAGATGCCCGGCAGGGCAGAGGGGGTGCTGTCCCGCCGGCCTATCCATCTGGTGGCAGACGCTACCGCCGCACAACCCCCCGCTCCTCCCACCCATAGAGCCAGTCCAGGTCCGCCGCGAGCTTTTCCGCCGGTCGCGCCGCCAGCACCAGATTGCGTGTGATCGCCACCGGTCCCCAGGCGTGCCAGGCCAGCCGATTGAGCGCTCCGCGTTTCAGCACCTTCTCGATGCGCGGGCGTCTGAGATTTTCCCAGATGGCGAGGCCTCGAGCTGGATCGCCGGGGAAGTCGGCAACGAGATTGGCGAGCATAGCGGCATCCTCGATCCCCATGGCCGCGCCTTGCGCCGCGAAGGGCGTCATGGCGTGCGCGGCGTCACCGATCAGCGCTATGCCCTCCGGCATCGTCCAGCGGCGCTGCTCGACCGTGTGGATGGGGAACGCCGTCCAGGGGCCGGCGAGCGCCACCAGCCTCGACAGCCCCGTCGCCGTGCCTCGGATGGCGCCTGAGAGGATCGCGGGGTCGGCATGGCCGGACCAGCCTTCGGCAATGTGCTGGCCCTTGGTGAAGGCGGCAAGGTTGAAGGCGCTGCCCTTGCTCACCGGATAGGCAACCATGTGGAAGCCGGGATGCAGGAAGGTGGTGACGCTGTCAGTCGCGCCGATTTGCGCGAAAGCCTGGCCGGCGGCGCTTTCCGCCGCGATCGTCGCGCGCCAAGCGAGCTCGCCCGAAAAGCGGCTTGCCGAAAAGCCGGCCGTCCGGACAAGCCCGGCGCGGACCGAGGACCAAACGCCGTCGGCTGCGACCAGCAGGTCGCCCGCGATATTCGTCGCTTTGCCGTCGACCTCGACCGTCGCGGTCACGCTTTGCGGGTCGACGGCGATGCCGGCAACACGAGCGCCGGTGACAAGCGCGATACCGGGCCGTTCCGCCACCGCCGCCATCAGCGCCGCCTGCAGGTCGGCGCGGTGCGCCACGAGATAGGGCGCCCCCCAGCGCTTTTCTGCGGTTTCCCCAAGCGGCACGCGCGCCAGCTCTCGCAGGCTCCTTGCGTCCTTCAGCACCACCGCTCGCGGCCGGATCGCGTTGGGCAGCAGTCGATCGAGCACGCTGAGCCGCCGCAGGATCCGGGTCGCGTTGGGGGAAAGCTGGAGGCCGGCACCGGCCGCTTCCAGCTGTTTTGCCTGCTCGAACAGTTTTACCGGATAACCGCGCTCGACGAAGGCAAGCGCCGCCGTCAGCCCGGCGATGCCAGCCCCGGCGATGACGATTTGCCGGGACCGTGCTTCAGTCATGATCTAGCAGTCGTTCATGATTTGCCGCGTCAGGCGGCCTGGTCGACATAAAGGCAGCCGGCCGGCTGCGTTTCCGTCGCCTTCAGCGACGGTGAATAGCGGTAGAGCGTCGAGCAGTAAGGGCAGACCTTTTCATTGTCGTCGCCCATGTCGAGGAACACATGCGGATGGTCGAAGGGCGGGTTGGCGCCGGTGCACATGAATTCCTTGACGCCGATCTCGATGACCGGATGGCCCGCGTCGTTCTGGAAATGGGGAATGCTGCCGCCTGCCATCGTCGTCTCCAATTGGGTTCGGCCAGTGGGTGTGACCAGTTTGCATCTGGAGCATAACAGGCCAGTTTGCAAGATCGATGAAATCAAACTGTCGCAAAAGGCTGGCAGAGGATAAGTTGAGCCGGTTAAGCGCATGGGGCCGGTGCCGGAGCGATTCCGTGACGATCATGCGTCATAAAGACATGCTAGAGCGTCGTTTAACGGCAGTATGCGGCGCCTCCTGGGAACGGTTGCGGGCAAGAGCAGGAAACCATGAACGAACTGAAGCCTGTGCAGAGCGAGTTCATCACCGTCGAGGCCGCAAGCCCCGACGGCGGCAATCCCGATCGTTTCGTCAACCGCGAATTCTCCTGGCTGCAATTCAACCGCCGCGTGCTGGAGGAATCGCTGAACGAGCATCATCCGCTGCTTGAACGCGTCCGCTTCCTGTCGATTTCTGCCGCCAATCTCGACGAGTTCTTCATGGTGCGCGTCGCCGGCCTTGCCGGCCAGGTCCGCGAGGGCATCGCGCTGAAGAGCCCGGACGGCCGCACGCCCGAACAGCAGCTCGAGCAGTTGCTGCGGGAGGTCGAGCGCCTTCAGGAAGACCAGCAGAAGAGCCTCTCGGCGCTGATGACGCTGCTCAACAAGGAAGGCATCGAGAGCATCACCCGCGACGCGCTGACCAAGGATGAGAAGGCCTGGCTGGAGGAGCATTTCCAGGAACAGGTTTTCCCGGTAATGACGCCGCTGTCGATCGACCCGGCGCATCCGTTTCCGTTCATCCCCAATCTCGGCTTTTCCATCGCCCTGCAATTGCGCCATCGCAAGAATGGCGAGGAGATGAGCGCGCTGCTGCGCCTGCCGGTGGCGCTCAGGCGTTTCATCCGCCTGCCCGACCGCAAGCACCATGTGCGCTTCATCCCGCTGGAGGAAGTGGTCGGCATCTATATCGGCAAGCTTTTCCCCGGCTACGAGGTCAAGGGCTCCGGCACGTTCCGCATCATCCGCGACAGCGACATCGAGGTCGAGGAAGAGTCGGAAGACCTGGTGCGCCTGTTCGAAACGGCGCTGAAGCGGCGCCGCCGCGGCTCGGTGATCCGCATCGAATTCGACACGCTGATGCCGGCCGCGTTGCGGGACTTCGTCGCCGGCGAGCTCGGTGTGTCGTCGAGCCGCATCAGCGTGCTCACCGGTCCGCTGGCGCTCAACCAGATATCCGAGATTGTCGCCATCCCGCGCGACGACCTCAAATTCACGCCCTACAATCCGCGCTTCCCCGAGCGCATCCGCGAGCATGGCGGCGACTGCTTCGCCGCCATCCGCGAGAAGGACATCGTCGTCCACCACCCCTACGAGTCCTTCGACGTGGTGGTGCAGTTCCTGCGCCAGGCCGCCGCCGACCCGGAAGTGGTGGCGATCAAGCAGACGCTCTACCGCACCTCTAACGACAGCCCGATCGTGCGCGCGCTGATCGACGCCGCCGAGGCCGGCAAGTCGGTCACGGCACTTGTCGAGCTCAAGGCGCGCTTCGACGAGGAAGCCAACATCCGCTGGGCGCGCGACCTCGAGCGCGCCGGCGTGCAGGTCGTGTTCGGCTTCCTGGAGCTGAAGACCCACGCCAAGATGTCTTTGATCGTGCGCCGCGAGGATGGCCGGCTGCGCAACTACGTGCATCTCGGCACCGGCAACTACCACCCGGTTACCGCCCGTATCTACACCGACCTGTCCTTCTTCACCACCGACCCGACGATCGCGCGCGATGTCGCGCAGCTCTTCAATTTCATCACCGGCTATGCCGAGCCCGCCGAGGAGATGCGCCTTGCCGTATCGCCCTTCACGCTGCGCAAGCGCATCCTGAAACACATCTTGGACGAGATCGTTCATGCCCGCGACGGCCGGCCGGCGCGCATCTGGATGAAGATGAACGCGCTGGTCGATCCGACCGTCATCGACGCGCTTTACGACGCCAGCCGCGCCGGCGTCGAGGTCGACCTCGTCGTGCGCGGCATCTGCTGCCTGAGGCCGCAGGTGCCGGGTCTTTCCGAGAACATAAGGGTGAAATCGATCGTCGGCCGCTTCCTCGAGCACAGCCGCATCTTCTGCTTCGGCAACGGCCACGGCCTGCCGTCGGACGAGGCGGTCGTCTACATCTCGTCGGCCGACATGATGCCGCGCAATCTCGACCGCCGCGTCGAGACCCTGGTACCGATCACCAATCCAACTGTGCATGAACAGGTGCTTGGCCAGATCATGCTGGGCAACATCATGGACAACCAGCAAAGTTTCGACGTATTGGCTGACGGCACCTCCCGGCGCGTTGTGCTGGAGGAGGGCGAGGAGCCGTTCAACGCGCAGGAATATTTCATGACCAATCCGAGCCTCTCCGGGCGGGGCGACGCGCTGAAATCGCATGCGCCCAAGCGCATTGCCCAGTTCAAGCGCCGCAAGAAGAACAGCGCCGCGTGACCGCAGTTTCCCAGGGCCGGCTTCAGGACCGGCGGCCGCTGTCGATCATCGACATCGGATCGAACTCGATTCGCCTTGTCGTCTATGAGGGGCTGGCGCGCTCGCCCACGCTTCTGTTCAACGAGAAGATGCTGGCCGGCCTCGGCCGCGGCATCGTTTCGACGGGCAAGCTCGATCCCGAGGCGGTGACGCGCTCGATGGAGGAATTCCGCCGGTTCCGCGCGCTCTCGGACCAGGCGGGCGCCGAGCACATCTATGTGCTGGCGACAGCCGCCGCGCGCGAGGCGGGGAACGGCCCCGATTTCATCCACCGTGCCGAGGAGGTGCTGAAGACCGAGATCCGCGTGCTCACCGGCCGTCAGGAGGCCTATTATTCGGCGCTCGGCGTCATTTCCGGTTTCCATCCGGCCAATGGCATCGCCGGCGACCTTGGCGGCGGCAGCCTCGAGCTGATCGACATCAATGGCGAAGCGATAGGCGACGGCATCACGTTGCCGCTCGGCGGCCTGCGCCTGCAGGACATGGCCAGGAACTCGCTCGTGCAGGCCCAGAAGATCGCGCGCCAGGAACTGGCGCGGGCGAAGCTTCTGAAGGGCGGGCAGGGCAGGGTTTTCTACGCAGTCGGCGGCACCTGGCGAAATCTTGCCCGGCTGCATATGGAGATGAACAACTACCCGCTCGGCGTCATGCATCACTACGAGATATCGGCCGACAGCGCGCAGACTTTCCTCAAGCAGGTCGCCCGCAGCGAGGTCGAGAAGGTGAGGGGCATCGAGGGCGTTTCCAAGAACCGCCGCTCGCTCTTGCCCTACGGTGCCGTCGTGCTGCAGGAGATCATGTCGGCCATGCAGCCGTCGAAGATCGTCGTCTCGGCGCAGGGCGTGCGCGAGGGTTTCCTCTACTCGCTGCTCGACGCCGCCGAGCAGAAGGCCGACCCGCTGATCTCGGCCGCCGAGGAACTGGCGCTATTGCGCTCGCGCTCGGTGCATCACGCGCACGACCTGGTCGAATGGACCGGCAAGGCGTTCAAGGCCTTCGGCATTGATGAGACGGAAGACGAGGCACGCTACCGCCATGCCGCCTGCCTGCTTGCCGATATCGGCTGGCGCGCGCATCCGGAATATCGCGGCCGGCAGTCGCTCAACATTATCGCGCATGCCTCCTTCACCGGCGTCGACCATCCGGGCCGCGCCTATCTGGCTCTGGCCAACGCCTATCGCCATGACGGCGTCTTCAACGACGGCATCGCACCCGAGATCAACGCGCTGGCGCCGCCGCGCCTTCTGGAACGCGCCCGCACGCTGGCGGCCATGATGCGCGTCGTCTATCTGCTGACGGCGGCTATGCCGGGCGTGATGCCGAGGCTGAAATGGGAGAACCGCGGCAACGGAGCGCTCGCGTTGGTGCTGCCGGCCTCGCTTTCCGACCTCTATGGTGAGCGCCCGGCCGGCCGGCTGGCGCAACTGGCGCGTATCACCAATCGCCGCCTAGTGCTCGCGGTCGAGGGCGGGCCGAGCGTCTCGGTGAAGTAACGGATCAGCTGCCGATTCCGAAGCCACGCCCGTCCGCCGACCATGCGCCGGCGCCGGCCATGGCCAGCGCCAGAAAGCCGCCGGCAATGGCGATGTCCTTCATCAGCATCTGCTGGTGCATGAAGGACAGCGTGGCGTCGTCCGCGCCCTGGCCGTAATGGCCGATGAAACCGGCGACTACGCTAAAGGCGGCAAGCAGCAGCGCCACGATCCGCGTCTGGAAACCGACGAGGACCACCAACCCGGCGATCAACTCGAACAGGCCTGTGCCCCATGCCGCCAAGGTCGGCAGCGGCAGGCCGAGGCCGGCGAAGTAACTGGTCGTGCCGCCGATATTGGTGAGCGCCTGGAAGCCCGACGGTACGAACAGCGCGGCAAGAAGGAGCCGCGAGACCAGAAGCAACGCATTGCGGGGCATTGGTCATCTCCCTTGCCGGCATCAGGCGGGCTGCCAGCGCAGTCTACGCCTACAACCGGAAAACGAAAAAGCAGTGCGGAAAATTCCGCACCGCTTTCGTTTCAGTTTGGGAGGATCAGTCTGGGAGGAAAAAGATCAGCCGCGCTTGGCGTCGATCGAATAGGCGCCGGCGCCCGAGGAGGCGAGCAGGACGAAGCCGCCGGTGATGGCGAGGTTCTTGAGGAACTGGATCATTTGCATCTGGTCGGCCCAGCCGGTGTGCGCGACCAGCCCGGTGGCGATCGTGAAGATGGCGAGCACCCAGGCGGCGATCCGGGTCTGGAAGCCGACGAGAATGGCAAGGCCGCCGAGCAGCTCGATCAGGCCGACCAGGACGGCGGTCACGGTTGGCATCGGCAGGCCGAGAGCGCCGAAATAGCCGGCAGTGCCGGAAATCGCGGTGAGCTTGCCGAAGCCGGAAAGCAGGAAGATGACGGCGAGCAGAATGCGACCCAGGAGGATCGTGGTGGAGCTGTTGGACGCGGTGCCGGCGACGGAAGAGTTGATGGACATGGCGGTTCTCCGAACGGGGTTGAATAGTCCGTCAGGTAGACGACAGTAACTGTTCACCAAAGCCACCTATGTGACGACACATTGTTCACAGAATATATATTCCGATATCGGCAGCAGTGCGCTAAAACCTGTCGGCAGGTTGCGCCGGGGGAGTAAATTGTTCTGCCCCCAAATGGCTCTGCTACCGAGTCGGTGGTTTGGGCAGCGGCAGTCGCCGGCTTTCGGAGATTCGCCGACACGTCAAATGCTTCGTCATTCTCGGGCGTAGCATGAGCGAAGCTCCGTCGCGGAGACCCTGGATGACGACGTGACTTTCCCCGATGGCGAAAACTACCCCGGATGCGTCATGTCCTCCGGCCGCACCAGCCGATCGTAATCGGCTTCGCTGACCAGCCCGGTGGCCAAGGCCTCCTCGCGCAAGGTCGTGCCGTTCTTGTGCGCGGTCTTGGCGATCTTGGCGGCGTTGTCGTAGCCGATAGTGGGGGCCAGCGCCGTCACCAGCATCAGCGAGCGTTCGAGCGCCGCCTTGATGTTGTCCTCGCGCGCCTCGATGCCGACCACGCAATTGTCTGTGAAGGAAACGGAAGCATCGGCCAGCAGCTGCACCGACTGCAGGAAATTATACGCCATCAGCGGGTTGTAGACGTTGAGCTCGAAATGGCCCTGGCTGCCGGCGAAGGCAAGTGCTGCATTGTTGCCGAACACCTGGACGCAGACCTGCGTCAGCGCCTCGCACTGGGTCGGGTTGACCTTGCCCGGCATGATCGAGGAGCCCGGTTCGTTTTCCGGCAGCGAGAGCTCGCCGAGACCCGACCGCGGGCCGGAGCCGAGCAGGCGGATGTCGTTGGCGATCTTGAACAGCGCCGCGGCCGCCGCGTTGATGGCACCATGCGAGAACACCATGGAATCATGCGCCGCCAGCGCCTCGAACTTGTTCGGGGCAGTGACGAAGGCGATGCCGGTGATGGCGGCGATACGGTCCGCCACCTTTTCCGCGAAGCCGACCGGCGCGTTGAGGCCCGTGCCGACGGCGGTGCCGCCCTGCGCCAGCTCCTGCAAACCGGGCAGCGTCAGCTCGATGCGCTTGATCGAGGAGGCGACCTGCGCGGCATAGCCGGAAAATTCCTGGCCGAGGGTCAGCGGCGTGGCGTCCTGGGTATGGGTGCGGCCGATTTTGATGATATGGTTGAAGGCGCGGGCCTTGGCGTCGAGCGCCTTGTGCAGGTGGTGCAGGGCAGGGATCAGGTGATGCGCGACCCGCTCGGCGCAGGCGATATGCATGGCCGTCGGATAGGTGTCGTTGGACGACTGGCTCATATTGACGTGGTCGTTCGGATGCACCGGCTTCTTCGAGCCCATCACCCCGCCGAGCATCTCGATCGCCCTGTTGGAGATCACCTCGTTGGCATTCATGTTGGACTGCGTGCCCGAGCCCGTCTGCCAAACCACCAGCGGGAAATGATCGTTAAGCTTGCCGTCGATCACTTCCTGCGCCGCCTCGACGATCGCTTTGCCGATGACCGGATCGAGCCGTTTCATCTCCATGTTCACTTCGGCCGCGGCGCGCTTGACGATGCCGAGCGCGCGCACGATCGAAGCCGGTTGCTTCTCCCAGCCGATCTTGAAATTGCCCAGCGAACGCTGCGCCTGCGCGCCCCAATAGCGGTCGGCCGCCACCTCTATGGGGCCGAACGTATCGGTTTCGGTTCTGGTCTTTTCAGCGCTCACGGCAAGTCTCCGTCTGTCGATTTGGGCAAGGGCGTATCGCGTTGCACAAACCGCTTCAAGCGGAGATTGCGGTCGGGGAAGATGCAAATCGGTTGAAGAGAGGGCCTCTTCTTCTCGCTCTGGGCGAGACGGCGGTGACGGCCAATCTCCCCCTTCTTATGGGGAGATGCCCGGCGGGAGATCAGCGCTTCAGCGGCGGCCCGACAATATCGATGCCGTTCTCGGCGCACAGGCTCGTCAACACCTCAATCATCTCCGGCGTCGGCGCTGCCGCCGGCGGCAGTTCGGCTCGCTCCGCAGGGCGACTAGCCTTGCGCACCATCGTCTCGAAATCCGAACCGCGCGTGACGGTGAGCGTATGGGCGCCTTCGAGAGACTCGACCTTGTAAGTGTGCGGCAGGCCTTTCGGAGCGAGCACCGTTTCGCCGGCGCCGGCAAGCCGCTCGCGGCCGTCGACGACAAAACGTATCCGGCCTTCGAGAATATGAAACACCTCGTCCTCATTGCGGTGCACGTGCAGCGGCGCGGAATCGCCGTAGGGCTGGCGGTGCTCGATGATGCAGATGCCGTCCTCGCCGTCGGCCGACGAAAGCTGGATGGCAACGAGCGTGTTGTTGAACCAGAGGAGTTCCTTGCCTGCGATCGTCGTGTTGATCATTGTCATCATTGCTCTCCCTTGTTGAGTGCCGACAAAGCGGCTTCGACGGCGACCTAAGCAAGGACGAGCCGGTGATGGAAATCGAATGATCGTATGGGGCGGATTGATGCGATGAATTTGAACGCGCTCGACCTCAATCTGGTGAGGGTGCTCGACGCGCTGCTGCGCGAGAAGAGCGTGACGCGCGCCGGCGAGCAGATCGGCCTCAGCCAGCCGGCTGTTAGCGCCGCGCTCAACCGCCTGCGCCATGCGCTCAACGACCAGCTCTTCGTGCGCCGCGGCAACGACATGGTGCCGACGCCTCGCGCCGAAAGCCTCGCGGAGCCGGTGCGTGCAGCGCTGCGCGAGATCGAGCGCGCCTTTCAGCCGGCGACCGATTTCGATCCGGCAAGGCTGGAACGGACCTTCACCTTCATGGGCGCGGATTTCTTCTCCATGCTTCTTATGCCGCCCTTCGCCGCGCGCATTGCGGCGGTGGCGCCCGGCGTATCGTTCCGTTTCCTCGACAGCGCCATCGGCGACGTCTCGAAGCTGTTGCAGGACGATCGGATCGACCTTGCGCTGGAGCGCCCGCTGGAGGTCGCGGAGTGGGTCTCAAGCGTGGCGCTGTTCGGCTCGCCCTTCGCCATTGTCGCGGCGAAGGACAATGCGGCGCTCGGCCAGGCCGGCATCGCCGAGGGCGAAGAGGTGCCACTCGACCTGTTCTGCGCGCTGCCGCATGCGCTGCGCTCCATCGATGGATCGATGTCGGGCTTCACCGACGATGCGCTGGGCAGGATGGGCCGGGTGCGTCGCGTCATGCTTGCTTTGCCGCACTTCCAGGCCGTCGCGCTAGCCGTGGCGAACGGGCCTTATCTGGCTGCGGTTCCAACGCAGTTCGCTGTAGCGGCGGCAAAATCCCTGCCGATCGGCATCTATCGGGCGCCGATCCTGATACCATCGCCGGCGGTCAGAATGTACTGGCACGCCCGCCGCGATGATGAGCCACCGCATCGCTGGATCCGCGAACAGATACTCGATGAGGTGGGAACGCTCGGCTTCAAGGACTGGGACGGCACCGCAAGTGCTCTCCCGGGGGTATAGCTGCCGTTGGAGCGGGAGTGCAGCGCTGAGCAACGCGGACGGTCAAGCGCGGGAGCGATCGCCGGTATGAACCTTATCCGGCTGAGGCTAACCCGACCGGCGCGGGCTGGCGCAGGCCCAGCCGGCCCGCGACGAAATCCTTGACCTGGCGCACGGCCTGCTCGCGCGTGACGCTGCCCGGCTGCAGGCCAAGCCTGAGCCACAGTCCGTCGATCAAAGCGGTGACGCCGAGCACGGTCTCCTCGGCCAGTTCGGGCGAAGCGAGGCCGCGCAGGCCGGACAAGAGGTTCGAGCGCATGCGGGCGTGGATGACCTTCTGGATGCGCGCCAGCTTCTCGTCGCGCGGCACCTCGGCGCAGAGCGACAGCCATGCGTGGCAAAGCGGCGGCAGGAACAAATGCTCCTCGAAATTGCCCTCGATCACGGCGTCCAGCCGTTCCGTCGGCGTTCGCGCCCGCTGAAGCCGGGCGACGACGGCGTGACAGAGCACGGCGTTCGCCTCGCGCATGGCGTGCTCGAAAAGCTCCTGCTTGTTGCGGAAATAATGCAGCACGATGCCCTTCGAGGCGCCGGCCTGGGCCGCGACCTTTTCCAGCGTCGCGCCGGCGATGCCTTCGCGCTCCAGCACTGCGAAGGCCGCCTGCCGCAGTTCCTTGCGGCGTATGTCGCTGAGACGCGTGAGTTTCACCGGACCGATCCATGCATGGCGAATCCACGTTGACATTTTCGTCCGCTCAGATCAATGATTGACCAATGGGACAATAAAATGACCACAAGGTCAAAAAAGGATTGAAAGAGGAGAACCGGAATGTTGCGCATGCTTGCGAGAGGCGTCTGTGTCGCGGCGCTAATGGCGGCTTCCCAGGCGGCCGGCGCCGCCGAAGCCGAAGGCTGCAAAGCGGTTCGCATGGCCGAACCCGGCTGGAACGATCTCGCCTTCACCACGGGTGTGGCCAAGGTGCTGCTCCAGGCGCTCGGCTACGAGCCGCAAAGCGAGGTGCTTGGCATCAACGTCATTTATGAAGGGATGAAGAACAAAGACCTCGACCTGTTCCTCGGCTACTGGGATCCTGCGATGGTCACCTACTACGAGCCCTACAAGAAGGACGGTTCGATCGAGAATGTGCGCGTCAATCTGGTCGGCGCCAAATACACCTTCGCCGTGCCGACTTATGTCTGGGACGCCGGCGTCAAGGACCTGTCGGACCTGCATAAATTCGCCGACAAGTTCGGCAAGAAGATGTACGGCATCGAGCCCGGATCCAATCAGCTCATGATGGATGCCATTGCCGATCCGCAATATGGTCTGGATGGCTGGCAAGTGGTGGAGTCGAGCGAAGCCGGCATGCTCTCGGAGGTCGGCTACGAGATCAAGGAGAAGCAGTTCATCGTCTTCCAAGGTTGGGCGCCGCACCCGATGAACACGATGTACGACTTCAAGTACCTGACCGGCGGCGACAAGTTCTTCGGCCCGAATTTCGGCGCCGCCACCGTGACCACCCAGGTGCGCAAGGGTTTCCTGCAGGAATGCCCCAACGTCGCGCAGTTCCTGAAGAACCTTGCCTTCGACATCGACATGGAAAATGTCGGTATGGGCTATCTCATCAATGACGGCATGAAGCCGGAGGATGGGGCGCTGAAGTCGATCACCCTGCACAAGGATCGGCTCGATGCGTGGCTCGCCGGCGTCACCACCTTTGACGGCAAGCCCGGCCTTGCCGCGGTCAAGGAAAAGCTCGGACTGTGAGGCCGGCAGCCTTGGAACTGACGGATCAGGAGGTCGAGCAGGCGTCTTGGGCCGGGCGCAAGCGGATCGTCGATATCGGCGGTCTCGACCTTGCCTATGTCGAGATCGCCGGTGCGGAGCCGCCGCTGCTGCTGATTCACGGCTTCACCGACACCAGCCGAAGCTTCTCGCTGCTGGCGCCGCATCTTCCCGGCCGCCGGCTTATCATACCGGACCTGCGTGGCCACGGCGGCTCGCAGGCGGGCGAGGGCTGCGGCGTCGCCGATTTTGCTGACGACATTGCCGGGCTGATCCAGCGCCTGCGGCTCGACCGGCCGGTCGTCGTCGGCCATTCACTGGGTGGCATGGTGTCGATCGCGCTGGCCACACGGCATCCGGAACTGGTCGGCGGGCTGGTGATCCTGGCAAGCGCGCTGATGCCCGGTTTCGAACAGGATCACCAACTGATCGATGAAGTCGCGGCGTTGCGCGATCCGATCTCGCCGGTCGATCCCTTCTATGATTGGTGGCATGCCTGCCGGCCGGGCGTGCCGCAGGCTTTTCTCGCCGGCCTGGCGAAAGACGCGTCCGCAATTCCCGCAGCGCGCTGGCGCGCCATTCTCGAAGAAGTCCGTGGCACCGATCTGACCGCCGCGGCGCGCGCCGTGCAGGCCCCGACGCTGATCATCGCAGGCGGGCGCGATCCGCTTTTTGGCGAAGCGCATCAGCGGGCGATGGCAGGGGCGCTGGCCGGATCGCGCCTGGTGTGGGCACAGGATTGCGGCCACAACCCGCATTGGGAAGATCCGGCCTTTGTCGCCGAGGCAATAGCCGGCATGTTGTCGGCAGCGTGACTATCGCAACAGCGACCGGGCCGTGGGCGTCAGGCGCAACGTCTCGGTCGGCTTCGTCGAAACAGCTTGCAGGGTTTCGCGAACCACCTGCCATTCCGGCGAAGCGGCGAGAGCGGCCTGATGGCCCGCGTGGGCATCGCCATCGTCGAAACCGGTAATGACGATGAAGACATTTTCGCCGACCCGCACGGGCAGCCGAGGAAATGTGTTTTCGGAACGCTCGCTGACGAAGGCGCCGAGAAGCTGGGCGCCGTTTGCCGCAAGCAGCGGAACCGCCTCAGCCTGGAAGCGTTCGGCAAAGCCGGCCTCAGTGCCTGGTCGCAAATGATGAATCGAAATCTCAACAAAGCCGGGCAACCCGCTCCCATTGCTCATGGTTTCGGCCTCGGTGGCTGTCGGCCGCTGCAACCCTGACAGGTCGAACCCCGCGCCCCGCCAAGCCGGTTTGAGCAGCAACACGTCGTCGGAATCGATCATCGTCGCATTGGCGGCATCGCGATGCGCTGCCCACACCGGGCCGCCATAGAAGGCGCTCAGCGCGTCCTTTCTCGTTTCCATGTCCTCAAAACCGCGCAGCCAGACGAACATGTCGGGGCGGTCGAGATCGCGGAACTGTCCGATGACGGTCATGCCCGTCGCTTCCTGCGTTTCGACGAGCTCCCGCTCGAACAGCGCGATCAGCGTTTCGCGCTGTCCGGACTTCAGCGTGTATTGCCGAAGCTCGACGACGGGCGAAGCAAGGCGGGAAGATCGGTTCATGGCCAGAATCTCAAACAGGGTGATCGTCCTGTTTATAAACAGACCGGTTGTCCTGTTTTGTCAATCTGCTATCTTCTTCCCTTCTCCCCTTGTGGGAGAAGGTGGATCGGCGCGCAGCGCCGAGACGGATGAGGGGTGGGTGACGGATCGCCGTCATTGCCAGCTGGAGCACCCCTCATCCGTCGCCTTCGGCGACACCTTCTCCCACAAGGGGAGAAGGCGGAGATGGCGATAGGCAAAAAGCGCACCAACGATCCGGAAGGCATGCGCCGGCGCGTCCTCGACGTGGCGGAAGGCGCCTTCCAGGCGCGCGGCTATCACGCCTCGAGCCTTGGCGATCTGATGGCGGCGGCCGGCGTCACCGGCGGCGCGCTGCACCACCATTTCCCGACCAAGAAGGCGCTGGCGCTCGCAGTGATCGAGGAACGAGTGGCGGCGGCGGTCCAGGAGACCTGGATCGACCCGATGCTGGCGGCGTCATCGGCCCGCGAAGGCGTGCGGGCCGTGTTCGAGGCGGTGGCTGCGGAGCTAGAGCGACAGGGCTATGTCCGCGGCTGCCCGCTCAACAATCTGGCGCATGAACTGTCGCTGGCCGACGACGAGTTTCGCCTGGCGCTTGCCAAGATTTTCGCCGGCTGGCGGAGGGCGATCGCCGACAAGATCCGAGCCGACCAGCAGGACGGCGGGGAGGGTGGGACCGATCCCGACCGCTTCGCCGCGCTTGCAGTGGCTGCTTATTCCGGCGCCATGTCGATGGCCAAGACATCGCAGGATGCGGGGGTGTTGCGCGAGTGTTTGAGGGGGCTGGAAAGCGTGCATCCGTCTTCGGGCGGATTGGCAACGAGACGACGCCGCAGGGTGCTGTTGCGATAAATGCTGTCAGGACAGAGGGAGGCGGTCCGAGGTTGTTTAATCGGGTGACGATGAATCGCTCTTCGCCAGCAACCGTTTCGCGCCGCGTCTTCATCGCCGGAGGTCTCGCTGCTGCCGGCGCGCTGCCTCGCGTCGCCTTCGGCCAGACCGGCAGGCGCATCCAGCCGATCGACGCCACTTTCCTCTTCATCGCCGATATTCATGCCTGCCGCATGGCGAACGGGCTCAGTCCCAACTGCCTGCAGGAAGGCAAGACCGATGCAGCACTTCTGCGCAACGTCGCGGCCTTGAACGCGATTGCCGACAAGAAGTGGCCGGCCGAGATCGACGGCGTTGCCACTGGCCTGCATTCGGCCGGCACCCGCATCGGCACGCCGCTCGGCCTCGTCACCGGCGGCGATATCACCGACGATGGCGGCGGCCAGGTCACCGAGCCTAGCGAAGGCACGCAGCTTCTGCAGTTCTCCAAGCGCTATCAGGAAGGTGTCGGGCCGGACCGGATCCACATCCCGGTCTATGTCGGGCTCGGCAATCATGATCTCGACCAGAACGGCTCGCCGCCGCACGTCGATTGGTATCGCCGCGAATTGCGCGATTATGTCGAGGTCAACCATCGTCCCGGCGTGTTCTTCAAGCCGCCGGTGCCCGCTACCGAATACGACGTCGATACCGACTGCTATTCCTGGGACTGGGGCGGCCTGCATCTCGTCCAGATGCACCGCTTCGCCGGCGATACCGGCCATGGCGCGCCAAGCAGCCTGCCTTGGCTGAAGCAGGACCTCGCGACTTATGCCGGGGACGGCCGGCCGGTCATCCTGTTCCAGCATTATGGCTGGGACTCTTTCTCTACGGAGCGCTGGGATCCCGTGAAACGCACCTATGATGACGATGGCTCGGGCCGCCCGCATTGGTGGGGCGAGACCGACCGCCAGGCGCTGGTGACCGCGATCAAGGGCTACAATGTGATTGCCGTCTTCCACGGCCACCAGCACGAAGTGCCGATGATCTACCAGCGTGACGGGCTCGACATCATCAAGCCGAAGGCCGCCTTTTTAGGGGGCTTCGCCTTGGCGCGGGTGACGGCCGGCAACATGGATGTGGCATTGGGCGAGGCGGTCGGCGATCACGGCGAGATCGTCTTCACCAATGCCTTGGCCAAGCAATTCCAGACATGAAAGGCCGCCTCCTGGCTGACTCTTGCGACCAAAACCAGAAGACCTTACGGACCTTATCCACGTCGCCACAGGTCTTCTACACCTTGCCGGCGAGCTTGTCGGCGGCGCTTCAGATCTGGGTTAGCCGGTTGCCGGTGGCCTTGCCGGCCGCCGGCTTGACCGAACCCTTCATTTGCTTGGCAATGCCGGCGACCTGATCCCTGTTCACCATGCGCGCATGTCCTGGGTCTGGATGGGAGCCGGATGCGAGAACCGCATCCGGCAGCCAAACGGACGCAGAGATTTTGGTCCCGCAAGCCGGCGTTGCGACAATGACTTTCGGCTCGAAGGTGAAGCGGCTAGGTTGGCCGCAGCCTGCATGAGGAGAGGTCGGTCTTGACTGAATTCACCCTTTATATCGGCAACAAGTGCTTTTCCTCATGGTCGCTGCGGCCATGGGTGGCGATGAAGCAACTGGATATCCCTTTTGAGGAAGGCTTCGTGCGGCTGCGCACGCCCGAGACCGCGGCCAACCTCGCCAAGGTGTCGCCGACCGGCCTCGTGCCGGTCTTGAATCACAATGGAAGGATTGTCTGGGAAACGCTTGCCATCCTTGAATATCTGGCCGATCTCTATCCGGAAAAAAGGCTCTGGCCGACCGATCTCGGCGCCCGTCAACTGGCGCGCTCGGTGGCAACGGAAATGCATTCGGGCTTCCGCGAGGTCCGCTACAGCTGGCCGATGAACCTGCGCCGGCCGAAATCCCATAAGCCGCTCGATGCCGAGGGCGAGGCGCAGCGGGCGAGGATCGAAGCGATCTGGCGCCAGTGCCGCGAGCAATATGGCGAGGGCGGGCCGTTCCTGTTCGGCCATTTCACCGCGGCCGATGCCATGTATGCGCCGGTGGTGACGCGCTTCGACACCTATGGCGGCGAACTGGCGCCCGTCACCCGCGCCTATGTCGACGCGGTCTTGGCGACGCCCGCGATGCGGCACTGGTATGCGGAAGCCGCCAGGGAGCCCTGGCCGGAGCCCGGGCCGCACGAACAGGATTGAGCCCGGGTCGGCTCGGCAAATTGCGTCGACTGCTCCGATGGGAGTCTTCAAGCCCCGGCGGCGCGGCCTATGTGAAGGGGCGGGCCGGGCTCCTGGAGATTTCTTATGACAACCGCAAATTCACCACTCACGGGCAAAGTCGCGCTCGTCACCGGCGCTTCGTCCGGCATCGGCGAGGCCACCGCCGTGGTCCTTGCCGCGGCCGGCGCGAAAGTCGCGGTCGCCGCCCGTCGTGCCGATCGCCTCGAAGCATTGGTTGCGCGCATCGAACACGGCAATGGCGTCGCGCTCGCCATTGAAGCCGACATCGCCAAGCCCGGCGACATCACCGCGATGGTCGACAAGGTTGTATCCGAATGGGGACGGCTCGACATCCTCGTCAACAATGCCGGCGTAATGCTGCTTGCTCCTGCGGCCGAAGCCGATCTAGACGACTGGCGCCAGATGATCGAGCTCAACCTTATCGGTCTGATGGCGACCACCAAGGCGGCGCTGCCGCACCTGAAGGCTTCAAAGGGTCATATCGTCAACGTCTCCTCGGTCGCCGGCCGGGTCGCAAATCCCGGCGCCAGCGGCTATGCGGCGACAAAGTTCGGGGTGGTGGCTTTTTCGGAATCGCTGCGCCGCGAGGTCTATGCCGATAAGGTGCGCGTCACCGTCGTCGAGCCGGGCCTTGTGCGTACCGAGCTCGGCGATCATATCACCAACGTGCAATCCAAGGCCGGACTCGAACACCGTCTCGCCACGATGGAAGCGCTGACCGCGGAAGACATTGCGAACGCGATTTTCTATGCCGTCAGCCAGCCGCCGAGGGTCAATGTCAACGAGATACTTATCCGTCCGACCGATCAGGAGCGGTGAACAATAGAAAACGCCTCTCGCGCTTGTTATGGCGCGGGAGGCGCTTTTGCCGTCAACCGTTCTCGATTGCTCGTGAATTGCTGACGGCTTGAGTGAAAACGGCCCGCCACGACATTGGTTCCGCAGCCGACGAATTTTTTGCCCTTTTTTGCGGATAGCCCCAACGTCCGCCGCGATGTGATAAGGATGCTGCAAGGCCAGGGATGCGGACGTCCGCAATTTAATCCGACGCCAATGTTGCTTTGTGCGTGGTCATGGCCGAAAGACGCTCTGCCATTTCGGCATCAACCTGCGGGCAGGAGAAGATTTTGACCGCTAGCTCGAATGAATCATGTGGGCAGGCTTTGCCGAAACCGGCAGGCGCACGCTGATGGCCGCCAAACGCGTGCCATCTACGCCGATCGCCGCCGATGCGACCATCGCCGATATGGTCGACACCCTCGACAAGCCGATCGAATATGTTCGCCGAGTGCTGGAAAGGCTCGAACGCTGCAAGCGCGCGCATGGCGATGCTCAGGTGCGCGTTGGCGTGCGCGGCCGCGCCGAAGCCCCGAACTATCTGATCGAGTATGTACGGGAAGACGCCAAGACCCATCAACGCACCAGCTATCAGGATGCCGCCTACAGCGGCAGCACGCATCGTGAGCTGGCGCCGCACCACATCGAGGACGCCAGGAACTGGTCGCCCGAGGAAATGAACATCACGGCGGTCTCGGCGCTGATCGGCCGCTTGCGCAATCCGAATGCGCCATCATCGCGCTTTTCTGACGAGGACTGACATGGCCATAAAATTCTCCGCCAAGGACCAGCCGGCAGCTCCGCCCGCCGCGGCCAAGCCAGCCAAGCCGGCGGCAAAGCCGGATGCGCCCGCAGAGGTTGCGACCGATCTGTTCAAGTCGCCGGCCGAAGCGCCGCCGCGCAAGACCAGGAAGAAGTAGCGCCCTTGCCGCAGGACGGCGGTCGCACAGCCGGGCCGCTCGGCCTGCTCGGTCAGCCCTCTGTGTCTGTCGACGAGGATGGCGGCGCGGTCGCCGTCTTCGACTGTCAGAGCTGCGGCGCCTGCTGCTCCTACTCGGCGGACTGGCCGCGCTTTTCGACCGAGGAGGATGAGCAGCTCGACCGCATCCCGGCCGAGCTGGTAGCGGCCGACCAGTCCGGCATGCGCTGCGAGGGCGGCCGATGCTCGGCGCTCACCGGCGAGGTGGGCAAGCACACGGCCTGCGGCATCTACGAGCTGCGCCCCGACGTCTGCCGGGCCTGCATGCCCGGCGGCGGCGACTGCCTGATGGCGAGGGCGGCGCATGGGCTGGCGGTCAGCTAGTTTCCTTGCCCCCGCATCGCGGGGCGAGGAAAAGCGCCCCGCTTGCCCTGTTGCACGCCTCCCGGTACCTTCCCGCCGGGCAGGGCAGCGGAGGAAATCCATGAGCATTGAATTCCTGTTGACGTCGTTGATCATCGTGGCTTCGCCCGGCACCGGCGTCATTTACACGCTTGGCGCCGGCCTCTCGCGCGGCGCGCGCGCCTCCATTATCGCGGCCTTCGCCTGCACGCTTGGCATCATCCCACATATGGCGGCCGCCATCACCGGCCTGGCCGCAGTGCTGCACACAAGCGCCGTCGCCTTCGAGACGCTGAAATATCTCGGTGTCGCCTATCTGCTCTACATGGCCTGGAACACATTGAAGGAAAAAGGCGGCCTCAGCATCGACGAGGACGCCGCGCCGCGCTCGACCGCCAGAACGATCACCTCGGGCATCCTGATCAACATCCTGAACCCGAAACTGTCGATCTTCTTCTTTGCCTTCCTGCCACAATTCGTCAGCACCACCGAGCCGCACGCGCTGCCCAAGATGCTGGAGCTCTCCGGCGTCTTCATGCTGATGACGTTCGTCGTCTTCGCCATCTACGGCGTCTTCGCGGCATCGGTGCGCAGCCATATCGTGTCGCGGCCGAAGGTGCTGACATGGATGCGCCGCAGCTTTGCCGCCGCGTTCGTCATGCTCGGCGCGAAGCTGGCGCTTGCCGATCGGTAGCCTTTGGCGCCTGCCCTCTACATAGCCCATGCCGCCTCGGGGGAGCTTTGGGCTAATGAGGCTCGAGAGATCCAGAAATCCGAGTAAGGCCGGAAATCCGAATAAGAAAGGCGATCGCAGTGACGCTTGAGTGCATCAATCCCCAGGATCTGCCCAAGCCTGACACATACAGCCAAGTCGTCGTGGCGAAAGGCAGCAGGCTGATATTTATCGCCGGCCAGGAACCTGAAGACTTAAACGGCAAGCTTGTCGGCGAAGGTGATTTCATGGCTCAAACGCGCCAGGTGTTCGCCAATCTCGGTCGGGCTATTGCCGCCGCAGGCGCCCGTCCGAACGACGTGGCGAAGATCATGATCTACGTCGTCGGTTACCGGCTCGATGACCATTACCCGATCATCGATGCCGCCCGCGTGGCTCTGTTCGGGGACCACAAGCCGGCCAACGTCGTGTTGGGAGTGGCCAGCCTGTCGCCTGGATATCTGATCGAGGTCGATGCGGTTGCGGTGGTCGACGCCTAGCCTTTCACATAGCCCATCGCCTCGACGATTTGCCCATCGGCGACACGCATCAGGTTGACGCCGCGCAGCGACCTGCCGTCGGCCATCCAGAAGCGCCAGCGGATCGTGGCGCGGTCGCCGGCGACGAACGTCTCTTCGATGTCGAAGCGGGTATCGGGTCCGGTAGCGATCGCCGACCACAATTCGACGCAAGCCGCCTTGCCGGTGCGGCGGGCGCCGTCGGGCGCCGGCGTGGTGTTCTCGATCACGCAGTCCTGCGCCACCAGTTCGTTCAGTGCCGAAGGGTCGTGGCGCTGGAAGACGTCGTTGTAGCGCCGCATGATTTCCGCCGTCTCGGCGGAGCGTTTGGCCGCGGCGATGTCGATGATGTGTTCATGGGTCATTTGATCTTCTCCTGTCGTTTCATTGAGCTACGAGGCTCGCCTTGAGCGTGATGGTGGCGACGCCCGCCAGCGCGCGCGAGACGAGACAGGCCGCCTTGGCCTTTTGCGCCAGCCGCTCGAAATCCTCGGCCGATATGCCGGCGATGCGCGCCTGAGTTTCGAGCTCGATGCGGGTGATCGTCGGCCCGGCCGTGGTCGCGCCGAGATGCACCTTGGCGATGGTGTGGATGCTCTCGGCCGTGTGGCCTTCGGCGCCGAGAATGGCGGTGAGCGCCATCGAAAAGCAGCCGGCATGGGCGGCCGCAATCAGCTCTTCCGGATTGGTGCCTGGGCCGTTCTCGAAGCGCGACGGGAAGGAATAGGCGCCTTCGAAAACGCCGCTGCCCAGCCGCAGCCGGCCGGATCCTTCCTTGAGCGTTCCTTGCCATTGGGCGGAGGCTTCGCGGATTGTCATGGCTGATCTCCTATCTGGTTTTGCGGAAAAGCGGCGATCACGCGCCGTCGATGACGACCTTGCCGAAGACGTCGCCCAGCTGGAAATGGCGGTAAGCCTCGCGCGCCTCGGCGAAGGGGAAGACCTTGTCGATGATTGGTCTCAGCCGGTGCGTGGCGACCGCGGCAAGCATCGTCTCGAGCCCGTTGCGGCTGCCGACAAAGAGACGAGCGATGGTGACCAGGCTGCGCTGATAGACGGCGCCCGGAATTTCGACCGACTTGCCGTCGCGGTCCTGCACGGTGAGCAGCACGATGCGCCCGTGAAGCGTGCTGGCGATCAGCGAATGCGCAAAAGTCGCCGGGCCGCCGGTTTCGACGACCAGGTCGATGCCGCCGGTCGCCTCGCGCAGCTTCATGCCCCATTCCGGTGTCTCGGCTGCCGCGACGACGAGGTCGGCGCCGAGCGCCCGCAGCCTGTCGGTCTTCTCCGCCCGCGAGGTGACAGCGGCCACACGGCAGCCCATGAGCTTGGCGAACTGCAAGGCAAACAATGCAACACCACCTGAGCCAATGGTGAGAACCCATTGCCCGGGCTTCGGAATCTCGGCGTGCGTCAGCGCGCTCCAGGCGGTCAGCCCGGCGCAGGTGAAGGTCGCAGCCTCCTGCCAGGAAAGATGGTCCGGCAGTCGCACCGCCCATTGCTCGTCAAGCAGCGCATATTCTGAGAGCATGCCGTCCAGTGTGCAGCCGAGCTGGTCGATCACGCCCGGACGGATGCGGCCGTCGATCCAGCGCGCGAAATAGCTGCCGGTGATGCGGTCGCCGACGGCAAAGCGAGTGACGCCGTCGCCGGCGGCCACGACTTCGCCGGCACCGTCGCTCAGCGGCACGATGCCCGCGCGGGGTGCCAGAGGATAAGTGCCGTTGAGGATCATAGTGTCGCGGCGGTTGAGCGAGGCGGCGCGCACTCGTACCAGGATCTGGTTTGCACCCGGCTTGGGCAGCGCTTCCTTGCGCATGACCAGCCCCTCGATGTCGCCGAATTCATCGAGCCGATAAGTCCGCATCTTTGCCTCCGATATATGTAGACCGATTTACATATTATGTAGACCGATTGTCATAATCGGGGCAAGCCCTATAATGCGCGCTCCTGACAAAGGTTGACACTTTGAGAGGTCGACGTGGCGACTGACACACGCACCCGCATGATCGAGGCGACGGCGCTGCTCATCCGCAAGCGCGGCTATCACGGCACGTCGCTGAACGACATTCTAAGCGCCAGCGCAGCACCGCGCGGCTCGCTCTATTTCCATTTCCCGGGCGGCAAGGACCAACTGGTCGTCGAGGTGACGCGCGCCAGTGTCGCCGACGTGACGGAGCGGTTGGGCGCCGCGCTGTTGGAGGAAAGCGATCCCGCCGTTGCCGTCCACCACATCTACCAGTCGGTCGGACGCATGCTGGAGGAGAACGAATTCTCGCTCGGCTGTCCGGTCGCGCCGGTGGTGCTCGACGCGCCGAACGATGTGCCGGACCTGGTTGAAATCTGCCGCTCGGCCTTCGAGCAGTGGATCGGGCTGCTGCGCCAGGCTTTCATGCGGGCAGGGGTGCCGGAGCGGCGCGCGCAGGCGCTGGCGCTGCTGGTCGAATCTTCGCTCGAAGGCCTGATGGTGATCGCCCGTGCCACCCGCGACCGCACCCCGGTCCAGGCGGTGGCCGACGAGGTTGCGGCGCTGGTCGAGCAGGCGGTGCTTGCCGGAAAGGCAGCACGGCAGGCGGAGAGTGCCGCCTGAGGACTCGGATTTGATTTCCAAATGCAAACAAAAAGGGCGCCTTTCGGCGCCCTTTCCGTATCAGTGATGGGTCAGACTTCTTAGAAGTCCATGCCGCCCATGCCGCCCATGCCGCCGCCGCCCATGCCGCCAGGCATGCCGCCGCCGGCAGCTTCCTTCTTCGGAGCTTCGGCGATCATGGCTTCGGTGGTGACGAGCAGGCCGGCGACCGAGGCCGCGTCCTGGAGAGCCGTGCGCACGACCTTGACCGGGTCGACGATGCCCATGGCGATCATGTCGCCATACTCGCCGGTCTGGGCGTTGTAGCCGAAGGTCGCGCCCTTGTTGTCGAGGATCTTGCCAGCGACGATCGAGGCTTCGGCACCGGCGTTGGCCGCGATCTGGCGGGCCGGAGCCTGCAGCGCGCGACGCACGATGTTGATGCCGGCGGCCTGGTCGGAGTTGGCGCCGGTGGCCTTGAGGTTGCCCGAAGCGCGCAGGAGGGCGACGCCACCGCCGGCGACGATGCCTTCTTCCACGGCCGCGCGGGTCGCGTTCAGGGCGTCATCGACGCGGTCCTTCTTTTCCTTGACTTCCACTTCGGTCGCACCGCCGACGCGGATCACGGCAACGCCGCCGGCGAGCTTCGCCAGACGTTCCTGCAGCTTCTCCTTGTCGTAGTCCGAGGTGGTCTCCTCGATCTGCTGCTTGATCTGGGCGACGCGGCCCTGGATCTCGGCCTTCTTGCCGGCGCCGTCGACGATGGTGGTGTTCTCCTTGGAGATCGACACCTTCTTGGCGCGGCCGAGCATGTTGAGGCCGACATTCTCGAGCTTGATGCCGAGGTCTTCCGAGATGACCTGGCCACCGGTGAGGATGGCGATGTCTTCCAGCATGGCCTTGCGGCGGTCGCCGAAGCCCGGCGCCTTGACGGCGGCGATCTTCAGGCCGCCGCGCAGCTTGTTGACGACCAGCGTGGCCAGGGCCTCGCCTTCGACGTCTTCCGAGATGATGAGCAGCGGCTTCGAGGTCTGGACGACGGCTTCCAGGACCGGCAGCATGGCCTGCAGGTTGGAGAGCTTCTTCTCGTGCAGCAGGATGTAGGCGTCCTCGAGATCGGCGACCATCTTGTCAGCGTTGGTGACGAAGTAGGGCGACAGGTAGCCGCGGTCGAACTGCATGCCTTCCACGACTTCCAGCTCGGTTTCGGCGGTCTTGGCTTCCTCGACGGTGATGACGCCTTCGTTGCCGACCTTCTGCATCGCTTCCGCGATCATCTTGCCGACCGACTCGTCGCCATTGGCCGAGATCGTGCCGACCTGGGCGACTTCCTCGGAAGTCTTGATCTTCTTGGCGGCCTTGCCGAGCGCCGTGACGACTTCGGTGACGGCGAGGTCGATGCCGCGCTTCAGGTCCATCGGGTTCATGCCGGCGGCGACCGCCTTGTGGCCTTCCTGGACGATCGACTGCGCCAGGACCGTTGCGGTCGTGGTGCCGTCGCCGGCGATGTCGTTGGTCTTCGAAGCGACTTCGCGGACCATCTGGGCGCCCATGTTCTCGAACTTGTCCTCAAGCTCGATTTCCTTGGCGACGGTGACGCCGTCCTTGGTGATGCGCGGGGCGCCGAACGACTTGTCGATGACGACGTTGCGGCCCTTGGGGCCGAGGGTGACCTTCACCGCGTCGGCGAGGATGTTGACACCGCGCAGCATGCGCTCACGGGCATCGCGGGAGAATTTTACGTCTTTGGCAGCCATGTTTTAGCTCCTGGCAGGGGCTCGGGAAGAGCCCGAAGATGAAGATTCAGGTGAGGCCGATGATCAGCCGATGATGCCCATGATGTCGGATTCCTTCATGATCAGAAGGTCTTCGCCATTGAGCTTGACTTCAGTGCCCGACCACTTGCCGAACAGGATGCGGTCGCCGGCCTTGACGTCCAGCGGCACGAGCTTGCCGCTTTCGTCGCGGGCACCGGAGCCGACGGCGATGATCTCGCCTTCCTGCGGCTTCTCCTTCGCCGTATCCGGGATGATGATCCCGCCGGCGGTCTTGGATTCGGATTCGACCCGGCGAACGACCACGCGGTCATGAAGCGGGCGGAACTTGGACTTTGCCATGTTTTCTTCCTCGAATGAGAACGGTGAGAACTGTTCCTCCATCCGGCGAGGCCGCCGGATATAAGTTAGCACTCACCAAAGGCGAGTGCTAACGTGGCGCTGAGATAGGCCGCTGGGTTGCCGGAGTCAAGGCGCGCGCAACGGGGCAGCGGCGCGAAATTTTTCTCGTGCGAGACGCAAGGCCGAAATGCACCGGCCATCGCGAGGCGCCGACGAGCAACCCGCCCGTCAGTCCAGGCGCCTCGGCGAACGCAGCACCAGCAACGGGCAGCGTTCTGCGAGCCCGTATGTGCCGGTCGAGGCCAGCCGGACGTCATCGAAGAAGGTCTGGGCTTCCTTGATCAGCGCTGCCGCCGGGGCGAAGCTGTAGACGACGGACGAGTTCCGGTAGACGTCGATGGTCCCGATGGTCGGCAGCTCCCACCCGGTTCGAGCCGACAGCTCCTCGCGGTCGGGAAACATCCTGTCGAATTGTTCGAGGATGCCCCTCACCGGTATCGTGTAATCAGGCGCTCCGCCGATGGCGGTCATTGCCACGCGCCATTTGAGTTCATGGAAGGTCGAGACGCCGCCGCTCAACGCCAGGGCGCGGACATCCTTCGGGTCGTCTGGAGTTCCGGGGGAAGCATAAAGCCTGATGGCGGCACGGCCGACGGATTTGAGTGAACGCGCAATCGACGCGAACAGCGTGCGTCTGAGGTCAGCGGCGCCGATGACGGAGAGACATCCATCGCCGATCAGCGCTTCGATGCTCGCGCCGGGAAACGGCAAGTCGAACCAGTCGCCCTGCACCGCCTTGCGCATATCGGTGTCGCCCGGCCAGATGCCGGCAATCATGTCGGGAGACTCGTCGACCGCCGTCATCGTGGCGCCGAGCCCGGCGAGCTCGGGCGTCACGCCGAGCATGACGACGTGCGATTGCGAAAGCTCGAGCTCACGTTCGTAGGCCTCGACCACCTGAGCCGGCGGCCGCAGCGGCGAGCCGAACAACTGCCAGTGCTTGCGAATTGCATTCCAGTGCTCGGTCATGCAAACCCTGTATCGGTTAGGGCATTGTGTTCGTCGCATAATCGAAGGCGCATGATAAGCCAAGTGGGGCGCATGGCACGCATCGCCGTCATCACGCATGAACAAGACCGCTTCCAGACCCGGCGCGGGCTGCTGCTGCGCCGTGACAGCCCGTATATGCTCTTCGACCTGCTGGAGGAGCTGAAGCGCCGCGGCCATTCGGTGCGGGTCCTGCGCGGCACCTCGGCGAAGCCGGCCGCCGACATCGCGGTGCTGCATCTCGACGCGACCGTGACGCCGCCCGATTATGTCGACTATGCGCGCCGCTTTCCCTTCTGCCTCAATCTTGGGGCCGCCGACATCTCGAAACGCCGCGTCAGCGGCGCCGTGATTGGCCAAGGCGACGACTGGCAGGGACAGGTCATCGTCAAGAGCAGCCTCAACCATCGGGGAACGCCGGAACAGCAGCTGAACCGGCGCGCGCGGCGAGCCGGCAGGCCGGAGCCGTTTCCCGGCGTCCAAGCCTTCGAAAAATACGAGATCCATGCCTCGCTCGCCGATGTTCCGGCCGCGGTCTTCGAACGCCGGGATCTGGTCGTCGAGAAATTCATTCCCGAGCCGGAGCCGGACGGTTTTGGCGCCCGCTTCTGGCTGTTCTGCGGCGAGCGCGAGCGCTGCACCCGTCATGTCTCGCCGCAGAGCCTGGTCAAGGGCGACGACACCATCCGCCGCGAGGCGGTGCCCGTGCCGGACGAGCTGCGCGCGCTGCGGCGCCAGCTCGGCTTCGATTACGGCAAGTTCGACTTCGTCATGCATGAGGGCAGGGCGGTGCTGCTCGATGCCAACAAGACCCCTGGGCGTGCCAGGAACCTGTCGAGCTTCATCGCCGCCGGCAATGCCAATCTTGCCGACGGCTTCGAAGGACTGATCCGCCAGGTCAAGTGACCGATCGTCTAGATATTCATGCCCCCAGACACCTCGATGCGCTGGGCGTTGACCCAGCGATTGTCGTCGGAGAGCAGCGAGGCGATCATCGGCCCGATATCGTCGGGGACGCCGACGCGGCCGAGCGCGGTGACGCCGGCCACCATGCGGTTGATCTCGGCATTGTCGCGCACATGGCCGCCATTGAAGTCCGTGGCGATCGCGCCGGGCGCCACGGTGTTGGCGGTGATGCCGCGCTGGCCGAGCTCCTTGGCGAGGTAGCGCGTGAACACCTCGATGCCGCCCTTCATCATCGCATAGGCCGACGATCCGGGAGCAGCAAAGCGGGCGAGCCCGCTCGAGATGTTGATGATGCGTCCGCCATCATTGATCAGCGGCAGCAGCGCCTGGGTGAGGAAGAACACGCCCTTCAGATGGGTGTTCATCAGCGTGTCGAATTCCTCTTCCGTCGTTTCGGCGATCATCTTGCGCAGGCCGGTGCCGGCATTGTTGACGAGATAGTCGAAGCGGTCGCGCTGCCAGGTGTCCTTGAGGGTCTTCTTCAACGCCGCAACGAAAGCCGGGAAGCTGGCGACGGCGCCGGCGTCGAGCTCAAGCGCCGCTGCTCGACCGCCGGCAGCCTCGATCTCGGCGATTGCGCTCTTCGCCTCGTCGGCGCGCGAGCGATAGGTGACGATGACGTCGACGCCCCTCCGGGCAAGGTGGATCGCGGTGTTGCGGCCGAGGCCGCGGCTGCCGCCGGTGATGAGAGCAATGGGACGAGTGGTCATGGCGAATCTCCTTCTTTTGGATGGAGATGCATATACTCGCCTGCCTGATCGATATAATCGGCCATGGATTGCCAACACTATTCAGTCTGTGCGAACAATCGGCGATGGACCGGTTCGACAGCATGCGGCTCTTCACTCGCGTTGTGGAACGGCGCAGCTTCACCGCGGCCGCCGCCGATCTCGGCCTGCCGCGCTCCAGCGCCACCGCCGCGATCAAGCAGCTCGAGGAGCGGCTCGGCGTACAATTGCTGAGGCGCACAACGCGCCACGTCACCACGACGCTGGACGGCGAGGCCTATTACCAGCGCTGCATCGGCATCCTCGCCGACATCGAGGATGCCGAGGGCAGCTTCGGCGGGCATGAGGTGCGCGGACGTCTGAGCATCGACATCAACGGCAACATGGCCCGCACCTTCGTCATTCCGGAACTGCCGGCGCTGCTCGCCCGCTATCCCGGGCTCAGCGTGCATATCGGCGAGGGCGACCGCTTCGTCGACCTGGTGCGCGAAGGCGTCGATTGCGTGGTCCGCGCCGGCACGCTCCCCGACAGCGACATGATCGCGCGTCGCATCGGCACGGCGCGCGAGGCGACGGTTGCCAGCGCCGCCTATGTCGAGCGCCACGGCCTGCCGCGTACCCTGGACGAACTTGCCGGGCATATGATGATCGGCTTCGTCTCGTCCCGCACCGGCCAGGTGATGCCGCTGGAGTTCACCGTCGATGGCAAGGTCCGCGAGATCGTCCTGCCGTCGCGCGTCACGGTCTCCAATTCCGACACCGCCGCTACGCTGGTGCGCCAGGGTTTCGGCCTCTACCAGGCGCCGCGCCGCCGCTTCGCCGCCGACATTGATGCCGGCCGGCTGATCGAGGTGCTGCCCGGCAATCCTCCGACGCCGACGCCGATCTCGGTGCTCTATCCGCCGAGCCGCCAGCTTTCGCCAAGGGTGAGAGTGTTTGTGGATTGGCTGGTGGAGATTCTGGGGCCGAAGCTGGAAGCGGGCTGAGGCAGCCAGGCGCGGCCCCGAGTATGGCGTCGGCTACAAAAACAGCTTCAACTGCGTATGGATGATCGACCGATAATCCTCGATCGTCCTCCGTCCCTCCGCTTCGTCCTGTGTCAGCGCCAGCCGCACGACGCTGCCGGCGAGCTGGAAGATCAGGAACACGACACGTCCGAACGCCTCGCGCTGCTCCGCTTGGAGCATCGGCCCGACCTTATCGCAGAACATCTTCGCCTGTTGCCTCGTCTCGGCGATGTCGAGATGCTGCAGCGCCTTGTCGGCCTGGATGGCGTTCTGCAGGTCCTGGATGGCTGGGTCCGCGGCGACACGGGCATGATAATCGTCGAGCAGCTGGTCGGCCGCGGCGGTCACGTCGTCCAGCCGGGCTATCCTGGCGATGATCGTGCCGAAGCGTGCGCGGCTTTCCTCGGAGAACCGCTCATAGAGCATCGCCAGGATCGCCGACTTGCTGGGGAAGTAATGATAGACGGTAGCGATCGGCCCGCCGGCCAGCGCGCCGACTTCCTTCATCGTCACCGCGTCGATGCCCTTCTCGCCGATCAGTCGCATGGTCGTGGCGAGGATCGCGTCGATGCGCTCACGGCTGCGCTCCTGCTTCGGCCTGCGCCGCGGTTCCGTCGCTGTTCGCCTTGTCTGCGTCATGCGCCAAATCTCGTGAAAGCCGCGAATTCGCGGTTGACAAGAAACATGATCAAGTATCAGTTCCGTGAAATGCTGACAACCTGTCAGTTTTTCGAGCGAGCTGCAAGGGAGAGCGCCTCGTGACTGCATCGCAAGCCGCGCAAGCGGAAAATGGCGATTGGCTTGTCGGCAATCCGACGGGCCTGCAGCTGGCCTCGGCCCTGTGGATCGGCTCGGTCGGCCTCCTCATCCTCGGACTGCAGCCGGTGCTGCTCGGTGCGCTCTACAGCGAAGGCCATGTCACCGGCGACGAGCTGGCGCTGGTCGCCACCGCCGAGATGATCGCGATCGCTATCGGCTCGGGCGTGGTGGCGATGCTCTTGCCGGCGCGCAACATGCGCTGGAAAAGCACGGTGCTGCTTGTCCTGCTCGCGCTCGCCAATGTCTGGGCCGCTTATGCCGGCAGCCCCAATGCGCTGATTGGCGCGCGCACGCTGGCTGGCCTGGCGGAGGGCGGGCTTGTCGCTGTCGCAACCGAGCTGATCGCCCGCTCGCGCCGGGCCGAGCGCATCGGCGGCTATTTCGTCACGCTGCAGACCTTGGCGCAGTGCGCGCTGGCGCTGATCCTCGCGCTCTTTGCCGTGCCGAGAGCGGGCTCGGCCGGCGGCTTCATCGCGCTCGGCATCGTCTGTCTGCTTTCGCTCGTCGTGGCATGGACCGTGCCCGACGACTATGCCGACCTGCCCAAGCAAGAACAGTTCGCCAACGTGGCGACCGTACCGGCGATCGCCGCGCTGCTGTCGATCTTCTGCTATTTCATGTTCTTCGGCGCCGTCTGGGCTTTTCTCGAGCCCATCGGCGCACAGTTCGGCATCGATGGCCGCACCGTCGGCTTGATGGTTTCGGCGAGCCTTGCCGCGCAGGTGCTCGGCGCGATGACCGCGACAAGCTTCGAGGCGCGCATCGACTATCGTTTTGCCATCACTGTCATCACGATCGTCGCGGCGATCAGCTCGCTGCTGCTTGCGTCCGGCCCGGGTCTTTCGGTGTTCTGGGCCGTGGCGCTGGTGATAGGGTTCATCCTACTCTTCATCGTGCCTTACCAGATCCGGCTGGCGATCACCGCCGACGAGACGCGCACCGCGGTGCTGCTGGTGCCGGCCGCCCAGCTCTTCGGCCTCGCCATCGGCCCGGTCGCCGCTTCGCTGCTGATCGACGGCGCGGACTTCCGGCCCGTGTCCGAATTCGCCGCCGCCGCCGCTTTGGCGAGCGTGCTTTTGCTCGGCATTTTCGTGCTGGTCGCGCGGCGGCGCGGCCGGGTCTGAGCAAAGGGGTCAAGATGGCAACCGCGTGGAGCAACTGGTCCGGCTTCGTCACGGCTTCCCCGAAATTGATCGCGGCGCCGGCCGATGCCGGCGAGTTGGCCGAACTGGTGCGCTCGGCGCCCGGTCCGCTGCGCGTCGCTGGCGCTGGCCATTCCTTCACGCCGTTGGTGCAGTCCGACGGCACCATCGTCTCGCTGGAGAAGATGGAGGGGCTGGTCTCGCACGATGCCGCGAACAACCGGGCGCGGGTGAGGGCAGGCACGCGGCTCGGCGCCTTGATGCACATCCTGCAGGACATCGGCCAAGGCCTGCCCAACATGGGCGACATCGACCGCCAGGCGATCGGCGGCGCGCTGGGCACGGCAACGCATGGCTCCGGCCCGACGCTCGGCGCCTATCACACGCAATTGGAGGCGCTGCAACTCGTCGATGGGCAAGGCGAGCTGCGCGAGTTCAGCCGGGCAGACGACCTGGACATGATCCACGCCACGGGCGTCGCGCTGGGCGCCTTCGGCGTGCTGACCGAAGTGGCGATGAACAACATCGCCACCTACCGGCTGCGCCGCCGCAAATGGGTGCTGCCGATCGGCGACATGCTCAAAAACTTCGAGATGATGATGGCCGCGCATCGCTCGGCCGAGTTCTACTACATTCCATTTGCCGGGTATGCCCAGTTCATCGCCAGCGATCTCAGCGACGCGGCGCCGACTATGCGGCCGACCGAGGACGACGAGGAAGGGCTGGCGACTTTACGCAAGCTTCGGACCGCGTTGCACTGGCTGCCGTGGTTGCGCCGCGCGTTGATCAGAGGGGCGGTGAGGAAGGTGCCGGCGGAAGACTATGTGCAGGACTGGCTCAACGTCTACGCCAGCGAGCGTCGCACCAAATTCAACGAGATGGAGTATCACCTGCCTTACGAGGAAGGTCCCAAGGCGTTGGCCGAGATCATTGCGCTTGCGGAAAAGCATTTCCCGGAAGTCTATTTCCCGATCGAGGTGCGCTCGGTGGCGGCCGACGAATTCTGGCTTTCGCCATTCTACAAGAGGCTGACCTGCTCGATCGCAATCCACCACGATGCGGCGGACGACCCGTTGCCTTTCATGCGCGCCGCCGAGCCGATCTTCCGCAAGTGTGGCGGCAGGCCGCATTGGGGCAAGATGCACAGCCTGAAGGCGGCGGACTTCAAGAAGCTTTATCCGCGCTGGGACGATGCGATGGCGGTGCGGCGCGACATCGATCCGCAAAACCGTTTCGTCTCGCCCTACATGGCCGGCCTGTTCGGCATCCAACAATGAGCGCCTATTTCGCCGCTCTGGCCGATGCATTGATGGCCGCCGAGATTTTCCGGCCCTGCCTTGTCCTCGATCGCGACCGGCTGGACGGCAACGTCGCGCTGGTGAAGCAAAGGCTGGCGCCGGGCCTTGACGTGCGGCTGGTCGACAAGTCGCTGCCTTGCGTGCCGTTGCTTTCGCATATCGCCAAGGCGCTTGGCACCAACCGCTTTATGACCTTCCATCCGCCGGTGACGCAGGCCGTGGTTGACGCGTTTCCCGAGGGCGATCTTCTCTACGGCAAGCCGATGCCGGTGGGTGCCGCCAAGGCCGCGCTGACCAGGGGTGGCGCCGGCTGTTGGTCGCGCGTCTGCTGGCTGATCGACACGCCGGAACGGCTGGCGGAATATGGCGCGCTCGCTGCCGCGCTCAACACAGAATTGCGCTTCGCTTTCGAGGTGGATGTCGGCCTGCATCGCGGCGGTTTTCGTGATCCCGCCGAGATTAACGCGCTCACGATTCCAAAAGGTCTGCTCTGCGACGGCATCATGGCCTATGAGGCGCATGCGCCGGAGATACCGGGCCTGTTCGGGGGCGCGGCCAAGGCGCTGAAGCAGGCCTCTGCAAAAGCCGCCGATTTTGCCGCCGTCCTCGATCCGGACCAGCGCCGCATCCTCAACATCGGCGGCTCCAAGACCGCGCTGCTGCATGGCGGCGGCGTCGCCAACGAAGTGTCGATCGGCTCGGCCTTCGTGCTGCCAAAGGATTTCGACACGCCTGGCTTGGAGGGCTTCCAGCCGGCGGCCTTTATCGCCACGCCGATCCTCAAGGCGCTCGATCCGATGCTGCCCGGCCCGCCGGCGGTTTCCAGGGCGCTGCAGGGGCTTGGCCTCTTCCCGCGCAAGGGCTGCTATCTCTATGGCGGCAAATGGATGGCCGAGACGGTGTTTCCCGAAGGCATGAAACCGAACGGATTGATGGGCCTGTCGTCCAACCAGCAATTCATGGGCCTGCCGGCGGGCGCAGATGTGAAGCCCGGCGACTATGCCTTCCTGCGGCCGACGCAGAGCGAGGCGGTGCTGCAGCATTTTGGGGCGATCGCTGTGTTCTCGGCCGGGAGTATTGTGGAGTTTTGGCCAGTGCTGCCAATGGGGTAGGGCCGCTGCGGTCGCGATTGGCATTGGCCTCCGCAACTGCGCGTCGCTTCGCTCCTTGCTCCGCCTTGGAATGACGAAATTGTGTAGTGTCCCCTCGCCATATTAATTGACTCAGTCAACTAAACGGTTGATCCTGTCCAGGACAGGAGGATTTCCCATGACCATTCACAATCACCCAGGCAAGGATCGTATCGATGCGGTGCGCGCCTTCAACCGCTTCTATACCCGCCAACTCGGCCTGCTCGACGAGAGCCTGCTGAAAAGTCCTTTCTCGCTGACCGAGGCGCGGGTGCTTTACGAGCTCGCCCATCGCGATGGGCTGGTCGCAAGCGACCTGGTGCGCGACCTCGGCCTCGACCCCGGATATGTCAGCCGGCTGTTGAAGAAATTCGAGGAGCGCGGCCTGGTCGGACGCGAAGCTAGTGAAACTGACGCGCGCCGCGCCTCGATCGCGCTGACGCCGGCCGGCAGGGAAGCCTTTGCGCCTCTCAACCAGGATTCGCATGACCAGGTGCGCGCGCTGCTCGATCGCCTGGGGCCGGCCGAACAGGAGCGGCTGGTCAAGGCCATGCGCACCGTCCAAGACTTGCTCGGCGACAGACCTGAAGCCAAGGTTCCCTATATTCTGCGGCCGCTGCAGGTCGGCGACATCGGCTGGATCACGCACCGTCAAGGCCTCATCTACGCGCAGGACTATGGCTGGGACGAAACTTACGAGGCGTTGGTCGCAGAGATCCTCGGTGAGTTCGTCAAGAACTTCGTCCCGCAATGGGAGCGCAGCTGGATCGCCGAGCGCGAAGGCGAGGTGGTCGGCTCGGTCTTCGTCATGCGCAAGTCACCCAAGGTCGCGAAGCTCAGGCTGCTCTACGTTGAACCGTCGGCGCGCGGCCTCGGCATCGGTCGGCGGCTGGTCGACGAATGCATCGCCTTCGCGCGCGCCAAGGGCTACAGGACACTGACGCTCTGGACCAACGACATACTGGGCTCGGCCCGCCGCATCTATCAGGCTGCCGGCTTCAAGCTGGTCGAGGAAGAACGCCATCATTCCTTTGGCAAGGATCTTGTCGGGCAAACGTGGAATCTCGAGCTTTAGCGCTTTTCCTTCTCCCCTTGTGGAAGAAGGTGTCGCCGAAGGCGCGGGGTGCTCCAGGGAATGCCAACGTCTCACTCCGCTGGAACACCCCTCATCCGTCTCGGCGCTGCGCGCCGATCCACCTTCTCCCACAGGGGGAGAAGGGAAGACTATCACCCCTTGACCGGCACCCAGATCTCCAGCCCGCCATTGCCGGTGCGCGCGTCGAATTCGGGCCCGTAGCGCTCGAACTCGGGCGCATCGGCGATCTCGTGGCCGGAGGCCGGCAGCCAGCTGTTCCAGATGGTGTTGACGGTGCGGCGGATGGTCGAGATGTGCTCGCGATGCGAGAACACCGCATATTTCTGCGCCGGCACCCGCACGCGTTGGAAATCTTTCGGCAGGTCGGAGAAGTCCGTCACCTCGACGCCGACGACATAGTCGAAATTGCCGGCATCGTCGCCATTCGTGCACACGCCATAGAAGACGCCGTGCACTTCGCCCGGAATGTTGCCGATATAAGGGGTGAAGCGCTGCCACTGCATCGGGATGCCGGCGCTGGTCTCGCAGCTGTAGCGCTCGCCAAGCCCGGCGACGAGGAAGGGGCGGCTGGTCTCGAAGCGCGGCGGCTCGAGTGTGGTGAGAAGCGAACTGTCCATCAGAATGGGCTCCACGAGGTCGAGGTTTTCGGTCGAGCCTTGCGCGCGCACCAGCTCCGGCGTGGTGCCGAATTGCTCGCGAAAAGCCCGCGTGAACGCCTCATGCGAGCCGTAGCCGGTATCGAGCGCGACCGAGAGAATGTCGCGCGCGCCGCCGGCCAGCTTGCGCGCCGCTTCGCTGAGCCGCCGCGCTCGCATATAACCCATCACCGATCGTCCCGTGGCCGCGCCGAAGGCGCGCGTCACATGGAAGCGCGACACGCCGCTGCTTGCCGCTATCTCGTCGAGGCTGATGGCGTCGGGCAAGTGGCTTTCGACAAACCATAGCGCCTTCTCGGTCGGGTTCATGGCTCCTCGCATTTGGCGGGACGATACTAGCCCTACGCCACCGGCCAGTTTGATCGAAATTGCGCTCTGGGCAATAATGGTGATGTGCGACCCGGGTCGAGCGGGAAGGGCTGACATTGTGCACGATAGGCGGGAAGGGGTGTTCCCGATGACGACGGCGACGGCCGATCAGGTGTTCCGGTTTGGCGGGTTCACGCTCGACCTTGCCATGGGTACGCTGCGCGGCGTCGACGAGCCGCTGTTCCTGCGCCCGAAAGCCTATGCGCTGCTGTCGCATCTTGCCCGCAACATGGGCCGCGTCGTGCCGAAATCGGAACTGATGGATGTCGTCTGGCCGGGCGTCTACGTCACCGAGGATTCGCTGACGCAATCGGTACGCGAAATTCGCAAGGTGCTGGGCGAGGATATGGTGCGCACCATCTCCAAGCGCGGCTACATGCTTGCCGCCGAGGCCGAAGCCGCGCCCGAGATCAGTTCGCAGCCGATCGTGGCCGTCGTGCGCTTTCGTAACGATAGCGGCGATCCGGCCGACGAGGCGATGGTCGACGGCTTTGCCGAGGACCTGATCAACGGCGTAGCGCGGTTTGGCACGGTCACGGTCCTGGCGCGCAATTCGAGCTTCTCTTTCACCTCCTTCGGCCGCGCCGAGTGGCCGCAGATCCGCGCCCGCATCGGCGCCGACTATCTGGTCGAGGGGTCGCTGCGTCGGCAGGGCGAGCATGTCGTGGTGGCCGTCAGCCTTGTCGACATCGCCAGCGCCAGACAGCTCTGGGGCGACCGCTACCAGTCCCAAGGCGCCGGGCTGTTTGCCATCGAACGCGAGATCGTCGAGCAGATCGTCAGCCGCCTGGTGACGCGGGTCACCAATGCCGGGCTGGAGCGGGCTTCACGCAAGCCGGTGACCAGCCTCGCCGCCTACGAGCTTCTGCTGCGCGGTTTTGCGCTGCTGCGCGATCCGGCCCAGACCGACCAGCGCGGCGCCGAGGCCTTGTTCGAGGCGGCGATCGCCAAGGATCCGAATTATGGCCTTGCCTACTCCTATCTCGCTTTAGCGCGCTCGCTGGACGGGGAGTTCGGGCGCGCCAACGATGCCGTGCTGGAGAACGCGCGCGACCTTGCCGACATAGGCCTGGCCTTGTCGCCCGATCAGCCGACCGGGCATCGCGTGCAGTCGCTGATCCGCCTCTACATGCGCGATCACGAGGCGGCCGAGCATCACATGCGCATCGCGCTTGAGCTCAACCCCTTTGACTCCGACAGCATCGAGCAGATGGGAATGCTGCTCACCATGCGCGGCCGGCCGCTGGAAGCGCTGACCTGGCTGGCCCGCGGCATTCGCATCGATCCCTTGCATCCGCACTGGTACCAGTTCGACCGCGCGCTGGCGCTTTATATGATGGGGGAGTACCGGCAAGCGGCAGAGGCGCTGGAATTGGCAACGCGCCCGGCGCCCTGGATCCGCACGCGGCTGGCGGCCTGCTATGCCCAGATGGGAGATATGGAGAAGGCGCGTCGGCAGATCGCCCTCGTCGACGAGGGCGCTCCGTTCTCGCCGCTCGACTATGCATTGCGCGGCGTTCCGTTCGAAAGCCAGGCGGATGCTGAGCATCTCGCCGAAGGCGTTAGGCTTGCCCTCGGCTAAATGCATGTCGCTCAGACGTGCAGCGGTTCCGAGACAACGTGCACCAGAACAAAGACCTAAAGCGCGTCGCGTGACTCCGTTTCAGCGCAACGCGCCTTAAGTCGTGCTCGGGACCAATCAATCGGTCACGACCACGATGTAGCGGCCCTGATAGGCGCGGTAGTAGGTGCCGCCGCAGCGCCAGACGTCAAAACCGTTGACCTTGGTGCGGACGCAGCCGGCGGGGAGCGTCGCGACCCAGGCTGTCGTATGCCGCAGCACGCGCCAGGTGGTGGTGCGGCGGGCAACGCCCGCTGCGCTGCGCGGCGTCCAGGGCGCGCCAATTCGTGCCTCGGCAGTACTGACCAGCGACAGGGCCGGAACGGCGCTGCCGACGATCTCGACGGCGGTGATCGCGAGGGCGAGCAACGCTGCCGCCGAACGGCATTTCCTGAGGGATTTCATAGGCATGTTGGTTTCTCCAGATGTTGGTGAGGTCTAGTGGGAGGATGCAGCGGCAAGCCGGGTCGAACCCGTCAGCACCGCCAGGTGAGCAACCACGAACAGCCAGTGCGCCGCGGTTGTGACGCCGCCGACGACGAGCACGTCGGCGGCGATGAAGAACTGCCAGAACAGGAGGTTTGCCGTTCCGAGCAGCACATGCACGGCAGCCATCACGGCATGCCAGATGCGGGAGTAGGCGATACGCCAGAGCGTCACGCCGATGATCAAGGCGAGCCCATGCGCTTCGATAAAGCCGATGCCGGTGCCGGGCGCGTTGTTGAGCAGCACGGCCTCGGCGCCGCGGCCGAAGAAGGAGCCGGCGATGTCGGTGGCGAGCCCGCCGACCGATGCGAGGATTAGGAAGCCGGCGTTGAAGCGAACCAGAAGATTGCCAAAGAAGGGTGTCATGATCGTTCCTTTCCGTGTTGGATGAAGGGTCGCCACGGCGGCATGCGCCGTGGCTGTTGGAGGAAGCGCCGGTCAGGCCGCCAGCGGTTGGGGCTCGGCGGCGGCCGTGGTCCGCTCGGCCGCGGGAGCGCTCTCGACCGGCGCCTTGATGCCGAACCAGGTGACGTAGAGCGTCGGCAGAAAGACCAGCGTCAGCACGGTCGCGACCAAAAGGCCGCCCATCACGGCATAGGCCATCGGCCCCCAGAACACGGTTGGCGCGATCGGGATCATGCCGAGAATGGCGGCCGCCGCCGTGAGCAAGATCGGCCGCAAGCGATGCGTGGTGGCGCTGATCACCGCCGCCCAGGGTTCCTCGCCGGCGGCGATATGCTGGTCGATCTGCGCGATCAGAATGACCGAGTTGCGGATCACCATGCCGATCAGCGACATTACGCCGAGGATCGCGACGAAGCCCATCGGTGCTCCCGACAGAAGCAGTGCGCCGGCCACGCCGATGATCGCCAGCGGAGCGGTGAGCAGCACCAGCACCAGGCGCTGGAAGCTCATCAACTGGATCATCAGCACGGTGGCCATGATGAACAGCATCAGCGGGAAGACCACGAAGATGCTGGCCTGCGCCTTGGCGCTGTCCTCGATCACGCCGCCCTGCTCGACGCTGTAGCGCGCCGGCAACTGCGCCTCGAAGGTGGCAATGGGGCTCGCTAGCCGCTTCGACACGGTGGTGGCGTTCTCGCCAGGTGCGACGTCGGCCTGGACGGTCACGGTCGGCAGGCGGCCGCGGCGCCAGATCAGCGGCGGCTCGGTCTGGTAGCTGAGCTTCGCGACCTGTTCGAGCGGCACCCGCCGTCCGCCCGAAGCGCCGATCGTCAGACCGCGCAGCGTGTCGATGCTGGCGCGTTCGCTGTCCACGGCACGTGCGACAATGTCGACGAGATAGGTGTCGTCGCGCATCTGCGTGATCTTGGAGCCGGACAGCACTGCGTTGATCGTCTCCGACAGCTGCTGCGAGGAGATGCCCAGCGCGCGCGCCCGGTCCTGGTCGACATCGACCTTGATCACCTTGGCCGGCTCGTTCCAGTCGTAGTTGATGTTGCGCACGGCGGCATCGCTGCCCAGCACCTGCGCGAACTGCTGCGCGAGGCTGCGCGTCTTGTCCGGGTCCGGACCGCTGACGCGGAACTTCAGCGGCCAGCCGACCGGCGGGCCGAGTTCCAGCGGCGTGACGCGGGCCATAACGTCGTCGAAGCCGGTCGACAGCTTTTTCTCCAGCCGGTCGATGACCGCCTGGCGTACGGCGTGGCCCTTGGTGACGACCACGGCCTGGGCGAAGAAGTCGTTGGCGAGCTGCGCGTCAAGCGGCAGGTAGAAGCGCACCGCGCCCTGGCCGACATAGAAGCTCCAGTGGTCGATATCTGGATCGGCGGCGAGCAGCTTCTCGACGCGCTCGACCACGGCATCCGTCGACTTGATCGAAGCAGTGCGCGGCAAGGTGAGGTCGAGCATGACCTCGGGCCGGTCGGACTTCGGGAAGAACTCCTGGCCGACGAAGCCCATCGCCACGACGGAGAGCGCGAACAGTCCGGCCGTCGCCGACAGCACCAGCCACTTCGCCCGCATCGCCATTTCGAGCAGCGCCTGGAAACCGCGGGCGATGCGCGAGGGATGATGGCTGCCACCATGACCCTTTATGCGATCGGGCAGCAGGAAGACTCCGGTCAGCGGCGTGAACAGCACCGCAACCACCCAAGATACAACGAGCGCGATCGCCACGACAGCGAACAGCGAGAAGCAGTATTCGCCGGCGCCGCTCTTGGCGAAGCCGACCGGCACGAAGCCGGCGATCGTCACCAGCGTGCCGGTGAGCATCGGGAAGGCGGTCGAGGTGTAGGCATAGGTGGCGGCCGAGATCTTGTCGTAGCCTTCCTCCATACGCGCGATCATCATCTCGACCGCGATCATCGCATCGTCGACCAGCAGGCCGAGCGCGATGATCAGCGCGCCGAGCGAGATGCGCTGCAGCGAGATGCCGAAATACTCCATGGTGACGAAGGTGATCGCCAGAACCAGCGGGATGGCGACCGCCACGACGACGCCGGGACGCCAGCCGAGCGCCAGCAGCGAGACGGCGAGCACGATGGCGATCGCCTCGCCGAGGCTCTTGGTGAACTCGCCGACGGATTCTTCCACCACATGCGACTGGTCGGCGACCAGGCCGAGTTCGGCGCCGAGCGGCAGCTCGCCCTCCATTTCATGCATCTTCTCCTTGACCGTCTCGCCCAGCGCCAGCGCGTCGCCGCCCGAAGTCATCGAGATGGCGATGCCGACCGCCGGCTTGCCGTTGAAGCGGAACATCGGCTGCGGCGGGTCGGAATAGGCGTGCTTGACCTCGGCGACGTCGCCCAGCCGGAAGTAATGGCCGTTGGCATAGAAGTTGATCGCCTTGAGGCTTTCCTCGGAGGTGAAGCTGCCAGAGACGCGGATGGCGATGCGCTCGGGGCCGGCATCGACCGTGCCGCTCGGGGTCAGCGCGTTCTGCGCCTGCAGCGCCTGCGACAGCGTGCCGACATCGAGGCCGAGCGCCGCCACCTTCTGCGTCGAGAATTCGAGATAGATCTTCTCGTCCTGCTGGCCGATGAGGTCGACCTTGGCGACATCTTTCACCGTCAGCAGCCCGGCCCGCAGGCTGGTGGCGAGATCCTTCAACTCGCGATGGCTGAGGCTGTCGGAGGTGAGCGCATAGATCAGCGAATACGTGTCGCCGAACTCGTCGTTAAAGAACGGGCCCTGCACGCCTGACGGCAGCGTCGGCTTGATGTCGTCGAGCTTCTTGCGCACCTGGTACCAGAGCGGCTGCACCTGGTCGGCGGCCACCGTGTCCTTGAGATTAACGAAGACGACGGATTCGCCGGGTTTCGTGTAGCTCTTGACGTAGTCGAGGTCCGGCAGTTCCTCGAGCTTCTTCTCGATGCGGTCGGTGATCTGCTCCACTGTGTCGCTGGTGCTGGCGCCCGGCCACATCGTCTTCACCACCATGGTTTTGATGGTGAAGGGCGGGTCCTCCTCGCGGCCGAGGCCGCCATAGGCGTAGAGGCCGGCAAGTGCGGCCGCGATCATCAGATAGACGATGAAGCTGCGGTGGCGCAGCGCCCATTCGGAAAGATTGAAGCTGGTCATGATGCGGTTCCTTTTCAGGGGGCGCGCAAGCGCGCTCCGCCGGCGCTTGCCGGCTGGCCAAAACAAATGACGGTTTGGGTTCAGTCAGCGCCCGCCGCTCGGCGGGCACCGTCGCAATTCAGGCCAGGCTGTGCATGGTGCCCGGCACACGGTAGGGCGCGCGTTCGGCGGTCCTCGGTCGGATGGCGAGGCCGGCGAGATAGCGCTGGAAAACGGCGGCTTCCTGAACCGGCGAGGCGAGCGCGACATGGCCGTCCGGCCTCACCAGATAGGCTGCGTCGCGCTGTAGCCCGGCTTTCCCGGCTGCGTCGGTCCAAGCGAAGGCATGCACTGCAATTCCTGTCGGTGCGAGCATCGCCCGGAAATCGCAATTGACCTCGCCATAAACATGGATCTGCCAGTCGAGCGACCGCAGCGGCTCGAAATTGTCGCCGCCCGCGCCCATGATGTTGCAAGCGACATAGGGCAGGCGATCGCCGCCGCTGACCTTGCCCGCCACCCCCGAGCTGATCGGCCCGGCGCGATACTGGATCGCCGCCTGCGAGATCACGCCGAAGAAGGCGCGCGAGCCGATCGAGGTGTGCAGGGCGATGTTCAGGATCTTCGGCATCAGGTAGCGCCGGAACAGGCCGACGAGCCGCGAGCGGCTGGTAATGAAACGGAAAGCGGTGTCGGTGCTCTCGATCAGCTTGTGCGCGAAGGCAATGCGTTCCGGTTCGTAACTGTTGAGCAGGCGCGCATCGGCCCGGCCCTGTACGACCGCCGCGAGCTTCCAGGCGAGATTCACCGCATCGCCCATGCCGGTGTTCATGCCCTGGCCGCCGGCCGGGCTGTGGATGTGGCCGGCATCGCCGGCGAGGAAGACGCGGCCGACGCGGAAGCGCTCGGCGACCCGGTGATGGACGCGGTAGGTCGAGAACCAGTTGACCTCGTCGACCTTGACGCCGGTGTCGCGCTCGACATCGGCGCGGATCGCCTCGAAGCTGATCGTCTCGTCGGCTTCATGCGCCTTCGGCACGATGCCAATCAGCCGGACCGAACCGGACTGCCGCACCGGCATGACGATTGCGAAGCCGTAGGTGCTGATCGTCGTGTCCATGCCGTTGCGGGTGATATCGCCACTACCTTTCACGTCTGCGACGTAGAAGGACTGCTCGTAGGTGCCACCGGGGAAGCCGATGTTCAGCCCGTGGCGCACCGCGCTGCGGGCGCCGTCGCAGCCTGCGAGATAGGCGGTGCTGACGGTCTCGATCCGGCCATTCCTGCTCAGCGTGGCGATGACCGCCTCGCCCTTGTCCTGGAAAGCGACGAGCTCCGTATTGCGCTCGATCTCGACGCCGGCGCGCTCCAGATGCGTGATCAGCACGCGCTCGTGGATGTCCTGCGGCAGCGCGAAGGCGAAGGAGTAAGGGCTGATGCCGCGGCCGAAATCCGACAGCGGCAGCCTGGCGGCGACGCCGGCCGGCGTGTGCACGGTAAGCCGCTCGAGCTTCACGCCTGCCGCCAGCACGTCGTCGACGATGCCGATCTGGCGGTGGAACTCCAGCGTGCGCGCCTGGACGGCCAGCGCCCGCGAGGTTTCGCCGGGAGCGGCGGCCTTGTCGAAGATGCGCACCGGCACGCCGAGCCTGGTCAGCCACAGCGCGAGCGTCAACCCTGTCGGGCCGGCACCGGCGATGAGGACCTTTGCCTTGGACATGGTCATTTTCCTTCTCCCTCGATGATACGAACTTTTTCGTGCTCCCGCAGCCGGTTCACGCCGGCGGTGACGACCATATCGCCCTTGGCGAGCCCGTTGCTGACCACCACGCGGCCGGTCTCGTAGCGGGCGACCGTAACGGGCTTGAGTTCGACAGCGGACGAAGAGGTGACAACCCAGACTGCCGGCTTGCCGTCCTTGTCGAAGAGCGCGCTGCCCGGCAGCACCATGACCGGCGCGCCACCACCCATCTCGGCGCGGCCGGCGACGCTTGCGCCGAAACGCATCTCGCCGGGTGCATTGTCGATCGAGACCTTCACCTGGAAGGTGCGGGTCGTGGCATCGGCCATCGGCGCGATCTCGCGGATGGTGCCGACGGCCGTGATCGCCGGATTGCTGAGTAGAGAAACGGTCACCTGCGGCGGCCGCTTGGTGTCGGGAGCGTTGGCGAAGGCGGCTTCCGCGATCGAGAACACGGCGTCGCGGCTGTCCGGATCGGCGACGCGCACCACCATCTGTCCGACATTGACTGACTGGCCGGCTTCGGCGCCGGCGGCGGTGACGATGCCGTCGAATTCCGCATGCAGCTCGGTATAGCCGAGCTGGTCCTTGGCCATATCGGAGGCAATGGTCGCCGATTTGAGCTTGGCTTGCGCCGAGCGCAGGTTCTTCAGCGTCGCGTCATAATTGGCCCGCGTCGTAAAACCCTTGGCGAGCAGCGCGCCGATGCGCGCCTCGGCGGCATTTGCCTCGACAAGTACGGCCTGCGCCGCCGCGACATCGGCCTCGGCGCTGGCGAGCCGGTTGCGATAGTCCTGATCGTCGATGCGGGCGAGCACGTCGCCCTTCTTCACCGTCGCGCCGATCTCGGCGATGCGTTCGATGAGCTTGCCGGATAAACGAAAGCCGAGATCGCTTTCGAGCCTCGGACGGATCTCGCCGACGGCGGTGCGGGTGTCCGCGCCGAGCATCGGGGCGACCGCTATCGCCTTGACGAGCTTCGTCTCAGGCGTCGCGGGTTTGGCGTTCGAGGCCTCGCTTCTTGCGCCGTGCCAGGCCATTGCGGCGCCGCCGGCAAGAACGGCGATCGATCCGGCGACAAGGCGGCGCCTCAGCGGCCTATTGTGGAAGAGTGCGGCAATCATGTTGTCTCCATGCCCAGGGTTGCGACCGCGCTGGGAGGATGCGGCCCGGGAAATATGTTGGCTGGAGAGGGGATCGGGCGTTCGCGGGCCTGTCTTTCACCAGCCCTATCTTCTTGCGGTTTCCGGCCTGGGAAATCCCGAACGGTTTCTGAAAATTTTCCGATGTTTGTCCGAGAGACAGGCTTGACGTCGGCGCTCCAAATGTATGGCGCCCTTCGATCGACATCATCACGAACTCGCTCGGCGCCTTCTTCGTCGTCACCATGCTGATGCGCAACCGGCCATGATCTCCTGGCCTTGGGATGGGCTTACCGGTACCGACCCCTGCACGTTCATCGATCGCTAACCGTAAGGGAGCTTGCCTTGCTGCAACGTCGATTTGCCGGCTTCTCGAACAACCCAGCCTCTTGAATAGTAAGCACGCTTATTATATATACCGCTCATGGTTTCCGACGGTATCGACAGATTGGGATTTTTGATCCACGACGTGCAGCGCTTGATGCGCAAGCGTTTCGAGGCGCGCGCCAGCGGGTTGGGTCTTTCCTCGGCGCAATGGCGGCTGCTCGTGCGCGTTGCCAAGGAGGCGGGCGTCGCGCAGGCGCGGCTTGCCGAGCTCCTCGAAATCGAGCCGATCAGCGTTTCTCGCCTGGTCGACCGCATGGAGGAGGGCGGCTGGATCGAGCGCCGCCAGGACGCGACCGACCGGCGCGTGCGCATGATCTTCCCGACCGAGAAGGCGAACGCGGCCTACGCCGACGTCAAGAGCCTTGCCGGCGAGGTCTATGAGGAATCGCTGACCGGCGTGTCGGCGGAAGAGCGCCGCGTCCTGATCCGAGTGCTGGACGCCATCGTGCAGAATTTGACGGACGCCGAGACGTCCCTGGAAAAGATGAAGAATACGGAAGGGGCAGCAGCATGAACGCGGCAGCCAAGATAGAAGACGACAACGTCACCAAGCTTGCGCCGGCCCAGCCGGTCGCGGAAGCGCCGGCGCAGCCGGCGGCCGCTCCGGTTGCGGCGGCTGCCGAGCCGCGGCTCGCTCCGGCGCCGAAGAAGAAGCGCCGCCCCGGGCGCTTCCTGTTGATGGTCGCCCTGCCGCTGGCCCTGCTTGCCGGCGGCGCGTATGTCTGGATCACGGGCGGCCGCTATCAGGAAACCGAGAACGCCAACCTGCAGCAGGCCAGGATTTCGGTCGCCTCCGACACGGCCGGCCGTATCGTCCAGGTCGGCATAGCCGACAACCAGCTGGTCAAGCAGGGCGACCTTCTCTTCGTCATCGACCCCGAGCCTTACAAGATTGCGCTCGCCCAGGCCGATGCGGCGGTCGCCGCCGCGCGCCTCAATGTCGAGCAGCTGCGCGCCGCTTACAGCCAGGCGATGGCGCAGGAAAAGTCCGCCTCCAGCGAGGTCGACTATGCGCAGTCGCAATATGGCCGCGCCGCCGATCTCGCGCAGAAAGGCATCAACGCCAAGTCGTCGCTCGACGAGGCCCGCAACGATCTCGACAAGGCCAAGCAGCAGCTCGCCGTCGCACAGCAGGGCATCGTCAGCGCCAAGGCAGCGCTCGGTGGCAATCCGGATATCGAGACCGACAAGCATCCGACCGTGATGGCGGCGCTCGCCGCGCGCGACAAGGCCGCCTACGATCTGGCGCAGACGACGGTCAAGGCGCCGGCCGACGGCATCGTCTACCAGGCCGCGTCGTTCAAGGTCGGCCAGTATGTCGGCGTCGGCACGCCGCTGTTCGCTCTGGTCGAGACGGGCGACACCTGGATCGATGCCAATTTCAAGGAGACCCAGCTCACCAACATGAAGCCGGGCCAGAAGGCCGAGATCGTCGTCGACACCTATCCGGGCCGCACCTTCGAGGCGACCGTGAAAGCCATCGGCGCCGGGACGGGCGCGGAGTTTTCGCTGCTGCCCGCGCAAAACGCCACCGGCAACTGGGTCAAGGTCACGCAGCGCATTCCCGTGCGCCTGGAATTGACCGACCCCGACGCCAAGATGGCGTTGCGCACCGGCATGAGCGCCACCGTCACCGTCGATACCGGCGTGGCGCGCGGCCTGCCGTCGATCTTCGGTCACGCCACGGCAGGGGAGCAGGCGCGGTAAGACAGCGAGCCCGTCGCGATCCGGCGGGCATTGAGGGGATTGGTCTGGTGGAGACGTGGCAAGGGATCAGCAAGGTAAGCCGCATGGCGGCTCGTTCGAAAGCTGAGGCCCGGCCACGGACCCGTTGGTCCTCAGGTTTCCGGGCGGCAGGCATCCGCTCCAACAGAGACTTTCAGTCGATGTAACCCCCACATCGATAGTCGCGTCCCACCGCGATGAAGGTCTCTCAACGAAGGCTTTGCCGCCCGGAAACCTAGAGCCGGATGATTTCGGGCCTGTTCGACCTGAAATCTGAACCCGCCTCTAAATCAAAGCGCATGATACTTTTCGGCATCATGCTAACGTACATGTTTTTGTTACCTGCTGGAAGTTCAGCATCATGAGCACGCCCGAACCTTTCAAGGAAGTGCCGCACCGCGGACTGATCACAGTCGCGCTGATGCTGGCGACGATCATGCAGGCGCTCGACACCACGATCGCAAACGTCGCGCTGCCGACCATGACCGGCGACCTCGGCGCCTCGCCCGACAACATCAACTGGGTGCTGACCTCCTATATCGTGGCGGCGGCGATCATGACGCCAGTTACCGGCTGGCTCGCCGACAGGCTCGGCCGCAAGGAGCTGTTCCTCACCGCCGTCGTCGGCTTCACCATCTTCTCCATGCTCTGCGGTCTTGCCTGGAGCCTCGAGACCATAGTGCTCTTCCGCCTGCTGCAGGGCGTGTTCGGCGCGGCCATCGTGCCGCTGTCGCAGACCTTCCTGCTCGACATCAACCCGAAGGAGCGCCATGGCCAGGCAATGGCGATCTGGGGCGCCGGCATCATGCTCGGGCCGATCCTGGGGCCGACGCTCGGCGGCTGGCTGACGGAAAACTTCAACTGGCGCTGGGTGTTCTTCATCAATCTGCCGGTCGGCATCCTCGCCTTCCTCGGCATGGCCGCCTACCTGCCGGTCATCGCCAAGCGCGTGCGCGGCTTCGACTTCTTCGGCTTCGCCATGCTGTCGCTCGGTGTCGGCGCGCTGCAGCTTCTGCTCGACCGCGGCGGCGAGGTCGACTGGTTCAACTCGGCCGAAATCTGGATCGAGCTCGCGCTGTCGCTCACCGGCTTCTGGGTGTTCATCATCCACACGGTGACGGCCGAGCATCCCTTCATCGATCCGAAGATATTCCTCGACCGCAATTTCGTGACCGGGCTGGGCTTCATCTTCGTCATGGGCGTACTGATACTGGCCTCGATGTCGCTGTTGCCGCCGATGCTGGCCAACATCTTCGGCTATCCGACCGTGACCATCGGCGTCGTGCTGGGTCCGCGCGGCATCGGCACGATGATTTCGATGCTGGTCGTCGGCCGCATCATGCACAGGATCGATGCCAGGATCCTTGTCGCCATCGGCTTCCTGCTCACCGCGCAGTCGCTCTATACGATGGCGAGCTTCACGCCGCAGATGGACAATTGGCTGATCATCTCCTCGGGCGTCATCCAGGGCCTCGGCATGGGCATGGTGTTCGTGCCGCTGTCGACGGTCGCCTTCGCCACGCTCGACGCGCGCTACCGCACCGACGCCACCTCGCTGTTCAGCCTGGTGCGCAATCTGGGCTCGTCCATCGGCGTATCGGTGGTCGCGGCGCTGATGGTGCGCAACACCCAGATCAACCACACCGAGCTGTCGGCCTTCATCAATCCGTACAACCCGAATCTGTGGGCCGCTTCTCCGGCGGCCGCCGCCGGCGATCCCGTAGCACTTTCGCAGGTCGACCGCGCGGTGAATGCCCAGGCGATGATGATTTCCTATATCAACGACTTCAAGATCCTGATGGTGATGACGCTGGCCGCCATTCCTTTCGTCATTCTGCTGCGCAAGCCAAAAGCGGCACCGGCGGGCGGGGCGCCGGCCGCGCATATGGATTGATAAAGTCGCTGCTCTCAGCCGGCCGCCTTTTCAGCGGCCCAGCACCAGCGCCCAATAGCGCAACGCCGGATCGCGGCCGTCCCGCACGTAAGCCAGCCCGAAGCGGCTGAAGTCCTGATCGAGCATGTTGCGGCGGTGGCCGGCCGAATGCATCCAGATGTCGAACAGCTTCTCAAGGTCGAAACGGCCCTCGGCGATGTTTTCGGCGGCGGCGCCCCGCACGCCATTGTCCTTCATGCGCGAGGCGAAATCCTTGCCCCAGCCGGTGGTGTGGCTCATGCGCTCGCGCGAGGCCATATAGCCGGCCTGCTGCAATGCGGCCTGTTCGAGCTGCGCGTCCGGCGTCAGCGTCGGCAGACCGGCGGAGCTGCGGATACTGGCCAACGTCGCTGTCGCGGACGAAGAGACGCCGGCGCCTTCGCCCGTCGGCACGGAGATGGTGCTGCAGGCGGCTATGCCGGCAAGCGCCACTAGGCCGGCGGCCGCGAGCAACGTGCGGCGGTTGAAATCGGGGGAGGTGGTGATCAAGGTGGTCATGCGGCCTCTGATACCGGCGATCGTGGCTTTTGCCGGGCAGGGCGATGAAAATCGCATGAAGCGCGACATTCCCCGGAAGATCGGTTATCATCCCGGCGTTCTTGAAAGTGGCAGCCACGGGCGGCCACCCAGGCGGTGACCGCCCCCGGTATAAAACGGAGGACGGTTATGGCTGGTTTTCATGTCATGGCGGACGCGCGCGGGATGCATGTGCAGCCCACGGTGCGCCACATCACCACGTCGGATCTCTGGGATGCGTTGAGGCTCGGCGCCGAGGATTTCTGGGCCAAGCCGTCGCATTATGTGTTCCTGTGCCTGATCTATCCGATCGTCGGCCTGATCCTGACCCGGTGGAGCTCCGGCTCCAACGCCATCCAGCTCGTCTACCCGCTGATGTCGGGCTTCGCGCTGATCGGGCCCTTCGCGGCCATTGGCCTGTATGAGATCAGCCGCCGGCGCGAGCTCGGCATGAGCAGCCGCTGGCACCATGCGCTCGACGTGCGCCATTCGCCGGCGCTGCCGTCGATCGCGGTAATCGGCGTCCTGCTTTTCGCGCTGTTCCTGTTGTGGCTGTTCGCCGCGCAGTCGCTCTACACCAGCCTGTTCGGCGCCGAGCCGCCCGCTTCGGTCGGCGCCTTTTTGCGCGATGTGCTGACGACCGGCAGGGGCTGGACGTTGATCCTCGTCGGCAACGCCGTCGGCTTCGTTTTCGCCGCCGTCGTTTTGGCCACCACCGTCATTGCCTTTCCGCTGCTGCTTGACCGCGACGTCGGCGCCGTCTCGGCAATTGAAACCTCGGCCCGCGCCGTCATGGCCAATCCGCTGACGATGGCGCTTTGGGGTTTGACGGTCGCCGTGTTGCTGGTGATCGGCTCGATCCCGCTATTTGCCGGGCTTGCCGTCGTCATGCCGATCCTCGGCCACGCGACCTGGCATCTCTACCGCAAGGTGGTCGAGCCGGAGCAGATCCGGCCTGTACGCCGGCCGATGTAGATCTGATGGCTCGCCCTTAGGGTGCGTTGAGATTCAGGTCAGGCGGACCCGAGAATGATGGCTGTCGAGAACCGGCCTACGCCGGCCGTAGCCTTCATAGAGCAAAGACACTTATGAGGGCTTCGGCCGGCGAAAGCCGGAGCGGAGCGTACTGCTGTACGTGAGCACCGGAAGCGCAGACAGCCGTCATTCGCAGGCCGGTCTCACCTGAATATCAATGTGCCCTAGCGCTGCGCCTCGGTCGCCATCTTCAAGGCCAGGGCGGTCAGCACCGTGCCCATCATCCAGCGCTGCACGACCAGCCAGAACGGCCGTCCGGCGAGGAAATTCGCGATCGAGCCGGCCGTCACCGCAATGATGGCGTTGACGGTGAGGCTGATCGAGATCTGCGTCACGCCGAGCACCAGAAGCTGCGACAGAACATGACCCTTGGCCGGATTGATGAACTGCGGCAGCAGCGACAGGTAGAGCACGGCCACTTTCGGATTGAGCAGGTTGGTCATCAGCCCCATGACGAAGAGCTTGCGCGGCCTGTCCCTCGGCAACTCGCGGACCTGGAAGGGCGAGCGCCCGCAGGGCTTCAGCGCCTGCCAGGCGAGCCACAACAGATAGAGCGCGCCGGCGAAGCGAAGCGCGTCGTAAGCGTATGGCACGGCGAAGATGAGCGCCGTGATGCCGAACGCTGCCGAGACCACATAAAACAGGAAGCCCAGCGCCACGCCGCCGAGTGAGATCAGCCCGGCTTTCGGCCCTTGCGACAGCGAGCGCGAGATCAGGTAGATCATGTTTGGCCCAGGCGTGAGCACCATGCCGAGGCAGATCAGCGCGAAAGTGAGATGATTGGCGGCGTCGGGCATCGGAGTCTCCGGTGGCGGCGTAACAATCATCACGCGCCTCGCCGTTAGCAAGAGCATGATTGCGGGAGCTTTTGCGCCAGCGCGGACAATTGGCGAAATCGGCGAAGCTGCCAATCTCCCCCCTTGCGGGGGAGATGCCTGACAAGGCAGAGGGGGGTGCTGTCCCGCCGGCGTCAACAATTTCATATCGTCTAAGCAGTGGCCGATTTGACAAGGGATGGCGTTCCTTCACACCCCCCTCTGGCCTGCCGGCCATCTCCCCCGCAAAGGGGGAGATTGGCAGCTCAGCGCCGCCCCCCTTACCCAACCACGCGCAAATTGGACAGCTCGTTGGCAATCTCCTTGAAGTTGTCGGAGAGCGTTGCGCCGGTGGCGTTCCAGAACAGCTTGGCCGGTTTGCTGGGATCGGTCGGATCCTTGCGGAAGCGGGAATCGGAAGAGCAGGCCTTCAGCGCGGCCATCGCCTTCTGGTCGCTTGAACTGATAGACGACATGTCGAGCGCCACCGTCATCACCATGATGTTGGCCGCCTTGGCATTGTCGCACAGCTTCGCCATCTGCTCGTTCATCGCCGCGGTGTAGTTGCTCGACGAATAGTTGAACTGGCCGATGGCGCTCGACGTGCCGCCGAACAGGCGGGTGACCGATGTGCCGTTATAGCCGACGCCGGTGTAGCCGTAGGCGGCATAGGTCGACTTGTTGCCGGCCGGATCGGAACTGACCGTCGAATAGGTGTTCTCGCCGTCGGTGAGCACGATGACGACCTTGTCGTTGCCGCGCTCGGATTCCGGACGGCCTTCGGTGAAGGGTTCGGCGCTCGAAACCGTGCGCCAGCCCCAGGCCATGCCTTCGGGCACATTGGTGTTGCCGTTGGGCTGCATCAGGTCGATCGCCGCCTTGATGGCGGCAAGCCCATCTGTTTGGGTGACATCGGTGAGCGGCGTGATCGGTGTGGTGGTGCAGCTGTAATTCGGCCCGGCGCCCGAGCTCAATACCGGAGCATTGATCGGCCGTGGCATGAAGTATTTGGCCATATTGGACTGCCTGGTCTTGCCGGTGGTGCTCGACGGATCGTCGTTCCACCAGCTGTTGGCGGCGCCATAGGTCACCGGCCTCGGTTCGTCAGGATCCTGTGTGACATACCAATGGTTGCCGGGCTCGTCGGGCGCGAACATCGGCACGAACATGGTCGCCGGATCGCCGACGCCGATGCCCGTGTTGTTGGGCCCGCCGGAGGCCGGCGTGTCGTTGACATTGTAGGGATAGGGCCGCACTTCCACGCAACCCTGCCAACTGGCGAACGGGCCATAGGTGTCGTTGTAATCATATTCGTTGTGGCTGCGCTCGCAGGTATGGTTGTCGCGATATTCGTCGCAGACGACGCGCTTGCTGCCGGCGATGCGTTCGTGGCTGGTGACGACCTTCATATCCCGATAGAGCTCGAAACGGGTCAGTATCTGCCCTTCCTCCGAGCCCCAACCGGTACCTTTTTTATACCAAATGCCGTTGATTTTCTGAGCGTATTTGGCGGGAGCGTTCAGCGTCGACCAATCGAAATTCTCGTTGGCGATTGGCGACAGCCCGTAGGTGTCCATCCAGGAGGCGTTGTCGTTGTTCGGCCCGACATTGACCGACGCCGCGAACGGCACGAGGCTGAACTGGACCGGCTTGTCGATCTGCTTGATCTGCGCCGCCTGCTGCCCCAGCGTGTCGACGAGCTGCTTGGCCGCCTGCTTGAGCAGGTCGATGCGCTTCTGTCCCGTGCCTGTGCCGGGCGTTGTCATGGAGCCTGAATTGTCGAGCACCATCGCCACTTCCAGCGTGTTCTTCAGCCGCACCTGGGAGTCCATGGCAAGGTTGATCGACTTGTTCGCATCGACCGTGGATGCGCCGACGAGCAGCGAGGAGGACGGGTAGAAGTAAGGGTGATAGTTCAGCGTCGCGCTCATTGTGAGCAGACCGCCGCCGGCCTGGCTGGTGGGCAGCGTGATTTTGAGCGAGATGTCGGCGGGGTCGATGTTGTTCAAATTGGCGTTGAAGAAGTCGACCGCATAGGCTCTGATCTGGTCATCCGTGGCGCCTTCGGCAAGCCGCCGCGCCGCGGCGAAATTGGCGGCGTCGAGCGCGTTGAGCACCATCTGCTTCTGGCGGTTGAGCTCGCTGAAATCGACGGCCATCGCCACTGCTCCCATCAGCGGCACCATGGCGATTGCGGTCATGAGCGCATAGTTGCCGCGGCGGTCACGGCAGAATTGATGCCAGAATTTGCGCATTTTTCTCGAGCGGCCCCCCGCCGGCGGATTCTCTGTCGGGCGACATTTCCACAAAACGCTGAAGGACCGGTTTGGCAAACCGCTCGATTGCTTAACGGCGGCTTCACCAACCGCTAACCAAATCATTTCTGGTGGTGCGCTGCACGATGGAAGCGCCCGCTTTACGAGGGGCGTCGTCGATCGCTTGTCCGAGCAGATCAGCTGACGATGCGCAGGTTCGACAATTCGTTGCCGATCGCCTTGAAGTCGTCCGACAGCGTGGCGCCGGTCGAGTTCCAGAACAGTTTCTTCGGCGTCTTGCCGGTCGGGTCCGCTGGATCCTTAGCGTAGCGCGAATCCGACGAGCAGGTCTTCAGCGCTGCCATCTGCGCCGCTTCGGCCGTGTTGGTGGAGTCGAGATCGAGCGCGATGGTCATAACGATGATGTTGGCCGCCTTGGCGTTGTCGCACAGCGTTGCCAGATGCTCGCTCATGGCCTTGGTGTAGTTGGCGTTCGAATAATCGCTTTTGCTGACATTGATGCTGGTGCCGAGGAATGGCCGGCCATAGGTGTAGGTGCTTCCGAACGGCTTGGTCTGGCTGCCATAGGCAAGATATCCAAGCGCGGAATAGATGGCCTTGTTGCCGGAAAGATCGTTGCCGCCGCTCCTGTAGTAGGTGCCGGAGTACGACTGGGCACTCACCGAATCCGGCGTGTAATAGGTATTGGCCCCGTCGGTCAGCACAATCAGAACCTTGTCGTTGCCTTTTTGTGTTTCCGGGCGTCCCTCGGTGAAGGGCGCGGTGCTGGAAAGCGTCCGCCAGCCCCAGGCCATGCCTTCCGGCACGTTGGTGGCGCCGACATCGACCATGGCGTCGATCGCGTTCTTGACCGTGGTGGCGCCGGCAGAGGTGGAGACATCGGTCAGCGGCGTGATCGCGGTCGTGCTGCAACTGGTGTTCGGGCCGGCATTGTTGCCGTAGGCGGGGGTGACCTTGTTGCCGTAGTTGAAATATTTCGGCATGTATTTCTGGCGCGTCGGTGTCGGGCTGTCGCTACTGGACGTCACGTCGAGATGCCAATTGTTGTTTGCGGGCCGGGAGTAGCCGTCGGTATAGTCGGTCTCGTCAGGCGCGAACATCGGCACGAACAACGTCGCCGGTGTGGAGGTCGAGGCGGCCGTATCCTGGATATTGTACGGATAGGGGCGCGACTCGACGCAGCCGCTCCAGCTCGCGATCGGCGCGTAGGTTATATTGGACGTGCAAACATTGTTCGAATCTTTGGTGCAAGCCGAAATTCGCTGCATCCATTTGTAGAGCGAGAAGCGCGTCAGCGGCTTGTCTTTTTGGGTGGGATCCCAATCGGTGCCGCGCGCATACCAGATGCTGCCGACCTTCTCGACATATCTCTGGGGCCAGGGCGAATTCCCCTGGGTCATCGTCGTCCAGTCGAAATTCTCGTGCTGGATGGGCGAGATGCCATCCTGATCCATCCACGCCGCCGTCGAGTTGGCCGGGCCTATATTCACCGAGGCGGCGAACGGAACCAGGCTGAACTGAACCGGCTTGGAAATCTGCTTCATCAGCTGCGCTTGCCCCGACAACTGGTCGACAAGCTGCTTGGCGGCACTCTTCAGAAGGTCGAAACGTACTTGATTCGAGCCGTGGCCGAGTTCGGCCATCGAGCCAGAATTGTCGAGCACCAGCGACACTTCCAGCGTGTTCTTAAGGCGGATTTCAGATCTGGCCGAGAAGTTGACGTTCGTCTGGCCCGGCGTTCCGCCAAGCAATGCGACCGCGGCCGGCAGGAAGTAAGGTTGGTACTTCAGGGCGGCTTCGAGCACCAGCGTGCCGCCGCCCGCATTGTTGTTGGGCAAGGTGACCGTCAGCGTGGTGTTCGCCGGAAGGACGTGCCTCAGATTGGCCTCGAAAAATGTCTTGGCATAGGCCTTGGCTTCGGCGTCGGTGGCGCCGGCGACGATATGCTGTGCCGTCGCGATGCCGGCGGCGTCTAGCGCGTTCAGCGTCTCCTGCCGCTCCCTTATGAGCTCGGTATAGTCGACCGCAAGCGCCACCCCGCCCATCAGCGGTATCATGGTGACGGCCGTCATCAAGGCATAGTTGCCTCGTCTGTCGCGTAGGAATTTGCGGATCAATGCCCTTAGCCCCCGCCAGGATCCTATAGTTTCTCGTTTAGCATGATCCATGAATCGTTAAATTTTAGCTCCCTCGAAGCGTCAAGATCGTACGGTCGTTTGACCGGGCATTAACCCTGTGCACCGACGCGCCGTCGAAGGCCGATGCCGGAAAGCTGGTGACAGGATGAAGCGCTTCGGTTATGCGGGACCGGCCGTGGCGTCCTCTGAACTGAAGAATGGCTGTCGCGGTCTTGTCAGGATCGAAATCAGGGACACGGCATGGCGGATTCGCCTGACATCATCGCTTCGCTCGACGATCTTGCCGGGCGCTACGCCGCCATACTGTGCGACGTATGGGGCGTCGTGCACAATGGCGAATGGCACTTTCCGGCCGCTGCCGCGGCGCTTGCAAGGGCGCGCGCGGCCAATGTGCCTGTCGTGCTCATAACCAATTCGCCGCGCCGCAGCGCCGACGTCGTCGCCCAGATGAAGGTCATCGGGGTACCCGCCGACGCCTTTGACCACGTCGTCACATCAGGCGATGTGACCCGCGACCTGATCGCGGAAGGACCGAGGAAGATCTTTCACATCGGTCCCGAGCGCGACTTCAGCCTTTACGATGGGCTCGACGTCGATCTGGTCGAGGAATTCGAGGCCTCGGGCATCGTCTGCACGGGCCTCTATGACGACGAGGTCGAGAAGCCCGCCGACTATGCGGAGCTGCTGCGGCGGCTGCGTGCCCGCAATCTGCCGTTCATTTGCGCCAATCCGGATATCTTGGTGGAGCGCGGCGAGCGCACCATCTGGTGCGCCGGCGCGCTCGCGCGAGATTACGCGCAGCTGGGTGGCCGTACGTTGATTGCCGGCAAGCCCTTCGCGCCGATCTATGATGTCGCCATGAAGGAGGTCGCCGGCCTTCTTGGCCGCGCCGTCGAGCGAAGCGAGGTCCTCGCCATCGGCGACGGCATGATGACCGACGTCAAGGGCGCGGCCGACAACGGCTTTGACGTGCTCTATGTCTCGGGCGGTATTCACGCTCGCGATTATGGCGATCCGCTCCGCCCCGATCCTGAAAGGCTGGCCGGCTTCCTTGAAAAGCACGGCTACCGGCCGGTCGCCGTCATTGCGCGTCTGCAATAGGTTGGAGGTCTGGCCATGACGGGCGCCTCGACATGAACCAAGCCTTCCAACGTCTTTCGGCTGTCGCGCCGCTGCCCGCGCATCTGCGCGGCGGCGTCGTGGCGATCGGTAATTTCGACGGTGTCCATCGCGGCCATCAGTCCGTCCTGGAGCGCGCGCTGAGCGAAGCAACCCGCAATGGCGTGCCCGCTTTGGTGCTCACCTTCGAGCCGCATCCGCGCAAGGTGTTCCGGCCACAGGTGCCACTCTTCGTGCTGACGCCGCCGCCGATGAAGGCGCGGCTGCTCGCCGGACTTGGCTTTGCCGCTTTGGTCGAGCAGCCGTTCACGCGCGATTTTGCCTCGCTCTCGCCCGAGGCTTTCGTGACCGATGTGCTGGAGAAGAACCTCGGCATCCGCCACGCCGTCACCGGTTTCGACTTTCATTTCGGCAAGGACCGCCAGGGCGGGCCGGCCTTTCTGATGGCGGCCGGCGAACGGCACGGCTTCGGCGTGACGCTGGTCGACGCCTTCCGCGATGAAGGCGCGGAGGTGGTTTCATCGAGCCGCATCCGGGACCTGCTCGCCGAAGGCAAGGTGGAGGAGGCCGCCGGCCTGCTCGGCTACCGTTTCACCGTCGAGACTGAGGTGATTGGCGGTCAGCGGCTTGGTCGCACTCTCGGCTTCCCGACCGCCAATATGCGGCTTTCGCCGGAAGCGGCCTTGAAGGAAGGGATTTATGCCGTCCGCTTCCGTCGCGCCGACGGCGCGCTTCATGACGGAGTTGCCAGCTTCGGCCGGCGTCCCACCGTGGACGACAATGGCGCGCCGCTGCTCGAAACCTACGTCTTCGATTTTTCCGGCGATCTCTATGGCGAGACCTGCCAGGTGTCGTTCTTCGGCTTCCTGCGCCCGGAGCTCAAATTCGATGGTCTCGACGCGCTGGTGGCGCAGATGAAACAAGACAAGGCCGAGGCGAGAGCGCTGCTCAAGGGCGTGCGCCCGCTTTCGCAACTGGACGCCGAAATCGCGTTCTAGGCTGCGTTGATATTCAGGTGATGCCGGCCTGCGAACGACGGTTTCCTGCGCTTCCGGTGCTCACGTACGAGAAGTACGCTCCGCTCCGGTTCTCGGAAACCGCCGTTCTCGGCTCGGCCTGACCTGAATCTCAACACACCCTGGATCGCCGCTTGCGGCCTACCGCTTCAGCGCCAGCCCGATGGCGATGAAGCTCCATCCCTGGAACACCAGGTCGATCGCCAGGAAGATGCCAAGCACCCAAAGACTGTTCACCGGCCAACCCATGGCGATCATCAGGCCGAGCAGAATGGTGATGATGCCGGCCGCCAGCAGCCATCCCCAGCCTTGCTGCGGCCGATGATGGAAGGCCACCCAGGACCGCAAAAGCCCCGAAGCGACGAGCGCGATGGCCAATAGCAGCGTCAGCACCGCCGAGGCGAGCAACGGGTTGTCGAAGGCGAAGAAGCCGGCGACGGCGTAGAGCAGGCCGCTCAGCAGCCAGTAGAAGAAACGTCCCCAGGTCTTGACCCCGAAGGCGTGGATGATCTCGATGATACCCGCCATCAGCATCAGCCAGCCGACGACATAGACGGAAGCGACGGTGGCGATGAACAGATTGCCGAAAGCGATGCCGCCGAAGATCAGCAGCAACACGCCGAGCGCCACAAACCATCCCCATTTGTCCCGCGTCTGGCCGATCGCGTCTTTCAGAGCATCGCCTTGCAAGGTCATGATCTTTCCCTCCGATGTCGCCGCGCCGCTTGCGGGTGAAAGGAAGGTAGTCCCGATGAACTTGAGCGTCCAGCGAGCAGCGCGGCGCGTGCGAAGCGCCGCCTTCGTCAGGCCGCCATTTGCCGACGAACCGACTTGGCCGGCGTCGGCCGGATGACCGCGATCGGCGGGCGTGCAGAGATCGTCAATCTGGCGGCGGCTGGACTTCGTCCGGGAAGGGCGCCAGCGTCGCCTCCAGCGTCTCCCGGCCGGCCTGCTCCCAGCTTCGCGCCACGAAATCTGTGGCCTTCGCTTCGTACGGAGCACGGGCCGCGGGCGAAGTGATCCACTGCCGCATCGCGTTTTCCCATCCTTCGACGTCGAGCGGATCAAGGCAGAGTCCCGACGAACCGACCACTTCGGCGATGGCTCCGCCCGTCGAGGCGATCAGCGCCTTGCCGTAGGCCAGCGCCTCGACAGGCGGCAGCCCATATCCCTCATAGAGCGACGGGTACACGCAGAACGCGCTGTTGCGGTAAAGAAGGGACAGCGTATCGTCATCGACGTTGTCGAGATGAACGAGGCTCTTGCCGTAGGCAGGATGGCCGTGAAGCTTGGCCAGGATGCCGTCGACCATCCAGCCGCTGCGGCCGACGAAAACCAGCTTCATGCCGCTATGCGCGACCGTTCCGTCAAGGACAAGGCGCGTCCAGACATCCATCAGCAGCGAATGGTTCTTGCGCGGTTCGATGGTGGAAACGAAGAGGACGTAGCGATCCGTCTCGAGCCCATCCGGCAGGCGGCCGTCCGCCTTCGATTTGCGGGCACTGTCGCAGCCGAGAGGGACATGCTCCAGCTGCGGCAGGTGGATGCCGCGCTTGGCGGCATATTCCACGACATCGGTGGTGACGCGCCTCGAAGTCAGGATGAAACGGTCTGCCAGCCTCATCGCCAGATCCACATAATCCGTGAATCTCTTGACGTCGTGCGGCTTGTACCATTCGGGAAACTGGATCGGAATGATGTCGTTCAACAGCACGATCAGCTTTGCGCCGGCCAAGCGCGCCTCACGCGAAATGACCTCGATATCGGTGTGCGCCCAGTCGTTGTTCATCAAGAGCAGATGGTCGCCGGGCGAAAGGTCGTATTTGTTGCCGGCCACGGTCCTGAGCGGGACGATCCGGGCGCGTGAACCGCCCACGCCAGCGACTTGCCGCCGCTCGGTTTCCTTCATCAGCCGGTTTTCGATCCGCTCGAGGAAACGAAGCAAAGGGCTGCCGGGATTGCGTCGGCCGAACGCGCCGATTTCCATTATCAGGATCCGGCGCGGTCTGATGATCGCCATCAGCGACCGCCGGGCCCAGTTCGGCCAGCGATCGTAAAACCGCGTCTTGAAGCGGGCAGGGTCCGGGTAAAAGCTCATGTCGCACGAAATGTCGCCGGCGATGATCTCCGCCGCCATGGTCGGCGAAACCTGTCTAAGCACCCGCTCGATCGGGTCGAACACCGTGAATGCCACCTCGGAGGCCTTGAATGCGGCCGCCGCGGCTGCGTAGTGGCGTTGCACGCGGACCAGGCCGACCGGGGGGCCGAGCCAGCGCACCATGCTCGAGAGATCGACGACAAGCCGCATCAGCTGGGCCGAATTCTTGCAGGGCGCGCGATCATCCTGCGCCAGGCCAGTCGAGGTCCCAGCGCAAGCGTCCTGAAGGAAGGGGCGCCGACAGCCGCCAGGAACAGCAGCTTGCAAGTGACGGCCATGGGTATGCCCGCGGTTCGTAACAGCAACTCGATGTCGCGTCTTTCCAGGCTGGAGATGCCGACCCCGGTGGCGGCGCGCGATACCAGAAAGCTCGCGATGGCCTCGGCGGGTTGGCCGTTGGTGTCGAACGGCTCGGCGCGATTGCGACGCAGCAGCGCCGACTGCCTGGCCAAGGCCGCTGCCGCCTTCTGCTGATCCTGCTTCATGCGCGATACCTGTCCCGGATGCGATCTCAGCTTCACGAGCCGCGCATCCATGTTGGCCAGTTTTCCGGTCTCGGAAAGCCGCAGCCAAAGATCGTAGTCCTCGGCATAGGTGAACGCCCGACGGTAACCTCCCGCGCGCCGGACGGTCTCGGTCCGGAACATCACCGTCGGATGAAGCATCGGATTGTACCTGGCAAGCGCGTCCCGCAACTGGTCGTTGCCGGCCGGAACGTCTATCGGCCCCAACGGGTTTCCGTCCCGGTCGATCTGCAATCCCGCCGTGCCGAGCAACTGCAAATCGGCGTCGGCCTGGAAACACGCCACCTGCAGGCGCAACCTGTCGGATAGCGAGATATCGTCGCAATCCATGCGCGCGGCAAGAGGGGCCCGCGCGAGCGAAATCCCCATGTTCAGCGCATCGACGATCCCCTTGCCGTGGTTGGCGACAACTTTGACGCGGCCATCACGGTTGCCGATCGATGCCGCGATCGCGGCGCTGTCGTCGCAAGATCCGTCGTCTACAACGATGATTTCGATATCCGCCAGATCCTGGTCCAGGATGCTTTGCAGGGCCTCGCCGACATATTGCGCGCCGTCTCGCACCGGAATGATGACGCTTACTGTCGGCAATGGAACTTTCCTTGCGATGATCGGCCGCGACCGAATGGCCGTTGAATTCTCGGATGTCGGCAGCCTAGCTTCAAAATTCCAATTCCAAAGTTTCCTCGGTCTGTCGACCGTCAATTTCCTTGTCGCGCCGATCCGAGCGGGACCTCAAATGCGGGCGCGAGCAGCCGCAGCACCGCCTCACGCTTTTTCGCCTTCAACGAGAGGTCGCCATCGAGGCCGACTTCATGAAGCCAGCTTCCCCGCCATTCGCAATAGGCCCGTCTGAGCTCAACCCCAGGCAAGGCCGCGAATGCGGTTATCGGCCGTTGCGGAACTGTGCTCGGATCCACATACCGATAGAGCGCCTCCCAGTTGGCTCCGCCGGTGTCGAGGCCGGCGAACCAGTCGAGCCCAAAATCGAGAGGCTTGCGGCCGACGGCGTCGAATCGGAAGAAGCAATAGCCAGCCCACAAATACCATCGCGAGCCTGCCCTGCGGAGGTCGCCGTGAAACGGCGCAACTTCAAGAGGCTCGAAAGGGTCGCATGGCTGCGTCGGGAAAAGATCCTGGTCCAGGAATCCGAACGCGGTCGGCGCGGCAGGCTTCAGAATATTGTGCCACATCCAGTTGAGCGCCGCGCCATGGGACCGGCTCGGGCTTCTTGCGGTCCACGGATTGGTCGGCAGCCTGACATGCGCGGCGCCATGGGTTGCGCATACCTGCCTGTTGTCGCGTGCGGAAGCTTCGCTGATGCTGTTGTCGGCAACGATGTGGAGATCATGGCGAACGAATCGTCTCGTCAGCCGCAACTGCAATTCCAGGCACTGAGCATCGCCGAAAGCGACGGTAATCAGGACACACCGATCGCGGGCGGCGGCACGGATCCCTTGGATGTCGCCATTCTTGAGCGGCTGACGCAGAAACCTCCGGTCGATTTTCCGGTAACGGGCACTCTTGACGGCATGCAGCAGCGGCTGCAGCCTCAGCCATTGCCGCAAGTCATATTCGCGCAGGGCCTTTGGCACGGCCGCCGCGGCTTTCAGTCGGACCCGGCTTGGCAGCCACGATCGCCCCGTGGAATTTTCATGCGCGCTCCAATTGAGTTTTTTGAAAAAGCTCGAATGCAACAGCATCCAGGTCTCTTGATAACGGGCTATATACAGCATATGCGTCTTTTCAACACGACCAACATTTGAGCGCCCGGCGTGTTTGTTTGAATGGGGAAGTCTGGGGCGCACCCGGGGTCTCTCTCCGATCTGACCTGGGGGTGGGGTGGCGCTCCGGAAAACGCGATGAGAATCTGCTGCGCAATCTCTACCCTCTTCATGAATGGGGGTCTGCAGAGGGATTGTCTCAATATCAGCGACCGATTGGTCGGGCGCGGCCACAGCGTGACGATCCTGACGACGCGCCAGGTCGGTCATGTCGAGAGTTCGGCTACGATAAAAATCCAGCCGGCAAGGGTTCTCTCCAATCCGGGCACCGAATATGCGCTGGGAAGGTCGGTGCTGACGGCCAGGCGCGACTTCGACTGCGTGGTCGGTTTCAACAAGATGGCGGGTCTGGACATCTACTATGCCGGCGATCCGCCCTATTTTGTGTCGAAGCTCGGATGGTGGCGGCCGTTTTCGCCCCGCTTCATGCGCCAGCAGAATCTCGAATCGATGATCTTTGCCCCTGGCAACACCGTGCAGATCATTGCGCTCAGCGAAAACCAGGCAGCGCTTTACCGAGACTTCTGGCGAACCGAGGAATCGCGCATTCACGTCGTCGGCCCGACGCTCGATCCGAAACGCCGCAGACCGGAACTGCTCACTGTCGACCGCAATGAGATCCGCGATCGTTTTGGGCTTCCCCGCAAATCCGTCATTGCCTTGACCATCGCCAACAGATTGAAGGTGAAGGGTCTCGATCGGGCGGTAAAGGGCCTGCAGCCGTTCCCGGATATCCATTGGCTGATCGCCGGTCTTCGAAAAGGAAGCGAGGAGGAAACGCGACTTCGCGCCCTGATTGCCAAATCCGGCATGTCGGAACGGGTTACCCTGCTGGGCATCCAGGAAGACATTCCGGCGATTGTGGTTGCAAGCGATTTCATGCTGCATCCGGCTCGTCTTGAAAATACAGGCACGGTGATCCTCGAAGCACTCGCAAACGGCTTGCCCGTCATCGCATCGGACGCCTGCGGATATGCAAAATATGTCGAAGCCAGCGGAGCGGGGCTGGTTGTGGCCAACCGCGACGATCCTGAAATCTGGCGGCAGGCAATCCTGAAGGCCGGCAACCCGGCGGTCCCCGCGCAATGGCACAAGGCGGCTCTTGCCTACGGGGCATCGAACCCGCTTACCGGCGGACTGGAAGCGGCCTGCGATCTGATAGAGACGTCTCGCCGCACCCGGCGTGTCGCCTAATTCGTCCGTCGATTCCGCTGGTTCCGACGTCATGACTTTAAGTCAAATTTTACCGAACGCACGGCATGGCTTGAGCGCTGGCAGGTGGTGCTGCCGGCGCGTTTCGCGTAAGGGGTGACGATGCGTATTCTCGGGACGATTCCGCTGGCCGTCGCCATGGGCCTGTCCACCGCGCCGTCCGCCCAGGCTGGCGAGGGCAGCTGGATATCCGGCGACTGGTATCTGACACTCGGCGCCACAGCGCTGGTCGCGCCGAATTTCGAGGGCGGCAAGAAATACATGCTCAGCGCCCAGCCGATCATTTCGCTCGGCAAGGTCGGTCCGGAGGCGCGTTTCACCTCGCGCAACGACAACATCTCGCTGGCGCTGATCGATGACGGTTCCGTTCGCGCCGGCTTGACCGGCAAATTCATATTCTCGCGCGAGAGCAAGGATGAGCTCAAGGGGCTCGATCCGGTGCGCTTCGGCGGCGAGGTGGGCGGCTTCTTCGAATTTTATCCGCTGGACTGGCTGCGCGCGCGGGCCGAGTTGCGGCATGGCATCCGCTCCCACAACGGCTTCGTCGCCGATATCGCGGCCGACGCCTTCTACGACATCACGCCGACCGTTCGCATTTCCGGCGGTCCGCGCGTTTCCTTCGCCTCGTCGGACTATTTCGACGCCTATTACGGCGTCAATGCCAAGGAAGCGGCGGCTTCGGGCTTGAGCGAGTACCATCCGGGCGGCGGTGTGAAGTCGACAGGCCTCGGCGGCGCGATCACCTGGAAGGTGACCGAGCCGATGACGGCGAGCGTCTTCACCGAATATTCGCGCCTGATGGGGCCGGCTGCCGATTCCAGCCTGGTCAAGGAACGGGGCGACCGCAACCAGTGGACCTTCGGTGTCTCGACCACTTACCGCTTCAATTTCACGATGTAGGTCACGAAAGCGGCCTCATGCCTTGAAATCCGCGCTTTATTCCTGCCGCGCCATCCGCTAAAAGCCACGCCATGACGAGCTTTTCGCGCCTTTTCGCGATCGCGATACGAATTACGGGCCCGGTGTTCCGGGCGGCCTGAGCGCCGCTGGAGCCGCCGGGAGTTTTCGCGCGCGCCCCTCGCGTTTTTTTCATGAACACCAATGCATATCGCCCGAAGTGGGCTTCGTTTTTGGGAAAACGATATGCGTCAAGGCAAGACCTGAACGCCCGGCTTTTGTCGTCGGGTACCCCTGAGATGGCAGATCAATGACCGACACTGTTGAGACGATCGACTATTCCAAAACGCTTTATTTGCCGCAGACGGATTTCCCCATGCGCGCCGGCCTGCCTGAGAAGGAGCCTGGCCTGGTCAAGCGCTGGCAGGATATGGACCTTTACAGAAAGCTGCGCGAGGAGGCCGCCGGCCGCGAGAAATTCGTGCTGCATGACGGCCCGCCCTACGCCAACGGCAACATCCATATCGGCCATGCGCTGAACAAGATCCTCAAGGACGTCATCAACCGCTCCTTCCAGATGCGCGGCTATGACGCCAACTACGTGCCGGGTTGGGACTGCCACGGTCTGCCGATCGAATGGAAGATCGAGGAGCAGTATCGCGCCAAGGGCAAGAACAAGGACGAGGTGCCGGTCAACGAGTTCCGCAAGGAATGCCGCGACTTCGCGGCTCATTGGATCAAGGTGCAGGGCGACGAGTTCCAGCGCCTCGGCGTCATCGGCGATTTCGACAATCCCTATACGACCATGGCTTACCATGCCGAGTCGCGCATCGCCGGGGAATTGTTGAAATTCGCCATGTCCGGTCAGCTCTACCGCGGCTCGAAGCCGGTGATGTGGAGTGTGGTCGAGCGTACCGCGCTCGCCGAGGCCGAGGTCGAGTATCAGGACTATGAGAGCGACACGATCTGGGTGAAGTTTCCGGTCGCGAGTCTTGCCCAGCCGGTCGCGGGCGCCGCGCCGGCGCTGGACGAGGCCGCGCTCGATCTGGTCGAGGCGCATGTCGTCATCTGGACGACCACGCCCTGGACCATCCCCGGCAACCGCGCCGTGAGCTATTCGCCGCGCATCGCCTATGGCCTCTATGAGGTGACGGCGGCCGAAAACGCCTTCGGTCCGCAGCCCGGCGAGAAGCTGATCTTTGCCGACGCGCTGGCCGAGGACTGTGCGGCCAAGGCCAAGGTCACGTTCAACAGGCTTCATAGCGTCTCGGCCGAACAGCTTGGGAAGCTTACGCTTTCGCATCCTTTCAAAGGGCTCGGCGGCGGCTATGAATTCCCGGTGCCGATGGTTGCCGGCGAGCATGTCACCGACGATGCTGGCACCGGCTTCGTGCACACCGCGCCCGGCCATGGCCGCGAGGATTTCGACGCCTGGATGGAAGCCGCGAGCGAGCTGAGGGCGCGCGGCGTCGATACCGCGATCCCCTTCACGGTCGACGATGCCGGCTTCTTCACCAAGGACGCGCCGGGCTTCGGCCCCGGGCGCGAGGGCGGTGCGGCGCGCGTCATTGATGACAACGGCAAGAAGGGCAACGCCAATCAGGCGGTCATCGACGAGCTGATCAAGCGCAACGCGCTCTTCGCGCGCGGCCGGCTGAAGCACAGCTATCCGCACTCCTGGCGCTCCAAGAAGCCGGTCATCTTCCGCAACACGCCGCAATGGTTCGTCTATATGGACAAGGACCTTGGCGACGGCACGACGCTGCGCGGTCGCGCGCTGAAGGCGATCGACGGCACCCGCTTCGTGCCGGCGGCGGGCCAGAACCGCATCCGCGCCATGATCGAGGAGCGCCCGGATTGGGTGCTGTCGCGCCAGCGCGCCTGGGGCGTGCCGATTGCCGTCTTCGCCGACGAGGACGGCAATGTGCTGAAGGACGAGGCCGTCAACCGGCGCATCATGGACGCTTTCGAGAAGGAAGGCGCCGACGCCTGGTTCGCTGAGGGCGCCAAGGCGCGCTTCCTCGGCAATCACGATGCCTCGAAATGGCACCAGGTGATGGACATCCTCGACGTCTGGTTCGATTCCGGCTCGACGCATGTCTTCACGCTGGAAGACCGCCCGGATCTCAAATGGCCGGCCGACGTCTATCTCGAGGGCTCGGATCAGCATCGCGGCTGGTTCCATTCCTCGCTGCTCGAAAGCTGCGGCACCAGGGGCAGGGCGCCTTACGACACGGTCATCACCCATGGCTTCACCATGGACGAGGAAGGCCGCAAGATGTCGAAGTCGCTCGGCAACACTGTCGTGCCGCAGGACGTCATCAAACAGTCCGGCGCCGATATCCTGAGGCTTTGGGTGGTGACGACCGATTATTGGGAAGACCAGCGCCTCGGCAAGAACGTGCTGCAGACCAATATCGACGCCTACCGCAAGCTCAGGAACACCATCCGCTGGATGCTGGGCACGCTCGCTCATGACGACGGCCAGGATGTGCCGGTCGAGGCGATGCCGGAACTGGAACGGCTGATGCTGCATCGGCTGTCCGAGCTGGACGAGGTGGTGCGCCAGGGCTACGACGCGTTCGAGTTCAAGCGCATCACCCGCACGCTGCTGGACTTCATGGTGGTGGAGCTTTCGGCCTTCTATTTCGACATCCGCAAGGACACGCTCTACTGCGACGCGCCGTCGAGCCTGCGCCGCAGGGCGGCCGTGCAGGTGGTGCGCCACCTCTTCGAATGCCTCGTGAAGTGGCTGGCGCCGATGCTGCCCTTCACCACCGAGGAAGCCTGGCTCGACCGCCATCCGCAAGCCGTATCGGTGCATCTCGATCAGTTCCCGTCGATCCCGCAGAACTGGCGCAACGAGGCGCTGGCCGAGAAATGGCGCAAGGTAAGGCAAGTGCGCCGTGTCGTCACCGGCGCGCTTGAGATCGCGCGCGCCGAGAAGCTGATCGGTTCGTCGCTCGAAGCGGTGCCGGTGGTGACGCTCGACGACGCGGTGCTGGAAGCAGCGATCGCCGATGTCGACATGGCCGAGATGGCGATCACCAGCGACCTCGTCGTCAAGCATGGCAAAGCCCCGGAAGGCGCCTTCACGCTCGACGACGTCAAGGGCGTGGCGGTGGTGGTGGAGAAAGCCGAGGATCGCGGTCTGATCAAATGCGCGCGCTCCTGGCGCTACACCGCCGATGTCGGCCAGGACCCGGAATTCCCGGACGTTTCGGCCCGCGATGCGGCCGTGCTGCACGAGCTGAAGGCGCTTGGCCGTCTATAAGCCGGTGCAAAAGCAGCGCGCCGGGTGGCCGGAAACCCGCCCGTGCGTTGCCCTTGACGAGCGGTTGAGGTAAACACGCGACACTCCGGCAGACAAATTGTCGCCGGATTTCCATCGCAAATGCGGGGAAGCAGGGGACCGTGCCCTTGGCCGGTGGCGACCGAAAGGCTGTTAGAGTGGGACTTTTTGGCATGACCGACAGAACGTTTGCGCGCGCCGCGCTGATGGCGCCGCTTGTGGTATCGGCCATCGCAATGTCCGGCTGCGTGAGCTCGCCCACCTACGGGACCGGCAAGACCGCTGCCGCGCAGCTCTTCGATGATGTTTCCGGCGCTGCCGCGATCACGCCGAAGCGTCGCGATCCGATCGACTACAAGCCGCGTCCTGAACTGGTGAAGCCAGCTCCTGGGCAGAAGGAAAGCTTGCCCGCGCCGCAGCAGAGCATCCAGACGGCGAGCGCCGACTGGCCCGAATCGCCGGAGGCGCGCCGCGCCCGCATCCGCGCCGACGCCACCGCGCACCAGAACGATCCGAACTACCAGCCTGAAGCGGCCGAGGATGTCCAGACCGATCCCGAAGCGGTGAAGAAGGCGATGGCGGATTCGGGTTCCAGCCACCCGCCGCGCTGGTCGCCGGATGATTCCAGCGCCACGCGCCGCGCCGAGGTTCAGCGCCGGCTGGCCGAACAGAAGCAGGGCGATCCGACCACTCGCAAATATCTGAGCGAGCCGCCGCTTGCCTATCGCCAGGCGGCCGCCACCGCGCCGCAGAACGAGCTCGGCGAGGACGAATACAAGAAGGAGCGCCGTCTCAAGGCGCAGGCCGAAGGCAAGAAGGGCGGCTGGTTCGACTGGCTGGGGCTGTGAACAGTCAGTAGTCAGTAGTCAGTAGTCAGTAGTGACCTACTCACTACTCACTAACCACTACTCACTACACCTCACCCGCCATCCCGTTTCTCGCGAAAAAAATCCTTGAGGATGAGGGCGGCGTCGCTTTCGCCGATCCCCGCATAGACATCCGGCGCGTGATGGCAGGTGGGCGAGGCGAAGAAGCGCGCGCCGTTGACCACGGCGCCGCCTTTCTCGTCGGCGGCGCCGAAATAGAGCCGCCGCAGCCGGGCGAAGGAGATCGCGCCGGCGCACATCGCGCAGGGCTCCAGCGTCACATAGAGATCGTGGCCGGTGAGACGCTCGCTTGCGAGCTTCCGGCAGGCCTCGCGGATCGCCAGCATCTCGGCATGCGCGGTCGGGTCCGAGAATTCGCGCGTGCGGTTGCCGGCTTTCGCGACCACCGTGCCGCCATTCGCGATCACGGCGCCGACCGGCACTTCGCCGCGGCCGCCGGCCGCTTCGGCCTCTTCAAGCGCCAGGGCCATGAAATCCGGTCGTTTCAAGCGGTCTCCATTCCGATTACTCCTCGCCACCCGACAGCGATCCTGTTATCTAGCGCGAGACCTTGAAAACCGGAATCGGTTTTTGCCGCGCTGGCATATGCGCAATAATCAAGATGACACCGCCTGCGCTGGGCGTCCGAAAGGGCGTGCTGCGCTGTAGCAGGTGAAGACGAGCGAAGTAATGAACGACGACAAAAAATCTCCACGCGGGCCGCGCAAAGGCGGCTCGAAACCGGCGGGCCGGCGAGACGGCAAGCCGGCCTACGGCGCCAAGAAGCCGTTCGCCAAGCGCGAGCGGCCCGCGGCTGCCGAAGGCGAGCGCCGCCATGGCGAGCGTAGCTATAAGCCACGCGAAACGGGCGAGGGCGCTGGGCGTGCCGAAAAGCCGTTCCGCAAAGGTTCGCGCCCTGACGGCAAGCCCTTCGAGAAGCGCGATGGCCGCAAGCCTTACACACCGCGCGGCGACAGGCCGATGGCGGCCGAAGGTGAGCGCCCGGCCCGCGACTTCAAGCGCAGCTACAAGCCGCGTGAAACGGGGGAAGGCGGGGAGCGTGGTGACAGGCCGTTCCGCAACGGTCCGCCGCGCGACGGCAAGCCCTTCGACAAGCGTGATAGCCGCAAGCCCTATACGCCGCGGGGCGACCGGCCGGTAGCGGCCGAAGGCGAGCGGAGCGAACGACGTTTCGACCGCCCCAAGCGCGCGTTCGATGACCGCCCCAAACGCGATTTCGCCGACCGGCCGAAGCGAGACTTCAGCGATCGTCCGCAGCGCGATAGCGTCGCAAGAAAACCGGAAGGCGGCTTTAAGCCACGGCCGCGGCCCTCGGAAGCGGCATCGGAAAGCGGCGAGCGCATCGCCAAGCGGCTGGCGCGCGCCGGCATCGCGTCGCGCCGCGACGCCGAAGAACTGATCGCGGCCGGCCGCGTCAAGGTCAACGGCAAGGTGCTGGACTCGCCGGCCTTCAATGTCGGCGCCGACGACATCATCCATCTCGACGGCACCGAGATTCCGCCGATCGAGCGCACGCGTCTCTTCCTGTTCCACAAGCCGGCGGGAGTCGTCACGACCAACCGCGATCCGGAAGGCCGCAGGACCGTCTTCGACGTGCTGCCGCCCGACCTGCCGCGGCTGATGACGATCGGCCGGCTCGACATCAACACCGAGGGCCTGCTGCTTTTGACCAATGACGGCGGGCTGTCGCGCGTGCTCGAATTGCCGGCGACCGGCTGGCTGCGGCGCTATCGTGCGCGCGTCCACGGCAAGGTCGAGGAGAGCGCGCTCGCCGGCCTGCGCGAAGGCATCGCCGTCGACGGCGTCTTCTACGGCTCGATCGAAGCCTCGCTGGATCGCGAGCAGGGCTCCAATGCGTGGCTGACGCTCGGCCTGCGCGAAGGCAAGAACCGCGAGGTGAAGAACATACTCGGCGCGCTTGGCCTCGACGTGACGCGGCTGATCCGCATCTCCTACGGGCCGTTCCAGCTCGAGGACCTGCCGGAGGGCCATGTGCTCGAGATCAAGGGCCGCGTGTTGCGCGAACAGCTTGGCGAGCGGCTGATCGAGGAGTCCGGCGCCAATTTCGATGCCGAGATCCAAAAGCCGTTCTCCAACAAGCCGGTGCGCGGCGGCGGGCCTCGCCGTGAAGAGACCGACCGGCCGAAATTCACGCGCGACGGCGACCATCGACCGATCGGCGAGGGCGGGCTGATCAAGGCGCGCAAGCGCCGCGAAGGCAGCCGCGACGAGGCGCTGAGCAAGCTCTCGACAAAGCCGGACAGGGCATTTGGGCCGGACAGGGCGTTCGGCGAGCGCGGCCCGAAATCCGACCGCGGCGGTTTCGGCGACAAGCCGCGGTTTGGGGGCAAGAAATCCGAGCGCGAGCAGCGGCCGATCGAGCCGCCGGGCCAGCGCAAGGCCAATGTCTGGATGGCGCCGGGCGCCCGGCCGATCGGCAAGGGCAGGGCGGAGGCCGATGCCGCCAAGGCCGCCGAGGCGAAGGCGCGCAAGGCATCCTACAAGCCGGGCGGCAAGGGCAAGCCGGGCGCGAAGCCGTTCGGCAAGCCTCGCGGCGAGCGTCCTGAAGGCGATGGCGGCGACAGGCCGCGCGGTCCGAAGAGGGGCGGCGATGCGGATCGTCGGCGGTGAATTCCGCGGGCGTCCGCTGGCGACGCCGAAAAGCAATGCCATCCGCCCGACCACCGACCGCACCCGCGAGGCGGTGTTCAACGTCCTGGCGCATCGCTACGCGGAAAAGCTCGAGGGCGGCCGCGTGCTCGACCTTTTCGCCGGCACCGGCGCGCTCGGACTTGAGGCGCTGTCGCGCGGCGCCTCCTACTGCGTCTTCATCGAAGAATCGACCGAAGGGCGAGGCCTGATCCGCGAGAACGTCGAGGCCTATGGGCTCACCGGCCGCACCAAAATCTTTCGTCGCGACGCCGCTCATTTGGGCGAAGCCGGCACGATCTCGCCCTTCGGCCTGATCTTCGCCGACCCGCCCTATGGCAAAGGGCTCGGCGAGCGCGCGCTGCGCTCGGCCAAGGCCGGCGGCTGGCTTCTGCCTGGCGCGCTCTGTGTCGTCGAGGAGGCTGCCTCGGCGGCGTTCGAACCGGGCGCCGGTTTTTCCGTGATGGACGAGCGCAATTACGGCGAAACGGTCATCCGCTTCATCGAGGCCAACTAGCCTCGCCTCGAAAATGCCGAACAAATCACTTTGCCTCACCAGCGAACCTTGCCTATCGTCGCGCAACCGCGACCGGAGAACTTGATGAGACAAACAGGGATTGGGCTGCGCGCAGCGCTTCTGGCGGGCGCGCTGGCGCTTGCCGCGGCCGCTCCGGTCCGCGCGGCCGATGACGGCGAGGTCAAGGATTTCCTGCTCGACAACGGCATGGAAGTGGTCATCATCCCGGACCATCGCGCCCCGATCGTCACCCACATGGTCTGGTACAAGATCGGCAGCGCCGACGAGCCGCCCGGCAAATCCGGCATCGCGCATTTCTTCGAGCACCTGATGTTCAAGGCCACGACCAACCACGCCGCCGGCGAGTTCGACCGAGCCGTGTCCGAGATCGGCGGCTCCAACAACGCCTTCACCTCTTACGACTACACCGCCTTTCACGAGACGGTGCCGCCTTCGGCGCTCGAGCAGATGATGGGCTTCGAGGCCGATCGCATGCGCAACCTCATCCTGACCGATGATGTCATCAAGACCGAACGCGACGTGATCCTGGAGGAGCGCCGCTCGCGCATCGACGGCAACCCGCAGGCGGTGCTCGACGAGGAGGTCGACGCGACGCTCTGGCAGAACCAGCCATACCGCATTCCGGTGATCGGCTGGATGCAGGAGATGGAGCAGTTGAACCGTCCGGACGCGAAAGCCTTCTACGACGCCTATTATCGGCCGAACAACGCCGTGCTGGTGGTGGTGGGCGACGTCGATCCCAACGCGGTGAAGGCGATGGCCGAAAGGACCTATGGTAAGGTCGCCCGCGGCCCGGACCTGCGGCCGCGCATCCGCCCCGTCGAGCCCGAGCAGAACACGAAGCGCACGGTGACGCTCACCGACGCTCGCGTCTCGGTGCCGAGCTTTTCGACGCAATGGGTGGTGCCATCCTATCATACGGCCAAGCCCGGCGAAGCCGAGGCGCTCGACCTGCTTGCCGAGATCCTCGGCGGCGACAACCGCAGCAGGTTGTACCAGCAGCTCGTCGTCAAGCAGGGTATCGCTTCCGAAGCCGGCGCCTACTTCCAGGGCACCATGCTCGACGCCACCAACTTCACCGTCTATGGCGCCTCGCGCGGCGACGCCAAGCTTGTCGATATCGAGGCGGCGGTCGATGCCGAGATCGCCCGCATCGTCAAGGATGGCGTGAGCGACGATGAGCTGGAGCGGGCCAAGACCCGCTATGTGCGCTCCATGATCTTTGCGCGCGACAAGCAGGACGACATGGCCAACATGTACGGCTCGACGCTTGCGACGGGCGGCAACGTCAAGGACGTCCAGGAATGGCCCGACCGCATCCGCAAGGTAACCGCCGATGAAGTCAAGGCCGTCGCCGCCCGCTATCTGGTGCTCGATCGCTCAACCAGTGGCTATCTCTTGCCGCAGCAGCAGGCGGGGAATTGATGATGAGCATGGTTCTTGGCCGCACGAGCACCTTTCCTTCTCCCACAAGGGGAGAAGGTGGGCGCGTCTATCGCGCCGTTGCCATACTTTGCTTCGCCCTGTTCTTCCTGCTTTTGCCGGCGCTTGCCGCGCGCGCCGAGATGAACATCCAGGAGGTGAAGTCCAAGAAGGGCGTCACCGCCTGGCTGGTGGAAGACCATTCGATCCCGCTGGTTGCGATCCGTTTCGTCTTCGACGGCGGCACGGCGCAGGATCCGGCCGGCAAGGAAGGCCTGGTCAACCTGATGACCGGGCTGTTCGACGAGGGCGCCGGCGACCTCGACAGCGAGGGCTTCCAGGTGAAGCTCGACGATGCCGGCGCCGAGATGAGTTTTCAGGCCGCCCGCGATGGCACCTATGGCTCGATGCGCATGTTGTCCGAGCAGAAGGATGAGGCTTTCGGCCTGCTGAAGCTGGCAGTGAACAGCCCGCGCTTCGACCAGGCGCCGATCGACCGCATCCGCGCCCAGATACTGTCCGGCATCCTCGCCAACGAACGGGATCCCAACACGATCGGCCAGCAGCGCTGGCTGCGCGCGATCTATGGCCAGCATCCCTATGCGCGGCCGGACGAGGGCAACAAAGACAGCCTCGCCACCATCACTGCGGACGACCTCAGGGCCTTCCACAAAGCAAATTTCGCCCGCGGCGGCCTGCATGTGGCGGTGGTGGGCGATATCGACGCCGCCACGTTGAGCAGCAGGCTCGACGAGGTGTTCGGCGACCTGCCGGACAAGCAGGCGCTGGCGCCGATTGTCGACGTCACGCCCAAGCTCGGCCAGCAGCTCGAAGTGAATTACGACTTGCCGCAGACCTCCCTGCAGCTTGCCTGGCCGGGCGTGAAGCGAGGCGATCCCGATTTCTACGCCGCCGCGCTGATGAACGAGATACTCGGCGGCTCGACATTCACGTCGCGTCTCTACGAAGAGGTGCGCGAGAAGCGCGGCCTTGCCTATAGCGTCAGCTCCGATCTCGTCGATCACGAGCATTCCAACGCGCTGCTGGTGACGACGGCGACGCGTTCCGACCGCGCGGCCCAAACGCTTGCGATCGTGCGCCAGGTGGTGAAGGACATGGCTGAGAACGGCCCCTCGGAAGAGGAGCTCGCGGCGACCAAGAAATACATGGTCGGCGCCTACGCCATCAGCAATCTGGATTCGTCCAGCTCCATTGCCGCGACGCTGGTGGAGCTGCAGATCGATCATCTCGGCATCGACTATATCAAGCGGCGCGCGGCTCTCATCAACGCGGTGACGCTGGCCGACGTCAAGGCGGCGGCAAAGAAGCTCCTGTCGTCCGACCCAGCGGTGATGGTCATCGGGCCGCCGCTGGTTCAGGTGGCGGGAGGCCGCAAGGGATGAGCCCGACCTTCGGGGTGGCCTTCGGCGGCGGCGGCGCGCGCGGTCTTGCGCATATCCATATCATCGAGGCTCTCGACGAGCTTGGCATCAAGCCGGCGGCGATCGCCGGCTCGTCGATCGGCGCCATCATGGGTGCCGGCATGGCGTCGGGCATGAAGGGTGCCGAGATTCACGATTACGCCCGGTCGATCCTCGGCAGCCGGGCCGAAGTGGCGGCGCGCATGTGGCGCTCGCGGCCGGGCACGATCGCCGAGGCCATGCAGGGCGGCATCCGCGTCGGCCAGTTCAATATCGAGCGTATCCTGAAGGCGTTCCTGCCCCAGGATATCCCCGCCACCTTCGAAGAGCTGAAGATTCCGCTCAAGGTGACGGCGACCGACTATTTCGGCCACAAGCTCGCCGTGTTTGCCGAAGGTGAATTGCATTCGGCGCTCGCCGCCTCGGCCGCCATTCCGGCGGTGTTCCGCCCTGTGGTGCGCAATGATTGCCTGCTGATCGACGGCGGCATCTACAATCCCGTTCCTTTCGATCTCCTCGAAAAGGATGCCGATATCGTCATCGCAATCGACGTGGTCGGTGCGCCGAGCGACGCCGAGCGCAAGCATCCGACTACGGTCGACCTGATGTATGGCGCCTCGCAGTTGATGATGCAGTCGATCATCGCCAACAAGCTGCAGCAGTCCAGCCCCGACATACTGATACGTCCAAAAGTCTCGAAGTACCGCGTGCTCGATTTTCTCAAGATCGAGGCGCTGATGGCCGAGACGGCGGAGATCAAGGACGAACTGAAGCGCGCCGTGGAGAAGGCCGTGGAAGCGTATGGCGGCAGGCAGGGCAACAAAAAGGTGGTCTGAGAGCTTCCTCCAGCCGCATCGCTTCAGGTGCCATGGCTGCGCAAGAGGTCTGACACCGAAGTCTGAACGGTCGGCGCAAAGGTCCCTTATAAAATAAGACTTAAGAATAGAGCGAAGTATTCTTTATGCTGAATAACCGAATTCGCGCATTGGTTTGAGGTTTGTCATTAACTCTTCATCGAATTGCCCGTTGACGCACGCTGCGGTAGAGTTAATAATATCCTAATATAGTAGCGTGAATCGTCTCGAGACCGGCAACAACGAGATACTGCGCTACTGGGGTAGGGGAAACGCAGCGCGGCGATCGCCGTCGCTTTTAGCCGTCGCTATCGAGCCGCCAGCAGTCGTGAGCAGCCACCTTGCATGTGGCACTTGCTGCCGGCCGATGATCGCTGCCTGCTGGATGCCAGTCGATCCTCCTCCCGCACGGAATTGGGCGCCGATCTCGGTGCTATTGGCATGGGGTAAATCAGCCGCCTTGGGCGGCCAACAAGTGGCGCGCCTAGGCGCTAAGGGAGTTGAACATGGCCACAGTGGTTGATCTGACCAACGGGACAACGTCGCAGACTTTGACCGACGGCACCGTATTTTCGGCTGAACAGCAAAGCGGTGCTGGCACGGGCAACTACAATAGCTTCCTCGTGCTTGGCGCGAACGGCACCGAGAGCGGCTTCAACACCGATGGTTCTCCGCTGCCGTTGGATGACAAGCAGCAGGAGCACACCAATGCGCTTCTCCTGAGCGATATGCAGGTAGTGTCCGTGAACGGCCACGATTACTACGTCTTCAAGCTCGACGCCAATGAGCCGAACAGCGACAAGGGATCGTTGCTGTCGCTCAACTCACTACAAATATATTCGGCGACGGATCCAAATATCACCACCCTTGCGACGCTTCAGACGCAGCAACTACTCTATAATATTGATGGAAATGCCACCGACGGTGACGTGACGGTTCAGTTGGATGCTGGAAAGGATGCGCCCGCAGGCAGCGGGGTGGGCGATCTGTTTGTCTACATTCCGACCAGTTTCTTCGCCGGGGCAACCGGTAACTACGTCTATCTCTATTCGGCTTTCGGGAGCCCAAGTGACTCGGATGGCGGGTTTGAGGAATGGGGCGTCATCGCAAAAGCCAGCGTGGATCACGCTCCCGCGGTCGCGGTCGAGAAGACGGTCGATCCGACCTCAATAGATGAAGGCGAGTCGACGACGGTCACCTACACCTACAAGGTGACCAATACGAGCGCTGATGGCGCCGGCGATCCTCTGACGCTGACCTCGCTGGTAGACGACAATGCGACGCCGGCAGACACCAGCGACGATATCAACCTGTTGAGCGGTTTCGTCGCCAACAGCTCGCATGGCACCCACTACGTGTCGGGCGATACAGACAACGATTACCTTGTCGACAGCAACGAGACCTGGATATTCAGCGCTGACGTCAACATTGACGCTCATGCCACCGGCAGCACCATCACCAACACGGTGGTGGTGCATGCTCACGACGACGACAGCACCAATGACGTGTCCGCCAACGACACTGCGACCGTGACGGTCAACGACGTCGCGCCATCGATCGCCATTGAGAAGACCGCCGACCCGACTTCGATCAACGAGGGCTCGGCCGCTGACGTCACCTACACCTACGAGGTGACCAACACGAGCGCGGCCGGCGCCTTCGATCCGCTGATGCTGACTTCGTTGATCGACGACAATGCGACACCCGGCGACACCAGCGATGACATCGACCTGCTGACCGGCTTTGTCGCTGGCTCCGACCATGGCACGCACTATGTGACCGGCGACACCGATGGCGACTATCTCGTCGACAGCGACGAGAAGTGGGTGTTCAGCGCCACCGTCGGCGTCGGTGCTCAAAATGCCGGCACCATTACCAACACTGTGGTGGTGCACGCCCATGACGACGACAGCACCAGCGACGTGTATGCCACTGACGACGCGACCGTGACGGTGAAGGATGTCGCGCCGTCGATTGCCATTGAGAAGACCGCCAACCCGACTTCGATCAACGAGGGCTCGGCCGCTGATGTCATCTACACCTATGAGGTGACCAACACGAGCGCGGCCGGCGCCTTCGATCCGCTGACACTGACTTCGCTGATCGACGACGATGCGACACCCGGCGACACCAGCGATGACATCGACCTGCTGACCGGCTTTGTCGCCGGCTCCGACCATGGCACGCACTATGTGTCGGGCGACACCGATGGCGACTACCTTGTCGACAGCGACGAGAAGTGGGTGTTCAGCGCCACCGTCGGCGTCGATGCTCACAATGCGGGCAGCATTACCAACACGGTGGTCGTGCACGCCCATGACGACGACAGCACCAGCGACGTGTATGCTACCGACGACGCGACCGTGACGGTGAAGGATGTCGCGCCGTCAGTGGCCATCGAGAAGACGGTCGATGCCGATCATGACGGTATTTTCCACTCGTCCGAAACGGTCCAGTCGGGTGCACAAAACGTCACCTATCACTATGAGATAACCAACACGAGCGCAGCCGGTGCGTTCGATCCGCTGACGCTGACCTCACTCGTCGACGACAACGGCACACCGGGAAATACCGGTGACGACATCAACCTGCTCAGCGGCTTCGTGGCCAACAGTTCGCATGGCACTCACTATGTGTCCGGCGATCTCGACAACGACTATCAGGTCGACAGCAACGAGACTTGGGTCTTCACGGCCAACAGCTCGTTCAACTTGCTTCCCAATGCCGACTCGCGAACCAACACGGTCGTGGTGCATGCCCATGACGACGATACCACCAATGACGTTTCCGCCAATGATATCGCGACGGTCCAATCATTCGCAGGTCCCGGCGTGCGCACGCCGGGCTTCTGGACCAATCTCGGCAAATCATTCTGGGATGGCGTCGCAGGCGCCGACAAATCCGGCCCGAACTTCGCCTCCGGTGAATTGCGCTATGTTGTCGATGCCGATCACAACGGAACGCTGGATCCGGGCAAGCCAGGCCTCTTGATCGGCGACTACAACAAGAACGGCTTGACCGACGCCGGTGAGGATACGTTCTTCATTTCCTACGCCGATGCGCTCAAGGTGATCGATGCGTCCGTCAAGGATCAGCAGGATACACGCTTCGTCCTTGCCCGCGACGCGGTCGCGACCTGGCTCAACTACCTCGCCGGGAATCCGATCGGCGATGCCTCCGATCCCAACAGCCCGCACAAATATCTCGACCAGGCGATCGACTGGCTGCAGGTGACGAATGGCGGGAATTCTTCTTCTCACTTCGAGGACTGGGGCGGTGGGAGTGCCGTGAAGGCAAGCAGCACAGCCTGGAACGTGGGACTGGATGCCGAATCCGCCACTGCCGGGTCCGAGCTTGCCGGAAACCTCATCCACCAGGAGCTCGATTTCTACAACAATACCGGCATGACCTTCGAAGGGGCGATACTGCATGTCTACGCCAATGACGGCGGCTGAGGCAGCGGTCGGCCTGTCGAGCCGTGACGTGCGACAGGCAGGTTGGATGACCGGAGTGTTTTGTTCAGTGTCGCTTCGACAATGGTAGCCAAGGCAGCATCTGGTTCAGCGCAGGCAAAGGTAAGGCTCGTCGGCCTGGTCCTGGTTGCTTGCGCTGTGCTGCTCCTTCTCGGCGGCAACGGCTGGCTTTCGCCAGGACGGCCCGGGTCGATGGGGGAGACGCTTTTTGGTGTGGCGATGGTGGGCTTCGGCGGCTTGGCTTTGTTTCGCGCGCGCCGGCCCACGCCGGACAGCGGCATCGGCGATATCGCCAGGCAAACCAATGCGCCTATAGGCGGCAAGCGGCCGGCAAAACCGACAGGCCGGCGAGCGCAATCCGCGCGCTCCGAACTCGCCGAGGCGCTTCGCTCCTGCCGGTCGGCTTTCCTCGCGGTCGGGTTGTTCAGCGGCGTGCTCAACGTGTTGATGCTTGCGGGCTCGCTCTACATGCTCGAGGTCTATGATCGCGTGTTGCCGAGCCGCAGCCTGCCGACACTCATCGGCATCACCGTGTTGTTGGTCATCCTCTATTGCGGCCAGGGCATTCTCGATTTCGTGCGCGGTCGCGTGCTTGTGCGCATTGGCGGAGCCTTGGATGAGGCGCTGGGCCGCCGTGTCTATGCGTCGATGCTGCAGTTGCCGCTGAAAAACGGGCGCGGGGGCGATAGCCTGCAGCCGATGCGCGACCTCGACAGCGTGCGTGCTTTCCTGTCCGGCATGGGGCCGACGGCGCTCTTCGATTTGCCTTGGCTGCCGCTCTACCTTGTCATCATCTTCATGTTCCATTGGTTGCTAGGCGTGACAGCGCTGCTTGGGGCGATCGTGCTGGTGGCTCTGACCGTGCTTGCCGAGCGATTGACGCGAAAGCCTGTGTCGTCCGGGACTTTGACCGGTATTCGGCGCAACGGTCTGATCTCGGCTGGGAGCCGCAACGCAGAAGTCGTTGCCGCCATGGGCATGGCCGGCGGTCTGACCGCGCGGTGGGAAGACGCCAACCTCGATTACATCGCCGAGCAGCGCAAGGTGAGCGACGTGGCCGGCGGCTTCGGCGCGATATCGAAGGTCCTGCGCATGCTGCTGCAGTCGTCGATGCTCGGTCTCGGCGCCTGGCTGGTCATCGAGGGGCAGGCAACGGCGGGTATTATCATCACCGCCTCGATCCTCAGCGGCCGCGCGCTGGCTCCGGTCGATCTTGCGATCGCCAACTGGAAGGGCTTCGTGACCGCGCGCCAGGGCTGGCAGCGGCTGAACAGGGTGCTGGCGGCGCTGCCGGCTGAAACCGAGCCGATGTTGCTGCCGCCGCCGAGCGCGAATGTCGGCATGCAAAACGTCTCGGTCGGCGCCCCGGGCACCCAGAGACTGCTGGTCCACGATGCAAGCTTCGCTCTGGAGGCGGGCCATGGCGTCGGCATCATCGGACCGAGCGGGTCGGGAAAATCCACGCTGGTGCGCGCGCTTGTCGGCGCCTGGCAACCGGTCGCCGGCCGCATCAAGCTGGACGGCGCCGACCTCGATCAATGGTCGCAGGCGGAGCGCGGCCGCCATATCGGATACCTGCCGCAAGATGTCGAGCTCTTCGCCGGCACCGTGGCCGAGAACATCGCGCGCTTCGAGCCGGACGCGGACGCCGGCGCCATCATCGCCGCGGCGAAGGCAGCGGGCGCGCACGAGCTCATCGTCGGTTTTCGCGAAGGCTACGAAACCGAGATTGGCGAGCATGGCGAGGCGGTCTCGGCCGGTCAGCGCCAGCGCATCGCGCTGGCGCGCGCGCTCTATCGCGATCCTTTCCTCGTGGTCCTGGACGAGCCGAATTCCAACCTCGACATGGATGGCGAGCAGGCCCTGATCAAGGCCATGTTGGGCGTCCGCGAACGGGGCGGGGTTGTCGTGCTCGTCGCGCACCGGCCGAACGTGCTGGCGGCCGTCGATTTCGTGCTGGCCATGAACCAGGGGCGCGTCCATGCCTTCGGCCCGAAGGACGAGGTGTTCGCCAAGATGTTCCCGACGCTGCGGCCGGTGCCGACCGGCGCCCCGCAACTGAGAGTGGCTTCCGACGGTCCCCATCTGGCCGTTGCCGACGGAACCGAGGCAGGGCGCTGACATGGCTATATCAGGCGCCTCGCATTTATCCATCCGCTTCTACACGCGGCTTGGCATCGGCGTGGTGCTCCTGCTTGCGGGCGGCGTCGGTGGCTGGGCATCGGTCACCGAGATCGCCGGCGCGGTCATCGCCCCCGGCGCTCTCGTCGTCGATTCCCACGTCAAGGACGTGCAGCATTCCACCGGCGGCATCGTTGCGGAGATCGACGCCCGGGACGGCGACCGCGTGAAAGCGGGAGATCTTCTGGTCCGTCTCGACCGCACCGTGCCGGCAGCCAACCTTGGCGTGGTGAGCAAGGCGCTCGACCAGCTCGCCGCGCGCAAAGCGCGCCTCGATTCGGAGCGCCGCGGCAGCGACGCCATCATCTTTCCGAACGAGCTTTTGGACCGCATTGCCGATCCCGACGTCGCCGAGGCGGTGGCAGGCGAAAAGCAGCATTTCGAGACACGGCGCACGTCCCGCGCCGGCCAGAAGAGCCAGCTTGAGGAGCGCATCGCGCAACTCGAGAAGGAGATCGCCGGCGACACGGCGCAGGCTGAGGCCAAGAGCAAGGAGATAGAGCTGGTGCAGAAGGAGCTTGCCTCGGTGCGTACGCTCTGGGCCAAGAAGCTCATCTCCATCGACCGGCTGACCCAGACCGAGCGAGAGGCCACGCGCCTCGACGGCGAGCGCGGCCAGCTGATTGCGGCCCAGGCTCAGGCGCAGGGGCGGATCGCCGAGATCAAGCTGCAGATCATCCAGATCGATCTCGACCTCAGCACCGAAGTGAACAAGGACCTGCGCGACGTCGACGGCCAGATGGGCGAGCTTCTGGAGCGCAAGGTCGCCGCCGAGGACCAGTTGAAGCGGGTCGACATCCGCGCGCCGCAGGACGGCGTCGTGCAGCAGTCGATCGCCTATACGATCGGCGGCGTGGTGAAGCCGGGCGAGACGATCATGCAGGTCGTGCCCGACAATGACAGCCTTGCGGTGGAAGCCAAGATCGCGCCGAGCGACATCGACCAGCTATGGGTCGGCCAGCCCGCTTCGCTGCGCTTCTCGGCCTTCAACCAGCGCACCACGCCGCAGATCAACGGCGTCGTCGAGCGGACCTCGCCCGACATCACCACCGACCAGCGCACGGGCGTCAGCTATTACACCGTCCGCATCACCACGACGGCCGCCGAGGTCGCGCGGCTCGGCGAGGTCAAGCTGGTTCCCGGCATGCCGGTGGAATCCTTCATCAGGACCGAGGATCGCTCGGTGATGTCTTATCTGGTCAAGCCGCTGCAGGATCAGATCAGCCGGGCATTTAGACAGTAGGCCACCAGTACGTTTCACCGTTTCACGGAAACGGCGAAACGCTTATCGCTTTGTTTTGACGCAATTCCGGACGGAAACCGCGCCTCTAGAGCATGATCCCGAAAAGTGGGAACCGGTTTTCGGAGAAGATCATGCTCCAACAAAGAGTTAGATCAGGATGGCGATTCAACAAAACGTCATCCTGATCTAGTCTAAGCTTTCGCGACCGCCCTGTATTCCATCGCCACCACGCCATTGCTGAACGGCACGGCCGAAACAAGCTCGAGCGCTGTCGGTTTGTCCGAAGGAAAAAGCCGTTCGCCCTGGCCTGCGGCTGCCGGATAAACGAGCAGTCTGAGGGTATCGACAAGGCCAACGCCGAGCAGTTGCCGGGCGAGATTCACGCTGCCATGCACATAGATGTTGCCGCCGCTTCGTTGCTTCAGCCGGGTGACCGCATCGGTAAGTGGGCCTTCGAGCAATTCGGCCGGATGCCAGTCGACCGCTTTCAAGGTCGCCGAGGCGACATATTTCGGCAGCGCGTTGAAGCGGTCGGCGAAGTCGCCTTTTTCGGCAGGCCAGTGGCCGGCAAAGATTTCGTAGGTCACGCGTCCGAGAAGCATGGCGCCGCTGTCGGCAAGCTCATCCTCCTTGAATGCCTGCATCTCATCGTTCCAGGCGACGTTCGGCAGCCTGTCGTGCTCGGCGACGCCGTCGATGCTGATGAATTCGGTGACGATGAGCTTTCTCATGGCTTCCTCTATTGGTCAGGTCTCGCACCATAGGACGGTCACGCCGGCGTGTTCCCGACAAAATAAAAAAGCCCGCTGGAATGACCGGCGGGCTTTCGCTTTGGCTGGAGGCCTTGGCTTAGTTGAACTTGTACTTGGCGTCGATCCGCACAGTGTGGAAGGACGGGGTCGCCATCGCGAGACCGCTCGGGATCGGCAATGCATCCGAGAAGTCTTCCTTCTCGAATTGCGAGTAACGGTATTCGATGCCGACGGTCATCTTGTCCGACAGGGCAGTTTCCAGGCCCGCGCCGACCGAGAAGCCACTGGAGCCCCAATCGGCGTCGAGCGGTGCCGGAGCATCGAGCTTGAAGTGCTGCCAGCTGTAGCCAGCGAGCGCGTAGGCCAGCGTCGCCTCGTTGACCTTCATGCCGATACGGCCGAGCACGTCGAAACCATAATCGGTATTGAGGTTGATCGAATCGACACCCAGGAACCCGCCCAGCTCAAGCTTCGACTTGATGCCGGATAGACGCGCGTCGACGAGGCCGCCGACCACCCAACTGCCCATGTCCTGGTCGTAGCCGATGCTGGCTTCGCCGAACACGCCTTCGCCGCCGAGGCCATTGAACTTGGCGCCGGCGAGGGGCGGAATCTCGATCTGGTGCACGACCGCGCCGGCGCCGAGCCCACCGCCGACATAGAAGCCGGTCCAGTTGTAGGAAGGCGTCTCGAAGCTGGCGCCGCCGCCGTCATTGGCGTTAAAGCGATAGCTGGCGGCGACCTCAAACGTATGGCGCGAGGTGTCCAGGTTGAGCGTGCCGTCCGGCACCGGCAGGCCTGCATCCGAGAGCAGGCTGTCGTTGGTGCTGAAGCGGGTGTAGCGATACTCGCCCTTCAGCGTCCAGTTGCTGTTGATCGCAGTTTCGACACCGGCACCGACAAAGTAGCCGCCCTGATCCCAATCGAATCCAATACCGGCATTGCTGTCGAGCTTGTACTTCTGCCAGGCGTAACCGCCCAGAACGTAGCCCAGCGTGCTCGGCGTCAGCAGATAACCGGCGCGCATGCCGACGTCGAAACCGTAGGTCTCCTTGATGTCGGCATTGAAGCCGCCGGCATCGAGCGAAGTCTTGATCGTGCCGACATGCGTGTCGATCAGGCCGCCGAGCAGAAAGCGCTGCGAGACCATGTAATCATAGCCGGCAGTCACCTGGCCGTAGACGCCTTCGCCGCCGATGCCGTTCAGTGAAACAGGCACAAAATCGCTGCTGAGCTTGTGCACATTGGCGCCGGCGCCGAGGCCGAAGCCGACATAGACGCCGCTCCAGTTGAAGCCCGGAGCCGCCTGCTCCTGAACCACGTCGGCGGCCTGCGCGGCCGACATCAAAGCGACGGCCGAAACGGCGCCCAGCAAAACGGATTTCGCAGAAATACGAAGAAGCATAGCCCATAACCCCAAGTTAAAACCCGTCGAGGTTCTAGCAGGGGTTGTGGGAATTTGTGGTGGCAAAAATACCACATCCACGGGCAAACTGCCGTAACGACAGGTGCAAGCAGGCGATGTTCCCAAAATGGCCAGCCCGAGGCGGTAATCAGTCCAGCGCGGGCGATGCGCAGGGCTCTTTAGACCTCGGATAGGTTTTGCCGGTATCTATCGGCAAAAAGGAGCTGGAAAGTCATGACCGAGATCTGGCGCTCACTCCTGGGCAATCTTGCCCTCGTCTCGATCCTAGTCGTCGCCTGGGACCTAGTGGCGGATTTCACCGGGCGCCTGCCGCGGTTGATGCAGTCGCTGATTCTGGGCGCGGTCATGTGCGCGGGTTCGATCATTTCCATGGCGACGGCCCTGAACGTCTCCGGTTTTGCGGTCGACCTGCGTGCCGCCTTTATCGGCGCGGCCGCCTTCTTCGGCGGATGGCCGGCGATGTTCGTCGCAACCGCAGGCTCCATTGCCTATCGCGCCTATCTTGGCGGGCAGGGCGCGAGTGTCGGCATCATGAGCATCCTGATCACGGCCATCGTCGGGCTGGCGTGGCACCACGTCGTCGCGGTCCGCTCGCGCACCATGCTCGATATACTCGGTCTGGGCGTGACGGTCGCGCTCGCCGGGCTGATCACGCTTGTGGCCATTCCCCAGCAGGTCCTCGCCACCTTCGTTCAGCAGAGCACGCTGCCGTCCTTGGTATTCCGATTCCTCGGCACCTTCATCATCGGCGTGCTGCTCGACCGGCAGCAACGGCGTCGCGATCTCGCCATGTCCAACATGATCTACCGCGCCATGGTCCGCGAGCTGCCGGATTGCCTCAACGTGAAGGATGCCGACGGCCGCTTTGTGGTTGCAAACCCGGCCACCGCCGAAATGATGCGCGCCGCCTCGGCCGAGAACCTTATCGGCAAGACGGATTTCGATTTCTATCCGAAGGACGTGGCCGAGCGTTTCAGGCAGGATGAAATGGGCGCGCTGGAGACCGGGCTGACATCGCGCATCGACCAGCCCGCGCTTTTCCCAGATGGCAGCCAGGGCTGGCTTTACACCTTGAAGGCTCCCCTTCGCGACGAGACCGGCAAGATCGTCGGCGTCATTACCTATAATCGCGACATCACCGAGCAGAAGAAAAACGCCCAGCTCAAGAACGACTTCATCTCGACGGTCAGCCACGAGCTGCGCACACCGCTGACGTCGATCCGCGGTTCGCTCGGCCTGATCGCGGCGGGCGTCGCGGGCGAATTGCCTCCCAAGGCGGCTAATCTCGTCAACATTGCCCACAACAACAGCGAGAGGCTGGTTCTTCTCATCAACGACATCCTCGACATAGAGAAGATCGAATCGGGCATGATCAGCTTCAAGATCAAGCAGATGCCCCTGCGCCCGATCCTGGAGCAGGCCATCGCCGCCAGTTCCAATTACATGGCCGAGAGCAGGATCCGCATCGTCCTGGTCGATGATGCGCCGCGCGCCGAGGCCAATATCGACCCCGACCGCCTGCACCAGGTGATGGCGAACCTCCTGTCGAACGCGATCAAGTTCTCCGACCACGGCGGCACCGTGATGGTGAAGTTGCAGCGCCGTGACAGCGACGTGCTGCGCATCTCCGTGATCGACGAGGGCGCCGGCATTCCCGAAGCGTTCCGCAGCCGCATATTCGGCAAGTTCGAGCAGGCCGACGCGTCAAGCACACGCAGGAAGGGAGGCACGGGCCTCGGCTTGAACATCGTCAAGACCATTGTCGAAAAGCTGGGCGGGGCCGTTTCCTTCGAAACAGAGGAAGGCAAGGGAACGTCGTTTCACGTCGACCTGGCCGAAGCGCACAGGCAGGAGGAAAAACCGGTCTTTGTCGAGCGCCGGTCGCGCAAGCGCGATAGCCGCCTGCGTGTCCTGATTTGCGAGGACGAGCCCGACGTCGCCGCGGTGATCGCCGCACTTCTCGACGCCGAAGGCTTTTCCAGCGACGTCGCCCCTGACATCGGCACCGCCAAGGCTCTGCTGGCCTCCCGCGATTACGTGGCGCTGACGCTCGACATCAAGCTGGCGGGGGAATCCGGCATCAAGCTCTTTCACGATATCAGGGCCTCGCCGGTGAATTCCGACATTTCGGTGATCGTCATCTCCGCGGTCGCCGACGAGGCCAGGCGCTCCCTGAACGGCACCGCGGTCGGCATCGTCGACTGGCTGGAGAAACCGGTGGATTCGAAACGTCTTCACGCCGCTCTCGCCAAGATCGTCGGTCGCAAGGTCGAGCCGAAGCCGCGGATTCTGCATGTCGAGGACGACGAGGGCGTGCTCGCCGTGATGTCGGAGGGCCTAGGGTCGGGCGTCTCGATCACCTCGGCGAAAACGCTCAAGGACGCCCAGGCCGCGGTCGCGAACCATCGTTTCGATCTTGTCATCCTGGACATCGCGCTCCCAGACGGATCGGGATTGGACCTGCTTGCCGATCTGCCGCTCGAAACAGCAGTCATCGTGTTTTCCGCGGCGGAGCTGGACGACAAGCTGGGCGATCGGATCCAGGCAATCATGACCAAGACCAAGTCGTCGGAGATCGATGTCGCAAGGCTGGTCAGAAACATGTTGACTTCGGCCCGCGACGGCGCGGGAGCCTCCGCGCAAGCCAAGGAGTGACGGTTATGCCGGCAAGAATCCTTTATGTGGACGACGAGGACGACATCCGCGAAATCGCCCAGATGTCGCTCGAGCTCGAGCCGGAATTCGAGGTGCGGTCCTGCGCTTCGGGCGTCCAGGCGCTGGCTGATGCGGCGGAATGGCGGCCCGACCTCATCCTGCTCGACGTGATGATGCCGGACATGGACGGGCCGGAGACGCTGAGGCGTCTGGCTGCATCGCAGCCGACGGCGTCGATACCCGTGGTGTTCATCACGGCGCGCACCCAGACGCACGAGGTCGACCGCTATCTGAACATGGGCGCGGTCGGCGTCATCGCGAAGCCCTTCGACCCGCTGGCGCTTGCCGGTGAAGTCAGGAAGCTGCTTTCGTCGGCCGGCGGCCTGGCCTGACGCGCCGACACAGGTCGGTGGCAGAAGGTTGTCGGCAAGCTCTGTTTGCCGTTTACGCCTCCTATACCATACGCCGATATTCATCTACTGATTGCATCGAAATGCGATCGTCGCGAATCGGCTTATCTATGATTTGCGCGGAATGGTCCTGCTTGGGATTGCCCTTGTGGACCTTGGCATGAACCGCATTGGCGGATGTGGGTTCATGGGCGATCACTCCGGGGGGCGACGGAACCGGAGCGGGACTGGTGAATGGAGAGAAGGCAAAAGTTCTGATCTGCGACGATGATCCCTTGTTGCTCGAGCTGATGGAATTCAGGTTGAAGGCGAAGGGATACGAGGTCATCAAGGCCGCTGACGGCGCCGAAGCGCTGGCCAAGGCGCAGCAGGACGAACCCGACATCATCGTGCTCGACGCGATGATGCCGAAGGTCGACGGCCTAGAAGTGCTGGCGCGCATCAAGGGCGACCCGGCTCTGTCTGGAACGCCAGTTGTCATGCTGACTGCCCGCAAAGGCGAAAAGGACATCGTCTCGGCCTTGGAAAAGGGCGCCGACGACTATCTGGTGAAGCCGTTCATCCCCGAGGAACTTCTGGCCAGGCTGGCGCGGCTGATCGCTCGCAAGAGCGGGAAGCGCTGATGCGGCGCGGCCGGCGCTTGAGCCTCGCCGCCTGCCTGATCCTGGCTGTCGCCGCTGCTCCGCACGCAGCGCTGGCGCAGACGGCCGACGAGCTCTACGCGTCTGCCGTGAAGGCGAGGCAGGCCCAGCATTTCGACGAGGCTGCCGACCTGCTCAAGCGCGCGCTGGCGCTCAAGCCCGACAATGCCGACGCGCTGGTCCAGCTTGGCTTCGCCGAGCTTGGCCGCAACGATTTTCAGGCGGCGCGCGACGCCTTCTCCAAAGCCCTTTCCATTGCCCCGACTTACCGCGATGCCTCTTTCGGCATGGCCGAGGTCGAGTTCAGGTCCGGCAATCTGGACGCGGCACTACCGCTTGCCGAGCAGGTCGCGCAGGCCGACCCCAGCAATGCCGACGCAGCAAAGCTGGTCGAAAACATCCGCAAGGCGAAACAGGGGGTGATCAGCAAGCCGAAGCCGGTTCGCGCAGCCCCGGCGGCGGTGAAGAAACCACCGCATCACCGGCCCGATCCCGTCCCCGGCTTGATGGAAGAGGGCAGGCGCCTACGCCAGGCAGGCAACCTGCCCGAGGCGGAGAAGGCCTATCGCCGCGCCCTGAAGCTGGCGCCGAAGAACACCGACATCCTGGTCGCGCTTGGCTTTGTCGTCGGCTCCAGCCAGCGCTTCGACGAAGCCGGTCAGTTTTTCGACCAGGCGCTGGCCATCAAGCCCGGTCTTCTCGATGCGCGTCTCGGCAAGGTGCGCCTGGCGATCTGGCAGGGCGACACGCCGCGCGCCCGTGCGCTGGTCGACGAGGCGCTGGCCAGCGCGCCGGACAATGCCGAGGCGCTCGACCTCGATGGCAGGATCGCCCTGCTCGAAGGCGACTATCGGCGGGCCGAACAGTCGTTCCAGCGCGTACTGGCGCTTGAACCGCGCAATGCCGAGGCGCTGGTGGGGATCGGCGATGTGCGCCGCGCCGAGGGCGACGACGAGGCCGCGCGCCAGGCGTACACCCAGGCGCTCGCCATCGAGCCGGGCTCCGCCGACATCGAGCAGAGGCTCTCCGTGCCGCCGCCCTGCGAATGGCGGCTCGATATCGGCAGCGAGGTGAGCGATCTCACCAATGGTCTCGGCGACTGGACCGACAGCTCGGCCGGTCTTGCCTATCGGCTTTCGCCGCGCACGACCATTTCCGGCCACACCCGACTGGCGACCCGTTTCGGCCGCAGCGATGTCCAGCTCGAGGGCCGCATCGACCAGGCCTTCACGCCGGCCTTCTCCGCTTATGTGCTCGCCGCGGCGACCCCGGATGCCGATTTTCTGGCGCGCTATTCCGTCGGCGCCGGCGCGTCCTGGAAGGTGGTGGCGCCGGCAAAGGCGTTCGGTCCACTCTCGCTCAACATCGACGCCCGCTACGACGATTTCGCCGATACCGGCGTCACCAGCATCCAGCCCTGGATCCAAGGCTATGTCTTCGACGGCCGCCTGGGGCTCTCGGCCCGCTGGGTGCATGCCGAGGACGATACCGGCACGCGCGCCGACGGCTATGTGCTTCGCGCCGACCTTGCGGTGACGGAGCGTTTCAACGTCTTCGCCGGCTATGCCGACGCCCCAGAGATCGACGACGGCGCATTGATCCCGACGCGCACCGTGTTCGGCGGTCTTTCCTTCGACGTCAGCGATCCGCTGACGCTGCGCGCCAGTATCGCGCATGAAGAACGCCCGACATTCGACCGCAACATATTCGGCCTCGGCGTGACGGCGCGGTTCTGACCATGTGGTACATCTGGGACCTGTCGATACTGCTCAGCGCGCTGTCCCTGGTGATCATGCTGCTGCTGATCGCGCGCCGCGTGCTGCAGGAGCGCCGGGGCAGGGCGGCGGCCGAGCAGCGGCGCCAGATTCTGACCGCGCTGATCGCGTTCACTGAAAACCGCGATCGCGAGGCGTTGAAGGCGACGGTGCTTGGCGTGCCGGCCGGCGTGGCGATCGACGCCGGCTTCGAGTTCATTTCGCTGCTGCGCGGCGAGGAGAGGGACGATGTGCTTGTCGCCTTCAACGAATGCGGCCTGCCGGCCCGTGTCGCAAGGCAGCTGCGGAAAGGCAACGTCGCCGAACGCATCCACGCCGCCGAGATGCTGGCGGCGCTGGGTTCGGACGATGCGTCGGCAAACCTGCTTTCAGCACTCGCCCAGGATCGCGCGCGCGAAGTCAGGATCGCGGCCGCCATCGCGCTTTGCGATCTCGGCAGCCTGCCTCTGCTCGGCACCGCGCTGGACTTCATCGGCGTGGCGGGGCAGCGCTCGCGGCGGCTGATCGAGCTGTTCCGGCGCTTTCCGCGCTCGCGCTTCAACGAGCTTGCGGTACACGCGTCGCGCGTCGACGCCTCGCCCTTCATCCGGGCGGCCGCGATCGACGCGCTGGCGCGGGCCGGCGGTTTCGGCTTCGCCGACTTCTTCGCCGGGCTGACCGGCGATGCCGCGCCCGAGGTTGCCGCCGCCGCGCTGCGGGCGCTGGGCCTGACGGGGCACGCCGAGGCCTCGGCCATCCTCAAGCGCGGCATGGCCAACGACGACTGGGACGTGCGCGCCGCCGCCGCCGAATCCGCGGGCCGTCTCGGCCTGCCCGAGCTTGCCGCGCCGCTGTCCACGCTGTTGGACGACGAGGTCTGGACCGTGCGCTATGCCGCCGCCAACGCGCTGCGCTCCTTCGGGCAGCCGGGAGAGCGGCTGCTGCGCGAGATCGCTTCCGCCGAGGTGTCGCGCAGCCAGCGCACCGCCTCGCTCATTCTTGCCGAGGGGCCGGCCCTATGATCGCCGACTGGAGCCACGAGGTCGTTCTTGCCGCCACCATCCTGTCCTGGTTCATCATCGGGGCGGGGCTGGCGCAGACGACGATCTATCTTTTGCAGCTCGTCGTCGCCGGCTACGCCCTGTCCCAGCGCCCGCCGGTGGCGCGCTCGGCGCTGCTGTGGCAGCGCTATGGCGACGTCGCGCCGCCGATCGCGCTCTTGGTGCCCGCCTATAACGAGGCGTTGAACGTGGTCGAGAGCGTCCATTCGATGCTGGCGCTCGAATATCCGAATTTCGAGGTGGTCGTCATCAATGACGGCTCGAAGGACGACACGCTGCAGCGACTGATCGAGGCTTTCAAGCTGGTGAAGTTCCACCGCCCTTATGAGGAGGCGCTGGCGCACCAGCCGATCCGCGGCCTCTATTCCTCGCCGATGACCGAGCGGCTGTTCGTGGTCGACAAGGAAAATGGCGGCAAGGCCGATGCCCAGAACGCCGGCATCAATGTCTGCCGCGCGCCGCTCTTCTGCGTCATCGATGGCGATTCCATCCTCGAGCCCGACGCACTGATGCGCGCCGCCCAGCCCTTCATCGACGACCCCGAGCGCACCATCGCCGTGGGCGGCACGATCCGCATCGCCAACGGCTCGAGGATCGAGGCGGGCAGGGTGCGCGAGATCCACCTTCCGCGCCGCCTACTGCCTTTGTTCCAGGTGGTCGAATATCTGCGCGCCTTCCTCATGGCGCGGCTGGCCTGGAGCAGCATCAACACGCTAATGCTGGTGTCCGGCGCCTTCGGCATGTTCCGCCGCGCCGAAGTGGTGGCGGTGGGCGGCTTCACCAAGGGCTCGATGGGCGAGGACCTCGACCTCGTCATCAAGCTGCACCGCTATATGCGCGACAGGAAGCGCAAATACCGCATCCAGTTCATTCCCGAGCCGGTGTGCTGGACCGAGGCGCCGGAAACGCTGAGCGTGCTCGCCCGCCAGCGCTCGCGCTGGCAGCGCGGCGCGCTCGAATGCTTCTTCCGCTACCGCTCGATGCTGTTCAACCCGCGCTATGGCCGAGTCGGCTTCCTCGGCTTCGGCCACATATTGATCGTCGACGTGCTGGGACCGGTTGCCGAGGTGCTGGGCTATGTCCTGATCCCGGCCTTCTGGCTGCTCGGCATCCTGTCGGCCGAATATCTTCTGGCCTTCACCGCGCTCATTTTCACCTATGGCGTCTGCGTCAGCGTCTGCTCGCTGATCCTCGAAGAGGCCGAGCTGCAGCGCTTCCCCCGCGCCAGGGACCTCGCCGTGCTGACGGCCGCCGCCGTGATCGAGAATTTCGGCTACCGCCAGCTCAACAATTTCTGGCGCGTGAAAGGCTGTTGGCAATTTTTGCGCGGCAATCAGGGCTGGGGCGAGATGACTAGGACCGGCCTCGGCGGCGCCAAGAAATAGGCGTGGCGGGCGGCGACAGCGCTGCAAGGAGGTGAGCCCCGGTCGGGAGCTCAGGCCAGCGTTCGCTCGATCTCAGCGATAAGTGCATCGAGCGCCGCGCGCATGCTTGCGCCATCCGCCTGCTCGATAAGCAGCGTCTCCAGCGTGGAAGCCCGCGCGCTGATCTCCGCAAAGCCGAACGTGCCCGCGGCGCCGGCGAGGGAGTGAGCGAGACGGATCAGCGGGTCGTTGCCGGACAGGCGAGCGGCCTGATGCGCGATGGCCTTCAGCTCGGCGAGTTGATCGGCGCAGCGGGTGAGGAAACGTTGGCGGAGGGGAGCGAAGGGGTCGGTTGGGATGGGCAGTGCTCCGGCGTGGTGGAGGCGGTATTGAAGCAGAAGGAGGGGTGGAGTGGAATGGTGTTGGGTCTACGGTTTTCTTACATGTTTAATTCTCAACGCTATCAGCCGGCTTCATCATTGCGTCCACCGCGATCCGAGAAGATCCTGAATCAGGATAATGTCGGCCGGTGCGAGGTCCATTGATTGTCGCGAAACCTGTCGGGAGCCAACCGGCATGCGCCGGATGTTTGCGAGCGCGACGATACAATAGTCCTTGCAACAATCGAATGAACTCAGTTGCCATACATCAATGGATGCCGCCAAATCAGATGATTCGCCTTTGCCTCCAGCATGGTGGGCGTCGAGCGCCGTCGATCTGCCTAACGTATTAGTGCGCTTATGCAGAGAGAGTGTTGGCTCCGATCTCTTTTGGGAACTCTTCGACTATTACAATCACCTTGTTAGCGAAGGGGTAGCTTCAAGCCTCGACATTATCGATCGCGTCGAGGTGGTCATCGCCTTTTTCAATGGCGAGAACCAGCCGATGTATGAAGTCATGTTTCTGGAGCTATTGTCGCGTGTGGCCATGTCCGCCGGTAAACTCTCAAAAGGGCTGGCAGCGTTCGAACGCATGGCTGAGATTCATACTGAGGAATATCAACGCAGAGACGTCATTGAACTGGCGGGCGATATGTGGAGCTATGCCGAACGAGGCATTTTTGGATCCGACCTCCAGCCCTTACTGTTCGCCAGCATTGCCCGGGTCTTCAAGCGGCTGGGCGATGACGAAGGGTTGGTGAGGGCTTACCTCCAAGCGTCGGCCCTGTATGCGCAACACGGAGCGCATGAGGCCGCCATGGGCGCCGTCCAGCACGCTAGGTCGATCGCGAAAGAAGCAAATCTCACACTGCTTGTTGCTCAGACGTATGAACAGGAAGCAGTACTGGCCTTTGAACGAGGTGATGCCGCCGGGTCGGTGGCTGCTGGAAAAGCCGCGCTCACGCTAAACGAGGCGAACGGGAACTCCCTTCCGGAACGACTGCGCCTCAACCTTGCCACGGCCCAGATGGAGCTCGGGCAGCTGGAAGAAGCGGCCGATATTTTGAAGTCAATGATCAACTCGTCGACCAGCGGCGACATAACAGGACACCTCTTTGCCAATCTGGCTTCCTGCTGCCGGCGGCAGGGCTGCTTACCGGAGGCCCGCGCTCACATCGCTCGGGCGCGAAGCGAATTCAACGCAGATACCTCCTATGAGAGCCTGCTGGAGTTGGAGATAATTGACGCGTCGATTGCGCTTGAGTCGGGAGATCGCCCGGCCGCTGCCGGGCGGCTGAGAGCCGCAGCCGTTATGCTCGACAACGGACTACGTGGTGTCCTGCGTCTCCATCATCGACGGGGCCTTCGCGACCAATACATTCGCCAGATTGAGAGCCGTCTCGCCCAACTTCCGGCGGACGGACTTACCGCCGACGTTCTTCCAATTATAGCAGTTCTCTACGGCAGCGTCGTTGCTGATTGGCTCGCGCTGCTGGATTGGGCCGATAGCCTCGTCGCGCGGCCGGATGGGATGGAAACCGAGTTCGCCGATCTGCGCGACCGCATCTTATCCGTCCAGGCGTTTGGCGCCCCGTTCGCACTCAGGGTTGACGAGTATAGAGATAGTCCCTGGGATCCCATGCTAACCGGCAAACCGTGGGACGACCTCGGCGAGACCATTTCCCGGATAGTCGGTCAAGGCTTCCCATCGCCGTTTGAGGCGGTTTCGATGGCTGCGGCAACTTCGCTCCTGGAAACTCGATTGGCTGAGGGGTGGTGCATCATCCTGCCGACCTTCGGAAGTGATCCGGTTCCGATCTGGGTTTTCCAGGGCAACTGCTACGCTCGATACACCCTCCCGCTTCGGTCGATAGGGCAATGGCACCTTGCACGCAGGTCTTTTGCCCAAGGTTCTGTCTCAAAGGTGGACTTCGCCAAGCAGCTCGATTGCTTCGCCGCACAGAGCCGGGACGCACTAAAAACAGTGTTTGATATGCTGCCCGCCGCTTGTCCAGGTATTCTCAGCCTCCAGGATCACGATAACATACTTCCTATTACTGCGGCCGTTCTGGGCCATGACGGTTTGCGAGCCCGCATGGCCGAAGGTAAACTTGAGGCTCGGATTGTGCCAGCGCTGTACCCGGCCTGCCCGCAATCCGCCTTGATCCAACCTAAGCTTGTCGCGCTGATCAATAGTGGGGACAATCTCGAGCTCGCGCGGATAGAAGCCGAAGTTGCAGCGGTCACGGTCGAGGCACGCGTCGTCAGTACAGCAGAGGTCGACGATGAGGCGGGCCTCGTGGCGCAGATGACGGATGCAGATTTGCTCGTGGTCTCAACACATGGAGTTTCGATTTCCAGTTTCTCAGATCCGTTCCTAGGCTCGCTCGGGGGTGCTGGAGCGCACGCCATCAACGTGAAGGCGATCCAGTCAGACTTCGTTGACTTCCCATACAGGCTTGTCATGCTCAACGCGTGCCATGCTGGGTCCACCTACACCGGCGATGAAAGGCGATTACGAACCCACGATTCAGCTAGCTATCCAGCGCTGCTGCTGTTGAACCGATGCTCGGTGGTGAGCGCGGCATCTTGGCGCATCGGCGATACCATCAGCTACCTCCATCTCGTGCTGGTTGCACAAGGCCTGAAGGAGGAACTTTTGCCGTCCGTGGCCCTGTCTCGCGCAAGCGCTCGCCTGCGCGATCTTCCGACTTCGGATGCCAAGTCCCTAGTGCAGCTTGCTCCTTCATCTCCTGGCAGGGAAGCCGCCTTGCTTCTCCTGGAGGGAGCGCCTGCTGGAGGCGCCTTCAGCGCTCTCTACACTATTGGTGGGATCGAAACCTACGGGCTACTTTGAATGCATCATGACGCTTCCTCCGTCATAACCTGAGATTCGCAAACGGCAGCTACTGAAGCTCCACCGCCACAAAGCGGTCTGACCGCAAGCGGCCCTCGCTGTGGTCATTAAGAATCCGTGGTGTTGAAATTTGGCGCGAGGGCGGCGATTAGTGTTCCCCCTTGCCAACCCCGCCACCTTCCCCTACTCTCCATCGCTGAGAAAACCTTTTCCCAACTCGCCCTTTGCCCGCTGACCTCACCCGTCATCACCGCGCAGGGCGGTAAGAGAAAACCTTTTCCCAACTAAGGGAATTCGCCGCGCCCATGCCTTCCGACGCCGAGCCAGCGCCAGTTTCCGCCAAGCCGCCGGTCACGCTGCGCGAGGTCGCCGCCGCGGCCGGCGTCAGCGTCGCCACGGCGTCCAAGGCGCTGAACGGGCAGGGGCGCATGACGGCGGAAACGCGCGAGCGCATCCGCGAGACGGCGCGGCTGCTCGGCTTCCGGCCGAACAGCTTGGCGCAGAGCCTGTTGCGAAAACGCTCCTTCACCGTCGGCCTGCTCACCAACGATACCTATGGCCGCTTCTCGCTGCCGCTGATGGCCGGCGTTTCGGATGCGCTGGTCGACAAGGGCGTGTCGGTGTTCCTGTGCAATGTCGAGGACGATCAGCGGCTCGGCCAGCTGCATGTCGAGGCCATGCTCGACAAGCGCGTCGACGGCATCGTCGCCACCGGAAAACGCATCGACCGCCATCTGCCGGTCGATCTCTCCAACCTGCGCATCCCGGTCGTCTACGCCTTCACCCAGCCGGATCCCGGCGCGGTCGGCCTCGTTTCCGACGATGCCGGCGGCGCGCGGCTGGCGGTCGAGCAGTTCTTGCGGTTCGGGCGCCGCCGCATCGCCCATGTCAGCGGCCCGGCGAGCTTCGCCGTGGTGCACACGCGGGCCGAGGCCTATCGCGACGTCCTGAGGGAGAACGGCTTGCCCACAGCCGAGCCGCTGCTGGGCGCCTGGTCGGAGGCCTGGGGCCACGATGCGGTGGCAAGACTGTTCGGCAAGGCGGGCAGGGAAGGATGGCCTGACGCCGTCTTCTGCGGCAACGACCAGATTGCCCGCGGCGTCGTCGACGCGCTGCGCGAGCGCGGTATCCGCGTGCCCGAAGATGTCGGCATCATCGGCTTCGACAATTGGGAGATCGTGGCCGAGGCGACGCGCCCGCCACTGACCTCGATCGACATGAACCTGGCGAGCCTCGGCCGCGAGGCCGGACTTGCCCTGCTTTCGCTCGTCGACGGCCAGCCGGCCGCGCCGGGCATCAGGAAACTGCCGTGCCGGCTGGTGGTGCGTCAGTCATGCGGCAGTCCGTCGCAATGAAGCAACAAGGCTACGCGCCCGGTTAGACCGGGCGGCGTGGCCAAAACAGGGAGGAGAACCATGAGGAGGAGTAAAATGAAGACCATGTTTGCCAAGCTGGCTTTAGCCGCGGCCGTCATCGGCGGCGGCCTGCAGGCGGCGTCCGCCGAGACCGCCAACATCTGGGTGCGCGCCGACGGCTCGAACTTCATGCCGCGCATCGTCGACGCCTTCAACAAGGCCAACAAGGACCAGATCAAGCTCGATATCATTCCCAACGCCGAGATCATCCCGAAATATGGCGCCGCCGCCGCCGGCGGCACCGCGCCCGACGCGCTCTCGCTCGACCTGATCTACACGCCGTCCTTCGCCGCCGCCGGCCAACTGGAGGACATTACCGACTGGGCGAAATCCTTGCCCTATTTCGCCAGCCTGTCGCCGGCGCATGTGAAGACCGGCACCTACAAGGACCGCATCTACGGCCTGCCGTTCTCGGCCGACGCCTCGGTGCTGATCTGGAACAAGAAGCTGTTCAAGCAGGCTGGGCTCGATCCTGAGAAGGGCCCGACCAACTGGGCCGAGATCGAGGCCGACGCCGAAAAGGTCAACGCGCTCGGCGGCGACATCAGGGGCTTTTATTTCTCCGGCAATTGCGGCGGCTGCAACATCTTCACTTTCACGCCGCTGATCTGGGCCTCGGGCGGCGACATCCTGTCCGAGGACGGCTCGAAGGCGATGCTCGATAGCCCGCAGCTGCGCGGCGCGATCGACCTCTATCGCTCGATGATCAAGAAGGGCCTGGTGCCCGAGGGCGCGCAGACCGACACCGGCGCCAACTTCTTCGCCGCCTTTGCCGGCGGCAAGATCGGTCTCTCGCCGTCCGGCGCTTTCGCTATCGGCGCACTCAACACGCAATATCCCGATATCGACTACGGCATCACCTTCCTGCCGGGCAAGGATGGCGGCTGGTCGTCCTTCGCGGGCGGCGACAATTTCGTCGTCACCAAGGGCACCAAGAAGATCGCCGTGGTGAAGGAGTTTTTGGACTTCGCCTATTCGCTCGAGGGCCAGACCATCCTCGCCAAATATGGCAGCCTGCCGGTGCGGGGCGACATCGCCAAGGACGCGCTGAAGGATCTCGACCCGCGCTATCAGGTGGCGGCCGAGGCGATGGCCAAGGGCAAGACGCCTTATTCGGTGGTGTTCAACGACCTGATCAACTCGGCCAACGGTCCCTGGACGCAGATGATCAACGAGGTGTTCTTCGGCGACGATGTCGACGGCGCCATCAAGAACGCGCAGGAGACGATGCAGTCGATTATCGATCAGGCGCCGAACAAATAGACACCAGGGCCAGCCGGCGGCGAGGATAGCGCAACGCTTTGCCGCCAAGGCTCTGACCGGCCGCCCGCCCCGTCTCCCTGGCCGGGCGGCCGGGGACTGCATCGCTGAATGGCAGGGTTTTATCGCGTTGAGAAAGCACGCTCACCAATTTGCGGCGCCACGACGTTCGCTCCCCCCTCTCCCCTTGTGGGAGAAGGTGTCGCCGAAGGCGACGGATGAGGGGTGTTCCAGCGGAGTGAGGCGTTGGCGTTCCCTGGAACACCCCTCATCCGTCTCGGCGCTACGCGCCGATCCACCTTCCCCCACAAGGGGGGAAGGTGAGGCGCAGCCATGACCGCCATCACCGCAACCTCCGCTCCCGCCCGCTCACGCATCGGCGTCAGCCGTCGGCAATGGGTGGGCCTGCTCTATGTCCTGCCGGCCGTCGCCCTGGTCACCGTCTTCTTCGTCATCCCGCTCGGCATGACTGCCTGGATGTCGCTGCACAATTGGCCGCTGATGGGTGAGCATGCCTTCATCGGCCTCGACAATTATTTCGCGATCCTGCGCGACACGCGCTTCTGGAATGCGCTGAAATTCACCTTCTACTACACGGTGATCGTCACCATCGCGATCTTCGCCGTCGCCTTCCCGCTGGCGATCTTCATCGAAAAACCGCGTCCGCTGACCAATCTCTACCGCACCGCCTTCTTCATGCCGGCGGTGGTCGGCTTCGCCTCGGCGAGCCTGCTCTGGTCCTGGTTGCTCAACGTCGATTCCGGCCTGTTCAGCCCGGCCGCCTTCGATCTCGGCCTGACCGCGAAGAAGGTCAATCTTCTCGCCACGTTCCAGCCGGCCTTCTGGTCGATCATCGCCATGGTGGTGTGGAAGGTCGCCGGCTTCACCATGATCATCCTGATGACCGGCCTGCAATCGATCCCGCAGGACCTACAGGAGGCGGCGGTCATCGACGGGGCAGGGCCGTTCGCAAGGTTCCGGGCCATCACCTTGCCGCTGATGCGCCGCACGCTGGCGCTGGCGCTGATCCTGTCGGTGGCGGGCTCGATTCTCGCCTTCGACCAGTTCTACATCATCCTGCGGGGCGGTCCGCGCAACCAGACGCTGACGGCGGTCTACTGGATCTTCAACCAGTCCTTCGTCTCGTTCAAGCTCGGCTACGGCGCGGCACTCTCGATGGTGCTGCTGGTTATCCTGGTGGCGCTCAGCCTTATCCAGCTCTGGCTGCTGCGCAAGCCCGAGGGGCTCGACTGATGGCCGAGGCGATGTCGCAAAACCGGAAAGTCGGCTTCAGCCTCGCCAGGCACTCCACCGGCATCATCGCCTCGGTATTGTTCCTGGCGCCGATCGTCTGGACGGTGCTGTCGACCTTCAAGCCGGCGCAGGAAGCGCGCCAGCCGCCGCTGCCGCCCTGGCCGACCACCGGTTTCTCGATCGAGAACTACGAGACGCTGAACTCCTTCGGCGACGGGCTCTGGGTCTCGGCGCAGAACAGCATCTATGTCTCGGTAATGACGGTGCTGCTCTCGGTGCTGGTCAGCGTGCTCGCCGGCTACGGCTTCTCGCGCTTCCGCTTTCCGTTCCGGGATTTCTTCTTCATCCTGATCCTGTCGACCATCATGATCCCGTTCCAGTCGATCCTGACGCCGATCTTCCTGGTGCTGACGAAACTCGGTCTCCACAACACGCTGACCGGCCTGGTCTGCGTCTATGTCACGCTGCAGCTGCCGTTCTCGATCTTCATGATGCGCAACGCTTTCGACGCCGTGCCGCGCGAGATCGAGGAGGCCGCGCGCATGGACGGCGCCAACAACGTCACCATGCTGATCAAAGTCATGCTGCCGCTGGTCTGGCCGGGCGTCGTCACCATCGCGCTGTTCGCCTTCCTCGGCGCCTGGAACGAGTTCCTGGCGGCCCTGGTGCTGATGACCGACCAGTCCAAATTCACTCTGCCGGTGATGATGACCGCGCTTCAGTCCGGCCGCTTCGGCGCCATCGACTGGGGCGCCGTGCAGGCCGGCGTCACGGTGATGATGGTGCCTTGCCTGATCCTGTTCCTGGCGCTGCAGCGCTTCTACATCCGCGGCCTCATGGCCGGGGCCGTCAAGTAATTCGAATGGAGTGAAATCATGACCGCATCCCAGCCCGCCGCGCAGCCCTCCGCCAAGCCGCAGCTCGCCTTCCGGCCGTTGCCAGTGCCGCAGGTCGATGTCCGCGGCTTCTGGGGCGACCGTGTCGAAGCGGTCGCGACGCGCACCGCCGAGATCCTCTACGACCGCTGCGTCGAGGCGCGCATGCTGGAGCAGATCGATCCGGACCGCTCGTCGCCCGGCGTCGTCATCCCCTTCCATTCGCCGTCGCCGGACGAGGCAGCCAATCCTACCTTCACCGGCTCGACTGTGACGACACAGATGTTCTGGGACTCCGACTGGGGCAAGACCATCGAGACCGCGGCCTATTCGCTCTACCGTCGCCGCAATCCCGAGCTCGAGAAGAAGATCGACGCCGTCATCGACATGTTCGGCAAGCTGCAGCAGGAGGACGGCTATCTCTCCAGCTGGTACCAGCGCATCCAGCCCGGGCTGCGCTGGACCAACCTGCGCGACTGCCACGAGCTTTACTGCGCCGGGCATCTGATCGAGGGCGCCGTCGCTTACTTTCAGGCGACCGGCAAACGCAAGCTGCTCGACATCATGAGCCGCTATGCCGACCACATCGCCTCGACGTTCGGTCCCGAGCCCGGCAAGAAGAAGGGCTATTGCGGCCATGAGGAAATCGAGCTGGCGCTGGTCAAGCTCGCTCGGGTGACTGCCGAGAAGAAGTACATGGACCTGGCGAAATATTTCATCGACCAGCGCGGTCAGCAGCCGCATTATTTCGATGAGGAGGCGCTGGCGCGCGGCGCCGATCCCAAGGCCTATCACTTCAAGACCTATGAATACAACCAGTCGCACAAGCCGGTGCGCGAGCAGGACAAGGTCGTCGGCCATGCGGTGAGGGCGATGTATCTCTATTCCGGCATGGCCGACATCGCCACCGAATATGGCGACGACACGCTCAGGGTCGCGCTTGACCGCCTGTGGGACGATCTCATGACCAAGAGCCTCTATGTCACCGGCGGTCTCGGTCCATCGGCGCACAACGAAGGTTTTACGAGCGACTACGACCTGCCCAACGACACCGCCTATGCCGAGACCTGCGCTTCGGTGGGCCTGGTGTTCTGGGCAAGCCGCATGCTCGGCATGGGTCCGAACGCCCGCTACGCCGACATGATGGAACGGGCGCTTTACAACGGCTCGATCTCCGGCCTGTCGCTCGACGGCTCGCTGTTCTTCTACGAGAACCCGCTGGAGAGCCGCGGCGGCCATCACCGCTGGAAATGGCACCGCTGCCCGTGCTGCCCGCCCAATATCGGCCGCATGGTGGCGTCCATCGGCAGCTATTTCTACGGCCTCGCCGACGATGCGCTGGCGGTGCACCTCTATGGCGATTCGACTGCGCGCTTCGAGATCGCCGGCCGGCAGGTGACGCTCGTCCAGACCAGCAGCTATCCCTGGGACGGCGCGATTGCGATCGAGATCGGGCCGGAGGCGCCCGTAGAGTTCACGCTTCACCTGCGCATACCCGCCTGGTGCCGCAAGGCGGCGTTGCGCGTCAACGGCAAGCTCGTCGATCTCGAAGCGGCGACGGTCGACGGCTATGCCGCGATCCGCCGCGAATGGCGCCAGGGCGACAAGGTCGAGCTCGACCTCGAAATGTCGATGGCCCGCCTCTTCGCCAACCCGCAGGTGCGCCAGGACATCGGCCGCGTGGCGCTGGCGCGCGGCCCGCTGATCTACTGCGTTGAGGAAACCGACAATGGCGGTGGGCTGCATCGCATAGCGCTATCGCGCACGGCCAGGATCGAGGCGCACAAGGAGCCGAACCTGCTCGGCGGCGTCGTCACGCTTTCGGCCATCGGCAGCCGGGCCGAAACGGAAAACTGGGGCCGCGATCTCTACCGCTCCGAACCGCCGGCGACCGAGGAGACGAAACTCAAGGCCATTCCCTATTTCGCTTGGGATAATCGGGATCCCGGCGAGATGCTGGTCTGGCTGAGGGAAGGCTGAAAGCGGCTTCTCTCAAAGATGCACGAAGGCCGTCAGCGGCAGGTGGTCGGAGGCGACGCGCGACAGCGGCGTGTCATGCGCCTCGACGCCTGAAACAAGGTCGTGCCGATTGCCCATGATGCGGTCGAGCGCCAGCACCGGCAAGCCGGATGGGAAAGTCGGCACCGCCGGCGTCGGGCCGAAGGTCGTGTGCAGCGTGTTCAGTGCCGAGCGGTTGCCGAGCCGCCACTCGTTGAGGTCGCCGAGCAAGAGCGTCGGCCTCTCGTCGGCGCTGCTCATGATGTCGAGCACGACGCGCGCCTGTTCCGAACGCGAGCGGCGCAGCAGGCCAAGATGGGCAGCAATGACGCGCAGCGACCGTTTCTCGTCGAGATCGATCTCGGCGACCAGCGCGCCGCGCGGCTCCAGTCCCGGCAGCTTGAGCTGGTGGACGTCGCGCACGGTGCCGCGCTTGAACAACAGCACATTGCCGCGCCAGCCATGCCCCTTGCCGTTGCCGCTGACCGGCACTGGCACCAGCCCCGTTTCCAGCTCCAGGCGGGCCAGGTCGAGCAGCCCGGCCCTGTCGCCGAAGCGGTTGTCGGCCTCCTGCAGCGCGATCACGTCGGGGCTCATTTCGCGGATGACGCGCGCCGTCCGTTCGGGGTCGAATCTGCGGTCGGTGCCGATGCATTTGTGGACGTTGTAGGAGGCAACGACGATTTCCGTGTCGTTGACGCGCTTGCGCGGCGTCGCCTTCGCCTTGCGTGCGCTTCTGCTGCGGATCGAGAGCAGCACGGTCTCGGGCAGGCTGCGTCCTTTGATGTCGTCTATATCCATGATCCCGATGCTCGATTTCCTGCTCTAAAGATAGGGCGATCCCAGCCACAGCAAACGGTCGAAGACGCGGATTGCGAACGGCCTTGCCTTCAGCGTCTGCAGCGTCACCGGCTGCGCGGTCGAGATGGCGGCCGCGATACGGGCGTCGATCTCGGCGGCGAAATTTTTATCCAGCACTTCCAAGTCGATCTCGAAATTCAGCCTCAGCGAGCGGGCGTCCAGATTGGAAGAGCCGACATAGGCCCACACGCCGTCGATCGCCATCAGCTTCGAATGGTCGAACGCGCCTTCGTGGCGCCAGACGCGGCAATAGTGCTTCAAAACCTGGTCGAACTGCGCCGTCATCGCATGGTCGACGAGGAAGAGGTTGTTCACCGCCGGCACGACGATGTCGATTTCGACGCCGCGCCGGCCGGCCGTGGTCAGCGCGCTGATGAACTCCCGGTCCGGCAGGAAATAGGGCGACATGATGCGGATCGATTTGCGGGCGACCGAAAACGCTCCCATCAGCAACTTGAGATTGGTTTCGTTAGACGCGTCCGGCCCGGTCGCGACCGCGCGCACCAGCATCGGCTGCCCTGGCGGCGGCACGACACGCTCGACCTGCCAGGGCCCGTCCTTCAGGGCCTCGTTGCCGGCGAAGCGCCAGTCCTCGGCGGCCACCGAGAACAGATCGGCCACCACCGGCCCGGTGACCTCGAAATGCGTGTCACGCGAACTGTCGGAACCGGCGAGCTCGGCCGAGAATCCCTTGCGGATGTTCATGCCTCCCGTGAACGCCACCGTGCCGTCGATAATCAGTATCTTCCTGTGGGTCCTGAGATTGGCATAGGGAAGTCTCAGGCCCATGACGATGTTGCCGTTGAAGAGATCGACCGTGACGTCGGATTCCCTGAGCTGCTTCAGGATGCTGGGCACCGAATAGCGTACGCCGACGGCGTCGATCAGCACGCGCACGGTGACGCCGCGCTTGACGGCGTTGCCGAGCGACTGGACGAAAAGCGCCCCGACCGCGTCATTGTCGAAAATATAGGTTTCCAGAAGCACGCTTCGTTGCGCCGCATCGATCGCCCGGCACATCGCCGTATAGGCTTCGTCGCCTGTCTTGAGCACGGCGATGGTGTTTCCCGAGGTGAGCGGGCGCCGCGCCACTCTGTCGCCAAGCGTCTTCAGCCCGGTGAAACGCTGGCCGAATTCGGCGTTGATCAAGGCTTCCAGCGCGACGTCCCGGTCATGCCTGGCGGCAGCGGCCTCGGGCGAGACCGGCCGCATGGCGCTGATCGTCGCGCGGCGGATCCGGTTGATGCCGGCAATGGCGTAGATGATCGCGCCGAGGAAAGGCGACAGAAGCATCACGCCCACCCAGCCGGTGGCCGCGCGCACGTCTTCCTTCGTCATGATGGCGTGGACGATGCCCACCGCCGCCATCGCCAGCGACAGGATCAGGATAAGCGTCGACCAGTGACTCGCAATCGCCTCGAACATCGGCCCGACTATTGTGCGAGCCGGCGCGGAAGGCAATGCGGACGGTGAGGCTGGTCCGAAACTCGCCCCCTCGATGGCCCCCCCGCCGAACACTCGGCAAGGTCAGGCTTGCCGAATGCCCCTGACCGCGTTTGCCTTTGTCGCTATGCGGTCAGCTGTCGGTCGAGATAGTTACGGCTTTCCAGGCATCGATCTCTTGCTGCAGCCGCTGGATTCGCTCGGACACGAGCTTGAGGGCGTCGCTGCCAAGCAGAAGCTGCGGCGGCGGGGCTTCGGTTTCGACCAGGGCCAATACGGCCGTCGCAAGCTTGTCCGGATCGCCAATTTGCTTGCCGCTTTTCGCCTGTCGGGCCTCCCGGATCGGATCGAACAGCGCATCGTAATCGCTGATGGACCTCCCGGTCCGGACCATGGAACGTCCGGCCCAGTCCGTCCGGAAGGAGCCTGGGCAGACGGCGGCAACGCGAACGCCCAATGGGGCCATTTCGGAACGCATCACTTCCGATATGCCCTGGAGTGCGAACTTGCTGCCACAATAGTAAGCGATGCCCGGCATTGTGATCATGCCGCCCATCGACGTGACATTGACGATGAAGCCGCGGCGTCGCTCGCGGAACCTGGGAAGAAACGCCTTGGCGACCGCCACGGCGCCGAAGACGTTCACATCGAACTGACGCCGCATCTCTTCGAGCGGTGACTCTTCGAGCACGCCCTCGTGGCCATAGCCGGCATTGTTGATCAGGACGTCGACGGGCCCGTGCTCTTCCTCCGCCTGCGCGACGACGTCCGGCACGCGGTCGAACTCCGTGACATCGCAGATGACGGTGCGGATCGCTGGGAGGGATCCGGCAAGTGCCGCGCGTGACGTCTCGGTCCGGACGGTGCCAATGACCGTATGGCCCATCTGGATGGCGGCGGAAGCGATGGCGAGGCCGAAGCCCGAATTGGCGCCAGTGATGAAGAAGGTCTTTTTTGCCATGATCTGCGGTCCTTCATTGATGGAGTGCAGCTTGGCAAATAGTATGGTGCGGTAACGTCCACGATTGCGGTTCCTATGAATGGCTTGCCAAATCCTATCAGGGCGGACATCGGGCGAAGACGAAAGCTGGTCGAGTTGGCCGGAGCTATCGCCGACCGTGTTGGCTATAATGCGACCGCGCTCGAGCGTGTGCGCGTGCTCCGGACCGAGGCGGTGCTTCACGACGTCCCGGTACTTTATGAACCGGGTGCGGTGTTTGTCCTGCAGGGAAGCAAGCGAGGCATCCTCGAACGAGAGGTCTACCTGTACGATGAAGACCATTATCTGGCGGTGTCGGTCCCTGTTCCGTTTCGGATGGAATCGACGGCCAGCCCCGATCGTCCTCTGCTTGCGGTCTATGTCGAGTTCGACATGCGGATGGCGGCCGACATTGCCGCGCAGCTGGAGATTCATTCGGATGTGGGAAGCGACCGGCCGCGAAGTCTCGTATCGAGCAGGATCGGCTCCGACATCGAGGATGTCCTGCTGCGCCTGCTGACGGCGCTTCGCAATCCTGCCGAGACCGCCGTTCTTGGATCAAGCCTTCTGCGCGAGCTGCATTACCGCGTCCTGATTGGCCCGCAAGGCGGGGCGATGATCGCTGCCTTGCAGCAAAGAGGCAGGTCGGGAAGGATCGTGCGCAGCCTCGCATGGCTGCGGGAAAACTACAGCGCTGAAATCTCGGTCGCCGATCTCGCGGGACAAGCAGGCATGAGCGTGCCTTCTTACCACGTTCATTTCAAGGAAATGACCGGAAGCAGCCCGATGCAGTACGTGAAAGCCATGCGGCTGCACGAGGCAAGACTGATGATCGCACGCAAGACAACGATCGCTCAGGTCGCGGCTTTGGTCGGATATGCGAGCGCGGCTCAGTTCAGCCGCGACTTCAAGCGGCATTTTGGACGCACGGCTTCCGAAGAGATGAGCTGGGTCCGTCGCCATCTGGGCGAACTCGCCTCGGAAGAGTAGTCCCTATCGCCGCTCAGCGGTCACGGGTCGGCACAGTGACGCGGCGCGCTCGAGCCGGTCGGCAAGGCCGCCGGCCTAAAGCTTGCTGAAGAAGCCTGACAGAATGTTCGGACCTGCTTCGCCTGGCCGTAGCCTGATCCCGTCCTCGAAGCAGTTCAGCGTCACGCATTCGAAACCGTTGGCCGCGAGGAGCGCCACCAGCGAGTCGCGGTCGAAATGGTGCAGGTGCTCGTTGGGCAGACGCATGCGCCATTTGGCGAACCACGCGTCGCCCTCGGCGCCGAGCTCGCGCCAGCGGCAATAGGGGACGGCGACAGCCAGGTGGCGGGCCTGAAGCCGGGAAAGGAAGCTGAGATCGGGGATGTGCTCCAGCACGTCGAACATGGCGACGAGGTCCCAGGCGCCGGCGAGCGCCTCATCCCAATCGACGAAGCGGACACCCTTGGGCAGTGGGAATTCAGCGATATCGCAGCCGGCGCAATCGGCGACGCCGGTTATCTTCGCGGCTTCGATGAACGTGCCCGTGCCATATCCGATTTCCAGCACGGAACGAGGAATCTCGCCGGTGATGCCAAGCACCCAGCCAAGCCGCTGATAACCGAGCTTGATGGTCCGGTCGCTCAGGTCTTCATAATAGGAGATGTATTTCTTGTCGTATTTGATCGGTGTGAAGTCGATCTGGTGGATCACGCCGAACCTGTCCACCTCATAATTGTCCAACATTGTCCGCGCGGCCTCCGGGTGCCGAATTCCTTATAAGGTCAATTGCACGCAGCCACGGTTCTAAGCGCTTCGGCTCGGGAAGGTGCGGGCAACTTTCCGATCCGTCGAACAGAAGCGTAGAACCTCGGGTAGTCGCCGGAGCACAAGTCGAACAAGCGAAGAAACGCCGGGACCTGTTCGCCGTAGACAGCGGTCGCGGCGAGCTTTGCGTTGTTGATAGGGCTATCGAACCAGGCATCATATCCCCGGTATCCAGCCCATCGCCTGTCGCGCATTTGCCGGTAGCGCATCCGCAGCCTGTCGATGGCGGCTGCTTTGGCGGCCGCCATCTGCTGCGGGCTGCGGGGACTTCCATAGACCTGCCTCAGCTCATCCCGGGTTTTCGATATCAGTCCGAGAAAATCGGCCTTGCGCTTGCGATCGATTTCGTAGCTGCGCAATCCGGCGCGATTGCCGGTGGCGCGGAGCCATTTCCTCGTACCGGTGGTTTCGACGGAAACCGCGAAAGCCTCGTTGAATGCGGAGTCGCCGTTCACATAGACTTTCTGATGCGCCAGCTCATGGAAAATAAGGCTTGCGAGGTAGGTGTCGTCCTGACGCAGCATGGTGCTGAGCAGCGGATCGCTGAACCAGCCCAGCGTGGAATATGCGGTGACGCCCGACACATAGACGTCCAGCCCCTGCCGCTGCAGTTCAGCAGCACTTTCGAGCGCGTCTTTGCGCGAAAAATATCCCTTGTATGGAACGCAGCCGAAGACTGGAAAGCACCAAGTTATCGGCGCAAGCGAGAATTGCGGCGCAGCAAACACGGCCAAGGTCACATTGTTCCGACCGACGTCGACATAACTGCGGTAGCTGTTGTTATCGGGCAGCGCCAGCTCTTCCGTGGCAAAGCGGCGTATGGCGCTGGCGGAGGTCAATTTGGCGCGCAACGCCTGTGGCGTCGACGGATCGCGGATAAGTCTTCCAACGTTCTTGCGCGCGGCCATGATCTCGACATGGCCCTCCAACGACTGCGCGTAGTAGGAAATGCTGGTGCATCCAGTCACGCCGGACGCCAGGATCGCCGCGGCAAGCAATCGAAAAACGCGCTTCACAGCCTGCCCACCCCCCGCCCGTCTCCCATGGAGCAAATGTCTGCTCCCGTGTCTCAGGCGCGCCTATTTTCGTCAAGACCTGGAGGGCAGGTCGGACTTTAGATTGCTCAGCGGCCATCACCTCCGCCGCGCCGCCAGCCGCAGCCACGGCGCCAGATGGAACGCTGCCATCAACAGATACATCGGCACCATGCCGCTGAGCGCCGAGGCGCCCGACATGCACATCATGTCCTGGCCCCCATAGGCCGCCGTGAGCAGCGCCATCATGGCGAAGGTAGGAGTCGCGGCGAGGCAAAGCCAGTCGGCGAGGCCGAAGCCGCTCAGGCCGTTTGGGCGAGGGGCAGGATTGTCGATGCTCATGATATCCACCTTCTGATGCGGACAGGGTTCGAGCCCGTTGGAACAAGCACGAGGCGATCGGCTCCGGCGGCGCGCGGTTTGCGCCGCCGGAACCGCTTCACGCTCAGGCGTTCTTGTTGCGGAACGCCGCTTCGCCGGCATCCGAGACCTCGACCCATCTCTGGTCGGGGGCGGCGCCTTCCTCGTAATTGTCGTGCCAGTTCCACCATTTGTAGGTCTGGGTCTGCGGATAGCCCTCGGGCGAATCCTCCCATACCTCCTGGCGGCCGAGCGGGGTGACGTCGAGATAGCTCCAGACGGTGCCAAAGGCTTCGTCGCCGCGGTTGTTGACGAAATAAGTGCGGAAGATGCGCTTGCCGTCATGGATGAAGACGTTGTGGCCATGCCATTCGTCGACGCCGAAATCCTTATCCCAGCTATCGGTGATGGTGTACCAGGGCATCTTCCAGTCCATGCGCTGCTTCAGCCGCTGGATGTCGGCCTGCGGCGCGCGCGAGGCATAGGCAAGCGTGGTGTCGCGGGCGTTGAGATGGGCAAGGTTGCCGACCATGTCGGCGCCGAGCGAGCAGCCGCGGCACGCATGTTCGGGCCAGCCATAGACGCCGGGCTCGAAGAAGGCGCGGTAGACGACGAGCTGGCGGCGGCCTTCGAAGAGGTCGAGCAGGCTCATCTTGCCGTTCGGACCTTCGAACACATAGTCCTTCTTGACTTCCATCCACGGCATGCGGCGGCGTTCGGCGGCCAAAGCGTCGCGGGCGCGGGTGAGCGCCTTTTCCTTCACGAGCATCTCTTCATAGGCGCCTTCCCACGCTTCCTGCGAAACGACCGGCGGTGTCTTCATATGTTGGGTCATTGCTCTTGTCCCGTTCTTGGGTTTGGTTGGGGTGACGAGGACAGACATAGGACAGCGCACTGCGATGGTGAGAGTTACAAGTGTGACGCGATTTGCTGCGGCGGGCGCTGAGACGGTGGCATGGATTCGCTGATCAATGCCGCCGGCCGCGCGCTTGCCGCGGGCGATCCGCTCGGCGCCTTGAAGCGCGTTGCGCTGCGCGACGACGCGCCGGCGCTGGCCCTGCGCGGCATCGCGATGGCGCAGCTCGGCGATTTCGCCAAGGCCAAGGCACTGCTGAAGGACGCCGCCCGCGCCTTCAGTCCGAGGGAGGCGGTGGCGCGCGCCCGCTGCGTCGTCGCCGAGGCCGAGATCGCGCTGGTCTCGCGCGACCTCGGCTGGCCGGAGAAGGCGCTGCGGTCCGCCCGCGCGACGCTCGCCGCGCATGGCGACCGGCTGAACGCCGCCTATGCCGGCAGCCTCGAGGCGCGCCGCCTCATCCTGGTCGGCCGCCTCGACGAGGCCGAGCGCCTGCTTGCGGACTTCGATCCGATGCCGCTGCCGCCGGTGGCGCGCGTCGCGCATGAACTGGCCGCGGCCGGCATCGCCGTCCGGCGCCTGAGGACAAAGGCGGCGCGCTCGGCATTCGGCCGGGCATCGCTTGCCGCCTATCAAGCCAACATCCCGGCATTGAAGGCCGAAGTCGAAGCGGCGTCCCTGGTGCTGAACACGCCGGTGGGCCGGCTGATCGCGCGCGGCACGGAGAAAGAGTTGCTGCTCGACGAGGTCGAGGCGCTGCTGGGGTCCGGCGCGCTGGTCATCGATGCATGCCGCAACGTCGTGCGCGAAGGCGGCGCCGTAGTCTCGCTGGCGACCCGGCCGGTGCTGTTTGCGCTGGCGCGCACGCTCGCCGAAACCTGGCCGGCGGATGCCTCGCGTGAGACATTGCTGAGGCGTGCCTTCCGGGCGAGGCATGTCGATGAATCGCATCGCGCACGGCTGAGGGTCGAGATGGGACGGCTGCGCGCCGAGCTCGCCGGGATGGCCGAGATCAATGCGACCGCCGGCGGCTTTGCGTTGACGCCGCTGAACGCCGCCGAGATCGTCGTGCTGGCGCCGCCTGTCGAGGATGAGCATGGCGCGGTGCTTGCCTTTCTGACCGATGGCGAGGCCTGGTCGAGCTCGGCGCTGGCGATCGCGCTTGGCGCCAGCGCGCGCACCGTGCAGCGGGCGCTGGAGCAGTTGTCGACCGAGCACAAGGTGCAGGCGGTGGGCCGCGGCCGGGCGCGCCGCTGGATGATGCCGCCGGTCACCGGATTCCCGACTGTCTTGTTACTCCCCGGTCCGCTGCCGAGCGACTAGTTTGCCGGTACTCGGCATCGAGGGAGAGACGTCATGAAACTGATCAGATTAAGAGCGCCCGGCGGCCTGGAACAACTCTCGTTGGTCGAAGAGGATCGGCCCGAGCCCGGACCGGGCGAGTTGCTGGTCCGAATCCGGGCATGCTCGCTGAACTTCCACGACAGCATGGTTGCAACGGGCAAGAAGCCCTGCGCCGACGGCCGCATTCCGCTGTCCGATGGTGCTGGCGAGGTGATTGCCGTCGGAGAGGGCGTCGACGCATTCGAGACCGGCGATGCCGTTGTCAGCTGCTATTGGCCCAATTGGCTGGGTGGCGAGGCTACGCCCGCCACCAAGCAGGGCGAACTGGGCGATGATGTCGATGGCTATGCAAGGGAATATGCCTCGATGCCGTGGCATGCTTTCACGAAAGCGCCGGCGGGTTACACCCATGTGGAGGCGGCTACACTCAGTTGCGCCGGTGTAACCGCCTGGAGGGCACTGGTGGTGTGCGGTCAGGTGAGGGCTGGCGATACGGTGCTGGTCCTCGGCGCGGGCAGCGTGTCGTTGTTCGCGCTGCAGTTCGCCAAGATGGCGGGCGCCCGTGTCATCGCGACATCTTCCTCCGATGACAAGCTCGAAAAGCTCAGGCGGCTCGGCGCCGATCATCTTATCAATTACAAGGCCGTGCCCGACTGGGGCCGGAAGGCCAGGGACCTGACTGATGGACGCGGTGTCGATCACGTGGTCGAGGTCGGCGGCCCCGGCACGCTGGCGCAGTCGATAACGGCCTGCAGGATGGGCGGCCACCTCGCGCTGATCGGCGTGTTGACCGGCTTTGCCGCAGAAGTGTCGATCCCGGCGCTGTTTTCCAATCAGATCCGCATCAATGGAATTTCCATCGGCAGCAGAGCTGACCAGGAAGATATGATCCGGGCGATAACGGCCAACGGCCTGAGGCCTGTTATCGGCCGGAGCTTTCCGCTGCGCGATATTGCCTCGGCTTTCCGGGCGTATGAGAGCCAGAAGCATTTCGGCAAGGTCTGCATCGAGCTTTGAGGCGGTTCATAAATTCCCGACTGTGTTGTTGCTCCCGGGTTTGCAGCAGAGCGGCTAAAGTCGAAGCTGACACAAGAGACCGATGAGGATTGGAAAATGAAAAGAGCCGCTGCCGAGATCCTGCGCGAATATGGACCCTTTCCGGACACCGAGCGCGTCAATGGCGTTACCTATGATGGCAAGAATGTCTGGTTTGCCACCGGGGACAAATTGAAGGCCCTCGACCCGGAGAGTGGCGCCATCGTGCAATCGATCGACGTCGCCTCGCATGCCGGAACCGCTTTCGACGGCGAGCACCTCTACCAGATCGCCGAGGATCGCATTCACAAGGTCGACCCAAAGACCGGCGAGGTCGTCGCCACCATTCCCGCGCCGGGCAATGGCGGCGATTCAGGTATGGCCTGGGCCGAAGGTTCGCTCTGGGTCGGCGAATACAGGGCCCATAAGATCCACCAGATCAATCCTGAAACGGGCGAGGTGATCCGTAGCATCGAGTCGAAACGCGTCGTCACCGGCGTCACCTGGATCGACGGCGAACTCTGGCATGCCACTTGGGAAGGTGAGGAGGGCGATCTGCTGCGCATCGATCCCGAGACGGGTGACGTGCTGCAGGAGGTAGCGATGCCCTCCGGTGTGTCGGGACTGGAATCCGATGGCGACGGCTGCTTCTTCTGCGGCGGCGGCAGCAGCGGCAAGATCAGGGCCGTGCGCCGGCCGGGATACGACGCTAGCAAATAACGGATGGCCGGAACGGGCGGCCCGGTCAGGCCGCCTCGCGCGCCGGCCGGGTCATGGGCTTGCTGGAGGCCTTGGCGGCTGTCGGCCTGTCGAAATGCGCCCAGGCCGGCCGCTCGAACAGGAAGGCGCCGAAGCCGACGCGCTGGACGACGAAGTAGAGCACCACCGGGCTTATGACCGAGACCAGCAGCACCGCCAGGCTGAGCATGCCGGTATCGGTCAGGAGACCGCTCGCCAGCATGACGCCCCGGAAGATCGACATCGGGATGGTGAAGGCGACATAGACGACCAGCGAATGCTCGCCGAGCCAGCGCAGCCATTCCATGGAAGCGAATTTCGACAGGAAACCGCCGGCAACGCAGAGCGCCACGGCGCCGGCGACGGCAAGCGACAGATGCAGCGGCGGCCATGCCGCCAATCCCATCTGCATGCCGACCGGCTGCATCGCATAGCCCGGCGAATAGACGAGCAGGCCGTTGACGATCGCCCAGGCGAGCAGGCCGAGAACGGCGATCGCCGGCCGTACCTGCGTCCACTCCACCAGCCGGAATATCAACGGCGCGAGCACGAAGCCGAGATAGAAGAACACGAAATAGGCCGCGAACTGCTCGAGCGCGTAGCTGTCCGGCTTCGGCGCCCACATCTGCAGCGCGGCGGCAGCCAAGATGACGATCCAGTGCGGCACGCGAAGTTCGCGCAGCATGCGGATGACGATCCCGAACACCGCCAGCATGTAGATGAACCACAACACGCCGTATGGCTGGACGGCGGCCATCGTGAGATCATGCAGCATGCCGGCGGGGTCGCGGCTGAAGATGCCGATCTTCAGTCCGATCGAGATGATCGCCCAAAGCACGTAGAAATAGAGGTAGTGGACGACGCGGCGGTCGATATAGCGCCGCCATGGCCGGTCGATCACCTGCGACAGGAACAGGCCCGAGATCAGGAAGAATTCCGGCATGCGGAACGGCGTCGCGAAGCCGATGACATAATGCAGGAAGCCGACGCCGCCGGTGTATTCGCCGGTGTTGTAGGCGGCATACATCATCACCACCAGAATGATGGAAAGACCTTTTGCCGTATCCACCCACGGCATGCGGTTCGGGTTGCTCATGAACGGTCTCGAGGAAATGTACCTCTTCAGATTGTAGCGGACAGGCACATCCCGCGCAGCATCAAGCTTCCATTAACGTAAACACGGCCTTCGTTTCGAGGCGGTCTCAACGATCGCCCGATGTCGGAACCACGGTGGCGGAACGCGGCTCGCGCATCGTTACCGCGACGATCGCGCCCGACAGGAAGGTCAATGCGGCAATGGCCGCGATCGCCGCAACGAAGCCGAAGAAGTCGGCGATCAGGCCGGCGGACAGCGCCCCGATCGCATAGCCGAGGTCGCGCCAGAAGCGATAGACGCTGAGCGAGCGCGCCCGCCAGGAAGGGTGCGATGCGTCCGAAACCGCCGCGATCAGGCACGGATAGACCATTGCCGTGCCGAGGCCGAGCAAAAGGCTGGCCAGCAGCCACCAGCCGAATTCGCGCGTCATGGCGGTGGTGAGAAGCCCCGCAGCCTGCACCCACATGCCGGCGACGATCAGGCCCTTGCGGCCCCAGCGGTCGCTCAACGGCCCGGTCGCGACCTGGAGGATGCCCCACACCGCCGGATAGACCGCCTTGAGGATGCCGATGCGCTCGATGCCTAGCCCATTGGCAACGAAGAAGAGCGGAAACAGCCCCCAGCTCATGCCGTCGTTCAGATTGTTCACCAGGCCGGCCTGCGATGCGGCGAACAGATTGCGATCCCCGAACGAGGTCAGCATGAAAATCTCGCGGAAGCCGAGCGGGGAAGCTTGTCTTGGATGGTTGGCCAGCTCCAGCCGCAGATGCTCGCGCGTGTCGCGCACGAGCAGGATCGACAGCGCCGCGCCCAGGATCGCATAGCCGGCACCGAGATAGATCGGCACGGGGCGAAAGCCGTAACGGCTCGCCAGATAGCCGGTCAGGAAAGCCGTGACGCCGACGGCGAGATAGCCGGCGAACTCGTTGAGGCCGACGGCGAGCCCGCGCGACTTCGGTCCGACCAGATCGACCTTCATGATCACGGTCATCGACCAGGCGAAGCCCTGGTTGATGCCGAGCAGCGCGTTGGCGGCGACGATCCATCCCCAGCTCGGCGCCCAGATGATGATGAAGGGCACCGGCAGGCCGAACAGCCAGCCGAGGATCAGGACGCGCTTGCGGCCCCATCTGTCGGCAAGCTGGCCGGAGACGAGGTTGGCGCAGGCCTTGACCACGCCGAAGCTGACGATGAAGGAGACGACCAGCGTGGTTGACGCCACGCCGAACTCCTCCGCGCCGATCAGCGGCACCACGGTCCGCTCGATGCCGACCATGCCGCCGACAAAGGCGTTGATCAGCACCAGGAGCGAAAACTGCTTCCAGTTGGCCTTGAGGCCGAGCGCGACGGCAGACGCCGCTATGTTCAAGATTTCGCTCCGGCGTTGACGGCCCGGGTCCGGGCGGCCTGCGGCGGTGGGGGAGGGATGTCGGCGGTCATGGCTGCGACGAACTCAACCTCATCCTCGATCCGGAACGCCTTGTTGAAGCGTCGCTCGAAGCCGATGGTCGATGTCGGCTTACCGCTCAGCGAGCGGCCGCAGACCGAGCCCGAATAGGCGCCGGGCAGCACCTCGATATGGTCCGGCAGCTCCTTCAGCCGCCGCACGCTGGCATAAAGCGCGCGCGCCCCGTCCTCGGCGCTTGAAGCAAGCTCGGTGCGACCGAGATCGCCGACCATCAGCGTGTGTCCGGTGAGCACGAACCACGGTTCGGCCGACCGCGTCCGGTCGGTGACCAAAAGGCTCAGATGCTCCGGCGTATGGCCCGGTGTATGCAAGACCGTCGCCGTGACATTGCCGAGCTCGAGCACCTCGCCATCCTTGACACGCCGGAACGGGAAGCCTGCTTCGGCCCCTTCGAACAGCACGTATTCCGCGCCCGTCGCCTCGGCCAGCGCGCGTCCGGCCGAGATGTGGTCGGCATGGATATGCGTGTCGACGACATAGAGGATGCGCATGCCGGTCGCGCGCGCCGCATCGACATAGGGCGCGATGTCGCCGACCGGGTCGACCACGGCCGCGGAAGCCTTGCCGCCGCAGCCGAACAGATAGGAGGCGGCAACCGGATCGTTGTGCAGGAACTGCCTGAGAATCATCGCTTTTTCCTCCGAACGAGCGGCTGCGCCCCGGGGAGCCGCTCCGCTTGACAGCAATGGTCGAAACCGTCATTCAATTATTCCATTGAATGACGGCAGAAAGGTCGATGTCAATCCGCAATCCGAAACAGGCGTTGTACGAGCAGTTCGCGATCGTCGCCAAGGCGCTCGGGCATCCGCTGCGCCTGGAAATGATCGAGCATCTGGCGCAAGGCGCGCGCAGCGTCGAGGCGCTCGCGGCGAAGCTCGGCCTGCCCGTCGCCAACATCTCTCAGCATCTGCAGGCGCTGCGCCGCGCCGGCATCGTCTCGGCCGAGCGCGATGGAAAATTCGTGCGCTATTCGCTCGCCGATGACAGCGTGCTTTCCGCCTTCGCCGCGGTGCGCGGCGTTGCCGAGCGGCAGCTCGCCGAGGTCGACCGCATCGTGCGCGGCTATTTCGACGCGCGCGACGACATGCGGCCGGTCACGCGCGACGAGCTTGAGAGGCTGATGCGCGACGGACTAGTGACGCTGATCGACGTCCGCCCGGCAGACGAGTTCGCGCTCGGCCATGTGCCGGGCGCCATCAATGTCCCGCTGGGGAAAGTCAGGGCCTGGTCAGCCGACGCCGCTGTCGGCCGCGAAATCGTCGCCTATTGCCGCGGCCCGTGGTGCGTGATGTCCTTCGAGGCGGTCGCTGCGCTGCGCGCGCTCGGCCATTCGGCGCGCCGGCTGGAGGACGGCATGCCGGAATGGAAAGCCGCCGGCCTGCCGGTGGAAGTGGTTACCTGATCGTGGCCAGTTGGACAGCGCCGAACGCTCGCGCGTCGACGTGCCACTGAGCGCCAGTTGCAGACGCTTGATGACAACATCGCGAATGCCTTAAGCGGAGCCGTGAGCGGATTGGCAGGTCTCCACCCTTTTCCGCAACGCCAGATTCCTGGCCAACCATCTCGACCGCTTAGGAGGTGACCTTCGGGTACCAGTCGGTCCCGCGACCTTCCGGCGTCAAGTCCAGGACGTTCCACAGCATCATCAGGTCCGGCTCGGTTGTCGGGTCTTTGCCCGGATCGGCTGACTCGAAACCCAGCTCCGCCCCCCGAAGTGCCGAATGGTTCCGTCGTGCGATACCCAGACTGTCGTATAAACGGCACTTTATTGCGCTTCGTAGAGTTCCAACGGCAATCCATCCGGGTCGCTGAAGAAGGTGAAGCGCCGATCCGTATATGGGTCGATCCGGATTGGCTCTACGGCAACGCCGGCGGCCTTCAGGCGCGCAACTACGAGGTCGAGGTTCCCCACAGCAAATGCCAAGTGCCGCAGCCCTGTCGCCTCTGGATAAGACGGCCGCGGCGCTGGGGCCGGGAAGGAGAATAATTCCAGCTGGGCGGATCCGATCCGCAGGTCGGCCTTCCAGGACTGCCGCTCCTCCCGATAGACCTCGCGGATCAGGTCCAGGCCGAGAAGCTCGACATAGAACCGTCGTGACCGATCGTAGTCGGTGCAGATAAGCGCGACGTGGTGAATGGCGTCCAGCATCTTTCGAAGTCTAGCCAAGCTGGGCTTTGGGGCCAAGGTCACCACTTTGTTGCTGTCGTCGCTGACACGATCGCCTTATCGCTTCGGGTCAGAGCCTAACATCCAGACGGCGGGCAACCGTGCTGACCGTGGCTCGCTTGGTTGCGGGCGGGCCTGCTGTCCTGCGGGGCATCAGGACCGTCCGCGTGTTTACCAAAATCGAGATAGGCTGGGATCGTAGATACGTTCACACGGGAAAACCGGCCTTTCTGAAGCCCGACGTGAAAAGCTCAAGGGCGACTTGATCGGTGAACGGGAGACCTGAAATCAGCCGGACGGTCAGCTCGTGTTTCCTGGTCAGTGCTTCCTCGACTTCAGCGCGCGCCTTCTCCATCTCGCCCAAATGTGCGTATGACGCTGCGAGGAAGGCATGGATGAAGAATTGGTCACCGGCCTTCCGATACGAAGCGACAGCTTCCGAGTACCTTCCAAGCAGGAACAGAGAGCTGCCCTTCACCTCCCAGAACCACACCGGAGGTAACGGCTCGCGCAGGAGCGCGGTTTCGAGCACGTCGAGTGCCGTCTCGGCCCGTCCGCCGTAGTTGAGCCAGCTTGCGTAATCCCCCGCTATATTCACGTCTAGCGGGTTCAACGAGCGCGCTCGCTCAAAATGCACTCCGGCGTCGCTATGCTGGCGCATGTGTGTAAGCACCAGCCCCATGCTCTGGTGACAGACGCCATCGCTTCTGTCGAGAGAGAGCGCCGTCCGTGCCGAGTCCCAGGCTTTCTGTAGCGTCCGCGGATCATTGTCGTACCAAAATCGGCCGACGAGGGCCTGCGCGAGGAAGGCGTGGGCTTGAGCGAATGTTGGATCGAGATCGACAGACCGGACGAAGAGGGGCTCGGACTTTTCCAGTTCATATCGGTGAAAGTGCGCGCGCCCCTGCAGGTAGTAGTCGTATGCATCCCAATCGGCGGGTGGCTTGCGTCTGGTACGGGTCGCCGATTCCGCCTCCGCTTGCCCTTCGACCATCGAGGCGATAAGCGCCGCAACCTCGTCTTGTAGCGCGAAGATGTCGTTAAGGGCCCGATCGTAGCGTTGCGCCCACAGATGGGTGCCGGTGGCGGCGTCGATCAGTTGTGTGGTGATCCGAATGCGATCACCGAGTTTTCTTATGCTGCCTTCGACGAGATAGCGAACTCCGAGTTTGCGATGCACTTCGGCAATGTCCATTGCCGAATGGCGAAATTGAAAAGACGAATTGCGCGCGATGACGAGGAGGGAGCGAAACCTGGCCAGCTCCGTGATTATGTCCTCGGTTATGCCGTCGCTGAGATACTGCTGGTCCTGATCGCCGCCCAGATTGGCAAAAGGCAGCACCGCGATCGAAGGCTTGCCGGACGGCGGTATCGGTTTGTAGGGCGCGCTCGCCACCGGCTTGACAGTCCCGGTGAAGCGGTAGCCGACGCGAGGCACCGTGGCGATCCACTCACCGCCATTATCAGCCGGACCGAGAGCCTTTCTTAGTGTCGCGATTTGAACGGTAAGGTTGCCTTCCTCGACGGCGGTTCCCGGCCAGGCAGCATCCAGCAGTTCGGCCTTGGTCAGGATCTCGCCAGGCCGTGCCGCAAGCGCAGCAAGCAGCGTCAGTCCACGATGCCCAACAGCGACCGGGATCTCCTCTCTAAGGAGCGTCCCCATGTCGGGGTCGAGTACGAACGGACCAAAAGCGATGCGAGTCCCGTGCATGCAGGCATAGTAGACGTTTCGGAAATTTCGGAACAGTTCCGGCGCCGCGCAAATCTAACGGCGAACTTTCCGGGAAAGTGCGTCATCAATTTGCTATGGCGCAACTCTGCTCATGGCGCCGGGCGCTGCCGATGCCCGCCTTTGGATTCGGTTCAAGGGCGGGATAGTCGCGCAGCCAGCCAGCCAGCCTTCTCGATCGGCGTCGGGAAGCTCTCTGTTATCGGCATTACGCAGCTGCCCCGCCGGAGCGCCGCGCTCCAAAAGGCCTGACCTCAGTAACCGAAAATTGGCGCTCGTACTCCACTGCAAGTTTTACAGGCGCAACTTTCTACGCGAAGAGGAAGTCTGATTCGGTAATGTGAGCTGCCGCCGTCTCGCCCACCGCCACGTTGAGGTCGATTGTACCGGCGTCGTCGCTGAAACCGACAATGAGCCCGCTGCTGCCGGTGTCGACTTTCACCACTGCTCCTTCGGCGGATATGTTGTGTGCGTGAAGATAGTCGAGAGCTGCCTGAGAGGAGGCGAAAGTTCCGCTAGTACCGGGAGCGTCGTTAAGGATCAAAGCGACGTGCCGCGATTCATGCAGATCGATTTTATCCTCGCCATGCTTGAATCCCTGGATGGTGTCCTGCACGGTCGCCGATGATTCGCCCGAGAAGAAGACGAAGGTGTCCCGGGCGCCGTCCCCGGTGGTGATGCCATTGTTCGCCGACATCCAGTCCGCGCCTGCGCCGCCGAGGATGATGTCGGCGCCCCTGCCGCCATAGATGGTGTCGTTCTGGTCTCCACCCAATATCAAGTCATTCCCGGCATCGCCGTACAGGGTGTTGGTACCGCGACTATCTTCTACCACGTCATCGCCTGCACCGCCGTGGATAGTGTCGTTACCGCTGGTGGGGGAGGTGGCGGTGTCGTCGCCGTAGAGGGTATCGTTGCCGGCACCGCCCTCGATATAGTCGTCCCCGGCGTTGCCGAAGATCGTGTCGTTACCGGCACCGCCGTAGAGTGTGTCGTTCGTGTCGCCGGGAGTATGATCCTGACCGTCGCTCGGGCGAATCCCGCTGCCGCCGTAGATAGTGTCGTTCCCGGTGCCGCCGTGAATCACGTCGCTGTCGATCCCGCCTCGGAGTGTGTCGTTGTCAGCGCCGCCATTGATCGTGTCGTTGCCGGCACCGCCGTCGAGAAGATCATCCCCGGCCCCGCCGGTGATAAAGTCGTTGCCGTCATCGCCGTTGAGGGCGTCGGCACTGGCGCCGCCGTGGAGGAAATCGTTGCCGGGGCCACCGGAAAATAGGTTGGTGAGATCGTCACCGATCATTCGGTCGGAGAAAGCCGAACCGAACCAGGTGCCGGTGTATGTGAAGTCGGTGGTGTATGCGGTCCCGCCGGCGAAATAAGCGGCCTCGTTGGTGACTGTCGCGCTCGGCGGGATGTTCTCTTCGAGTTGGACTGTGTGGGTGTGCAGATTCAGATCGACACTCGCCGTCGACTGCGAGAAATCCGGGCCGACTGATACTAAGACTGGCTTTTTAGTCATGGTATTCATCTCCCTGTTGTGCACAAGATTGTGCGCGTTGTGGCGCTACACTGCGGATATGAAATATGTGCCTTTGGTCTGGGTCTCCTTTGTTGTGAAAAGGATGCGTACGGAGCTGTTGAAGATTTCATTTCTCGCGCAATGAGCGACGGATATCTTGCGTGAGCGGTTCGGCAAGATATGCCAGCACGGTGCGGGTGCCGGTCTTGATCATGGCCTCGCTCGACATACCCGACAGCAGACTTTGTCCACGCCGCCGAGCCCGTCGGAGATTTGGAAGCCGTCTGTATTATCGCCGCCCGAGGCCGAGGTGTATGGAGGCGGCCAGGTCGGCTCTGATACCGCTTCGGGCACCCCCTAAACCGCGCACTCCCTACCTCTGTCCGCATACGTGTATCTCACTATCAGGTGTTGGGGGGCGACTTGTGCGCCGCCCCTCACTGGAGGTTACACCAGAGCGCCGAAGAGGAAGTCCGCCTGTGTGATATGCGCCGCCGCCGATGCGCTTACCGACACGTTGAGGTCGAGAGTGCCGGCGTCGTCGCTAAAACTGACGAGGTCGACGGCAGAACCGTCGATGACCTTTACTACTGTACTCTCGACAGAGAGATTGTGCGCGTGGAGATAATCGATAGCCGACTGTGCCGAGTTAAAGTTGGGGCCTTGCAGGAACGCGGTGTCGTGAGTGTCCCTCAGGTCGAACTTATCGTCACCGTGTTTGAAGTCGGTGATGACGTCATGTTGGCCGGCGACGAAGGTGTGGCTGTGGAAGACGAAGGTGTCGTTACCCCCGCCGCCCGTCAGGGTGTCGCTGCCGGAATTGATCGAGAAATTTGCCCTACCCCCTTCGATGGTGTCGTTGCCGGCCCCACCGTTGATGGTGTCGTCACCGATAAACCCGACGATGGTGTCGTTGCCCCCGTCACCGTACAGGAAGTTAGCTCTGCCGGACGGGAGAAACATGACGTCACCTTCGATATAATCATCACCGGCCCCGCCATGGATGGTGTCGGTGCTGTTGTGATTCATAGCGCCGTTGTCGCCGTAGAGGGTGTCGTTGCCGGCCCCGCCGTTGATAGTGTCCTGGCCCTCGCTGCCGGTGATGGTGTCGTTGCCAGCGTCGCCATTGAATATGCCGCCGTCACGGCCGGCCCTGATAAAATCGTTGCCGCCACCGCCATTGACTATGTCGACACCGGGGGAGTAGTGGGCTTGGCTGTCGTCACTGGTATAGATGGCGTCATCACCGGCCCCGCCGTTGATGATATCGTTACCGTCACCGGCTCTGATAAAGTCGTTACCGTCACCACCTTTGATGGTGTCGTCGCCGGCGTTGCCGTAGAGGGAATCGTCGCCGGCGTCACCGGCAATAGAATCGCTACCGTCACCGCCTTCAATCCAATCGTCACCGCCGCCGCCGTACATGAAATCGTTGCCGCCGCCGCCGAGAAGATGGTTGAGGAGATCGTCGCCGATCATTCGGTCTGAGAATTCCGAGCCGGTGTAAACACGGAGATAATCCCCGGTGGGGTTGGTGAAGTCGGTGGTGTAGGCGATGCCGCCGGCGAAATAAGCGGCCTCGTTGGTGACTGTCGCGCTCGGCGGGATGTTCTCTTCGAGTTGGACTGTTTTGGCGTGCAGATTCAAGTCGACACTGGCGCTCGACGACGAGAAATCCGGGCCAATTGATACTAAGTCTGGCTTCTTAGTCATGGTATTCACCTCCCTATCGCGAACACAATTGTGTGCGATAAACTCTATAGTGTGGTATAGTGAGAATGATACGCACGTTATTCACAGATGATTACGCAATTTTACGTCATTTCTCGCGCAAAGAGCGACGGATGTTTTGCGTGAGCGGTTCGGCGAGATAAGCCAGGACCGTGCGGGTACCGGTCTTGATCATGGCCTCGCTCGTCATGCCCGGCAGAAGCCGGCGACCGTCAAGCTTGGCCAGTTCGCTCTTGTTGATGATCACCGTCGCGGAGAAGTAAGCAGCGTTCGTGCGCTCATCCACCAATCGATCGGCCGACACCGTTTCCACAACTCCGCTGAGCTGCGGCAGGTTGTATTTGGCGAAGGCCGGGAAGCTGACATAGGCCGTCTGGCCAGGGGCGACCGTCTCGACGTCCTCGGGCTTGACCATGGTCTCGACAACCAGCTTCTCGCCGAGCGGCACGACCGTCATCAGCGTGTCGCCGGGTTTCACCACTCCGCCCGCCGTGTGAACTTTCACGTCCATTACGATTCCATCGACGGGCGCGGTGATGTCGGTGCGCTTGAGGACATCCTCGGCCGCGCGCGCTTGCTGCCGGAAGTCGAACAGCTCCGCTTCGACCTTGCTCAATTCGTCAACTGACTCGTTCAACTGTTGAGTTGTAAGGTTGAGGATTTGCATGTCGATCTCGGCGATAGAGCTGCGGGCGCGGGCGATCGATGCGACATTCGTGGCGCGTTCTCCCTCGGTCTGGCGTTGTTGCTGGGTGAGCGTCAGGTTGCGTTCGCGGGTGGTGAGCCCCTTGCTGAGCAAAGTCTCGAGGTCTTTGTTCTCATTCGCGAATGCCGCGATCCGCTTGTCCTCGGTCGCGATAAGCTGTTGCAGTCCGGTAATTTGCTCGGCGGTCTGCTGGCGGCGTTCGTCGAGGATTGCCTTCTCGTCCTTCAGGTTGCGGTGCTTCGCGTTGAAGACGTCACGTTGGGTGGCCACCGCGTCCTTGACGGCAGGGTCCGGGTTGTCGAGCAATGCCTGGTCGAACTCGATCGTGTCCTTGCCGTCGCGTTCGGCCCGGAGACGGGCGACGAGTGCCTCGCGTGTGGCGATCTTGTTTTGGATCGAGTCCAGTTGAGCCTTGGCTTGGGTGTTGTCGAGACGGATGAGCACTTTGCCCTTCTTGACGACATCGCCGTTGACGGCGTCCAGTTCGGCGATAATGCCGCCCTCGAGGTGCTGGATGAGTTTGCGGTCGCCGTCGACCTTGACCACTCCGGTCGTCACCGCCGCGCTGTCGAGCGGTGCCAGGGCCGCCCAGCCGCCGGCCACGCCGAAGAACAGGAACATGATTGAGAAACCGGCGTTCGTGACGGCTCTGAGACGGAGCGGTTGCAACGTCGGCGGGGGTGGCAGTGGCTGGGGGAGAGCGACTATGTTCATATCGTCGTCTGCTGTGTTTGCGCGGGTCATGACGTGACCGCCGTGACGTGATTGGTGTTGGGCAGCTGGGCCACTCTCCTGGCGCGGGCGGCGAGTTCATTGAAGACCGCGTCACGCGCCCCGAATAATTCTTGTCTGCCCTGATTGAGCACCAGCACCTTGTCGACTTTCTCCATGATGCTTGGGCGGTGTGCGATTAGGATCATCGTAGTGCCCGTCGCCTTGACCGCGCCGATCACGGCCATCAGGGCGTCTTCGCCCTCGCGATCGAGGTTGGAATTCGGCTCGTCCAGGATGATGAGTGTCGGATCGCCGTAGAGTGCCCGCGCCAGCCCGATTCGTTGGCGCTGTCCGCCTGACAGCGATGCGCCTGAATCCCCTACTTGAGTTTCGTAGCCTTTCGGCAAGCCCTTGATCAACTCGTGAACGCCCGCCAGTTGCGCGGCCTTGATCACGCTGTTGAAGACCGCGGGACTGAGCTTCGCGAAGCGGGCGATGTTCTCGGTGATCGTGCCGGCGAACAACTCGATGTCCTGCGGCAAATACCCGACGTGCCGACCACGGTCCTCGGCGGGCCACTCGGCGACGTCCATGCCGTCGAGCAAAGCGCGACCGGCCGATGGGCGCCAAGCGCCGGCGAGAACGCGGGCCAGGCTTGTCTTGCCGGATGCGCTCGGGCCGATGAGCGCCATCACTTCACCGGGCTTGAGTTGGAAACTCACGCCTTTCAAGACAGGCTCGCCGCCACCCTGCCGGGCGAGGACAATACTCTCTGCCTCGACCTTTCCTTGTGGGCGTGGCAAAGACCACACTGCTTTGGCCTCAGGGCGTTGGCCGACAAACGCGGTAAGACGCTTGTAAGCGGCGCGTGCCCCGAGCGTCGCCTTCCAGGTGCTGATCGCTTGCTCCACGGGGGCCAGCGCGCGACCCATCAAGATTGAGGATGAGATCATGATGCCGGGAGAGGCCTCGTTTTGCAGCACCAGGTAAGAGCCGAGGCCGAGCACCGCCATTTGCAAGGCCATCCGCCAGAAACGTGCGACAGACGCGATGGCGCTGGCGCGGTTACCGGCGGCGACTTGTCCGGCGCTCGCTTCATCCTGCTGCTCTTGCCAACTGTCGAGCAACGGCCGCAGCATGCCCATGGCCTGGACGACCTCGGCGTTGCGGACTGCCGACTCGGCTTGGGTGAAAGCCCGTGCCTGCGCGTTGCCGGCCTCTGTCAGCGGTTTGCGGGTGGTGAGTTCGTTGAGCAATGCCAGCGCAAACAACACGCACCCGCCGGCCAGCGCCAACCAGCCGAGCCACGGATGCATGAAGAAGATGGCGATGAAGAAGATTGGCGCCCACGGTGCGTCGAGGATTGGGTAGATGCTCGGGCTGGTGAAGAAATTCCGCACTTGGTCGAGATCGCGCAGAGACCGCGTGCTGCCTTGACCCGGCGCGGCGGCCGAATGCTCTACTGACGCGGTCAACAGGACTGGGGCCAGCCTCGAGTTCATCCAGGCGCCTACGGTTGACAGCAGGCGGGCGCGTACCATTTCGAGCCCTGCCATTGTCAGGATCGCCGCGCAGGCGATCAACGACAACGCTGCTAAAGTTTCCACGCTGTGGCTGGACAGAACCCGGTGGTAGACTTGAAGCATGTAGAACGAGCCGGTGAGCATCAGTATATTGATGCCGCCGCTGAACCAGATAAGCGGCGTTATGGCGCGTTTGGCCTCTTTCATCACTGCCTGCAAAGCAGGAGCCTGTTTGTTGCTTATTTGCATGACGGCGACCGCGCCCGTTCCGCGCGCCGCACGCTATCTTGCTTTTTGGCCTCTGAAATCCATCAAAGGAATGATGCGGCGATACAAGCGTGCCTCGCCTTTCGCTAAACGTTCGTGTAACTGCCTTTGATAAAACGCCGCGTGCGCTGGGTATTTGGGCAATCAGCAGATGCACATGCGGCGGCGCGGGCCTTTGGTGCCAACACTATTTCAGCTTTCGGGTGTCGGCATTCGTGGTTCGCGCGGCTGAAGTGAGGCGTAAAGCGATCGTCAGCAGGCGAAACTGGCGGATACGGTTCAAAAAAGCCAACTATGTGTAATTGCAGGCCCGCCTGTGCTCAGGCGAGCCACTTCAATCGGCTAAAATCTCAGTCCTTGGCGCGCTCGACGTAAGAACCGTCGGCGGTCATCACCACCACGCGCGTGCCGGCCGAGATATGTGGCGGCACGGCTGTGCGCACGCCGTTGGAGAGTATCGCCGGCTTATAGGACGAAGACGCCGTCTGGCCCTTGGTCACCGGCTCGGTGTCGACCACCTCGAAGGTGGCGCGCTGCGGCAGCACCAGCGAGATCGGCACGCCGTTGAACTGCGCGAGCTGCACGGCCATGCCTTCCTGCAGATAGGGCGCCATGTCGCCGACCACGGCTTCCGAGGCCACGACCTGGTCGTAGCTTTCCGGGTTCATGAAGTGAAAACCTTCGCCATCGGAATAGAGGAAGGTGTGCTCGCGCTCCTCGACGTAGGCGCGCTCGACCATTTCGGTCGTACGGTAGCGCTCCGAGATCTTCACGCCGTCGCCGATGCGGCGCATGTCGAGCTGGGTCACCGGCGTGCCCTTGCCAGGGTGGATGTTTTCGGCAAAGAGGATGACATACAGCTTGCCGTCCTTATCGACGACGTTGCCTTTGCGTAAGGAACTGGCGATGACCTTGACCACGATATTCGATCCCGTTCGAGTTTTTCGGCCTGCAAGCGTCGATTTCCGCGAAGCGGCGACGGCGGCCATCGCGTGCGCCCTAGCGCATCTTGCGCCGAACCGCCAGCCTGTCGGGCGATTTTCCTGCCCATGACCGCCGCTTCGCCCTGGTGGACGCCGCATATTCATGCCGACCGCCGGCCCCGGCTGATGGCGCGCAATGCCATCGCCGCCGCCCTGCGCGGCTGGTTCGCGCAGCGCGATTTCATCGAGGTGACGACGTCGGCCCTGCAGGTTTCGCCGGGCAACGAGGCGCATCTCGCCGCCTTCGCCACCGAGGCGATCGGGCCCGACGCATCGCGCCGGCAGCTCTATCTCCACACCTCGCCGGAATTCGCCTGCAAGAAGCTGCTCGCCGCCGGCGAGGAACGCATCTTCAGCCTCGGCCCGGTCTGGCGCAACCGCGAGCGCGGGCCGCTGCATCACCCCGAGTTCACCATGCTCGAATGGTACCGCGTCGGCGATGCAGTTGAGCGTCTGATGGCCGACTGCGCCGAATTCCTGGCGCTCGCCGCGGAAAAAGCCGGCGCCAAGAGTTTCCGTTTTCGCGGCCGCGAGGCCGATCCGTTCGCTGAGCCGGAGCGGCTGAGCGTGGCGGAGGCTTTCCTGCGCCATGCCGGGATCGACCTGCTCGCGACCGTATCGGCCGACGGCAGCACCGACCGCGACGCCCTTCACGAGGCACTGGTCCGCGCCGGCCTGCGCACTGCGCCCGACGACAACTGGGCCGACCTGTTCAGCCGGGTGATGGTCGAAAAAGTCGAGCCGGTGCTGGGGCAGGGGCGGGCCACCATCTTATACGGCTATCCGATTTCGGAAGCGGCGCTCGCCCGGCCGAGCGCTGAAGATCCGCGCGTCGCCGAGCGCTTCGAGCTCTATTGCTGCGGCGTCGAGCTTGCCAACGCCTTCGGCGAGCTGACCGATGCGGCCGAACAGCGCCGCCGCTTCGCCGCCGAGATGGATGAGAAAGAGCGCGTCTATGGCGAGCGCTATCCGTTGGACGAGGATTTTCTTGCCGCTTTGGCCATCATGCCGCAAGCCAGCGGCTCGGCCCTCGGCTTCGACCGGCTGGTGATGCTGGCAACAGGGGCCGCAAAGGTCGACGACGTGATCTGGGCGCCGGTGGCGTGATTTTAGCCGCCGTCGGCCCTCGAGTCAGGTCGGGATTTTCTCTGACCCTGCAAGGCCAGGAATTGCTTATAGCCTTTGCGCCCCATGCGAGCGCGTAACGCCTCGCGCGTCTCGGCCTCTCCGCATGCCGCCAGGATCTCGTCGAAGTGATCAGCCAAAATATCCTGAATTGCAGGGTCGTTGAAATATGCCTTCAACGAAATCCCGTCCGGCACGCTGGGAGCATCCATCAGGGTCCAGAAAGCATGTCCGTGTGTCGACACAAAATCCCGGGCATGTGAGGCCAGTTCGCGCACCATAGCACTTCGCCGCACGCGCGAACGCTGATGGGCGGCTTTGCTGAATGTCCTCAAGTTCGGCAAGGAGGGCTGCGCGCCATGCACGTTGCCTCCGTGAATTCGGTAGGCCGAAAGCGGAAGGTCTATGCAGGCCGAACCAGCCAAGGCATGCACGAACGGCATGAAATAATTGTCGGTCGCGGCATTGCCGACCACAGCCAGGGATGGCTTGCATCGGACGAGATAATGCCGCTTGTACACGTTCGCCGTACCAGGCGACCAGTGCCAGCCGGCTTCGTGAGGCTCTATCACCGTGGACTGTTGCCCGAGCAGCTCGCGCTCCCGTCGTCCCAGAATCATGTGATCTGAGTGTGAACGGTCGGGATCAAGGGGGCTGCCCACTCTGCGGTGCAGCAACCATGCGAAACCAGAAGACAGCGGCCGCCCGGCATGATCGGTTTCAAGAACGCCGCCCGACGTGGCGCCGATCGTCGGGCAATCGCAATGAAGCTGGGCGTGAAAGGCCGCGAAGTTCGCGAACAGGAAATCGTCGGCGTCAACGATACAGACCAATTCGCCCGCCAGGCGATCCAGAACGTGAAGGAACGCGCCCATCTGGTGCAGGTTGTCATCCAGATATTCGAACGCCAGCCTGGGGTCGGTATTCTCGAACCGAGCGATGATATCGCGGCTGTCGTCGGTCGAGGCGTTGTCGAGGACAATGCATTCGAGCTCGGCGTAATCCTGCGACAGAACGCTCGATATCGCCTGGCCGACATACTGGCCGTAATTGTGGTTGATGATGACGAAGCTGATCTTCGGCGCGGTCATTATCGCTTCCGTCCGATCCTCAGAGAGATGCGGACATCGCGCAACAGCGACTTCGAGAGGACGCGCATTGGAATTCGGCCTCCGAAACCGGCTCTGAGGATGGATCTTGCCTGGGCTCCGGAAAACCGGGCCAGCACCTCTCTGCCGAACCTCCTGGCACCGAAAACAGACCTCAATTGCGGCGCGTTGCGCTTGAATATCTCGACCGCGATCTCGTCGCTGAAATAGTCGCGCAACCTGTCGGGGTTTTCTCGCGTGACCCGGTCCACGACCGGCCAGAACTCGCCTCCTAAAAGCCAGTCAAACCTTTCGCTTCCTTCGATCAGATACTTGACGCTTTCATATGTGAATTTCCGCAATTTGGCCGCGTATTCCCTGGTCCCGGTGCGAATGCCCTCCACGCTTTCGCCGGTGGCGAAATAATTGCTTGAATGCAGGCGATAGCCGGACAAGGGCATGTCGATCAACGCGCTGCCGGCAACCGCATGGCATATTGTATTGAAATAGCCGTCGGCCGACGTCATCCAGGGTTTGCTGCCATCGTCCAACCGCAGCAGATGCAGGACCGAGGTGCGGAACATGTTGGCGCTGCCCGGCGCCCAGAACCAGCCGACGTGCGCACGCGGTATGGTCGCCGTGCTGGCGTCGAGAAGCCGGTATTGCGACGGGGAGACGGTCGGCAGCCGCAGCACGGTCCGCTCACCTCGCAGGCCCCGCTGCGCGCCCGGTCTGTTCAGCCGGAGTTGCTGGTACGAGGCCGTCAGGGCTGTGCCTGTCGAGTCCATCTCTGCGACGTTGGCCGAAGTGAAGCCGACGCTGCGTGGCAATGCCATATGCACCTGGATGTGCGTTGAAGCGTAGTTGTCGAACAGCACGTCGTCCGCGTCCACGAAGGTGACGAATCCGCCGTTCACCTTGTCCAGAGCCCACAGCGCGGCGCCGAGCTGGCCGTGGTTCTGCGCCAGCGTCTCGACCCGGAAACGTGGATCGCCTTCGACATGCCGGGCAATCACCTGCGCGCTGTCATCGGTCGAGCCGTTGTTGATGACGATGCACTCGAAATGCGGATAGTCCTGTCTGCGTATGGAATCGATCGTCGCGCCGACATAGCTGCCGTAATTCCAGTTGATGACGACGAAGCTGACCAGCGGCGGCGACAGCGCGCCGCCGGCGAGCTCGTCAATGTCGCGGCCGGCGATCGTGAATGACTTGGCCGCGACGATCTCGCTCTTGCGAATGACGATCTGCTGGCCCCGGTGCAACAGCTCGTATTCCCCGGCGACCTGGCTCAGGAAGGCTTCTATCCCTGCCTGCGGACGCCTGGCCGTCGGCAGATCCGGCCTCCACCGGTAATCGTCCAGGATCATGACACCGTCATTGTCGAGCAAGTCCCAGGCCAGTCGGGCATCGCTGTAAACGGAGGTGGCGGAATGGTCGCCATCGACATAGACCACGTCATACAGCCGTCCTTCGCCGGCAAGGCCTGGCAGGATCGTCAACGAATGGCCTTTGCGTTTCTCGACCCGGCCGGCGAAGGGCTTGAGGTTGCGGTCGAAGCGTCGTTCGACCTCGGCCATATCAGATTCATGCTTCGAGCCAGGCTCGAGATGCTCTTCGCTGCCCTGGAAGCTATCCACGCAGGTAATGCGGGATTTTGGCAGGAATTGCAGGAAAAACAGCGCGGAACGCCCCTCGAACGAGCCGATTTCGAGCACAGCCGTCGCCGTGCCGGCCTTGTCGCCGAGAAGCTCCTCCCAAAGCTTCAGGTGATGGGAGGTCCAGTCATGGGTAAACTCTCCGTCGACAAAATAATCCATCCTTCCCCCATTAGCCCGGCGCTGAAGCGCGCGCGGCAAAGCCCATTTCGTCAGAACGAGACACTGTTCCAGCGATCGGAACCCCTTCCGGGTCGCTTTGGACGGTTTGGCCGCGGTATCCTGATTGTCCTGAGCCCATTGCACAAGCGGCAATGGAACAATAGATGGTGCGTGAGCATCCAGCAGATGGTGCGTGAGCATCCGCAGACGGTGTGTGAGCATCAATGGATGGGCGCGGGCGTGATCCCGACCTGACAGACCGCGTGAACAGACAGGAACAACCGCATGACCGATAAGCTCGACGCAGCGAAATTGACCGATCGCGTCGCGGCGCTCGTCGAGGCCGCCAGGCGCGCCGGCGCCGATGCGGCCGACGCGGTGGCGGTGCGCGGCCGTTCGGCCGGCGTGTCGGTTCGGCTGGGCAAGGTCGAAGGCACCGAATCATCGGAGAGCGAGGACGTGTCGCTGCGCGTCTTCGTCGGCCAGCGTGTGGCGAGCGTCTCGGCCACCGCCGCCGCATCCGACCCGAAGGCGCTCGCCGAGCGTGCCGTGGCGATGGCCAGGGTTTCGCCCGAAGACCCGTTCCAGGGCCTCGCCGACCCCGCGCTGCTTGCCCGCAATTTGCGCGATCTCGACCTCTTTGACCCGACAGAGGTATCGGCAGACGAGCTGAAGGAAGCTGCACTTGCCGCCGAAGCGGCCGCGTTGGCCGTCAAGGGCGTCACCAATTCCTCGGGCAGCAGCGCCGGTGCCGGCCTGGGTGGTATGGTTCTCGCCACCTCGCATGGCTTTGTCGGTCAGTATGTCGCCTCGCGCTTCTCGCGCTCGACCAGCGTCATTGCGGGTGAGGGAACCGCGATGGAACGCGACTACGAATTCTCGTCGCGCCAGCATTTCGCCGACCTCGACACGCCGGAAGAGATCGGCCGCAAGGCGGGCGAACGTACCGTTCGCCGCCTCGGCGCCCGCAAGGCGAAGACCGGCCCGGTCGACGTAGTGTTCGATCCGCGCGTCGCGCGCGGCATTGCCGGCCATCTCGCCGGCGCCATCAACGGCGCCGCGGTCGCCCGCAAGACCAGCTTCCTGCGCGACATGATGGGTAAGCAGGTGGCGTCGGCCGCGATCACCGTCACCGACGAGCCTTTGCGGCGGCGCGGCCAGGCCTCGCGCCCCTTCGATGGCGAGGGCATCGAGGGCGAGAAGCTGCTGATGGTCGAGAAGGGCATCTTGAATCACTGGTTCCTGTCCACCTCGGCCGCGCGCGAGCTCGGCCTTGTCACCAACGGGCGCGGCTCGCGCAGCGGCTCGTCGGTTTCGCCGTCCTCGACCAACCTTGCCATCGAGCCCGGCGAGCGCTCGCCGGAAGATCTGATCGCGTCGTTGAAGAGCGGCTTCTATGTCACCGAGGTATTCGGCCAGGGCGTCGACATGGTGACCGGCGAATACAGCCGCGGCGCTTCCGGCTACTGGATCGAGAACGGCGCATTGGCCTATCCGGTCGCCGAGGTGACGATCGCCTCGAACCTGAAGGCCATGTTCCTCAACATGGTTCCGGCGAACGATCTCGACCGCAATTTCGGCACCGCGGCGCCGACGCTCCTGATCGAAGGGATGACCCTTGCCGGCGCTTGACCAATTGACCGCGAGCGAGGCCCGCGACGACCTCGCTTTGCTGCGCGATGCCGCCCGCGAGGCCGGCGCCATCGCCATGGGCTATTTCGGCAAGAACCCGCAGGTCTGGATGAAGGGCGGCACCTCGCCGGTGAGCGAGGCCGATCACGCCGCCGATACCTACCTGCGCGAGACCTTGCTACGGCTGCGTCCGGATTATGGCTGGCTGTCAGAGGAGACCGCCGATGACCATGCCAGGCTGTCGGCCCGCCGCACCTTCGTGGTCGACCCGATCGACGGCACGCGCGGCTTTCTCGACGGCCTGCATTCCTGGTGCGTTAGCGTCGCCGTGGTCGAGAACGGGCGCTCGCTCGCCGGCGTGCTCGAATGCCCGGCCAAACGCGAGACCTATTGGGCGCTGCCGGGCGAGGGCGCCTATCTCAACGACAAGCGTATCTATGTGCGCCCGCTGGGCGAAAGCGTTGATATCGGCGGACCCAAGCCGCTGGTCGACTTGATGCCGCCGGCATGGCAGGACAGGCTGCGGCGGACGGCCTACATCCCTTCGCTTGCCTATCGGCTGGCGATGATCGCCGCCGGAAAGCTCGATGCGACCTTCGTCAAGCCGAGCGCGCATGACTGGGACATCGCCGCCGCAGACCTCATCCTTGCCGAGGCGGGCGGAGCATTGCTCGACCGCACCGGCAAGCCGCCGCGCTATGCCGGCGAGGTGATCAACCATGGTGCGCTCGCCGCAGGCAGCGGCGAGCTGCTCGGCGTGCTCGCCAGGGTGATCGCGGGGATTGACCAAGGGTGAGTCGGCCCGCAGTTCCAAAATCGGCTGCTTTGGGCTAAACGTTTCACAAAATTCATGAATCTGCGAAGGATCGGCATGGCCGTGGAAGACGGAAAGAAGCAGCTTTTGCACCTGGTGTTCGGTGGCGAGCTGAAAAAGCTGGGTGGAACCGAGTTTCGCGACCTGGACGCGCTCGACATTGTCGGCATCTATCCCGACTATCAATCGGCGCACGCCGCCTGGAAGGCGAAGGCGCAGGCAAGTGTCGACAATGCTCATATGCGCTATTTCGTTGTTCATCTGCACCGCTTGCTCGATCCAGAATCGAAGGTCGGCGGTTGACGTCGATGGAGCATGAAGCGGTGAAAGGGGCGACCCGGCCGCGCGCCGCCAGACGCGGCGGAACGCGCACGCTGTGGCGGCGCATCCGCGAGCCTTTGGCGCAGTCGAGTTTCGTCAAGAACTTCATCGCCAGCCTGTTCGCCTGGTTCTTGCGGTTGATTCGCGTCACCAGCCCGCTCGTCGAAGGCTCGACCCGGGTAGCCGGCGGCGCTTATGCGCATCTTGAGCCGGGCATCATCGCGCTCTGGCACGGCCAGCACCTTTTGACCCCTGCCTATTACCCCGAGGGCCGGCCGCTGGTCGCCATGGTTTCGCGCAGCGCCGACGCCGAGCTCCAGGCGCTGATGATCGAGAAATTCGGCATCGAGGCAGTGCGCGGCTCCGGCGGCCGCGACAATTCGAGGCATTTGGACAAGGGCGGCGCCAAGGCCTTGATCGCGCTGAGGAAGGCGCTTGCCACCGGCAAGAATGTCGCCATGATCGCCGATATTCCGAATGGCACGCCGCGCGACGCTGGGCTTGGCATCGTTCTCCTGGCAAGGCTTTCCGGCCGGCCGATCCTGCCATCGGCCATCGCCACCAGCCGCCGCAAGGTGCTGGAGAAGAGCTGGGACAAGACCACCATCAACCTGCCGTTCGGCCGCTCCGCGGTCATCGTGGGCCAGCCTGTTTTCGTGCCCGCCGATGCCGATGACGCCGAGATGGAGCGCAAGCGCCAGGAGGTCACGGCCTCCCTCAACGCCGCGACGGCTGAGGCTTATCGCCTCGTGGACGGCGGCAAATGAGCGAGCGCTGGGCGCGTGCGGCCCTGACTGCCTATCGCTATGCGGGGGCGGCCGCCTATCCGCTGATTGGCCCCTATGTCGCCTGGCGCGCCTCGCGCGGCAAGGAGGATCGTGTCCGCCGCCGAGAACGCTATGGCATCGCCGGCCGTCCCCGTCCGGAAGGACCGGTGATCTGGATCCATGCCGCAAGCGTGGGCGAGACGATCGCGGTGGTGCCGCTGGTCGAGAGCATCCTCGACTATGGCGTCAACATCGTTTTGACCACGGGCACCGTGACCTCGGCCAAGGTCGCCGAAGAGCGCCTCGGCAGCCGCATCATCCACCAATATGTGCCGCTCGATCTGAAGCCCGCGGTAAGCCGTTTTCTTGATCACTGGCGGCCGGAACTGGCGATTATCGCCGAATCGGAAATCTGGCCGATGACCATCCTGGAACTTGGCGCCCGCAACGTGCCGCAGGTTCTGGTCAACGGCCGGCTGTCGGACCGCTCCTTCATGTCCTGGAAGAAGCGCGCCGGCGTTGCCGAGGCGCTGTTCGAGAATCTTGCCCACGTCATCGCCCAGTCGGATGTCGACGGCGAGCGGTTCCGCGCGCTGGGCGCCCGGCCGGTCACCGTTTCCGGCAACCTCAAGGTGGATACCAATCCGCCGCCGGTCGACGAGCGGGCCTTAGCCACCCTGCAGCGCCAGATCGGCGGCCGTCCGACCTGGGCTGCGATCTCGACTCATGATGGCGAGGAGGTCGTGGCCGCGGAGGTCCACGCAAGCCTGCACAGGCGCCATCACGGGCTCTTGACCATCGTCGTGCCGCGTCACCCCGATCGCGCCGATGCGCTGGCCGCGCAGATTTCCGGCATGGGCCTGTCCGTGGCAAGGCGCGGCAAGGGCGACCGCATCTCCCATGATACCGACATCCTGCTCGGCGATACGATCGGCGAGATGGGCCTTTATCTGAGGCTGACCGAGATCGCTTTTGTCGGCCGCTCGCTGACTTCGCAAGGCGGCCAGAACCCGCTCGAGCCGGCGATGCTCGAAACCGCCGTGCTGGCCGGGCGTAACGTGCAGAATTTCCGCGAGGCCTATCAGCGCCTGCTCGACAGCGGCGGCGCCAAGCTGGTGCGCGACCGTGACATGCTGGCCGGCGCCGTCAATTTCCTTTTGACCAACGAAGTGGCGCGCCACGAGATGATGGCGGCGGGTGCCGCCACCGTCGACGAAATGCGCGGCGCGCTTGCCCGCACGCTGAAATCGCTGGAGCCCTATATCCAGCCTCTGGTCGTCAAGGCGCGCCTGAAAGGCGCAAACGGGCGCTAGATCATGACCCCAGAAATCGGATCCGATTTTTGGAAAAGTCCATGCGCGAAGCCGAGACGCATGGGGCAGGCGCGATGACCAGCGAAGCGCCACCCTTCTGGTGGGAAAAGCCGGACTGGCGCGTGCTTGCGCTGTCGCCCGCATCGGCGATCTACGGGCTGGTCGCCGGCCGCCGCATGCGCCACGCGCCGCGCGAGAAGGTCGCAGCGCCGGTCCTGTGCGTCGGCAATCTTACCGTCGGCGGCAGCGGTAAGACACCGGTCGCCATCGCTTTGGCCAAGCAGGCCAAGCGCATGCAGCTCACGCCAGGCTTCCTGTCACGCGGCCATGGCGGCTCGTTCGCCAGGCCTCATGTCGTCGATGCGCATCACGACGCCGCCAAGCATGTCGGTGACGAGCCGCTGCTCCTGGCCGAACATGCGCCCGTCGCGGTGACGGCGAACCGCGCCGCCGGTGCGAAGCTGCTCATCGAAGAACGTGGCTGCGATTTCCTGATCATGGATGACGGGTTCCAGTCGGCGCGCGTCCATATCGACTATGCGCTGGTCGTGGTCGACGCCCGCTTCGGCATCGGCAACGGCCGCGTCATCCCGGGCGGGCCGCTCCGCGCCAAGGTCGTCGACCAGCTGGTCTTCACCAGCGGCTTGCTGAAGATGGGCGAGGGGACCGCCGCCGACGGCGTCGTGCGCCAGGCGGCGCGCGCCGGCCGGCCGATCTTCCTGGCGCATGTCGAGCCGGCCGATCCGTCGCGCTTCGCCGGCGGCCGCTTCCTGGCCTTTGCCGGCATTGGCCATCCGGAGAAATTCTTCGACACGGTGCGCGGCGCGGGCGGCGAAGTGGCTCAGTCGCGCGCTTTTCCGGATCATCATTTCTACGCCCAGGACGAGCTTGCCGACCTCCTGGCGCTCGCCCGGCATGAGGGGCTGCGCCTCGTCACCACGGCAAAGGACGCCGCGCGGCTGCGCCATGGCGAGACGCCTGCCGGTTTCCTCGCCCAGCTGGACGTGCTCGACATCGAGGCCGTGTTCGAGCTCGATCATGTGCCCGAACGCATCGTCGACGAGACGCTCGACGCCTGGCGCCTGCGCAAGATGCGGGGCTAATGCATGTCGCGCAAAAGTGTGCAGCGGTTTTGCGATAACGACATGCATGAAGACAAAGACTTAAAGGGGCGCGCCACCGTCAATTGCCGTTGATGAGGCGGCGGAAGTAGCGAACCGTTTCGGCGAGCCCATCCTCGAGAGCGACGCGAGGAGACCAATCCAGCGTCGACCGCGCCAGACCTATATCGGGTTGGCGCTGGCGGGGATCGTCCTGCGGCAGGGGCTTGAACTCGATTTTGGACTTGCCGCCGACAAGGCTCAATACAAGCTCGGCCAGTTCCAGGATCGTGACTTCCGTCGGGTTGCCGACGTTGAGGGGGCCCACGAAATCGTCGGGCGTAGCCATCATCCGAACCATCGCATCGACCAGATCGTCGACATAGCAGAAGCTGCGGGTGTGGCTACCGTCGCCGTAGATGGTTATGGGATCGTTCTGCAAGGCCTGGACGATGAAGTTGCTGACCACCCGTCCGTCCGACGGGTGCATGCGAGGCCCGTATGTATTGAATATGCGCACCACCTTGATGGGTAATTTCGACTGACGCCGGTAGTCGAAGAACAGCGCCTCGGCGCATCTCTTGCCTTCGTCGTAGCAACTGCGCGGCCCGATCGGATTGACGTGGCCCCAATAGGCCTCGGTCTGGGGATGGACTTGCGGATCCCCGTAGACCTCGGATGTCGATGCCTGAAGGATCCTGGCCCCGGAAGCGCGTGCAAGATCGAGCATGTTGATCGCCCCATAGACGCAGGTCCTGGTCGTCTCGATCGGAATGCGCTGATAGTGAACAGGCGAGGCCGGGCAGGCGAGGTTGAAGATTTCATCCGTTTCGACTTTGAGAGGCACGGTAACGTCGTGCCTCAGAAACTCGAAATGTGGATTGCCCAGAAGATGACCGATATTTTCCGCCGAGCCGGTGGAAAAATTATCGGCACATAGTACCTGCCGGTCTTGTGCCAGCAGCAGGTCGCATAGATGCGAGCCGATAAAGCCGGCCCCACCCGTGACAAGAACCTTCACAATTATCCCCCGTACCCATAGCCCTTTGCTGTCTATAGCCCCAGAAAGGCGAAAGTGTCAGCACTGAAACGACGGAGTGGGGCCATCGATGGGAAGGGAAGAAGTGGCTACGGCTATCCTGCGCGCCGCATCGCCTGCAGGATCGCCTCGTCGCGCTCGACATTGAGCTTGCTTTCGAAGTCGAAATGCTAATCCCTGTCGCGCAGCGCGGAAGTCGAGGCGTCGCCGCGCCGGATTTTCTGGTCGAGGTCGGCGAGTGATCGCGACCAATAGTGATTGATCCTCAGGATATCGAACTGGGGAGGCATGCCGGGCGCGATGGTCCGTCGACGGGTGTCCATCCCTTCACCGGACAGGAATTTCGACTGATGGACGCCCACCCTGTAGACCATGCGCGGGTTGAGGATTGTCTTGACCGTCGTGATGTCCGGCCCGGCTCGCATCGTATAGGCCTCGACCACCGGCCGTTCTGGTCGCTCCGCTTGGCCGGAGGAGCCATAGAAAGCTTGCCAGACGCAAACGCCTGGCAGGTCGCGATAGTCCCTCAGAACCGAGGGTACGTCACGTCCGTCGGGCGCGAAAAGAAACTCATCGATGTCGAAGAATCCGATCCACAACGCTTCGCGCCAGCGCCTGCGGATGCAGTCCCTATAAGCCGACAGCTGCCCCACCGGCCGCGGCCAGTCGACCAGCGTAACCAGGCCCTCCTGAATGAACGGATTCAACACGGCTTTGAAGTCGTCGGTCGAGAAGTTGTTGTAGAGATAGAAATGCTCGAATCCCACATTCTGATGGAACCTGATCCATTCGGCCAGGAACGGCGCTTCCTCGCGGAAGATGGCGCAGGCCGTCAGCTTGAATCGGGGCGCCCTCGACACCGCCCGATCGCGCCATCTCGCGCGCATGACAAGCGGCATGCGAAGAAGTGTCTTGAGAGATTTCCTGAAGTTTTTCAATGTAGTACCCTGAGCGGTCGAGCTTGGCTGCCAAAGCGCCATGGGCTCGCAAGCCTATCCGCGCTTGCGCAATTCCGGGTGCATCTCGATCTCGCGGGCAAGCGATACCGCGGCGTTCACATAGGGCTCCTGCCGGGCGACGCTCCAATATTTGAGCTCGTCGAGCGGAATGTTCTCGCCCGTCACCGCACAGCGCACGAAGGAGCCGGGACTGGTGACTTGGAAGTCGCCGTCGAGATAACGGATCCGGGCTTCCCTGCCGCCCGGGCCTTCGAAACGGTTCATCATGAAAGGACGCTGCAGTTCATCGGGTTTCAATCGCCATAAATCGCAAGCAACGTCAAGCTTGACGCAATGCTCATCCGGTATGGCTGCAGCGACAAATGGTTCCCGGAGCTCCGACATGGACATCACTCCGCCCCGCTTGAACACGCTGATCAATGAGGCGCTCACCCCGCATGCGGTGCCTTCGCCGAAGGCCGATCCGGCGACGGCGGCTTTGATCAAGACGCTGGTCCAGCCGCCGGCGCCATCAATGGTGCAGGCGGCGCAGTTCGCCGCGCAGGCGCTGCAGAGCGCACAGCCGCGCCCTGCGGCTCAGGCATCGCCACGCCTGTCGTCCTCCGAGGCCGAGGACGCTTACCGGGCCGTCATGGAGCCCGATGCTGCCTTGGATGACGCGCCGGCAAGACCTTCGACGGGCAGGGCGGCGACGGACACCGATCAGGCACCGCGCGGCTTCGCCTCACCGCAGGCAGCGGTCGCCGACAATGCGCCCAGAGCCCCGGTTGCGCCTGCATTGTCCACATTTTCGCCGGCCATCGCTTCCGCCGCGATGCTGGTCGCGGCCAACGCCAACGCACCGCAGCCTCGCGGCGCCGCGGTTCGTCCGGCTGGTCACGCGCCGCGATCCGATTCTGTTGCGGTATCGCTCTGGACGATTTCGGTCGTCACGGCAATCGTCTCGGCCGTGACCGCCACCATCATGGTTCTGTTGCTTCGATAGGCCCGCTCTAGACGTCGTCCTGAAGGAAAGCCTCGAGCTTTCCCGGAGCAAGCCCTGCCTGTTCGGCGATGCGCCTGGCAAGGTCCGCCGCTGCCGCGCGCGGCCGGCCGACCGGGCGGTCCATCCAGTAAGACACCGGATTGAGCGCGACGCGCTCGTCGACGGCAACGATGCGGCCGGATTGGAGTTGGTCCGCCGTCAGCGGTGGCCGCGCCAGCGCTATGCCCAACCCATGCGCGGCCGCATCGAGCACCAGATTATAGTCCTCGAAACGCCGGTCCTGCGGACGCGGGCGATAGTCCATGTCCTGCGCCGCGAGCCAGGCGCGCCAGGCGGATGCGTCGGAATCGTTGATCAGCGGGAATTTCAGCAACCGTGCAGGATCGCCTCGTCCGATCTCCTTCGCCAGCTCCGGCGAGGCGATCGGGAAAATATGCTCCTCGAACAGCTGCACCGAGACGCGACCCGGAATGCGGCCGCGCCCGCAGCGCACCGAAAGATCGATGCCTTCGTCGGCGAGATCGGCCTGGCGGTTGTCGACGTCAAGCACGATGCGCAGCTTGGTCGGATGGTTCTCCAGCGCGGCCATGCGCGGCATCAGCCACAGCCCGCTCACCGACGGGATCGAGGCCAGCCGCACCACGGCCGTGCCGCGCGGCTCGACCCAGCGGTCGGAGTTGAACGAGATCAGCGCGAAGGCTTCGGCTGTCCTCAAATGCAGCCGGTTGCCCTCGATCGTCAGCGTCACGCCACGCGCGTTGCGCTCGAACACTTTCAAGCCAAGCCAGTCCTCCAGCTTGGCGATCTGACGGCTCACCGCGCCATGAGTGAGGTTGAGCTTTTCAGCCGCCGCGGAAAAACTTCCCATGCGCGCCGCCGCATCGAAGGCGCGCAGGGTTTCAAGCGGCAGTATCTGGTCAGAGCTGTGATCCATGCTCACAGCTGACTCTCGAATTGGTCGTTTGTCAATTGGCCGGCAATGGCGTTCTCTGCATCCATGACGCAGAAAGACGAGGCTACGGCAATGAGCGCTTACACCGGCACGTTGAATGAGACACGGCGCATGGACACCACCGCCGCAATCGCGGTGACGCTGACGGTCATCGGCTGGGCCTCGGCTTTCCCGGCGATCCGCGCCGGCCTTGCCGCCTTCCAGCCGTTGGAGCTCGGCGCGCTGCGCTTTGCCATCGCCGCGGTTCCGGCCGCCATCTTCCTCGCGGTGAAGCGCCCGGCACTGCCCCGGGTGGACGAGCTGTGGCGCTTCGGCTTCGGCGGCGCCATCTTCGTCGCGCTCTACACCGCCATGCTCAATTTCGGCGAGCTGACCGTCTCGGCGGGTGCGGCTGGCTTCATCATCAATGTCAGCCCGATCTTCACCGCTATCATGGCGATGGCGCTGCTCGGCGAGCGCTTCTCGGGGCTTGCCTGGCTGGGCACCGTCATTTCCTTCGCCGGCATCGGCATCATCGCGCTGGCCGACGGGCACGGCCTTCATTTCAACGCCGGCGCGCTGCTGGTGCTGGGCTCCGCGCTTTGTTCCGCCGTCAACACCATCGTCCAGAAGCCGCTCTTTGCCCGTCATCATCCTCTGACGATATCCGCTTCCAACATGGTGCTCGGCGCGCTCTGCCTGTCGCCCTTCCTGCCCGAGGCTTTTTCGCAGGCGGCGGTCGCCGACACCGCCGGTCTCGGCGCCGTCATCTATCTCGGCATCGTTCCCTCGTTGATCGCTTATGCCGCCTGGGCGACCGCGCTGTCCCGCCTGCCTGCCGCGCGCGCCTCGAACTTCCTCTATCTCGTCTCGCCGACCTCCGCTCTGATCGGCTTCTTCTGGCTGGGCGAAGTGCCGTCGCTGCTCGGCATCCTGGGCGGCGCGCTGGCGCTGGGTGGCGTGATCGTGGTCAATTTGAAGCGTTAGTTCAAAAGTTTACGGCCGTTTCCGGACTCGAACTGAAAAGTTGAATGCGGCTACCTTCGGCCCCTGTGACGCAGGCGCAAGGCACGCTATCCTGATCCGCCTTGATGGAGGGGATCGGGATGGGAAGAGGCTTCATTGCCACGGTTTTCTGCCTGCTGATGCTGAGCGGGAAAGCCTTCGCGGGCTGGTACCAGGTGGAAAACTACGAAGGCTCCATCGGACCGAATCCGGTTCACGTCTCCCTGCAGCGCTATGCCAGCTTCGGCAGCGGCATCAGTGTAAAGGGAAGCTATTTCTACGACGCCAAGCAAAGCCCAATCGCGATCTACGGCAAGGCGGAGGGCTCAAAGCTCACGCTGTGCGAGATCGCGGACGACCAGGAATTTCAACGCGTCCTCGTCATGGGGTCGAAAACACCCGTCGACACCACCGGATGTCCTTTCTCTATCGAGATCAGTGAAAGCGGCGCGGCGGGAAGCTGGAGCAAAGGCGTGGACAAATTTCCCGTTACGCTCAGGAAGGTCGCGAGTCTTGACAATACAGGCGACCTGAAGATCGACGGGACCGTCGAAATTCCCTTTTGGGCTGAGACGACCCGCGACAGATTTGCGGGGATTTACACGAAGTCCGACGCCGGCATCTGCATGACGAAAATGCTGGTGATCAACAAGAAGAAAAAGACGGCCGTTCAGGAGATCGGCTTCGACGATGAGGACTGCAACGCCGGTATGTCGACGACGCCCATTTATATGAACGTGCAAAAATGGGTGGAGGCAGGCAAGGACATCATTTCGGTGGAATTTGGAGGCGGCAAATTCGCAGGCGCGAACGACTATGTTCTCAACCCGAAGACAGGAAAATACCACCTCAAGAAATGATACTCAGCGTATGGCGCCGACCCTTGCTGTTGCAACGAGCCAGGGGACGCTCACCGCCGCCCGAACAGCCTTTCGATATCGGCGAGCTTGAGCTCGATATAGGTCGGGCGGCCGTGGTTGCAGGTGCCGGATCCGGGCGTCGCCTCCATCTGGCGCAGCAGCGCGTTCATCTCCTCGGCCTTGAGCAGGCGCCCTGACCGCACCGAGCCGTGGCAGGCCATGGTCGCGGCTATTCTGTCCAGCCGCTCCTTCAGCGTCTCGACCGTGTCGTTGTCGGCGATCTCGTCGGCAAGGTCGCGCACCAGCTGCTGCACATTGGTTTCGCCCAGCATCGACGGCGTCTCGCGCACCGCCACCGCACCGGGACCGAAGCGCTCGAGGCCTAGGCCAAATTTGGCGAGCGTCTCGGAATGCATCGCCAGCCGCTCGGCATCCTCTTCCGGCAGGTCGACGATCTCGGGCAGGAGCAGCATTTGCGACGGCACGGCGCGAGAATGCAGCGCATTCTTGAGCGCCTCGTAGACCAGCCGCTCATGCGCGGCATGCTGGTCGACGATGACGAGCGAATCCCTGGTTTGGGCGACGATGTAGTTCTCATGCACCTGCGCGCGCGCCACGCCCAGCACCATGCCGAGCAGCGCTTCGGTCGGCTCGGCCATGCCGGCGCGGACATCGGCACTGGCGAGCGGCCCGGTGTCGAAGGCCGCCTGCTCGTTCTCGGCGAAGCCGTTTCGTGGCGCCCGTGCTTCGCCCATGTCGAGCGGCCGCTGCGCCGAGCGCAACGGGTCGAAGCCTCCGGAGGCGGAAGCGTGATAAGTGGCCTCGTAGCTGCGATGGCCGTTGGCCGGGCCGGCATGCGAGTAGGGCGCCGCGCCTGGCCGGAATGCCGCCATCATGCCGGCGGCGCCCGTTGTCGCCGCGCGGATGCCGGCGCCGGCCAGCGCCTCGCGGATGGCGCCGACGATCAGCCCGCGCACCAGGCCGGGATCCCGGAAGCGCACATCGGCCTTGGCGGGATGGACATTGACGTCGACGATCGAGGGATCGAGCGACAGGAAGAGCACCGTCACCGCATGCCGGTCTCGCGGCAGCACGTCGGCGAAGGCGCCGCGGATCGCGCCGGCGATCAGCTTGTCGCGAACCGGCCGTCCATTGACATAGGCATATTGCTGCAGCGCATTGGCACGCGTGTAGGACGGGATCGAGACGTGGCCGGCAAGGTGAACTCCCTCCCGCGCGGCATCGATGGCAATGGCATTGTCCGGGAAATCCTTGCCCATCACTTGCGCGACGCGGGCAAGCCGGCCCTCCGGCGTGTCGCTGGTTGCGGGCAGTTCCAGCGTCGAGCGGTCGGCGCCGGCCAGCGTGAAGCGGACAGCGGGAAAGGCGATGGCGATGCGCTTCACCACGTCGCTGGTGGCCGAGCTTTCGGCGCGCTCGCCCTTCATGAATTTCAGCCTGGCCGGTGTGGCGAAGAAAAGGTCGCGCACCTCGACCGTGGTGCCCCGGTTTGCCGCCGCCGGCTTCACCGCCGAGACGCGCCCGCCGTCGATGCCGATCTCGGCCGCGCTGTCGCCGCCAGCCGTGCGCGAGCGGATCGACAGCCGCGCCACCGAGCCGATCGAAGGCAGCGCCTCGCCGCGGAAGCCGAGCGAACGGATGTCGTGGATGCTGTCGGACAGCTTGGAGGTGCAGTGGCGCGCGACCGCAAGCGCCAATTCCTGTTCGGGAATGCCCGAGCCGTCATCGGTGACGCGGATGAGATTGAGCCCGCCGCCGGCGGTGACGATCTCCACGCGCGAGGCTCCTGCGTCGAGCGCATTCTCGACCAACTCCTTCACCACGCTCGCCGGACGCTCGATGACCTCGCCGGCGGCGATCTGGTTGATCATCGTTTCGGAAAGCTGGCGGATGGGCATGAGGCGATTATAGGCGGATTCGGACGGCGTGGGGGAGGGGTCAGTTCACGCCTGCGCCACCAGCCAGTCCCTGACCCTGCGCGCATTCTCGCTGAGGTCGCGGTTCTTCGGCCAGATGACGTGGAAGCCGATGCCGGTCCGCATCACATGATCGGTCACCGGCACCAGCAGCCCTGATGCGACCAGCCGCTCGACCAGATGCCGCCAGCCGAGCGAGATGCCTTGTCCCTCCATCACCGCCTGGATCACCAGCGCATAATCGTTGATGCGCAACCCGCGCTCCGCATTGCGCAGGCTGGTTCCGGCCGACGCGAACCATTCGTCCCAGTTCGGCGCCTCGCGATAGGGTTCCTCGAGATGGATCAGCCGGTGCGTTGCCAGTTCCTCGACCGTCTTCGGCTTGCCGAATTTGGCGAGGTAGCTCGGGCCGGCGACCGGGAAGATCTCCTCGTCGGAGAGCGACAGCGAGTGGTAGTCCGGCCAGTCGCGCGGCACCCCGCCGCGCACGCCGAGCGGAATCCCTTCGGCGATGATGTCGAGGTCGCGGTCGGCGGTCTGGATGCGCAAGTCGATACCCGGCAGTTCGTCGCGGAACTGCTGCAGGCGCGGCATCATCCAGAACGAGCCGAAAGCCGTCGAGGCGGCCAAAGTCACATGCCCGCCGGTTGCCTGCAGGCGCAGGTCCTCTGCCGACTTGCGGATATGCGACAGGCCGAGCGAGACGTCGGCATGGAAGCGCTCGCCGGCTTCCGTCAGAAGCACCTGGCGATGGCGCCGCTGGAAGAGCTTGGCGCCGAGCTGCTCCTCCAGCCCGCGCACGGCATAGGAAACGGCGGCCTGCGTCATGCCGAGCTCGCGTCCGGCGGCGGTGAAGCTCGACAGCCGCCCGGCGGCTTCGAAGACGATGAGGCTGCCGGCCGAGGGCAGGAGGTGGCGCAGGCTTCGCATAAGGTGAACTTATACAGAAGATCAGGATTTTCCAGCGTCACAGCCATATTTTGCCTCGCTAACGTGAGTGGCGGGAAGAAGGAGCCTCCATGAACGCACCGGCCGTTGAATTGATCGAACAGACCCACCGCCGCGGCGGCGGCCGTCTTGGCCGCAAGGCGCTGAGAAGCGCGCCGATCGCGTCCTTCCCGACCCTTGTGCGCAAGATCCCCGCCTATGAGATCGTGCCCGACGAGGCGGTGGAGCTGATCCACGAGGAATCGCTCAAGATCCTTGAGGAGGTGGGCTGCGAATTCCGCGACGACGGGGCGATAGAGCTCTGGAAAGCGGCCGGCGCCGATGTCAGGCAAACGCGCGTCCGCATCGACCGCGCGCTCCTGATGGAACTCGTCTCGAAAGTTCCGCCTGAGTTCACGCTCAACGCGCGCAATCCGGAGCGCACGGTGCGTGTCGGCGGCAAGAACTCGATCTTCGTGCCGATGTATGGCGCTCCCTATATCCGCGACCTCGACAACAAGCGCCGTTACGGCACGCTCGCCGACCTCAACAATTTCCACAAGATGGCCTATATGGCGCCGGCGCTGCATTCCTCGAGCTCGGTCATCTGCGAGCCGATGGAAATCGCCGTGCCGAAGCGGCATCTCCACATCATCCATTCGGCGCTGAAACATTCCGACAAGCCGTTCATGGGCATCGTCACGTCCAAGGAGCGCGCCGAGGACACGATGGCGATGGCTGGCATCGTCTTCGGCGAGGACTTCGTGCGCGACAACCCGGTGCTGGTGGCGATCACCAACTGCAATTCGCCGCTGGTCTGGGACGCCACCATGATCGACGCCATGCGGGTCTATGCGAGCCATAACCAGCCGCTGATCCTGGCGCCTTTCGCGCTATGCGGCGCCTCGACCTCGGCCTCCGCCGTCGGCGCGGTGGCGCAGGTCAATGCCGAGGCACTCGCCGGCGTGGCTTTGACCCAGCTCATCCGGCCCGGCTCGCCGCAGCTTTACGGCCAGTTCATGGTTACTGTCGACATGAAGACCGGCGCGCCGATGGGCGGCACGCCGGAAGCGGCGCAGATGATGTATCTGATGGGCGCCTTGGCCAGGAAATACAAGCTGCCCTGGCGCACCTCCGGCTTCCATGTCGGCTCCAAGCTCAATGACGCCCAGGCCGGCTATGAGGCCAACATGCTGATGCATGCCGCGATCCTTTCCGGCGCCAATTACATCTGGCATTCCGCCGGTTGGCTGGAGGCGGGACTCACCTGCGGCTATTCGAAATTCGCCACCGACTGCGAGCAGCTCGTCGGCTGGTACAAATATGCCGGCGGCGTTCCCTTCGACGATTTCAAGGAAGCGATGGCGGCAATCCGCGAGGTCGGTCCGCAAGGGCATTTCCTCGGCACGCAGCACACGCTCGAGCATTTCGAGAGCGCCTTCTTCATGCCCAACATCATGGACTTCAATTCCTTCGAGCAGTGGAGCGCCGAAGGCGCCAAGGATCATGACACGCGCGGCCGAGAAAAGGCGCGCGCCATGCTCGCCGACTACCAGGAGCCGAAGCTCGACGAAGGCATCGCCGAAGGTCTCAGGGATTTGATCGCCCGGCGTGAGGAAAAGCTGCCGGACAGCGTTAGTTAATAGACGAAAGTTCAAGCAAAAGGGCAAAAGACCCGCTCAAACCAATGGGAGAAAGAGAATGACACTGTTCAGAAGCAATGGCGACCGGGTTCCGGCCGCTATCGAAGCGATGGCCGAGGAGGCGCGGGCAGGGCGTGTCGACCGGCGCGAATTCCTGGCTCTGGCAAGCGCCTTCGGTGCATCGACGGCTTTCGCCTATGGCATGCTCGGCCTTGCCGCGCCGACCAAGGCCCTTGCCGATGAGCCCAAGAAGGGCGGTACGCTGCATGTCGCGATGTCGGTCAAGGCGCAGAAGGATCCGCGCACCTATGACTGGACGGAGATGGCAAACGTCACCCGCACGTGGCTGGAACCGCTGGTGCGCTACACGCACCAGTTCACTTTCGAGCCGGTGCTGCTCGAAAGCTGGGACGTCAATGACGACGCCACCGAATACACGCTGCACCTGCGCAAGGGCGTGACCTGGAACAATGGCGATGCCTTCAACGCCGATGATGTGGTTTTCAATCTGAACCGCTGGTGCGAGAAGGGGGCGTCCGGCAATTCCATGGCGGCTCGTGTCGGCGCGCTGATCGATGCCAAGACTGGCAAGGCCAAGGACGGCGCGATCACCAAGGTCGATGACCACACGGTCAAGCTGAAGCTCAACGAAGCCGACATCGCCATCATCCCCGGCCTCACCGACTATCCGGCCCTGGTCGTGCACCGCGACTTCGACAAGGACGGCGCCGACCCGATCAAGAAGCCGATCGGCACCGGAGCTTTCGAGCTGGTGTCCTATTCGGTTGGTCAGAAGGCGGTCGTAAAGCGCCGCGAGAACGGCAAGTGGTGGGGCGGCGAAGCGCCGCTCGACGGGGTCGAGTTCATCGACTACGGCACCGACTTCAACGCTACGCTGAATGCTTTCGATTCCGGCGAGATCGACCTCGACTTCGAAACGCCGGCCGACTACATCGACCCGCTAGACAAGATGGATCTGGTGAAGTCGGAGGTCGCGACGGCGACCACGCTCGTTGCCCGCACCAACATCACGCATAAGCCCTATGACGACAAGCGGGTGCGCAACGCGCTGCAGATGGCGGTCGACAACAACCAGGTGATGCAGCTCGGCTATAATGGCCGCGGCACGGTCGGCGAGAACCACCATGTCAGCCCGATCCATCCTGAATACTACCCGCTACCCAAGAAGGAGCGCGACGCCGCCGGCGCCAAGAAGCTGATGGCGGAGGCAGGTCAGGCCGATTTCGAGCATGAGCTGATCACGGTCGAGGACGAATGGCAGAAGAACACCGGCGATGCGATTGCCGGCCAGCTGCGCGACGCCGGCATCAAGGTGAAGCGCACGGTGCTGCCCGGCTCGACCTTCTGGAACGACTGGACGAAATATCCTTATTCCATGACCATCTGGTACATGCGCCCGCTCGGCGTGCAGGTGCTGGCGCTCGGCTACCGCACCGGCGAGGCCTGGAACGAGACGGCCTATTCCAACCCGGAGTTCGACGCCAAGCTCAAGGATGCGCTGTCGCAGATCGACGTCGCCAAGCGCAAGGAGGTGATGAAGGATGTCGAGGCGATCCTGCAGGATTCCGGCGTCATCATCCAGCCCTTCTGGCAGAAGCTCTACTGCCACATGAACAAGAAGGTGAAGAACTATTCGATGCACCAGACCTACGAAATGGACTTCCAGAACGTCTGGCTGGATGCCTGAGCGCGACTGGACTTCATGAGCCGCAAAAAAGCCGGTATGCAGGATGCGTGGCAGCGAGCTTGCCGCCACGCACCGAACCTCGGAGATCCTGCATGAAGCCGACAATGCTTGCCGCTGCCATGTCGATAGCCTTGCCCGGCGCCGCGCTTGCCGGGCCGGCTTCCAACACCGTGAAGTTCTTCTACGTGCCGGAGGTGAAGTTCGAGGCGGACGCCAAATACCGCGACCGCTTCACCGAGCCGGTGACCAAGCTGTTCGAAGCCAACGACAAGGCGCAGAAGGAGAAGCCCGACGAGGTATCCTGCATCGACTTCGACCCCGGCCTCGACGCCCAGGATTTCGACCAGAAGACCCTGTCGAAGACGCTGAAGCTCACCGAAGCCGTCAACGGCGACACCGCCGAGGTGACGGCAAGCTTCAATCTTTTCCCGGAAGGCGATGACTCCAAACGCGAAATGGTGTGGTCGCTGAAGAAAGTGGACGGCAAGTGGAAGATCGCCGATATCACCTCCAAGACCAGCGACTGGAAGCTCAGCGCGCTGGAATGCGGCGCCTCGACGGAGTGACGCCGTGCTTCGCTGGTCCGTCCTCGTGTTGTCGAGCTTGTCGATGCTGGCCGCGGGGCTGAGCGGCGGAGCCTCGGCGCAGGCGCTCTTCGGCTCGCCGCCCCCGAACGCGTCTTCAGGCGACAAAGCGCCCGAGACCGACAAGTCGCCGCCTGCCGCGGCGCCGGAAACCAAACCAGCCGAACCGGCGCCCGTCGCACCTGTCCTGCCCGGATCGCCGACCGCGGTGGTGAAGCCGTTCTACGAACATGTCGGGTTGGAACTCGACCCTTCTCAGCGCAAGAATTTCATCGATCCGGCGAAAACCGTGCTCGACAAGAGCGACGCGCTGCGCGCTTCGGGGCAGGGCGAATGCCTCGACCCCAACATGGCGCTCGACAATTCCGACTACGACAAGCTCGCCATCGACCGGAGTCTGCGCACCGTCGAAGCGGTCAGTGGCGACGAGGCCAAGGTGGTCGTCGCCTTCGTCGTCGAGGGCCACCAGCACCGGCTGGAATGGAAGCTGAAGAAGGTCGGCGGCGCCTGGAAGGTCTCCGACCTTCTGTCGGTCACCGGCGAGTGGGCGCTCAGCCAGTATCAGTGCGAATGATAATGGTGATTGAAGATCAGGGCTGGCGTTCCTTCGCGCGCTGTCCCGCCAGCCTTTCGCAACAAATCTCAACCGCGCCCGCGATAGGGCGCAACGCCGGTATCCGGCAGCCAGGCGTCTTTGGGTGGCGCGCCGGTCTGCCAGAAGACGTCGATCGGAATGCCGCCGCGCGGGAACCAATAGCCGCCCACGCGCAACCAGAGCGGCTTGGTGGCCTCCACGATGCGGCGGCCGATCATCACGGTGCACTCCTCATGGAAGGCGCCGTGGTTGCGGAACGAGGTCATGAACAATTTCAGCGACTTCGATTCCACCAGCGTCTTGTCGGGCGCGTAGTCGATGACGATGTGGGCGAAATCCGGCTGGCCGGTGACTGGGCACAGCGAGGTGAATTCGGGGCAGGTGAAGCGCACGATCGCCGGCGGGCCGTCGCCGCGATTGAAAGGCACGGTCTCCAGGACCGCCTGTTCGGGGTTCTGTGGCGTCTCGACGTGCTTGCCGAGCTGGGTGAGGTTTTTGGCGTCGGTCATGGGCGGGCTCCTTGCTCCCGGCCGTTAGAAGCGCAGTTCAATGCGGCGGGCGCGAAACGAAGGTTGAAAGAAGCGTTGCAGTCCTCTCGGGCGCAGCGCGTTTGAGCGCTCATTAGCACAATTTGAAACGGCAGGAAGACAATGACCAGCAACGACCCGCTTCTCCAACCCTATCAGCTCAAGCACCTGACGCTGAAGAACCGGGTGATGTCGACGAGCCATGAGCCGGCCTATTCCGAGGACGGCATGCCGAAGGAGCGCTACCGGCTCTATCATGCCGAGAAAGCCAAGGGTGGCATGGCGCTGACCATGACGGCGGGCTCGGCGATCGTCTCGCGCGACAGTCCGGCTGCCTTCGGCAATCTGCATGTCTATGACGACAGGATCGTGCCGTGGTTGGCCGAACTCGCCGATGCCTGCCATGAGCATGACTGCAAGGTGATGATCCAGATCACTCATCTCGGCCGCCGCACGGGCTGGAACAAGGCCGACTGGCTGCCGGTGCTGTCGGCCTCGCCGGTGCGCGAGCCGGCGCACCGCGCGTTCCCGAAGACCATCGAGGAGTGGGATATCGAGCGCATTGTCGCCGACTATGCTTCCGCCGCGCAGCGCTGCCAGGCAGCCGGGCTCGACGGCATCGAGTTCGAATCCTATGGCCATCTGATGGACGGCTTCTGGTCGCCGCTCACCAACCATCGCGACGACGAGTTCGGCGGCTCGCTCGACAACCGGCTGCGCTTCACCGACATGGTGCTCGACGCCGTGCGCGCCGCGGTCGGTAAAGAATTCATCGTCGGCATCCGCATGGTCGCCGACGAGGATGTCGAAAAGGGCATCTCGAAGGAAGTTGGCGTCGAGATCGCCAGGCGCTTGGCCTCATCCGGCAAGGTCGATTTTCTCAACATCATCCGCGGCACGATCGAGACCGATGCGTCGCTGACCAAGGTCATCCCGGTGGCCGGCATGCGATCCTCGCCGCATCTCGATTTCGCCGGTGAGGTGAGGGCGGCGACGAAATTCCCGACCTTCCATGCGGCGCGCATTTCCGATGTCGCAACGGCCCGCCACGCCATCGCCACCGGCAAGCTCGACATGGTCGGCATGACCCGCGCGCATATCGCCGATCCGCATATCGTCCGCAAAGTGATGGAAGGCCGCGAGCACGAGATCCGCCCCTGCGTCGGCGCCACCTATTGTCTCGACCGCATCTATGAGGGCGGCGAGGCGCTGTGCGTCCACAACGCCGCGACCGGCCGCGAGGCGACCATTCCGCACGTCATCGCCAAGAGCGAGGGACCGAAGAAGAAAGTCGTGGTGGTGGGCGCTGGTGCCGGCGGTCTGGAGGCCGCCCGCGTCGCCGCCGAACGCGGTCATCAGGTGACTGTGCTCGAAGCCTCAAGCCAGGCCGGAGGACAGGTGCGCTTGGCAACCCAGAACCCGCGCCGCAAGGAGCTGATCGGCATCATCGACTGGCGCCTTGCGGAACTGGGACGTCTTGGCGTCGAGATCCGCTACGACACCTGGGCCGAGAAGGATGACGTGCTGGCGTTGGCGCCGGATGTGGTGATCGTGGCGACCGGCGGCATGCCGCAGAACCCGCCGCTGACGGTCGGCGACAATCTTGTCACCTCGAGCTGGGACATCATGGCCGGGAGCGTCAAGCCGGCCGAGAACGTGCTGCTTTACGACGACAATGGCGGCCATCAGGGCATGGGCGCCGCCGAGCTGATCGCCAACAGTGGCTCGAAGCTGGAACTGGTTTCGCCCGAGCGCTTCTTCGCGCCGGAAATGGGCGGTCTGAACCACGTGCCCTATATGCGCGCCTTCCACGAAAAAGGCGTCACCGTCACCATCAACACCCGCCTGCGTTCGGTGCGGCGCGAGGGCAACCAGCTCGTCGCCGAGCTGGCCTCGGACTTCGCCGACGGCTGGCGCGGCGAGCGGCGCATCGACCAGGTGGTGGTCGAGCACGGCACCGTGCCGCTCGACGATCTTTATCTGTCGCTCAAACCCCTGTCGAAGAACGGCGGCGCGGTCGACTATGAGCGGCTGGTGAGCGGCGGCGACATCTTCCCCGCTCGCAATGCCGAAGGCGGCTTCGTGCTGTTTCGCATCGGCGACGCTGTCGCCTCGCGCAACATCCACGCCGCCATCTATGACGGCATCCGGTTCGGGATCAGGATCTGAGGGTTGTGACGCGCAACGGACCTTTGCAAGGAGAGCCACCTGCCGCTTTGGTCCGTTGCGCGCCGCGCCCGGTCGGTTTTGCCGGCCGTGCGTTTCAAAACAGCTTGGCAGACGCCATGCAAAACACGGTGATGACCAGCAGCCCGCCGGCAATGCGTTCGCCTCTGGTCATTTTCGCCCGCAGCTGGATTTGCGTCGCCTGATCGGCACCGGCCAGCTGTTTGCTGGCGGAGGCGACAAGCGCACCCTGCACGCCGGCGGCGACCAGCGCCGTCAAAATGCCCAGCGCCAGCACCTTCTCCATCGAGCCGAAAGCCCCTTCGTGGAAGAAATACCAGAGCAGTATGCCGGTCAGGAACGCCAGGCCGGAGGCGCCGAGCTGCGGTCGGATAAAGCGCTCCGCCTTGATCTCAGGATCGCGGGCAACCGCAATGGTTGTGCCGGCCCAAAACACGCCGGCCATGACATGCAGGCCGATGGTGACGATATAGATATATTGCATGACCGCATTCCTCTCTGCCGCCCGCCGCGCGTCGCAGCATGTCGACGCCATCAATAAGACAAAGTTAGATATCTAACGGTTAGATGTCAATCATGAAGCCAGGTTTCATGTTCCAATCGCTTTGCTCTACTGTCAGGTCATGACACCGTTTGACCGTCCGCCCGTCGGCATGACTCTCGCCCGCACCTCGAAAGTGGTGGCGCAGGCTTTCGATGCCGCGATGGTTGAGGCCGGCGGCACGCTGCCGGTCTGGGTGACCTTGCTGTCGGTCAAGTCGAAGGAACTGGCGAACCAGCGCGAGCTTGCTGGGATGATCGGTATCCAGGGTGCGACGCTTACCCACCACCTCAACGGCATGGAGGCGCAAGGATTGCTGACGCGCCGCCGCGATCCGGAAAACCGCAGGGTCCATCAGGTGGCGTTGACGGAAGCCGGCGAAGCGCTGTTCGAAAAGTTGCGCCTCGCGGCGGTAGCCTTCGACAAGCGTCTGCGGGCTGGTATCCCCGATGACAAGCTCGCCGAGTTCACGCAGGTGCTTGCGATGCTAAGACGGAACGCTGAGCCGCCTCAGTCGTAGTCCGATGTCGCGCCGAAGATGTAGCGTCGCCGTACCCTTCATAGGGCGGAGACACTTATGAGGGCTTCGGCCGGGGAGAACCGGAGCGGAGCGTACTTAACGTACGTGAGCACCGGAAGCGCAGGAAGCCGGCATTTGCAGCCGGCCTCACCTGAATATCGGCGCATCTCAAGCCAAGCTGCCGTGCAGCACCTTCAGCTTCGTCTTCTTCGGGCTACGCGCCAAAAGCCATTCGCGCGCCTTGTCCTGCGGCATCGGGAAGGCGATCGAATAGCCTTGCACCTGGTCGCACCCGATCGCCATCAGCGAGTCGAGCTCAGCCTCGGTTTCGGCGCCTTCGGCGACGATCGAGATGCCCAGCCCGCGGGCAAGCTCGGTGATGGCGCGCACGATCTTGGAGTTGTCGCCGTTCTCGTTGATGTTCTGGACGAAGCGGCGGTCGATCTTGAGCCGGTCGATCTCGTTGGGGTTGACGTGGCTGAGCGAGGCATAGCCGGTGCCGAAGTCGTCGAGCTCGAGATGCACGCCGGCGGCGCGGATGTGGCGCAGCTTCGCGGCGATCCCGGTCTTCTCGTCATCGAGGATGACGGATTCCACGATCTCCAGCGCGAGCTTCTGCGGCGGCAGTCCTGCGCGCTCCAGCGTGCCGAACAAGAAGCTATCGAAATCGGGCTCGCGCAGCTCCGTGCCCGAGACGTTGACGGCGATCCGCCCGAAATCGATGCCGGCGCGGTCCCATTCGGCGGCTTCCTCGATCGCTTTGGCGATGACGATGCGGCCGATATCCGGCATGAAGCCGCATTTCTCGGCGACGGGAATGAATTCGCCGGGCGAGATCATGCCGCGCGTCGCGTGCTTCCAGCGCACCAGCGCCTCGATGCCGCTGATCTTGCCGCTGGTCAGCGACACTTGCGGCTGGAAATAGACCTCAAAACTCTTGTTGGCGATCGCCGTGCGGATGTCCTGTTCGAGCCGCTTGCGGTAGTCGAGCTCGCGGCGCAGTTCCTCGGAGAAGAAGGAGAAGTTGCCGCCGCCGAGCTTCTTGGCGGAATAGAGCGCGAGATCGGCATGGACGAGCAGGTCCTGCGCGTTGTCGGCGTCCACCGGATAGACCGCGATGCCGGCGCTGGCGCCGGGCATGATGGTCGTGCCCTGGAAGGTGATCGGCTCGTTGATCTCGCCGAGAATGCGCGTGGCCAGCGCATGAATGTCCTCGGTGCTGCCGGCACCGTTGAGGATCATGACGAACTCGTCGCCGCCGAGCCGCGCGCAGAGATCCGAGGCCCGGCAGGAATCGCGCATGCGCTGGGCGGTCACCACCAGCACATAGTCGCCGGCGGCATGGCCAAGCGTATCGTTGATCTGCTTGAAACGGTCGAGATCGAGCTGGATGACCGCCAGGCGCTCGCGGCGGCGGTGAGCGCCTTTGATCAGCGTTTCGAAATGGTCGGTAAGGAAGGTGCGGTTGTGCAGCCCGGTCAGGCCGTCATGCACGGCGATGAAGGCCATCGAGTTGCGCGCGTCGACCAGCTCGCGTGTCTTGCGCAGGATGGCGTTGGACATCGGCCGGAAAATGAACAACGCGACCAGCACGATGACGCCAAGGGTGGCAAAGAAAAGGGTGCGGTGCAGGTTGAGCAATTGACCGGAGCGTTCGTCTGCAAAGGCGCTGATGCGCTGGCCGAGCGCGGCATAGCCGGACAAGGTCGCATTGGCGAGGGAGGCGTCGAGGCCGGCGCGCTCGGTGCCGCCCTTGTAGCCATCGCTTTGCATGCCGAGTTGGGATCCGAAGGACGAGGCCAGTCGCTCTCCGTTGGCCACCAGACCGACGGAGAAATAGTCGAGATGGAACGGCTTGCTGAACAGCACGTATTCGATCGATTTGGGATCGTTGCGCGCCGGCGACAGCGGGTCGGCGCCGGTCTCGGTGAGCAGCCGGTCGTAATTGGTTTCGAACTCGCCGGTCGCCTGCTTGAGCGCGGTCACCAGCGCCGGCTGCTTGTCGCGCGAGGCAGCACCCGTGGCGCTGGCCAGGAAGACGATGCGCTGCGACAGCGCCTTCTGCGTCTGGACGATGTCGAGCAGCGCATCATTGTGCTGTTGCTGCGCCATCAACTGCTGCAGAAGGATGAAGGAGGCGATCACCATGGCGGCGATGATCGTCAGCGCCAGCCAGTAGCCGGTCTTGATGAGCAGGATCAGCTTGCGCGAAACGCTCTGCACTGGCTGCTGCGACATAACTGGGTGACCCCTCCGGTCGACGGATACCTGCCAAGGATTCGTGGCGGGAAAACGATTAACTTGAAAGGGTTAACGGGTCGGCAAGGTGATCGCGGCAGCGCGGAAAAGCTCGCAAGATGGTTATCACGTCCTTTCTCGCACATCTCTTTTTTGATCCTATTGCCGCCACGCCATCACAGAGATTGCGACCGGGCTTTCGCAGCGCCACCGAAGCGGTCGCTTTTGCGATGGATTTTTCGTGCCCGTGGCGCGACAGTCCGGCCTGAACCGAACAGGGCCGACCATGAGCAAAGCATTCCTTTCCCATATCGACAGCGAGCTTCAAGGGCTAAAATCGGCCGGACTTTACAAGTCCGAGCGGGTGATCTCCTCGATGCAATCCGCCGAGATCGAGGTCGGCGGCCAAAAGGTGCTGAATTTCTGCGCCAACAACTATCTCGGGCTCGCCGACAGCCCGGATCTGCGCGATGCGGCAAAGCACGCGCTCGACCGCTACGGCTACGGCATGGCCTCCGTGCGCTTCATTTGCGGCACGCAGGAGGAACACAAGCAGCTCGAGGCGACCATCTCCTCATTTCTGGGCATGGACGATACCATCCTCTATTCTTCCTGCTTCGACGCCAATGGCGGCCTGTTCGAAACGCTGCTCGGCGAGGAGGACGCCATCATCTCCGATGCGCTGAACCACGCCTCGATCATCGATGGCGTGCGGCTCTCGAAGGCCAAACGTTTCCGCTACGCCAACAACGACATGGCCGATCTCGAGGCCCGGCTGAAGGAGGCCAAGGACTGCCGGTTCCGGCTGATCGCCACCGACGGCGTGTTCTCGATGGACGGCATCATTGCCAATCTCAAGGACGTATGCGATCTCGCCGAGAAATACGACGCCATGGTCATGGTCGACGACAGCCATGCGGTCGGCTTCGTCGGTAAGAACGGCCGTGGCTCGGCCGAGCATTGCGGCGTCGAGGGCAGGGTGGACATCATCACGGGCACGCTTGGCAAGGCGCTGGGCGGCGCCTCGGGCGGTTACACGTCGGGCAAAAGCCAAGTGGTCGACTGGCTGCGCCAGCGTTCACGGCCCTATCTCTTCTCCAACACGCTGATGCCGGCGATCGCCGGCGCCTCGATCAAGGTCTTCGACCTGATCCGCCATGGCGACGCGTTGCGCGAGCGCCTATATGCCAATGCGGACCGGTTCCGTTCCAGGATGGGCAAACTGGGCTTCACGCTGGCTGGCGCCGATCATCCGATCATCCCGGTGATGCTGGGCGATGCGGCACTGGCGCAGGAGATGGCGCAGCGCATGCTGAAGCGCGGCATCTATGTCATCGGTTTCTCCTTTCCGGTGGTGCCGAAGGGCCAGGCGCGCATCCGCACGCAGATGTCTGCCGCCCATTCCAGCGCCGACATCGACCGTGCGGTCGCGGCCTTCGGCGACGTGGGAAAAGAACTGGGTGTAATCGCGTGACCCACGCCGAGGAAAACAGAAGTCGGCCATGACGATCGATGTCACGAGCAGGATCGAGATCGTCAGGCCCCGCGCGGTCGTCGCCGCCTTTTCCGCCGATCCGGACAACGTGCCCCGCTGGTATGTCAATATCAAATCGGTCGAATGGAAGACGCCCCGACCGGCCCAGGTAGGATCGAGAATTGCATTCGTAGCGCAGTTCCTCGGACGGCGCCTTGTTTACACCTACGAAATTGTCGATCTCGTGCAGGGCGAGCGGCTGGTGATGCGAACCGCCGAAGGACCGTTTCCCATGGAAACGAGTTATGCATGGCGCGATACCCGAGAAGGCGCTACCCATATGGCGCTCCGGAACCGCGGTACCCCGACAGGCTTTTCCCGTCTTGTGGCGCCGTTTATCGCCCTGGCCGTTCGGCGTTCGACCGATCGAGACTTGCTCCGGCTGAAGAACATTCTGGAGGCGGCGCACTGATGAAACCGATCCCATCGAGACAGGCAAGATTTTTGAGGAGCGTCTGATGTCGAACATGATGAAGGCGCTGGTGAAGGCCAAGGCCGAGCCGGGCATCTGGATGGAAGAGGTGCCGGTGCCGGAGATCGGCCCCAACGACGTGCTGATCAAGGTCAAGAAGACCGCGATCTGCGGCACCGACGTCCATATCTACAATTGGGACCAGTGGGCGCAGAAGACGGTGCCCGTGCCGATGGTGACGGGCCACGAATTCGTCGGCACGGTCGCTGATTTCGGCTCCGCGGTCACCGAATACAAGGTCGGCCAGCGCGTGTCGGGCGAAGGCCACATTGTCTGCGGCCATTGCCGCAACTGCCGCGCCGGGCGAGGGCATCTCTGCCGCAACACGCTCGGCGTCGGCGTCAACCGTCCCGGCGCCTTCGGCGAGTATCTGGCGATCCCACAGCACAATGTCGTGCCGATCCCCGACGATGTGCCGGACGAGATCGCCGCTATCTTCGATCCGCTGGGCAATGCCGTGCACACAGCCTTGTCCTTTGATCTGGTCGGCGAGGACGTGCTGGTCACCGGCGCCGGGCCGATCGGCATCATGGGTGCGCTGGTGGCGCAATGCGTCGGCGCGCGAAAGGTGGTCATCACCGATATCAACCCGGTGCGACTGGATCTGGCGCGAAAACTCGGCGTCCAGCATGTCGTCGACGCCTCGAAGGAAAAGCTGCGCGATGTGATGCCGTCGATCGGCATGAGCGAAGGTTTCGACGTCGGGCTGGAGATGTCAGGCGCGGCTCCCGCTTTCCGCGACATGATCGACACCATGAACAATGGCGGCAAGATCGCCATCCTCGGCATCGCGCCGACCGGCTTCGAGATCGACTGGAACAAGGTCATCTTCAAGATGCTGCATCTCAAAGGCATCTACGGCCGCGAGATGTTCGAGACCTGGTACAAGATGATCGCCCTGGTGCAAGGCCCGCTGGATGTCTCGGGGCTGATCACCCATCGCATCGGGATCGACGATTTCCAGGTGGGGTTCGATGCGATGAGGAGTGGGAGTTCTGGGAAGGTTGTGATGGATTGGTGAGAGCCTCTGGAGAGATGTCGAGTTCCTTCGCCCCCCTCTCTGTCCTGCCGGACATCTACCCCTCAAGGAGGGAGATCAGCCGTCACGCCGGCCTTCGCCAATCGCGGACGTTGCAAGACGAGCGCCGTCGCCAAAGCTGCCAATCTCCCCCCAAGAGGGGGAGATGTCCGGCAGGACAGAGGGGGGCGCTGTCCCGCCGGCCTCTCATCTACTTTCTCTCCAAAGCCTCTTCCAGCGCCGCCACCCCCCTGGCAATCGCCGCGCGCTCCTCCACACTCAGCTTCCCCAGCAACTCCCTTTCAAACGCCTTCGCCAGCGGCACCATCTCGCGATAGGCGGCTAAACCCGTCTTGGTCAGCGCCAGGCGCTCTACGCGGCGATCATTCTCATCCGGCGTCCGCGTCAACCACCGCCGCCGTTCCAACTCCGCCACCGCGCGCGACACCTTCGTCTTGTGCATGGCCGACTGTTCACCGAGTTCGGTCGCCGTCATCGTGCCCCGCTCGCCAAGCCCCGACAGCGTGCGCCATTCCGGTCGCGTCAGACCGTGGCGCTCTTTGTAGATGCGCGAAAATTCGCGGCTGACGGTATCCGCCAACCGATAGAGTCTGTAGGGCAGGAAGCTTTCCAACTCGAGGATTTCCATGGTCGCACCGCGAAAGCGTCAGCCGTTGATAGTTACATTTTCAATGGTTACAAATGAAACCAGTTTGGTCAACATCGCCTGCAGGCCAAATTCTTGAAGCTGGCAAGTCGGATCAGGGAGGATCGGATGGGCTTTTCCTACATGCCGGGTTTCGGCAATGATTTCGAAACCGAGACGCTGCCCGGATCGCTGCCGCAGGGCCGCAACTCGCCGCAGCGGCCGGCCTACGGCCTCTATGCCGAGCAGCTTTCGGGCTCGCCCTTCACCGCGCCGCGCGGCACCAACGAGCGCTCCTGGCTTTATCGAATTCGCCCGAGCGTAAAGCACACCGGCCGATTCAAGGGCGCCAGCTACCCCTTGTGGAAGACAGGCCCCAATATCGGCGACCACGAGCTGGCGCTCGGCCAATACCGCTGGAACCCGACGCCGATGCCGACCGAGCCGACCGACTTCATTTCCGGCATGCGTACCTTCACCACGGCCGGCGATGCGGTTGGCCAGTCGGGCATGGCAGCGCATGTCTATGTCGCCAACCGGTCGATGGTGGACGACCATTTCTTCAACGCCGACGGCGAATTGCTGGTCGTGCCGCAGGTGGGCGCGCTGCGCTTCGTCACCGAGATGGGGGTGATTGAGCTTCGCCCCGGCGAGATCGCGGTGCTGCCGCGCGGCCTCGTCTTCAAGGTCGAGCTCGCCGACAAGGAGGCGCGCGGCTATGTTTGCGAGAATTACGGCGCCAAGTTCACCATGCCCGACCGCGGCCCGATCGGCGCCAATTGCCTGGCCAATCCGCGCGATTTCAAAACGCCCTGCGCCTGGTTCGAGGAGAAGGAGACGCCCTGCCGGCTGATCGTCAAATGGTGCGGCGCCTTCCACATTACCGAACTCGGCCATTCGCCGCTCGACGTCGTCGCCTGGCATGGCAACTACGCGCCCTACAAATATGATCTGGCGACGTTTTCGCCCGTCGGCGCCATCCTGTTCGACCACCCCGATCCATCGATCTTCACCGTGCTGACGGCGCCGAGCGGCGAGGAGGGCACGGCCAATGTCGACTTCGTCATCTTCCCGCCGCGCTGGCTGGTGGCCGAAAATACGTTCCGGCCGCCCTGGTACCATCGTAACATCATGAGCGAGTTCATGGGCCTGATCCATGGCCAGTACGACGCCAAGGAGGAAGGTTTCGTGCCCGGCGGCATCAGCCTGCACAACCAGATGCTGGCGCATGGCCCGGATGCTTCCGGCTTCGAGAAGGCGACGCGCGCCGACCTGAAGCCGGTCAAGCTCGACAACACCATGGCCTTCATGTTCGAGACGCGCTTTCCGCAGATGCTGACGCGCTACGCCGCCGAGCTCGGCACCTTGCAGGAGAACTACATCGACTGCTGGGCCGACCTGAAGAAGCGTTTCAACGGCACCCCGGAAGGCGACTGGTCTTGAATACCGAAAACGTGGACCGGCTCGTCCTGCTCGGCTCCAAGGGTGGCCCGGCAGTCCGGCCAGGCGGACCCTGGCCGAGTTCGTCGCTGCTTGAAATCGGCGGGCGCACCATCGTCGTCGATTGCGGACTTGGCGTCACGCGTGCGCTGACTGATGCCGGCGTCAGCCTCAAAGCGCTCGATCTGATCTTCGTCACGCACGTTCATTCGGACCACGTTCTGGAACTTGGGCCGCTGATCCACACGGCCTGGACGGCGGGTCTGGCGACGCCGGTGACCGTTTTTGGCCCACCCGGCACGGGGCATTACTGGCAATGCTTCTGCCAGGCGATGGAGTTCGACATCGAGATCCGCATCATCGACGAAGGCAGGCCGGACATCCGCGACCTGATCACGGTCGAGGAGTTCGGCGAAGGCTCGATTTTGGACGAGCGAGGTCTGACGGTGACTTCGTTGCGCGTCGACCATCCGCCGGTCACCGACTGTTTTGCGCTGCGTTTCGAGCAGGACGGCAAGAGCGTGGTGTTTTCCGCCGACACGGCCTTCTTTCCGCCACTGGCTGAGTTTGCCAAAGCTGCCGACATCCTCGTCCATGAGGCCATGCTGGAGGAAGGCGTGGAGCGACTGGTCGCCCGGACCGGCAACGGCGCGCGGCTGCGCGAGCATCTCCTAGCGAGCCACAGTTTTGCCGACGAAGCAGGCCGCATCGCCAGCGATGCCGGGGTGAAGCGGCTGGTGCTCAACCATCTCATTCCAGCCGACGATCCGGCGATCGGCGAGGACGACTGGATCGACGCCGTCAGGAAAACTTGGTCCGGCGACTTGACGATTGCCCGCGACGGCCTTGTTGTGGGGCTAGGCGGTCAAAAGGCCGCTTCAGGAGAGGAAACCGCATGAAGCTTGCCACATTGAAGAACGGGACGCGCGACGGAAAACTGGTCGTGGTCTCGCGCGATCTGACGCGGTTCACCGACGCTTCCTTCCTGGTGCCGACGCTGCAGGCTGCGCTCGACGATTGGCGCCGCATTGCGCCGCATCTGGCGGCCATGGCCGAATCGCTTGAGACCAACGCGGTTCCCTCGGCGCGTTTCCATGAGCACGACGCGCATTCCCCGCTGCCGCGCGCCTATCAATGGGCGGACGGCTCCGCCTATGTGAACCATGTCGAGCTGGTGCGGAAGGCACGCGGCGCGGATATGCCGGCAAGCTTCTGGACCGACCCGCTGATCTACCAGGGCGGCTCGGACTCCTTCATTGCGCCGCGCGACCCGATCCGCATGGCCGACGAGGCCTTCGGCATCGACATGGAGGCCGAGGTCGCGGTCGTCGTCGACGATGTGCCGATGGGCGCCAGTCTGGAACAAGCGAAGGAGGCAATCCGCCTCATTATGCTGGTCAACGACGTCACGCTGCGCGCCATCACCGGGCCGGAACTGGCCAAAGGCTTCGGCTTCTTCCAGTCGAAACCATCGTCGGCCTTCTCTCCGGTTGCCGTCACCCCCGACGAGTTGGGCGATGCCTGGGACGGCGGCAAGGTCAATCTCTCGCTGCTGGTCGACGTCAACGGCAAGCCGTTCGGCCGCGCCAATGCGGGCGTCGACATGACCTTCGATTTCCCGACGCTGATCGCGCATGCCGCGAAAACCCGACCGCTCGCCGCCGGCAGTATCATCGGCTCGGGGACCGTCTCCAACAAGCTCGACGGCGGCCCTGGCAAGCCGGTTTCGGCGGGCGGCGCCGGCTATTCCTGCGTTGCGGAACTGCGCATAATCGAGACTATCGAGAGCGGCGAGCCGAAGACGCCCTTCCTGCGTTTCGGCGACACGGTGCGCATCGAGATGAAGGACAGAACCGGCCATTCGATCTTCGGCGCCATCGAGCAGAAGGTCGAGAAATACGAGGGGTGAGGGGAGCATTGAGCCGGTGACCATGCTGGAGCACCTGCGCCGCATGGCGCGCAATAATCTCTGGTCGAACGACCGGCTCTATCGTGCAGTGCTGGCGCTTCAGACCGGCGAGCTCGAGGCCGGGCGCACCGGCTTCTTTCCGTCGATCAGGGAGACGCTCAACCACATCCTCGCGGTCGACCTTCTCTATCTCGACTTCCTGACGGATGGAGGCCGGGGTGCCGCAGTCTACGACGACTACGTGCCGTTCGACGATGCAGTAGGTCTGGCCGAGGCACAGGCCGATTTCGACCGCAGGCTCGTTGCTTTCTGCGATGCACTTTCAGAGACCGATCTCGATCGCAGCGTCATAACCGACCGGCGCGAGGATGGCATGATCCCCGAAAAGATCGGCGACATCCTCGCGCATGTCTTCCTGCACGACATCCACCACCGCGGGCAGGTGCATGCCATGCTTTCCGGCACTTCCGTTCCGCCACCGCAATTGGACGAGTTCCTGCTCGAGTACGACCTGAAGCTGAGGAAAGAAGAGGTCGAACGGTTGGGACTGGATGATCAGACCAAGGCAACGTCGTAGGCTGCGAAGTGCCGATCCGCAGTGACCATCGTCAGATCTTCAATTTGAGCCTGCGCGATGAGTAGACGGTCGAATGGATCACGATGATGAAGCGGCAGATGCTCAAGCCTCGCTGCGTGCAATTCATTGACGCCGAGGATCGGAATGCCGTTCGACTTCAAGATCTCCACGATATTGCCTGTGAGCGTGACTTTGCCGAGCGATTTCTTGATGGCGATCTCCGCCACCGAGATGGCGCTGACGACCACATCCTCACTCGCAAGAAAGATGTCCCGATGATGGTCCGAAAGGCGTGAATCCGCGTTGAGTACCCAGAGTAGAATATGGGTATCGACCAGATATTTGCGGCTCATTTGATGTACTCGTCCCATTCGGGGCCGAGTTCATCAAAATCATCCGATATCCAAATTTGGCCTTTCAGGGCTCCAAACAGACCCTTGCTCCCCGCAGGCCGAGCAGGGGCGCTCAAGGTTGCCACAATCTCCCCGTGCCGGGTCAGATTGATCTTTTCGCCGGCCTGGGCCCGCTTCACCAACTCGGCGAGTTGGGCCTTTGCTTTTGCCATCGGAACGTTCATTGCCAACCTCTTATGACCAGAATTTAGGTCATAATTGGTCCGGCCGCAAGTAAGCTCAGGCGTTACGCCGCCTTGCCGTCCAGCTTGATCACGCCGCGCTTGATCTGGTCCTGCTCGATCGATTCGAAGAGCGCGCGGAAATTGCCTTCGCCAAAACCTTCATCGCCCTTGCGCTGGATGAACTCGAAGAAGAGCGGGCCGATCACGGTTTTGGAAAAGATCTGCAGCAGGATCTTGGTCGTGCCGCCGTCGACGACGCCTTCGCCGTCGATCAGGATGCCGTGCTTCTTCATGCGCTCGATCGGCTCGTCGTGGCCGTGCACGCGCTCATGCGACATCTCGTAGTAGGTGTCGGGCGGGCCGGGCATGAATTTCAGCCCGTTGGCGGCGAGCTTGTCGGTGCCCTCGTAGATCGCATCGGTGCCGACCGCGATGTGCTGGATGCCCTCGCCATTGTACTTCTTCAGATACTCGGCGATCTGGCTGGTCTCGTCCTTGGACTCGTTCAGCGGAATGCGGATCTTGCCGCAGGGCGAGGTGATGGCGCGGCTGACAAGGCCGGTGATCTTGCCGTCGATGTCGAAGAAATGGATCTGCTTGAAGCCGAACAGGTCGCGGTAGAAGTCCCACCATTTGTCCATGTTACCGCGATAGACATTGTGGGTGAGGTGGTCGAGATAATAGAAGCCGACGCCTTCGGGCTTCGGGTCGCGCTCGCCCAGCCACTCGAACTCGGCGTCATAAGCCGAGCCTTTTTCGCCATAGGTTTCGATGAAATAAAGCAGCGAGCCGCCAATGCCGACGATGGCCGGCACGTCGAGCGCTTTGTCGCTTCCCTCATAGGGCGTGGCACCCTTTGAGACGGCGTGGTCGAAGGCATGTTTGGCATCGACCACGCGCCACGCCATGGAGGCGGCACAGGGGCCGTGCTTCTCCACGAACTTCATCGCATGCGAGCCGGGCTCGGCATTGACGACATAGTTGATGTCGCCCTGGCGCCAGACGGTGATGTTCCTAGTGCGGTGCCTTGCGACCGCGACATAGCCCATGCGGGTGAACAATTCGGCGAGCTTCTCGGGCTCCGAATGCGCGAACTCGACGAACTCGAAACCGTCGGTGCCGGCTGGGTTTTGCTTGTTGATCTTGGCAGGCGGGGCGTCGTGCGGGAAAGGGCCCATGGAGTCCTCCGAAAGCTGTCGGGGCCGTGCTTGGCCAATTTCAACGATGATAGCGCGCAGTGTCCGCACGGTGCTTGCATTCAACCGCTTGAAATGCTCATCATGTGCGCAATTTGTGCATGAATAGGGAGAAATTCATGGACGATGCGCGACTTGATCAATTTGATCGCAAGATAATGGCACTTTTGCAGGATGATGCGCGATTCACCAACAACGATCTGGCGGAGCGCGTGAACCTGTCGCCCTCGCAATGCTCGCGCCGCCGTCTGCGGCTCGAGGAAGACGGCTATATCAAGGGCTACCGTGCCGTGCTCGACCGCGACCGTCTTGGCTTTTCGCTGGTCAACGTCATCTCGGTGACTTTAGCCACCCACAACCGAGACAACGCCCGCCGCTTCGGCGAGCTGGTCGCCCGCCTGCCCGAAGTGCAGGAGGCGCACGCGCTGACTGGCGAGATGGACTACATCCTGAAGGTGGTGACGCCCGACCTCAAATCATTGTCCGAATTCGTCAACGGCGTGCTCCTGCCGCACGAATCCGTGCAGCACGTGAAGACGGCGATCGTACTTGAGACGCTGAAGGAAACCGGCGCGCTGCCGATCTAATTACGCTGACTGAAGGGACGGAGGGCGCGGAGAATCGCCGGCCTGTCAGACTGACTGGCTTTCTAATCCGTCACCCTCGCTGCTGCTGGATCAGCCCATAAAGGTTGGTGCAACGCGCCCCGGAGCGGCAGTAGGCAAACACCGGCCCTTCGAGTTCATCCAGCGCGGCGGCTTGGTCCTCGACATTGTCCATGGTGATCTGGCCGCTGATGACCGGGATATAGCGGAAGGCAAGGCCGGCCGCCTCGGCCGCTGCCTTGACGCTATCGGCCGAGGGCTGGCCCGGCTGCTCGTCGTCCGGCCGGTTGCAGATCACGCTTTTGAAGCCTGCGTCCTTGATGGCGGCGATGTCCTCAGGTTGGATCTGGCCGGAGACCGAATAGTCGTCGCTGATCTGGCGGTATTCCATGGTGTCGTCCTCGCGATCTCATTGGCGGCAGTCTTGCCACTCCGGGAGAGGGGCGGCAATCCGCATTGAAGGAATTCCCTGCCAAATAGCGACGGCCGATCGAAAAATCCAACAGGGCCGATCCTGATCCGGTTGGATGTTGGCCGCTCAGCTTCCCAGGATCGCGCCTTTGATCTGCGTGATGTTGTTGTGCATCATGTCGATATAGGTCGCGGCGGGACCATCGGGCTGAGACAGCGCGTCCGAATAGAGCGTGCCGCCGACCTTGATGCCGGTCTCGCCGGCGATCTGCTCGATGAGCCGCGGATTGGTGATGTTTTCCACGAAGATCGCCGCCGCCTTGTCCTGCTTCACTTGGCTAACCAGCTTGGCGACATCGGCCGCCGAGGGTTCGGATTCGGTCGAGATGCCTTCCGGCGCGAGGAAGGTCAGCCCGTATTCATGTTCGAAATAGCCGAAGGCATCATGCGAGGTGATGACCACGCGCTTGGCTTCCGGGATCGACTGGATCGCCGCCTTCACTTCGCCCTCCAGCCCATCGAGCTTGGCAATATAGGCGGCGGCATTGGCCGTGTAGCTGTCGCAGCCTGCGCTATCGGCCGTGCAGAACGCGTCGGCGATGTTCTTCACATAGATCTTGGCGTTGGCGATCGACTGGAAGGCATGCGGATCGGTGACGGTCTTGCCGCCGCCGGTGCCAGCACCTTCGGCGGCGTCCGCATCGGCGAATTCCGGCTTGAAGTCGATCGGCGTCACGCCCTTGGTCAGCGTCACGATCGCGGCCTTGGTGGCGCTGGCGTCGACCAGGCGCTGCAGGAAACCCTCGAAATGCAGGCCGTTGACCAGCACGACATCGGCTTTGGCCATCGCCACCGCGTCCGCCGGGCTCGGCTCATAGACATGCGCGTCGCCGTCCGGCCCGACAATGGTGGTGATGTTAACCCGGTCGCCGCCGACATTTTTCGCGAAGTCGGCAATCACAGTGAAGCTCGCCACGACCTTGAGCGGCACCGCGAAGGCTGACGAGGTTGCGAAGGCGCTTAATGTTATAACGCTCAACGCCAGGGCGGCTCGGAAGGATTTCAGCATTGGCAACGTCTCCTTTTAAGGGGTGGGAATGAGGGTCAGGCGGTGCGGTGCCGGTGATGCACGATGCGGGCGCGCAGCACGCCGCGCGTGCCGAACAGGATCGAGCAGAAATAGACGACGCCGGACGAAAGGATGATCGCCGGACCGGAAGGCAACGAGGCGTGATAGGACAAGAGCAGCCCGGCGATGCAGGAGGCGAAGCCGATCAGCACGGCGAGCGCGCACATCGGCTCCACGCGCGCCGTCCAGAAGCGGGCCGCGGCGGCAGGCAGCATCATCAGTCCGACCGACAGCAGCGTGCCCAACGCCTGGAAGCCGCCGACGAGGTTGAGCACGACAAGGCCCAAGAAAATGAAATGCACCGGGCTGCCCATGCGGCTCACCGAGCGCAGGAACAGCGGGTCGAGGCACTCGGCGACAAGCGCGCGCCAGAAGATGGCGAGACAGGCGAGCGTCACCGCCACGATTCCGCCGATCAGGATGAGCGCCTCATCGTTGAGCGCCAGCACCGTGCCGAACAGCACATGCATCAGGTCGACGCTGGAGCCGCGGATCGACACCATCAGCACGCCGACGGCCAGCGAGATGAGATAGAAGGCCGCCATCGAGGCGTCCTCGCGCTGGATGGTGAAGCGAGAGACGGCACCCGCGCCGAGCGCCACGATGATGCCGGCGATCAGCCCGCCGATGGTCATCGGCAGGATTTCGAGGCCATAAAGCAGGAAGCCGGCGGCAGCGCCGGGCAGGATGGCATGCGCCATCGCGTCGCCCGACAGGCTCATGCGCCTGAGCATCAGGAAGACGCCGACCGGGCAGGCTCCGAGCGACAGCATCAGCGAGCCGAACAGCGCCCGCTGCATGAAGGCGAAGTCGGCGAAGGGCGCGATGAACAGGCCGTAGAGGAAATCCATCATGCCGCCCTCGGTCCGGAGCCGTGATGATGGTCGTGTCGGTGGTCATGCCCATGATCATGATCGTGCGCGCGATCATGGCTGTGTTCATGCTCACTCGGCTCGCACCATGGCGCGTTTTCTTCCCACGCCTCGTGGAAGCGCCTTGCCTTGAGCAGATTTTCCGGCCGCAGCGTGTCCTTGGTGTCGCCCCAGGCGACAGGCTGGCGGGCAAGCAGCAGCGTCTGCGGGAAATTCTGCCGCACCAGGTCGAGGTCGTGAATCACGACCATGATCGTGCGCTCCTCGCCATGCCAGCGCTTTATCAACTGGATGAGATCGCCCACGGTCTTGGAGTCGACCGCGTTGAACGGCTCGTCGAGCAGGATGAGGTCGGCGTCCTGCAACAGCACGCGGGCAAACAGCGTGCGCTGCAGCTGTCCGCCGGACAGCGTGTCGATCGGCCGCTTCTCGAAGCCGCCGAGCCCGACCGCCATCAGCGCCTTGCTGACGGATTCTCGGTCCTCTTTGGTGTAGCGCCCGAGCATGCCGCGCTTTGGCCATAGGCCGAGCGAGACCAGATCGACGACGCGCGCCGGAAACGAGCGGTCGAGCTCCGACTGCTGCGGAAGATAGGCGGTGCGGACACCCGGCATGCGGACCACCGCGCCTTCCATCGGCTTCAGCACGCCGACGATGCCCTTCATCAGCGTCGATTTGCCCGAGCCGTTGGCGCCGACCACCGCGGTCAGCGAACCTTTGCGGACGGTGCCGTTCAAATGATGGATGGCCGCGTGGCTGTTGTAGCCCAGCGTCAGGTCGCGGAAAGTCAGGCAGGCATTGGTCATCGGGCGGCGGTCCGCGAAATCGAGTGAGCTGTCGATATGTGATGTTATTACATTAGTCAACACGCCAGGCTGGCGCAATTGTGTCACGACCGGTCAACTCGCCGTGTAGGTGGGCGGCAGAGATCGGACACTTGGCTCAATTGGTTTCGCGTCCGCCGGCCTTGCCCCGCGTCCGCCCGGACTCTAAAGAGCAGCGACCCCCATAACGAAGGAACCTCCAATGAGCATTCGTCGCATCGATGTCGGCCCGCGCATGAGCCAGATCGTCATCCATGGCAACACCGTCTATCTGGCCGGCCAGGTCGGCGAGCCCGGCGGCAACGTCGCCTCGCAGACCCGCGACATCCTCAAGACCATCGACGAATTGCTCGCCAAGGCCGGCACCGACAAGACCAAGATCGTCCAGGCGATCATCTGGCTTGCCGACATGGGCACCTTCGCGGAAATGAATTCGGAATGGGACAAGTGGGTGCCGCAGGGCCATACCCCGGCACGCGCCACCGGCGAAGCAAAGCTCGCCGCCCCGGAATATCTGGTCGAGATTATTGTGACTGCGGCGATCTGAGGCGCCGACTTTCCCTTCTCCCCCTCGTGGGAGAAGGTGGCCGCGAAGCGGCCGGATGAGGGGTGCTCCAGGGAATGCCAGCGTCTCACTCCGCTGGAACACCCCTCATCCGTCTCGGTGCTGAAGCGCCGATCCACCTTCTCCCGCAAGGGGAGAAGGAGAAGAGCTCACCCCTGCGACGGGGTAAACCGCGCCACCAGCGTGTGGCTCTCCGCCGGATAGATGAACCGTACATGGGTCACCGGATGCTCGGCGCTCCAGGTGCGGCGTTCGACCACCAGGCAGGGCGCGCCCATGTCGATGTCTAGCGCATCGGCGATCGTCTCGTCGGCGGCCATGGCGCGGATGCGGTGCTCGGCCTCGCTCCACGGAACGCGGCCGATCAGCCAGGGGCCCGGCGCGACATCGAGAAATTCCTCCTCGGCTGCCTCGGCCACCGCAGAAAGATTGATCAGCCGCTGCTCTAGCGCGAACGGCCGTTCGCCGGCAAAATGCAGGCCCTCCAGCGCGAGCACCGGACCTGATTGGGAGAGCCCGAGCAGCGCACGGTCTTCGGTGCCACTGCGCCGCTGGACGCGTTCCAGCCGCTCATAGCGATAGGGCAGGCCGAGCGCCTCGACCTCGATTCTGATGTCATGCAGCTCAAGCACCGCCGCTTGCGACTGCGGCTGGCGCACGAAACTACCGGAGCGGCGGCGGCGCTCGATCAGCCCGGCCTTGGCCAACTGCGACAGCGCCTTGTTCACCGTCATGCGCGAGCAATTGTAGTGATCCGTCAGCTCGTGCTCGAAGGGGATGCGATGGCCCGGCGCCCAGGCGCCCGACAGGATCTTTTCGCGGATATCCGACAGGATGCGTTGATGCAGCGAGAGGATCTCGCCGCCTTCGATGTCATCTATCTCGACAAGGCTCATCGGATGTTCCTGTTCAGCCCTGCGACAATGCGGTCATGACTTCGCGGAACCGCTTGGCAACCGCCTCGCGCTTGGCATGTCTGCCGCCGCTGACCTGCTTCTTGCCATGCACCCACACGCAATCGACCTTGCTGCCATTGGCGAAAATCCAGGTGTCGAGGATCGCGTCGCCAGCCTTGCCGGCAAGCGAAGGATGGCCAGCGTCGAGCGAGACCAAATCGGCGGGGCTGCCGGCGGCAATTTGCGCCGGACCGGTGCCGAGCGCCTGGCTGCCGCCGTCGAGCGAGGCGTCGAACAGGGCGCGCCCCGTCGAGCCGCCGGTGCGGGCCAGCACATTGCGGGCGCGATGGGCGAGGCGCTGCGAATATTCGAGCTGCCGAAGCTCGTCCGGCAGGCCGATCAGCACATTGGAGTCGGAGCCGACGCCAAAGCGGCCGCCATGCTCGATGAACAGTGGCGCCGCGAACGTACCGTCACCGAGATTGGCTTCGGTGATCGGACAGAGTCCGGCGACGGCGCCGGTCCGGGCCATGGCAATCGTCTCGGCCTCGGTCATATGGGTGGCGTGGATCAGGCACCAGCGCTTGTCGACTTTGGCGTTGGCCAGCAGGAATTCGACCGGACGCTTGCCCGACCAGGCGACGCAGTCCTCGACTTCCTTCATCTGCTCGGCGACATGGATGTGGATCGGGCCGTCCGGCGCCATCGCGGCGACCGCATCGAGTTCGTCCGGCGTTGCGGCGCGCAGGCTGTGCGGCGCAACGCCGACGACGGCCTGCTCCAGCGAATGAACCGCCTCGCGGCTTTTCTCAAGCAGACGTCCGAAGCGCTCGACATCATTGATGAATCGCCGCTGGCCCTCATTGGGAGCCGCGCCGCCGAAGGACGAATGGGCGTAAAAAACCGGCAGCAGCGTCAGGCCGATGCCGGTGTCTGAGGCGGCAGCTGAGATTCGCTCGGCCATCTCAGCGATATTGGCATAAGGCTGCCCGTCGCGGTCGTGATGCAGATAATGGAACTCGCCGACGCGCGAAAAGCCGGCCTCCAGCATTTCGACATAGAGCTGCGCCGCCACAGCCTCGACCTGGTCCGGCGTCATCGACAGCGCGAAGCGGTACATCACTTCGCGCCAGCTCCAGAAACTGTCGGCCGAAGGGCCGCGTAATTCGGCCAAACCCGCCATGCCGCGCTGGAAGGCGTGGCTGTGCAAATTGGGCATACCGGGCACAACGATGGCATGGCGTTCGTCACCGGCCCGAGCGGCAGCGCTGGCCTCGACCTTCGAGATGCGGCCATCTTCGAAGACGATCCTGACATTGCTTTGCCAGCTCTCGGGCAGAAGCCCCTGTTCCGCAAAGATCGCCGTCACCTGCGTCTCCAAATCTCGATGCGTGAGCGACGATATTGGACGATATTGCTTGCGTCGCGTTTCAATATGTATATACATAATCGTCATCCTTTCAAATGGAAAAGATGATGGGTGGAGCAAACAACAGGAGCGGCCATCGGGTCTGGCGCAATGCGCGCCTGGCGACCATGGCCGAGGGTGCGGCCGGTCTCGGCATCGACGAGAAAGGCGCGGTCGCCGCGCGCGACGGGCTTATTCTCTATGCCGGCCCCGAGGCCGACATGCCGGCTTCGGTCGGGCAGGGCGCCGAGAGGATGGATTGCTCAGGACGCTGGATCACGCCCGGCCTGATCGACTGCCATACCCATCTTGTCTATGCCAGCAACCGCGCCAACGAATTCGAGATGCGTCTGGCCGGCGCCACCTATGAAGAAGTGGCGCGCGCCGGCGGCGGCATCGTCTCCTCGGTCAAGTCGCTGCGCGCCGCGAGCGAAGACGAGCTTGTCGCTGAGACGCTGCCGCGGCTCGACGCGCTGATCGCCGAAGGCGTCACCACCGTCGAGGTCAAGTCCGGCTACGGCCTCGATGCCGAGAATGAGAAAAAGTCGCTGCGCGCCGCCCGCCGTCTGGCCAATGAGCGTCCGGTGACGATCCGCACGACATGTCTCGCCGCGCACGCGTTACCGCCGGAAGCCAAGGGCGACAAGGATGCCTTCATCGATCTCGTCGCCGGCACGATCCTTCCCGAGGTTGCCGCCGAAAAACTCGCCGACGCGGTCGACGGCTTTTGCGAGGGTATCGCCTTCTCGCCGGAGCAAATGGCACGCGTGTTCGACAGGGCCAAGGCGCTCGGCCTGCCGGTAAAACTCCACGCCGACCAGCTGTCCAATCTGCATGGCGCGGCGCTTGCCGCCCGCTATGGCGCCTTGTCGGCCGACCATCTCGAATATACGGACGAGGAGGGAGCCACCGCGATGGCCAAGGCCGGCACCGTGGCGACCATCCTGCCCGGCGCCTACTACTTCATCCGCGAGACCAAGAAGCCGCCGGTCGATCTCTTCCGCCGCCACGGCGTGAAGATGGCTGTCGCCACCGACTCCAATCCCGGTACCTCGCCGCTCACCTCGCTGCTGCTCACCATGAACATGGCCGCGACGCTGTTCGGCATGACCGTCGACGAATGCCTCGCCGGCGTCACCCGCGAAGCCGCGCGGGCGTTGGGCTTGCTTGAACAGACCGGCACGCTGGAAGCCGGCAAATCGGCCGATCTCGCCATCTGGGACATCGAGCGCCCGGCCGAACTCGTCTACCGCATGGGCTTCAACCCGCTCCATGCCCGTATCTGGAGAGGACAATGACGGAACTTACCCTGAAGCCCGGCAGCGCCACGCTTGCCGACTGGCGCGCCATCTATCGCGGCGCCGTGCCGAAGCTTGACGCCGCCTGCCGGCCGAAGATCCGGGACAGCGCCGAGGCCGTCGCCCGCATCGTCGCCAAGGGCGAGCCGGTCTATGGCATCAACACCGGCTTCGGCAAGCTGGCCAGCGTCCGCATCCCGGCTGACGACCTCGAAACGCTCCAGCGCAACATCGTGCTCTCGCATGCCGCCGGCGTCGGCGAGCCGATGCCTGTCGCCGTGGTGCGGCTGATGATGGCGCTGAAGCTCGCCAGCCTGGCCCAGGGCGCATCCGGCGTGCGGCCTCAGACCATAGAATTGCTGGAAGCAATGCTCGCCAACGACGTCATTCCGGTGGTGCCCGCGCAAGGCTCGGTCGGCGCTTCCGGCGACCTCGCGCCGCTTTCGCATATGACCGCCGTCATGATCGGCGTCGGCGAATGCTTTACCCCGCATGGCCGGTTCCCGGCCAAGGTGGCCTTCGTCTCGCATGGACTGGAGGCGGTGACATTAGGCGCCAAGGAGGGTCTCGCACTGCTCAACGGCACGCAGTTCTCCACCGCCTTCGCGCTCGCCGGCCTGTTCGAGGCCGAGGTTCTCTACCAGTCGGCGCTGGTCGCCGGCGCGCTGTCGACCGATGCGGCCAAAGGTTCGGACGCACCCTTCGACCCGCGCATCCATCTGTTGCGCAAGCATCGCGGCCAGATCGAGACGGCGGACGCGCTGCGCAACCTCATGGCCGGCAGCGCCATTCGTGAATCGCACCGTGTCGGCGACGAGCGCGTGCAGGATCCGTACTGCCTGCGCTGCCAGCCGCAGGTGATGGGCGCTGCGCTCGACGTACTGCGCAAGGCCGCCGACACGCTCGAGACGGAAGCCAACGGCGTCACCGACAACCCGCTGATCTTCGCCGAGGACGACACCGCGCTCTCGGGCGGCAATTTCCACGCCGAGCCGGTGGCCTTCGCCGCCGACATGATTGCGCTTGCCGTCTGCGAGATCGGCTCGCTGTCGGAGCGTCGCATTGCCATGCTGGTCGACCCGGCATTGTCCGGCATGCCGGCCTTCCTCACGCCGAAGCCCGGTCTGAACTCCGGTTTCATGATCCCGCAGGTGACGGCGGCGGCCCTCGTTTCCGAAAACAAGCAGAAGGCCTACCCGGCGAGCGTCGATTCCATTCCGACGTCGGCCAACCAGGAAGATCATGTCTCGATGGCCGCCCACGGCGCGCGCCGGCTGCTCGGCATGATCGAGAATGCGACCGCCGTCATCGGCATCGAATTGTTGGCCGCCGCGCAAGGCTGCGATTTTCACGCGCCGCTTGCATCCAGCGAGGCGCTGGAGGCGGTGCGCAAATTGGTCCGGGCCGAAGTCCCGCATCTCGACAATGACCGCCATTTCCATCCCGACATGGAGAAGGCGATCGCCATGGTCCGCAGCGGCGCCGCAGTGAATGCGGCGGGTGCCGTGAAGCTGCCGGGGATCGCGTCGTGAGGCTTCACGCTATGAGAGGTCGAGTTCCTTCGCGCCCCCCTCTGTCCTGCCGGCCATCTCCCCCTCTAGGGGGGAGATCAGCAGCGGCTTTGGCGCCGCTCTTCCTTCAACGCAGGCGATTGGCGAAAGCCGTCGTGACATCTGATTTCCCCCCAAGAGGGGGAGATGCCCGGCAGGGCAGAGGGGGGCGCCGTAGGGCGCCAACGTGTGGAGGTCTCTCATGACCTCGCCCAATTGGCTCACCGTCACCCAGGGCACCGCGCCGCTGCTGGTTTCGATCCCGCACACCGGCATCGACCTCGCCGGCCTCGACTCGCGCCTCGTCTCGACTTGGCTCGGGCGGCGCGACTGCGACTGGTGGATCGACAAGCTCTATGATTTCGCCGCCGACCTCGGCGCAACCGTCGTGCACACCGCCATCTCGCGTACCGTTATCGACGTCAACCGCGATCCGTCGGGCGTTTCGCTCTATCCCGGGCAGGCGACGACCACCCTTTGCCCGACAGACACGTTTGACGGCGATCCGCTCTACCGCATGGGTGAGGAGCCGAGCCCATCCGAGATCGACCAGCGCCGCGAGACCTATTTCGAGCCTTACCATGCCGCCCTGCAGGCCGAGATCGACCGGCTGCGCGGCATACATGACAAGATCGTGCTCTATGACTGCCATTCGATCCGCTCGGTGCTGCCGCGCCTGTTCGACGGCACGCTGCCGATCTTCAACCTTGGCACCAATGACGGCAAGAGCACCGATCCCGTGCTGCAGGAAAAAGTGGCCGCCATCCTGGCCGCGACCGGCGAGACCTGGGTGGTCAACGGCCGCTTCAAGGGCGGCTGGATCACCAGAAGCTTCGGCCAGCCCGGGAACGGCGTGCATGCGCTGCAGATGGAGCTCTCCAACCGTGGCTACATGCGCGAGCCTGCGGAAAAAGGTTCGCCGGAAAATTGGCCGGTGCCTTACGACCCAAGCTATGCCGCGCCGATCCGCGCCACGCTGAAAACAATCCTCGAAACCGCCATTGACTGGGCCGGGCGCTGACCCGCGCCGCCCGCCTTGCTTGAAAGGGACAATGATGACCGATCCTCGTCACAACATACGTGAAGTGCGCGCCCCCCGCGGCGACAAGCTCAATGCTCGCTACTGGACGACGGAAGCGCCGCTGCGCATGCTGATGAACAACCTCGATCCCGAGGTCGCCGAGAACCCGAACGAGCTCGTCGTCTATGGCGGCATCGGTCGGGCGGCGCGCACCTGGAACGATTTCGACCGTATCGTCGCGTCGCTGAAGACGCTGGGCGAGGACGAGACGTTGCTGGTGCAGTCGGGCAAGCCGGTCGGCGTCTTCAAGACCCACGCCAATGCGCCGCGCGTGCTCATCGCCAACTCCAACATCGTGCCGCACTGGGCGACCTGGGAGAAGTTCAATGAGCTCGATAGGAAGGGCCTGATGATGTACGGCCAGATGACGGCCGGCTCCTGGATCTATATCGGCACGCAAGGCATCGTTCAGGGCACCTACGAGACTTTCGTGGAAGCCGGCCGCCAGCACTATAATGGCGACCTCAAGGGCAAATGGATCCTGACCGGCGGCCTCGGTGGCATGGGTGGCGCCCAGCCTCTGGCCGCCGTCATGGCCGGCGCTTCCTGCCTCGCGATTGAGTGCAACCCGGACTCGATCGATTTCCGCCTGCGCACCCGCTATGTCGACGAGAAGGCCGAGACGCTCGACGAAGCGATGGACATGATCAATCGCTGGACCAAGGCCGGCGAAGCAAAATCGGTCGGGCTTCTCGGCAACGCCGCCGAGATCGTGCCGGAGATGTTCAAACGCGGCATCCGCCCCGACATTCTCACCGACCAGACCTCGGCGCATGACCCGATCAACGGCTATCTGCCGAAGGGCTGGACGATGGCCGAGTGGCGCGAGAAGCGCATCTCGGATCCGAGGGCCGTCGAAAAGGCCGCCCGAGCATCGATGCGCGAGCATGTCGAGGCGATGGTGGCGTTCTGGAACGCCGGCGTGCCGACGCTCGACTACGGCAACAACATCCGCCAGGTCGCCAAGGACGAGGGTTTCGAGAACGCCTTCGCTTTCCCGGGCTTCGTGCCGGCCTATATCCGGCCGCTGTTCTGCCGCGGTATCGGTCCGTTCCGCTGGGCGGCGCTCTCGGGCGATCCGGAGGATATCTACAAAACCGACGCCAAGGTGCGCGAGCTGACCCCCGGTAATACGCATCTCCACAACTGGTTGGACATGGCGCGCGAGCGCATCTCGTTCCAGGGATTGCCGGCGCGCATCTGCTGGGTCGGTCTCGGTGATCGCCATCGCCTCGGCCTCGCTTTTAATGAGATGGTGGCCAAGGGCGAGCTCAAGGCGCCTGTCGTCATCGGCCGCGACCATCTCGATTCCGGCTCGGTCGCCTCGCCGAATCGCGAGACCGAAGCGATGAAGGACGGCTCCGACGCCGTTTCCGACTGGCCGCTGCTCAACGCGCTGCTCAACACCGCGTCGGGCGCGACCTGGGTGTCGCTGCACCATGGCGGCGGCGTCGGCATGGGCTTCTCGCAGCATGCCGGCATGGTCATCGTCGCCGACGGCACGGCTGACGCGGCAAAGCGCCTGGAGCGCGTGTTGTGGAACGATCCGGCGACCGGCGTCATGCGCCATGCCGATGCCGGCTACGACATCGCCATCCAGTGCGCCAAGGAGCACCAACTGAACCTGCCGGGCATCCTGGGCTAGAGCATGATGCCGAAAAGTGTGAAGCGGTTTTCGGATAACATCATGCTCCTCACCAAAAAGACAGAGCCGGATGATTTCAGGTCGAATCGACTTGAAGTCGTCCGGGTCTGAGCCAAATGCGCATCCTTCGTGCCGCCGATTACCGCGTCATGCCGTGGAAGAATGGCGGCGGCACGACGACCGAAATCGCCGTTTCGCCCGGCGGCGCCGGGCTCGAGGATTTCGACTGGCGCGTCTCGATGGCCCGGGTCGATACGAGCGGCCCGTTCTCAAGCTTCGCAGGCATAGATCGAACACTGTCGGTGCTGGAAGGCGAAGGGATCGTTCTCGACATTGCCGGCCAGGCGCCGGCGCGGTTGACCATGGCCTCGGCGCCGCTCGCCTTTCCGGGCGACGTGCCGACCGGCGCGGCGCTGATCGGCGGCCCGATCACCGATCTCAACATCATGACCCGCCGTGGCCGCATGACCCATGAGGTCGAGCGCCGGTCTTTCACCGCCGAGATTCGGATCGCGCCGCGCGCCGACACCACGCTCGTTCTTGCCGTCGGTGCCGGCGCCACGCCCCTCACGGACGATGGGCCGAGCCTCGGACCGCTCGACACGCTGATCCTCGACCGCGACAGCCCGGAATTGCGGCTTCAGCCTAAGGGGCGGGGCCTGCTTTTCGTGATCGGGCTCCACCGCCTCGCCGCCAACCATTAACGGCTGTTGCCAAACATGATCGCGGCTTGGGCGAATTATCGCCCGGCCCCTTGCATGTACCACGAAAAAGCCCGAATCCTTGCCCTGATCCAACCGGGGGCGGAGAGCGAGGGGCGTTCGCCCACGAGCTGTCGAAAGGGCACGCCCCGGTTGTGGTGCGCAAAACAAACTTTCGGCCGATCAGTGATGCAACCAATTGCAATTGAACCGGTTTTAGGGCCATTGCCGTGGCGGTGACGCCGCATTGCGCCCCCGCTTACGGAATTTTCAATGAACATTCAGACCAATCCCAACAAGATCGAACAGACAAGCGCCGGCTTCCCGGCGGCGACGGACGCGCCGATACGCTCCAATTTCCTGCCTGAGGACCGGCTGCGTGGCTTGGGCGTCGCGCTCGCCAAGGGCGAGGTCAAGGAATTGTTCGGCCTCGCCCCGTTCGAGTTCCAGGCACGCATCCGCGATAGCGCCAAGAAAATTCTCGAAGTCTACCGCTCGACCAATGCGGCGCAGGCCAAGGGCGAGACCATCACGCCGGCCGCACAATGGCTGCTGGACAACAATTACCTCGTCGAGGAGACCATCTTCCAGGTCAAGCGCGACCTGCCGCGCCGCTTCTACCGGCAGTTGCCGACGCTCACGCTCGGCGACGGCACGGTGCTGCCACGCGCCTTCGTCGTGGCCTGGAGCTATGTCGAGCATTCCGACAGCTCCGTCTCGGCCAACATGTTCAAGGCGATCGTCGAGGGTTTCCAGTCGGTCGAGCCGATGAAGATCGGCGAGCTCTGGGCGCTGCCGTCGCTGTTGCGCTTCGTGCTCATCGAGAACCTGCGCCGCATCGCCGTGCGCGTCGAGCGCACCAGGCAGATGCGCCAGACCGCCAACGAGGTCGCCGACCGGGTTCTGGCGACCGACGACAATGCCGACCGCACCAGGATCCTATCGAACTACAGCGCGCATGCGCAGGACACCACCTTCGCCACCCAACTGCTCTACCGCCTGCGCGACGGATCGCAGAACGCCGGCCGCGCGCTGGAATGGCTGGAAGGCGAGCTCGAAAAGACCGGTTCCGATGCCGAGGAGATCATCATCTCCGAGCATCAGACGCTGTCCTCGGGCAATGTCACCACCGGCAACATCATTCGCGGTCTGCGCCTCATCAATGACGTCGACTGGACGGTCTGGTTCGAGGGCGTCAGCCGCATCGACACGCTGCTGCGCGACAAGACCGATTTCGCCAACCTCGATTTCTTCTCGCGCGACCAGTACCGCACCGCGATCGAACAGCTGGCGCGCCGCTCGCATCTCTCCGAGTACCGCGTCGCCGAAAAGGCGATCGAGCTTGCCGGCCACACGCCCGGCCTCACCGATGCGTCCGGCGTGCCGGAAACAGCGGACCCCGCCGTGCACACCGATGTCGGCTTCTTCCTGGTCGGCCCGCGCCGGCAGGAGCTGGAAAGGGCGATCGGCTACCGGCCGCCTTTCTATGTGACCTTCAAACGAGGCTTTGCCAGCGCCGGCTGGCTGGGCATCGTCGTGCCGGTTTTCCTGTTGACGGCGCTGCTGCTGGTGCTGTCGGGCAAAGCGCTCGTCAATCTCGGCCTGTCGGTGGAATCGATCACGCTGATGCTGGCGCTGTTCGCCGTTCCAGCCAGCGAAGGCGCGCTGGCCTTCTTCAACACCGTGGTAGCGCTGTTCCTGAAGCCGACCAGGCTTGTCGGCTACGATTACAACAAGCACGGCATCCCGGCCGAATCGCGCACCTTGGTCGTGGTGCCTTCGCTGATCGGCTCGCGCGACGACGTCGAGGAAAACATCCGCAACATCGAGGTGCACCACCTCGCCAACACGGCGGACGAGATCCGTTTCGCGCTGTTGTCCGACTGGCCGGATTCCAAGACCGAGATCGACGTCGCAGACATCGAGATCCTGCAATACGCCCGCGACGAGATCGCCAGGCTCAACGCCCGCTATCCGTCCGAAGGTTCGCCGCGCTTCTACCTCTTGCATCGCCGCCGGCTCTACAACCAGGCGCAGGGCTGCTGGATGGGTTGGGAGCGCAAGCGCGGCAAGCTGCATGAGTTGAACCTTCTTTTGCGCGGCGACAGTGATACGACCTTCCTGCCGCTCGACGTGCCGCTGCCGGAAAACGTCGTCTATGTGATGACGCTCGACGCCGACACGCGCACCACGCGCGACGCGGTTTCGGACCTGGTCGGCAAGCTCGCCCATCCGCTGAACCGCCCGCATTTCGATCCGGTCAAGCGCATCGTCACCGCCGGCTACACCATCCTGCAGCCGCGCATCACCGCTTCGCTCACCAGCGGCGACGACGCCTCCTTCTTCCAGCGCGTCTTCTCGGCCAATCGCGGTCTCGACCCCTATGTCTTCGCGGTCTCCGACCTCTACCAGGACGTCTTCGGCGACGGCTCCTTCACCGGCAAGGGCCTCTACCATATCGACGCCTTCGAAGCGGCTCTGAAGAACCGCATCGACGAAAACACCATCCTCAGCCACGATCTGCTCGAAGGCGCACTGGCGCGCGCCGCGCTGGTCACCGACGTCGAGCTGGTCGAGGACTATCCGACCCGCTACTCGGTCGACGCCTCGCGCCACCACCGCTGGGCGCGCGGCGACTGGCAGCTGCTCGGCTACATCTTCGACCCGCGCTCCGGCGTGCCTGCGCTGTCGCGCTGGAAGATGGTCGACAATCTGCGCCGCTCGGTCACCCCGATCTTCTGGGTCATGGCCTGCATTGCCGGCTGGACGCTGCTGCCCTTCACCCAGGCGGCGCAGTGGCAGGCTCTTATGATCCTCAGCCTGTTCATGGCGCCGACCTTCGACATCGTGAACGGCATCCTGCCGAAGAGCGGCGACCAGACGCCGCGCGGCCATTTCTCCGCCTTGGCCCGCGATACCGTGTTCGGCACCGCGCTTGTCGCGTTGAAAGTGCTTTTGATGGCGCATCTCGCCTGGATGATGGGCGATGCCATCATCCGCACCATCTATCGGCTCTTCGTCAGCCGGCAAAATCTTTTGGAATGGCGTACCGCCTCGCAAGCCGCCAAGGGCGGCAACGATCTCGGCGCCTATTACGGCATGATGTACGGCGCGGTGATCATCGGCGTCGTTGGCCTGGCGATTCCGGTGCTGGCCGATTCCACCGGCGCCTTCGTCGCCTTCTTCTTCGCCATCTTCTGGATCGCTTCGCCCGCCGTCGCCTGCTGGATCAGCCGCTCGGCCGAGACTGAGGACAGGCTGCGTATCTCGACCGCCGACATCCACGCGCTGCGCACCTTCGCGCGCCGCACCTGGCACTATTTCGAGACCTTCGTGACGGCCGAGCAGCATCACCTGCCGCCGGACAATTTTCAGGAAAGCCCGGCGCCGGTTGTGGCGCCGCGCACCTCGCCGACCAATATCGGCGTCTATCTGCTGTCGGTGGTGTCGGCGCGCGATTTCGGCTGGATCAGCCTGTCGGACGCCATCACCCGCATCGACGCCACGATGACGACCATCGAGAACATGCCGCGCGATCGCGGCCATCTCTATAACTGGTATGACACCACGACGCTGAAGCCGCTCTATCCGCTCTACATCTCAGCGGTCGACAGCGGCAATCTCGCTGGACATCTCGTCGCGGTGGCGGCGTCCTGCGCCGAATGGGCCGAAGCGCCTTCCGTGCATCTGCAAGGCGATTTCGAAGGCATCATCGACACCGTCACTATCCTTGACGAGAGCCTGGACGAGCTGCCGGACGACCGCCGGCAGCTTCGGCCGCTGCGCCAGCGCCTTGCCGACCGTCTCGATGGCATGCGCCGCGCGGTGGCGACCATCAAGGCGCAGCCCGAGATGGCGTCGATCCGCACCATCAACCTTGCGGTACTGGCGGGCGAAATCCGCAAGCTCGCCACCGCCATCCACACCGAGGCGGCATCGCCGAAGAGCGATGTCATCGCCGATTGGGCGGCCAGGCTGGAAGCGACCTGCGAGGCGCATGTGCACGACTCGCACAATGACGATAGCGCGGTCGCCGCTCTGCGCGCCAAGCTGCTCGCCTTGCGCGAGCGCTGTCGCCGCTACGCCTTCGAGATGGATTTCTCCTTCCTGATGCGGCAGGAGCGCAAGCTGCTCTCGATCGGTTACCGCGTCGAGGAGCGCCAACTCGACGAGAGCTGCTACGACCTGCTTGCTTCCGAGGCGCGGCTCACCAGCCTGTTCGCCATCGCCAAGGGCGACCTGCCGACCGAACACTGGTTCCGTCTGGGACGGCCGATCGTCGAGATCGGCTTCCAAGGGGCGCTGATGTCCTGGTCGGGCTCGATGTTCGAGTATCTGATGCCGCCGCTGGTGATGAAGGAGCCGCAGGGCTCGATCCTCAACCAGACCAGCAAGCTCATCATCAAGCGCCAGATCCAGTATGCGCGTTCCAAGAACGTGCCTTGGGGCATTTCGGAAGCGGCCTACAACGCCCGCGATCGCGAGCTCACCTATCAGTACACCAATTTCGGCGTGCCCGGGCTCGGCCTGAAGCGCGGCCTTGGCCAGAACACCGTGATCGCGCCCTATGCGACGATCCTGGCCGCACAGTTCAATCCGCGCGAGGCGGTGCAGAACCTGCAGCGGCTGCGTTCGATCGGCGCGCTCGGCCGCCACGGCTTCTACGACGCGGTCGATTTCACGCCGCAACGCGTGCCCGAAGGCACCGACCACGCTGTGGTGCAGAACTATATGGCGCACCATTCCGGCATGACGATCGCGGCAGTAGCCGACGCTATTTTCGAGGGCCGGCTGCGCGAGCGTTTCCACAGCGACCCGGTGATCGAATCGGCCGAGCTTCTGCTGCAGGAGAAGGCGCCGCGCGACATTCCGACGGCGACCGTCAGGACGGAAGCCGACGAGCGCTCCAAGGACGAGACCGAGGCCGAGAGCCCGGACAGCCGTGTCGTGCTCGATCCGATCAAGGCGCTGCGGGCGACCAACGTCATGTCCAACGGCCGCTATTCGGTCATGGTCACCGCCACCGGCTCCGGCTACAGCCGCTTCGGCGAGCTTGCCGTCACCCGCTGGCAGCCGGATCCGAGCGAGGATCGCCTCGGCTCCTATATCTTCCTGCGCGACGCGGCGACCGGCGACTGGTGGTCCGCCACCGCGGAGCCGAAGCGCGCCGAGGGCGAGCGCGTCCAGACGCTGTTTGGCGACGACAAGGCGAGCTTCACCAAGACGGTGGGTTCGCTGCGTTCGGAAGTCGAATGCATCGTCATTTCAGAAGGCAATGGCGAAGGCCGCCGCATCACGCTCTACAATGACGGCGCCACCGACCGGCACATCGAAGTGACTTCCTTCGCCGAGCTGGTGCTCGGCAACGAGACTTCGGACAACGCGCATCCGGCGTTCTCCAAGATGTTCGTCGAGACCGAGATCGCGCCGAACAACAGCGCGATCTTCGCCACAAGGCGCAAGCGCGACAACAACGATCCCGACCTCACCATGGTGCATTTCGTCACCGACCCGTCCGGCCCGTCGCGCGATGCCGAGGCCGAGACCGACCGGCGCGCCTTCATCGGCCGTGGCCGCACCATCGCCGATGCCGTCGCCTTCGACCCCGGCGTCAGGCTTTCGGGCAGCCAGGGCTTCACGCTCGACCCAGTAGCGGCGCTGCGCCGCCAGGTGCGCGTTCCGGCCAACAAGAAGATATCGCTGACCTTCTGGACCGCCGTCGGCGCCAATCGCGGCGAGCTCGACGAGGCGATCGCCCGTCTCGACCACCAGGAGAGCTTCGCCCGCCAGGCCATGCTTGCCTGGACGCGCAGCCAGGTGCAGACGCGCCATCTGGGGCTCAGCCTCACCGACGCCGCCAATGTGCAGAAGCTGGCGCGCTATTTGATCTATCCCGATCCGTTCCTGCGCCTGCCGGCGGAATCCATAGCGTCGGGCCTCGGCCGCCAGTCGAGCCTGTGGCCGACCAGCATCTCCGGCGATTTCCCGATCTTCCTCGTGCGCATCGGCGACGTCGCCGATCTCGAGATCGTCGCCCAGGCGCTCCGCTTCCAGGAATATATGCGGGCGCGGGGCATGATGATCGACTTCGTCGTCGTCAACGAGCAGGCCTCGTCCTATGTGCAGGACCTGCAGCGCGCGGTGGAGACGCTGTGCGAGAACAGCCGCCTGCGCGGCCGCGAGCTCGGGCCCCGCCAGCACATCTTCGCGGTGCGCCGCGACCTGATGGACGAGCCGACCTACAAGACCTTGCTGTCGGTGGCGCGCGTCGTGCTGCACACCCGCAACGGCACGATCTTCGATCAGCTCGAACGTGCCGAGACGGCGGCGCTCCAGGCTCGCGACGCCTTGATGCAGGCCGAGGGCGGCACGCCGCGCGAGCCCGTTCCGCCGCTCCCCTTGCCGGTGCCGGCAAGCCGGGACGGAGCCGATATCGCCGCCGACGGCAGCGGTCTCAGCCTCTGGAACGGCTTTGGCGGCTTCGACGGCGACGGCCGCCACTATGTGACGCGGCTGACCGGCCGGCGTTCGACGCCGCAGCCCTGGATCAACGTCATCTCCAACGCCTCGTTCGGCTTCCACGTCTCGGCCGAAGGCGCCGGCTTCACCTGGAGCCGCAACAGCCGCGACTACCAGCTGACGCCGTGGTCGAACGACCCGGTGTCGAACCGGCCGGGCGAAGGCTTCTATATTTTCGACCAATTGAGCGGCAAGGCCTTCTCGCCGATGGCTGCGACGGTTCGCGATCCGTCGATGATCTATGAGACCTGGCACGGCCAGGGCTTCTCGACCTTCCGCTCCAAGCGCGGTTCGCTGTCGATGGACCTGACGCAGGTGGTCGATCCCACCGATCCCGTGAAGATCACCCGGCTGCGCATCCAGAATGCCGGCCCGGCGCCGGCGCGGCTGCGCATTTACGCCTATGCCGAATGGGTGCTGGGCGGCCATCGCTCGCGCACGGCGGCGACCATCGTGCCGTCGCGCGACGCCGCCACCGGCGCTATGCTGGCGCAGAATCCCTATGGCCTCGACTTCGGCGAGCGTGTCGCCTTCCTGGCAGCCAGCCATCCTGTCCATTCGGTAACCGCCGACCGCAGCGAGTTCATCGGCAGGCACGGCACGACCGAATATCCGCAGGCCGTGCTTGGCGGGCTTGCGCTTTCCGGCCGCATCGAGGCGGGCGACGATCCCTGCGCTGTCGTCGCCAGCGACATCGACATTCCCGCCGGCGGCGACGTGACACTGTCCTGGCTGCTTGGCGACGCTGCCACGCCCGCCGAGGCGAGCGCACTGGTGCAGACCCATCGCGGCAAGGATTTCGATCAGCGCCTGGCCGATAACGAGCGCGTCTGGCGCGGCTTCCTCGACACCATCCAGGTCGAGACGCCCGACGAAGCGATGAACGCCATGGTCAACCATTGGCTGCCTTACCAGAGCCTGGCCTGCCGCATCCGCGCGCGCTCGGCCTTCTACCAGGCGAGCGGCGCGTTCGGCTTCCGCGACCAGTTGCAGGACACGCTCTCGCTTCTGGCGCATGACTCGAAGCTGGCGCGCGACCAGATCCTTAATGCGGCGCGCCGGCAATTCCCGGAAGGCGACGTGCAGCATTGGTGGCTGCCGCGCACCGATGCCGGGGTGCGCACGATGATCTCGGACGACGTAGTCTGGCTGGCGCATGCGACGGCCCGCTACATCGAGGTGACGGGCGACGCCGGTATCCTCAAGGAGCAGTTGCCCTTCATCGACGGGCAGCAGCTCGGCGAGGGCGAGCATGACGCGTTCTTCACGCCTGAGATCACCAAGAACACCGCGCCGCTCTATGAACATTGCGCGCGGGCGCTCGATCTCGCGATCAAGCGCAGCAGCCCCGCCGGCCTGCCGCTCATCCTTGGCGGCGACTGGAACGACGGCATGAACCGTGTCGGCGAGGGCGGCAAGGGCGAGAGCGTGTGGCTGGGCTGGTTCCTGCTAAAGACGCTCACCGACTTCGCGCCTGTCGCCAAAGGGCAGGGCGACACCAAGCGGGCGCAGGCCTGGATCAAGCATGCGGACGCGCTGAAACGGGCGCTGGAAAGCACCGCCTGGGACGGCCAGTGGTACCGGCGCGGCAGCTTCGACGACGGCACGCCGCTCGGCTCGCATAATTCGGACGAGTGCAGGATCGATTCCATCGCCCAGTCCTGGAGCGTGCTGTCGGGCGAGGGCGATCCTGCCCGTTCGACGACGGCTATGGAACAGGCGACCAAGATGCTGGTCGATGACGAGCTCAAGATCGTCAAGCTGTTCACGCCGCCCTTCTCGAAAAGCGAGAAGGATCCCGGCTATATCAAGAGCTATCCGCCGGGGGTGCGCGAGAATGGCGGCCAATATACCCATGCCGCGACCTGGTTCGTCATCGCGCTGGCTGAAATGGGCCGCACTGACGAGGCTTATCGCTGCTTCTCGATGCTGAACCCGGTCAACCACGCTTCGGACGAGGCGGCGGCCGAGCACTATCGCGTGGAACCCTATGTCGTGGCCGCCGACATCTATGCCGGCGAAGGCAAGGGCGGCCGCGGCGGCTGGACCTGGTACACGGGCTCGGCCGGCTGGCTTTACCGCGCCGCGGTGGAGGGCATTCTCGGTATCGAGCGGCGCGGCAAGGAGATCACGTTTAGGCCGAAGCTGCCCGGGCACTGGGACGGATACGCCGCGACGCTCAAGATGTTCGACGGCGAGATCAAGCTTCGTGTTATCCGCGACAAAAAGACCAAGTCGATCTCGCTAGAAGTCGATGGTTCGAAGAAAAAATCGGCCTCTTTCGAGCCGAAAGCCGGCGACAAGACCGAGGTCGTCGTCAGGATACCTGCGTAAAATCAAAGGTTTGGTTCCTCGGCCGCGCATCTTTCGGGGTGCGCGGCCGACGCCCTTTTTACTTGGCGCGGCCTCTCGCGCCCGATCGCGCGCCTTCCTTTAGGGCAGCCTAAGCAAGCAGCTTGTGATTAAAAATGTGGCAGCGCGAGGCAGGTGCCATTATTTTGCCGCAAGCCTGACATTTCACCTTTTATCTCAAACCGTTAGGTGATCACGTCAGATTTCGTACCGTCGTCATCTTTTGTTCGCTAAATGGGAACGGAAGCGATAGACGACGCATTGTTTCGCGACACGTTAACCGATACGTGTCAGAAAATGGTGCGGTGCACAATTCGGGCATTGAGCACAGACAAGAGTTTGGCGGAGTAGCTGAAGTGTCACTTCTGCAGATCTACTTTAGAGCGCTGGGTTATCTGGCGTCCGACAAGAAGCGCGTTGCGCTGATTTGCGGCGCCAACGTCGCGCTCGCGGCGATCGCGATCCTTGAGCCTATCCTGCTGGGCCGGGTGATCGGTGCCATCTCCGAAAAAGGCGCGGTGTTTTCGACGCTCGCCGTCTGGGCCGCTCTTGGTGCCTTCAACGTCGTCGCCTTCGTGCTGGTGGCGCGCGGCGCCGACCGCTTCGCCCATGCCCGCCGCTCCGAAGTGCTGTGCCAGTCCTTCGAGCGCGTCATCACCATGCCGCTTGCCTGGCACCATCAGCGCGGCACATCCAATTCGCTGCACACGCTGCTGCGCGCGGTCGAGACCCTGTTCAGCCTGTGGCTCGAATTCATGCGCGTGCATCTCTCGACGGCCATCGCGCTGGTGCTGCTGGTTCCGACCGCGCTGTCCATGGACATCCGCATGTCCGTCGTGCTGCTTGGCCTGGGCGTGCTCTATGTCGGTATCGGCCGCCTCGTCATGCGCCGCACCAAGTCGGGGCAGACTGCCGTCGAACGCCACTACCACACCGTGTTTGCCCACGTGACCGACAGCGTCAGCAACGTTGCCGTGCTGCAGAGCTACAATCGCATCGGCCACGAGACTGCGACGCTGAAGCGCTATGTGAAGGATCTGCTCGACGCCCAGAACCCGGTGCTCGACTGGTGGGCGATCGCCAATGCGCTGAACCGTCTGTCGTCGACCATCTCGATGATGATCGTGCTCTCGATCGGCGCTTATCTCGTCACCCGTGGCCAGCTCCGCGTCGGCGATGTCGTTGCCTTCACCGGCTTTGCCGGAATGCTGATCGCCCGTCTCGACCAGATGTCGGCCTTCACCACTCAGATTTCCGAGGCTCGTGCCAAGCTCGAGGAGTTCTATCGCCTCGAGGATTCGGCTGCCGAGACCGCCGAGCCCGACGGATTGCGCGAGTTGACCAACGTCACCGGCCACGTCCGCTTCGAGGATGTCAGCTTCGAGTTCGCCAATTCGGGCCACGGCATCGAGGACGTCTCCTTCGAGGTCCAGGCCGGCCAGACGGTCGCCATCGTCGGCCCGACCGGCGCCGGCAAGACGACGCTCATCAATCTCTTGCAGCGCGTCTTCACGCCCGCCAGCGGCCGCATCCTGATCGACGGCATCGACACCCGCACGGTGACCCGCAAGTCGCTACGCCATTCGATCGCCACCGTCTTCCAGGACGCCGGCCTGCTCAACCGCTCGATCGAGGACAACATCCGTGTCGGCCGCGCCGATGCCAGCAATGACGAGGTTCACGCCGCCGCCAATGCCGCCGCCGCCCAGGACTTCATCCTGGCCAAGAGCGGCGGCTACGATACCGTCGTCGGCGAGCGCGGCGGCCAGCTCTCGGGCGGCGAGCGCCAGCGTATCGCCATCGCCCGCGCGGTGCTCAAGGATGCGCCGATCCTGGTGCTCGACGAGGCGACCAGCGCGCTCGACGTCGAAACCGAGGATCGCGTCAAGGAGGCCATCGACGAGCTGCGCCGCAACCGCACGACCTTCATCATCGCCCACCGCCTGACCACGGTCCGCGACGCCGACCTCGTCGTCTTCATGGACAAGGGCAGGGTGGTCGAGATGGGCGGCTTCACCGAGCTGTCGCTGCGCAACGGCCGCTTCGCCGCCCTGCTGCGCGCCGGCGGCCTGCTCAACGACGAGGAAGTCCGCCGCCTCAGTCGTCCGGTGACGGAAGCGGCGTAAGGCAGAACGCTTCTCCCTTCTCCCCTTGCGGAGAAGGTGGATCGGCGCGATAGCGCCGAGACGGATGAGGGGTGTTCCAGCGGAGTGAGACGCTGGTTTTCCTGGAACACCCCTCATCCGTCGCCTTCGGCGACACCTTCTCCCACAAGGGGAGAAGGGAAAGCGCGACACTCCCCCGATTGCCCCAGGCCAATCTCCGGTCTATTTAGGTTGGCATGAGCGACACCACCTCACGCTTGAGCGCCTGGGCCGATCTCGCCAATCCGACGCGCTTCGTCAGCTTGGCGGGCAAGGTGATTCCATGGCTGGCGGCGGTCACGGCGATTCTGCTCGCCGTCGGCCTCTATATGAGCTTCACCGCGCCGGAGGATTTCCAGCAGGGCATCACCGTGCGCATCATGTATATTCACGTGCCTTTCGCCTGGCTCGCCATGATGTGCTACACGATCATGGCGATCTCGGCGCTGGGCACGCTGGTCTGGCGCCATCCGCTGGCCGATGTGGCCCTGAAAGCGGCGGCCCCGATCGGCGCCACCTTCACCGCGCTGGCGCTCATCACCGGCTCCATCTGGGGTAAGCCGATGTGGGGCACCTGGTGGGTCTGGGACGCGCGGCTGACCTCGGTCTTCGTTCTCTTCCTGATGTATCTCGGCATAATCGCGCTGACCCGCGCGCTGGACGATGCCGGCCGCGCCGCCTGGGCCGCCGCCATCATCACGCTGGTCGGCTTCATCAACATCCCAATCATCAAATTCTCGGTCGACTGGTGGAACACGCTGCACCAGCCGGCCTCCGTGTTCCGGCTCGGCGGCCCGACCATCGATCCCTCTATGCTGTGGCCGTTGGCCGTGATGGCGCTCGGCTTCACCGTGCTGTTCTTCGCGCTGCACCTGATGGCGATGCGCACGGAGATATTCCGCCGCCGCGTGACCGCGATGCGCAGGGTTGCCGCGCGGCAGGCGGAGCGGGCTCCCCCTTCTCCCCCTGTGGGGTGAGAAGCGGTCCGCATTTGCGGACGAAAAGCCAATTGCTTGGCTTTTCGAGCTTTGAACGCCCTGAGCCTGCGAAGGGCCGGGCGGTGTCGCCGAAGGCGACGGATGAGGGGTGTTCCAGGGAACGCCAACGCCTCACTCCGCTGGAGCACCCCTCATCCGTCCGAGCTTCGCTCGCCCACCTTCTCCCACAAGGGGAGAAGGGGAAGCCCGCCGCTCACCCCATCCTGCCTCTTGCCGCCACCGGCAGTGTTTCCAGCACCTTGTCGCCGTCGATCAGATGCACCTGGTCGAACAAATTCGTCACCACGCAGCAATGATCGGGAACGACGTGCACGCGTTCGCCGATGCGCAGCTTGGCGCCGTCCGAAAGCGTGACGGTGCCGTGCTCTTCGCTCAAGACCGTGACGCGGGCGCCCGGCACACCGAGCAGCTCGCCGAACTCCGGCAGGCCGAGCGTATCGGACGACAGCGCCTTGCTGCCGCTGTCGAGGATGGCGCGCGTCGCCGTGGGATGGCTGACCACGGTTGCCAGCACGGTCAACGCGCAGTCGTCCAGCGTGCCGACGCCTTTGGCGACCTGGTAGCGGTCGAGATAGATGTAGGTGCCGGGCCGGTATTCGGTGACGACGCTGTCCTCGCCGGAGCGCCACATGTCCGGCGTGCCGCCGCTGGAGATGCGTTCGCATTCGAGCCCCGCGGCGGCAAGCGCGCCGCGCGCTGCCTTCAGCCATGCCTCCGCTTCGGCGGCGCGCCCCGCCGCCGGATAGGTCATCAGCCCGCCGAAGGCGAGACCCTTGGCTTGGTCGATGATCTTCGCCAGCGCCAGCGCTTCGTCGGCGCTCTGCACGCCGCAGCGGCCCATGCCCGTGTCGCACTCGACCAGAACGGACAACGGATGGCCGGCATCGGTGAAAGTGGCGGCAAGCCCTTCCAGCGTCTCGTGGCTGTCCGCCGTCACCGAAAGCGCGACGCGGCCATGCAACGCCTTCAGCCGCCCCAGCTTGGCGCGGCCAAGGATGTTGTAGGGCAGGAAAATATCCTCAAGCCCGGCATCGGCCATCACCTCGGCCTCGCCGATCTTCTGGCAGGTGATGCCGACGGCGCCCGCCGCCACCTGCTTCTTCGCCCAGTAAGGCAGCTTGTGCGTCTTGATATGCGGGCGGAGCTTCAATCCGTGAGCGTCCGCATGGGCCTGGGCTTTTTTGATGTTCGCCTCGGCGCGGGCTGCATCGATGAGGATCGCCGGCGTGTCGAGGTCGTCTATGCTTGGCATGAGATCACCGTCCAAAGCATGTCTGCCGATTTCGGCGCAGGGACATGCGTTTCAAAAAACGACTGGGTTTATGGCCCCGATCCGGCCGGATGTCACGGGCCAGAACTGTCGGTTTGCGTCGACAGCGGACCGGCATTGGGCTATTTCGGGTGGGCAGATTTCAGCAGGCGGCGGCCGGAAGGAAGAGAACCCATGAAGCGCTCCAAGATCAACGACATCATCCGCGAAGCCGACGCCTTCATCCGCTCCTTCGGCTATATCATGCCGCCCTTCGCCTATTGGTCGCCGGAAGAGATGAAGGCGCATAAGGGCGACTCCGCGGCCATCTTCACCTCCCGTCTCGGCTGGGACATCACCGACTACGGCCAGGAGAAGTTCGACGAACTCGGCCTGTTCCTGTTCACAGTGCGCAACGGTCGTTACGAGGACATGAAGCTCGGCATGGGCATGCTTTATGCCGAGAAGATCATGATCTCGCGCAAGGACCAGCTCTCGCCCATGCACCGCCACAACATCAAGGCCGAGGACATCATCAACCGCGGCGGCGGCAAGCTGGTGCTGGAATTGTTCATGCACGACCGCGATGGCGGCATCGACCCGAAGGCCGAAGTCTCGGTGCCGGTCGACGGCACCATCACCAGATTGCCGGCGGGTGGGCTGCTGAAGCTCGATCCGGGCCAGAGCGTGACGCTGCTGCCCGGCGTCTGGCACGCCTTCTGGGCCGAGGGCAAGGACGTGCTGATCGGCGAGGTCTCGACCGTCAATGACGACCTCACCGACAACGTCTTCCGCGACCCGATCGGCCGCTTCTCCAACATCGACGAGGATGTGGCGCCGCTGCACCTGCTGGTGTCGGATTACGAGAAGTGGGTGGGCTAGGCTAGGGCCTAATCGTCCCAATTCAGCTGCTGAAAAAACGTCCAAATGCTGATGGCGCTGTCATCCCGATCGCTTGTGCTGTGCAGTGTCAGGACGATATCCACGGTGGGCGGTGCTTTGAGTATGACTGTGATCACGCGCGTCCCATCTTCAGGCACGACACCTATGTCTGAGGTCATTTGCCAATTTCCCCTGGCCTGCTTGAGCCAGGGATAGGAATCTTCGAATTGCTCTTTCATCGACGCATCGTTTGGAAACGGTTCGTCGGTGAGTTTCGCAAATTCCTCCCACGATCCAGAGACTGCTGCCTGAATTGCGCTTTCTATCCTGGCGCTCTCGGCTTGGCTGATGGTGGTGGACACACTGAGAGCTCCAACCTACCGCGCGTACTTATCCGCCTTCCTATTCCCAAGCAGCAGCTTGCGCTCCAGATGCGCGCGCAGCTCGCCGTAATAGGCGGTGAGGAAAGCCTTTGAATCGATTGGCTCGACCTTGGCGCCGATCTTGCGGCCGATGGTCTCCGCCACCGCCTTCAGCGCCGAGTGATCGTCGCGGCGCAATACTTCCTCAAGCTTCTGCAGTTCGGCGATGCCATAGGTGTCGAGCTGCGCGGGGCTGAACTGGAAGCCGGCCGCGACCGGGTCGTTGCGCAGCGACAGGTCCTCGAGCAACGCCACTTTCGGCGCCTCGACCACCCAGGTGCCGGCAAGCAGGTCGCCGATCCTCAACCGGTCGCGGTTGAACAGCGGGAATAGCGAGAACAGCAGCGCCCACACCAGGCCGAAGATGGTCGTCAGCGTGTCGGCGACGTCGGCGCTGGCGCGCGCGGCGAGGATCGACAGCGGCAGGAACACTTCGATCTCGCGCATCAGGTTGCGCGCGATGACCTGGTCGAGCGTGAGGCCGGCGCCGCTGCGCGACGCGACCCTGACGCCAACCATGCGCTTGCCCGGCGTGGCTGCCCGCCGGCCAGCCTCGAAGGCGATGAAATAGACGTTGCGCAGGAAGAAGATGAAGATGATCCAGACGATGAACAGCGGTTCGGCATCGTGTATGCCAAGCCCGCCAAGGCCGAACAGCGCGACGAGGCTTACTACGACCGCCGCCACGATGATGATCACCACATCGAGCAGGAAGCCCGAAGCCCGGGTGCCGGCGTCGGCCAGCTTGACCCTGAGGTCGACGCCTTCCGGCGTGACCAGCGGGCGGATCAGCACTGCCGGGTTCTTAACCTTCGCTGTCCTAGCGGTCGCCATGCCGCACCATCCGGAAGAGATAGAAATAGCAGATCCACAAGGCCAGCATGCCGCCGCCGATCGAATAGCGGGCGAGGTCGCTGGTGATCGTCTGCCGGCCGATGCCTTCCAACAGTCCTGCGAAAAGCAGCATCACCGTGACGCCAATCATGGCGGTTGCCGCGACGCGTCCGGCCCGCGCTGCGGCAGCCATGCGGGTCAGCTCGCCGGGAAAAGCGATGCTGGTGCCGATGCGCATGCCGGCAGCTCCCGCGATGGCGATGGCGAACAGCTCCGTCGTGCCATGGATCGAAAGCCAGCCGCCAAGCTCGAAGCCTAGGCCCTTGGCGGCATAGATCTGGAAAATGGCGCCGAGCATGCAGCCATTCATCAGGATGATCAGCACGCTCGGCACGGCGAAGGCGAAGCCCAGCGCGAAGGCCAGGATCGAGACCTGCGTGTTGTGCGTGAAGAGATAGGCGGCGAACCCCGACAGGAAATGATCGCCGCCGCCGTAAAGCACGCTGCGCAGCGTCTCAGCCGACGAATCCGGGTTGCGCCCGCCAGCCAGGCTCGGCGCGATGATGGCGTCGTACCAGCGCTTGTCGGCGGCGACCAGCCAATAGCCGGCGATCGCGCCGATCGCCGTCAACCCGACCGATGTCCACACCTCGCGCCAAAGGTCGCGGATCGCAGCCGGCCAATCGTGCAGGAAGAAGTCGCCGATGCGCGTCTTCAAAGACCGCCGAGCGCCATAGAGATAGAAATAGCCGCGCAGGCACAGCGCCTCGAGATAGGCGATCAGCGCGCTGTCGAGCGAGGTCGCGCGCGCCACCGAGAGCGAGGACAGCGCCGAGCGGTAGAGGAGCGGCAGCGACAGCAGCTCGTCTTCCGACAGCGCGCGCGGCGCACGCTTCTCGACGCGCGCAAGCAGCGCCTCGAAGGCTTTCCAGTCGGCCTCGCGCTCCTGGCGGAAGCTTGCCAGCGACTGGCGCACGGAATCGGTGCCGGCGGACAGCGTCATAAGAGGTTCTCCTCCTTGAGCTGGATATAGCGCTCGACCAGCGCCGGACCGAGCCGCTGGTGGTCGGCCTCGATGACATGCGCGCCAAGCAGCCTGAGCCTGCCGATCACCACCTGCCGCTGCCGCAAGAGGTCGCCGGCGGTGACGGAGCGGGCGACATCCTCGGGCGCCGCCGGCGCCATGTCGGCCAGCATTTCGAGCTCCACATCCTTCATCAGCATGAATAGCACCAGATGCCGCTCGGTCAGCCGGCCCACGGTGCGCAACATCAATTCGGCGCTGATCGGATCGACGAAATCGGTGAAGACGATGACCAGCGAGCGCCGGTCGAGCTTGGCCGAAAGCGTGGTCAGCGCCAAGGTGAAGTTGGTCTCCTCCGTCGAATAGTCGATCTCGGCGGCGCGCTTCTGGATCATCGTGAAGCTCGGCGAGCCGCGCACCGCGCCGCTCGACACGCGCGGCCTGGCGTCGAAGGAGAATAGGCTGACGAGGTCGCCGCCCTTGAGCGCGATGAACGCCGACAGAAGCGCCGCCGTCACCGCGCGGTCGACCTTCGGCACCCCGTCGACCGGCTCGCACATCAGCCGGCCGCTGTCGATGGCCAGAACGATGTTGTTGTTCTCCTCGATCCGGAACTCGCGCGCCAGAAGCTTGCCGTGCCGGGCGCTGCGCTTCCAGTCGATCATGCGCCGCCCCATGCCGGGCTGGTAATCCTTCAGCGCTTCGAACTCGCGGCCCTGGCCGGCACGCTTCTGCGTATGGCCGTCGGCAAGGGCGGAACGCTGCAAGAGCGTGATCGCCTCGTCGCGCGCGCTGTTGACATTGGGCAGCACCGCGACCTTGCGGTCGACCGGCAACACAACCTGGTTCCAGATCAGTCCGAACGGACCCTGCCAGCGCAGCCAGAGACGGTCGAAGCCGGCGATGCCGCGGCGGATGGCCTCGAATTCGAGATCGAGCGTGCCGCCATTGGCCGGCAGCGCGCCGCCGGTGCCGGCTAATGGCTGGACCCGCTGGTCGTGCCCGACACGCGCCTGCAGGCGGCGCAGCCTTGCGCCGGCACCGGCCGCGATGTGCAAGGTGAAGCGCCCGCCGATACCCACCTGCGGCGGCGCCGTCAGTGCGGCATCGAGTGAGGCGCGGCCTCGCCCCGCGGCGGCGTCCACCGCCAGGAAGGCGAGAAGCAGGCAGATCCACAACAGGCCGAGATACCAGACATGCGGCAAAGCGAGCGCGATGAGGAAGGCGGGGATCGCCCCCGCCGCCGCTGTCCAGACCGCTCGGCCGCTCGGATAGATCAACGCGGCGCTTCCGTATTGTCGACGAGGTCGGAGACGATCTGCTCGACCAGCCGCCCGTCGATCTGCGCGGCCGGCGAGAGAACGACACGGTGACGCAGCGCCGGTACTGCCAGCGCCTTGACGTCGTCGGGGATGACATAGTTGCGGCCGTCGAGCGTCGCCCGGGCGCGCGCGGCTCTCGCCAGCATGGCGCCCGCGCGTGGACTCGCTCCCACCTCCAGGTCAGGGCTTTCGCGCGTGCCGCGCACAAGTGCCGCGATATAGCCGACGACGTCGTCGACCAGCGTGACGTCGCCGACCGTGGCCAGCGCCGCTTCCAGCGTCTCGCGGTCGGTCCGCGCCTTGATGCCGTATTGCTCGATATCATGCGAGGCCGAGCCGCCGCCGTGACGGACGATGATGGCGCGCTCTTCGGTGAGATCCGGATAGCTCACCCGATGCTTGAACAGGAAGCGGTCGAGCTGCGCTTCGGGCAGCGGATAGACGCCCTGATGCTCGATGGGGTTCTGCGTCGCCACCACCATGAAATTCCGGCCGAGCGAATGGGTGGTGCCATCGAAGGTGACGGCATGCTCCTGCATTGCCTCGAGCAGCGCGGCTTGCGTCTTCGGCGGCGTGCGGTTGATTTCGTCGGCGAGCAAAAGGTCGCAGAAGATCGGGCCGCGCGTCAGCGTGAACTGCCCGGTCTGGAAGTTATAGATGTTGGCGCCGACGATATCGCCGGGCATCAAGTCGGGCGTGAACTGGATGCGGCCATAGGCGACGCCAAGCGCCTGCGCGAAGCAGCGCGCCGTCATCGTCTTGGCGGTGCCGGGCGGGCCTTCGAGCAGGATATGCCCGCCGGCAAACAGCGCCGTCAGCATCAGGTCGACCGTGTCGCGCTGGCCGGTGATCGCTTTTGCCACTTCTTCCCTGATCGCGTTCGCCAGGGTCTTCACTTCATCGACGTTCAATGAGCCTCCTTGCCGTCCAGTCATGCAGCTTTTCGGCTGCTTCGTGCATTGCGGCCAGATTGTTGGAATCGTGTACTGCCCTGAAGCGGGCGGTGAAGCCGTGCTGTTCTTCCTTGTCGCGGGAATCGAGCCAGCGGTCGAGCGCCTCGCCCTGCAGCCCGTGCGGCGCGCCGAGCAGGACGGCCGCGCGCTGGCGCATCAGCGTTGCGTAACGGTCGCCAAGCTCCTGCAGCCGTCCGGCGCGCTTCAAAAGCATCGCCGTGGTGTCGACCAGCGCCCGCTTGCCGAAGGCGATGGCGCGCCCCTCCGCGCGCGGCGGACCGAAGCGGCCGAGCCCGTGCAGGAAGGCGAGCGCGGCCGCCACCAGCACCGACAGCGTCAAAGCCAGGAAAGGCGGTTCGATCAGCAGCTTGGCAAGATCGTAGTTGCCGCCGATGCCGTGCAGCGTCAGGTCGAACATGACGGCTCCCTTGGCGGGCTCCAGCATGGCGATGATGTCGAGCGCGGCGGCCGCCTTCTGCTCGTCCTTCAGCGCGGCATTGTTGAGGAAATCGGGATCGGTGAGGATGTAGAAGGGTTCGTTGTCGAGCTCGGTCAGGATAGCCCTGCCGTCGCCCGCCGCGATCAGCGGATGGTCGTCCGCCACCCATTGCAGCTCCTCCGGCGCGGCCACCATGCGGCCGGCGATGTTGATCTGCGAGAGCGTGTTCTTGGCCTCGCCGAGCTTGGCTTTGGCGATGCGGCCGAGCCAGTCGTTGACGACGTTGTTGGGCAGCCGCTCGACCTTTTCCTCCCAGCCGTCGTGGCTGAACAAGGGAAAGGTCTGCCATTTGGGCAGGATAAAGAGCGTGTCCTTGCCCGCGCGAAGCTTGATGAGGCGATCGAGCGCGGCCGGGTCGCTGCCCGGCGCGATGGTGACGACGAGCAGGAAGGTCGACGCCACGGGGGACGCGAGGTCCTTCTCGCCGCGCTCCATCGGCGGCGCCTGTCCGTTGGTGAGCTTCAGCCATTCGACAAGCCCGGCATAGCCGGTGCCGCCCTTCGAGAACGGCGTGGCACCGCCCTGGGGCTGGCGGAAATCCGGCGCATAGGTGGACAGCAGGAAAAATCCGGCCGCCGCCAGCAGGCTGGCGAAAATGCCCCAGAACAGCGTCTTGCGGCTGAACGGTTCTTGCGCTGCGCCTGTCATCTGCGCGGTCATGCCCAGGCGTCCCGGAACGCGAACCGCTCATAGGCGCCCCGCGCCTGCCGCCAGCCCTCGGCGCCGACCGGACGCCGAGCAAACAAGGCGGTCTCGACGATGCGGGCGATCTCGCTGAAGGCGGCGCGGGGCCGGGCGGGGATGGAACCGGCGGCGGCGATGTCGCGTGCGGTGAGCGATGGGCGCAGGAAATCGGGCAGCCGGGTGGCGATGTCGGAGACGCTGCGGCGCAACAGAAGATGCACCGCCTCGTCATACTCGCCGCGCGCGGCGAGCGCATCGGCCTCGGAGAGCAGGACCTGGGCAGCCCCCACGTCAGGACGCCACTCTTCCTTCGCTTCGGTCTCTCCGCGTTTCCGCCGCCATGGCAGGCGCCAGGCAATGCCTTTCGCCTCGAGGAAAAGCAGAAAAGCAATGATCGCGACGCCGATGATGACCGCGCCCCAGAAGAGATAGATCATATAGGGACCGAGCTTCGCCAAGCCGTCCAGAAGCGGCTTCAGCCACTCCGGCGGCTCGGGCCGCGCATAGGTCGGCAAGGCGAACTGGATCGAATCGTCCCCCAGCAGTTGCTTGTGCAGCTGCGCCAGCCGTCCGGCCTCTTCCGTCCCTGCGGCTGTCACCCGCTCGTTCCCCCTGCAACCTGCGGTTCGGGGCCGACACTGGCAATACGCCATGACAATTGCAAGCGCACTGGACGTAGCCTTTCAATCTTGGCAAATTTACTTTGAAGTCGCCGATGAACGCAGCGGTGACTCGGGGGAAAATTATCATGACGACTGCAACATTGGGACGACCCGGCCGATTCGAGATCGGCAGGGTATTCAGCAACACCTTCGGAGTGATTGGCCGAAACCTCGGACTTTGCGTTGGGTTGGCGGCTTTGTTTTCCGGTCTGCCGGCATTGCTCATCAGGCTGTGGACCCAGCCGCAGATCGACGCCATGATGCAGCGCGACCCCGGCACCATGGCCGACCCAGGCGCCATGTTTCGCAATTCCTACATCACCATCATCGCCGGATTGATTTCGTTCGTGTTCGCGTTGCTGCTGCAGTCGGCGCTGGTGCGGGCGACCATTGAGGACCTCAATGGCAAGCGTCCGTCCTTTGCCGACTGCATCCAGATTGCGATCCGCTTTCTGCTGCCGACGCTTGGCATCGGCCTCCTCGTGGGTCTCGGTGCGGGTATCGGCCTGATGCTGTTGATCGTGCCGGGCATAATCCTCTGGCTCGGCTGGTCGATGTCGGTGCCGGTCCTGATCCAGGAGCGGCGTGGCGTGTTCGGCTCGATGTCGCGCAGCCGGGTTCTCACCAAGGGCAGTCGCTGGGGGCTTTTCGGCCTGTTCCTCATTCTCATCATCATCGCGATGATCATCCAATGGGGGATGCTGCTCGTTCTGGTGCTGTTCGGCGGCATCATCGCCGAGATCGGCGCCGCGCTGGTGCAGACCGTGGTCTCGATGGTGCTCTCGATCGCAACCGCGGTGAGCTATGTCGAGCTGCGCCAAGCGAAAGAAGGCGCAAGCATCGACGAACTGGCGGAGATCTTCTCCTAGGCAGCAGAGATCAACCCGATGGCTTTGGAAAGCCCAGGTGCAGCCGGTAGATTCCGGCTGGGCAGGGTAGTCGGCAATGCGCTCTCGTTCATCGGACGGAATCCAGTTCTCTCGCTGGCGGTCGCCGTGTGCTTTTTCGCCCTGCCATCGCGACGACCACATACATAGCCTTGCGACGGGCGAAGAAGGGCGGTGGCGTCGACGACTGGTGGCCGTCTTTTCCTAGCAATCGGCGCCGCCGACGCAATCTGAGCTGAAGGCAATCGCTGGCAAATGACAAACGGCCGACGCGACGGGAAAGTCGCGCCGGCCGCTCGCTCCTGGGAGGATCAGGACTCCAGCCACACCGTCTCGAAATGCTGCTCAAGCGCCTGGTGCTGTTCGCAGCCCTGCACGCCCTTGCGATAGGTGCGGTAGACCGAGCGCCAGTAGGGCTGGACGATGATGCCGGAGTCGCGCAGGTTGGTCTCGATCTTGGCCATGATCTCCTTGCGCTGGGCGGCATCCGGCGTTGCAAGCGCCTTGTCGAGAAGCTCGTCGAACTCCTTGTTCGAATAGGCGCTTTCGTTCCAGGCGCCGCCCGATTTGTAGGCCAAAGCCAGCACCTGCACGCCAAGCGGGCGGCCGAGCCATTCGGTGCAGGAATAGGGGAACTTGGCCCAGTCGTTCCAGAAGGTCGCGGCCGGCAGCACGGTGCGCTTGATCTTCAGGCCGGCCTCGCGGATTTGCGCGGCGATCGCGTCGGCGGTGCTCTTTTGCCATTCGACGTCGACCGAGATCAGCTCATATTCGTGGTCGGCCTTGCCGGATTCCGAAATAAGCTTCTTGGCCTGTTCGACATCGCGTTTGGCCGGGCCGATATCGGCGAATTCCGGATGCATCGGGCCGACATGGTGGTTGTCGGCGGGCTTGCCGCGGCCGTCGAGCCCGAGCTTCAGGACGGCCGCATTGTCGACGGCAAGCTGGGCGGCGCGGCGCACCCTGAGGTCGTCATAGGGCGCGTTGGAGACATTGAAGCGCGCGACGATGGTCGAGCCGGTGGCGATCTCGGAATTCTGCAGGCCCATCTGATCGGTCTGCGACACGGCATCCGCCGTGGTCTCGTGGTCGGTGTCGATCTCTCCGGACTCGAAGGCGGACAGCGTGGCGTTGGGATCGGAGCCGTAGTCGACCCATTTTATGCCGTCGAGATAGAACTCGCCCTTCCACCACGGCTTGTCCTTGCGCTTCACCTCCGCACCCGTTTCGGCGTCCCAACTCACCAGCTCGCAAGGGCCGGTGGTGATGGCCAAAGCCTTCTTCGGATCGGCATCGCCTTCATAGGAGCGGTGCATGATCAATGCCGGATAGTCGGCCATGCCGGCGATCAGCGAGATGTCGGGCTTCGGCAGGTTGATCTTGACGGTGTAGTCGTCGACCTTCTGGATGCCGCCGTCGACCGGCTTCTTGGTGTCGGCGTTGACCAGCGCGCCCATGCGCGCGGCGACCGAATTGCCGGCGACCGAGGCATCGCACCAGCGGTTGAGGTTGTGGATCACGTCCTCGGCGTTGAAAGTGTCGCCGTTCGACCATGTGATGCCCTTGCGCACGTGCAGCGTGATCGTCTTGGCGTCATCGCTGGTCTCCCAGCTTTCGAGCAGCCAGGGCTCGAAGGAAAAGTCGGTTTTCCAGCGCACCAGATATTCGTTGCACTGGCGCGCGACATTCGACATCTCCACCCCGTCGAAGGTGCGCGGATCCTTAAAGCCCTTGACGTTCATCGCCACGCGCAGCACACCGCCCTTTTTCGGCTCGGCGGCGCGGGCAGGCGAGGCAGCGATCCCGCCCAGGGCGAAGGCACCTGCAGCGCTGACGCCGAAGCCGGCCATCAAGGCCAGATATTCGCGCCGGCTGATCGCGCCCTTCCTGAAATCGTCGGCGATCGGCTTGGCACGCGGGTGCAGTTTTCTGTCGGTCAGCATGAATTTCATCGTCGTTCCCTCTGTTGTTGGGCGCTCCGGGCCGCCATGCGGGGCGGATGCGTCCGCTGGAGCGCCGTTGCCTGCGAGGGAATGATAGGTCCGCTTTCCGCCACGAAATGGTTTGGTTTCCGCAGTTCTTGTGCGCTGTTCCGCAGGTAACCAAGCTTAGGTTCCTCTCCCCCGCCGAAGGCGGGGGAGAGGTGGCCGCGAAGCGGACGGAGAGGGGGCCTTCGTAGGGCGCTCCCCTCTCCGTCTCGGCTTCGCCGAGCCACCTCTCCCCACTTCGTGGGGCGAGGAACCTTGATCTTCCGGGGCCGCGGTCCTTCACCGGCCCTCTGCCCTGCAGGATCTCTCTCAAGACTCCAGGGGAAGATCAGCGCTCCGTCGCTGCGCCGAGCGCGTGAACATCAGCAACAATCCTCGCGAACGCCTCCGCCGCGCGCGGCACCGTCATCCTTGCCCGCAAAAAGCTGTGCACCAGCCTCGGCTCCTCGCGCCACCATGCGTGGCCGCCGGCGGCAAGGATGCGGTCGCAATAGACTTCGCCGTCGGACGATAGCGGGTCGCATTCGGCGGTGACGATGATCGTCGGCGGCAGGCCGGAGAAATCGTGGTCTCGAAGCGGCGAGAACGTTGGATCGTCCTGTGACTGCCCGGGCGCGGACCGGATGCGACGGTAGAACTCGATGTCGCTGACGCTGAGCAGCGGCGCTTCGGCATGCTCGACATAAGAGCGACCGATTTCGTCGCCGCCCAGCTCCGGATAGATCAACATCTGGCCAACAGCGTGCCTTTCACGGCGCCGCGTCGCTTGCGCCACCGCGGCAGCGAGATTTCCGCCGGCACTTTCGCCGCAAAGCACGATCGGCAGCGTGCTGGTCGCCGCGACCCATTCGAACACGGCCAGCGCATCGTCGAAGGAGGCGGGGTGCAGGTGTTCCGGCGCCAGCCGGTAGTCGGCCGAGACCACCTCGAAACCGGTGCCGGCGCAGATCTCGGCGCAAATGTCGTCGTGGCTGTCGAGGTCGCCAAGAACAAAACCGCCGCCATGGTAATAGACGACAATCGCCGGCGCCGTCTTGTCCGCCATGCGGTAGTATCGGATTGGGATCGCATGCGCGGCCGTCGTTACGAGACCGTCGCTGGTCGTCACCCCTTCCGGATGACCTTGGTGAAACGCGACGCACATCCGATCATAGACCGCGCGCTGCTCGGTAATGGGCGCGGCGACGATCTCCGGCGGGTACCAACTGTTGACCTCGTCGATATAATCCCACAACTCCGGATCGAGCCGGTCGGCATATTGGCCGCGGCTCGACGGATCGGTTTGGGCCCTGGTCACTGCCCTCAAAGCTCGGCGTAGAGCTGCGCCGCGTTCTCGAAGGTGAAGCGCAGCGGCACCGAGCCCTCGACCTGCCACACCTTTACGGTGTCTCCCGCCAACAGCCGGCAGGCATCGAGCGTGTTGGTGACGGCACCGCCATAGAGGCGGTTGGCGAGGTTGAGGATGCCGGTCTGGTGCATGGCGGCACTGGCGCTGCCGCAGGCATCCTTGACCAAAAGCACGCGAAAGCCGCGCGCTACCGCGTCCTTCACCGTCGCGTCGATGCAGGCCTCGGTCCAAACGCCCGCAATCACCAGCCATTCGATGCCCGAGGTCTTGAGCTTGTCGCCAAAATCGTTCCTGGCGAAGGCGCTAGCTTCCTGCTTGACCAGCGTGGCTTCGCCATTTTGCGGCGCCACTTCATGGCAGATTGCGGTCAGCGGATCGTCCTTGTCGGAGAAGGCCGATTTGCCGCTTTCATCGACTGGGTGGAACGGCCGCGCCGCGGCGAGATCGACGATATACGCCCAATGATAGAGCGGCACGAAATTGCGCCGCGCCGCCTCCTGCAGGCGCTGCACATTGGCGAGGATGTCGGCAAAACCCTCGACCAGATAGCGCTTGTCCTTGCGATGCTCCTCCTGGAGATCGATGAACACCGCGGCCACTGTACCGCGTCGGATGGAAATGGGTGTTTTCATGCGAAATGTGCTGTCGATGCGTCGGCGCTAATTGTCAAGAAACTCGTCTTCATACGGAAACCGCGAAAGCAATTCCGTGCCGGTCTCGGTAATGAGAATCTCATCCTCGAGCTTGACGCCCTCGCGACCGCCTTTCTCGCCGATATAGCTTTCCACGCTCACCACCATGCCGGGCACGATGATGCCATCGCGGCCATAGGCCTCGTAGTCCATCGCGTGCGCGATGAAAGGCGTCTCACCATGCATGCCGACGCCATGCATGACCGAGGTGTAGCGCTGGTCGACGAAGCGGTCCGGGATCTTCCAGGCTTTTTCGGCGATCTCGCGGAACGCCATGCCGGGCTTCACGATCGAGATGTTGTGCTGTACCTGGTCGTGCGCCATGCGGTAAAGCGATTTCTGATAGGGCGTCGGCTTGCCCGGGCCGCAGCGGAAGGTGCGCGAGAAGTCGGAATAATAGCCGTAGCAGCCGATCGTGTCGGTATCGAGCGCCAGCAACTCGCCCGGCCTGATCTTGCGCCCGCTCGCCTCGTTGAACCACGGGTTGGTGCGCTGTCCCGAGGTGAGCAGCCGGGTCTCGATGAATTCGCCGCCTTGCCGGATCACCTCGCCATACATGATGGCGAAGAGCTCGTTCTCGGAAACGCCCGGCTTGATCGCCTCGCGCACGGCCGCCACCGCGGCCTCGGCGCCCGCCATCGAGGCCAGCAGGCATTTGACTTCCTCCGGCGTCTTGACCGCGCGCACCGCCAGTATCTCGCCCTGGCAGTCCTTCACCTCGCAACCGCGCTTTTCCAGCGCGAGCGCCTGTAGGTGGCTGCAGCGGTCTAGGCCGAGCTTCATCGAGCCGCCGCCATGCTTTTTCAGAAGCTCGGCGATTTCGTCGGCGAACGGCCCGGCGGTCTCGTCGTCGCGGCCCGACACCGACGACCAGACGAGCTTGGACGGCCGCGCCTCGTCGATCGTGTCGAGCACCATCGAGACATGGTAGCTCTGCGGATATTCGAACAGCACGATCGGCCCTTCGGTCGGGATGAAGAAATAGCGCGTCGAGTTGCGCAGGAAATAGCCGAACATGTTGCGCGAGCCGGTGGCGTAGCGCTGGTTGTATGGATCGAACAGAACGACGCCGCCATAGCCCGCCTCGCGCATCCAGGCGCGCAGCTTGGCCAGCCGCCCCTTGCGCAGCGCGTCAGCGTCGATGAAGGACGGCTCGGTGTCCGAAAGCCACATGCCGCCGGCCGGATCGGCCGCGACGGGGTGGCGCATGCGATCCTTGAAGTCCACATCCTCGGTGCTGTCGGGGTCGAATACGACGATGCTCATCAGAAGGTCTCCTGTTGCGGAGACCATAGCCGGGTACGGTTTTAGGCTTGTGCGGAATTCCGCGATTGTCGTGCCGGATGCCGCATCGTGACTTCGTCATTCTAGGGCGAGCAAGGAGCGAAGCGACGCGCGCAGACCCTAGAATCCATGCCGTTACGTCGGCCAGACAATGCAGCGGTGCAGAAAATCCTTGCTGCGGCCGGGTGCCAATTCTGCATCGCCGAGACGCTTTCAGGTCACGGCATGGATCCTAGGGTCTTCGCTCCGCTGCGCGTCGCTTCGCCCTAGGATGACGAAGGAGCGTGGAGCCGCACCACTCCAAACTAATGCCGCCGCATCGCCTTAGGCGCGTGCCCGTGCTCCTCGCGAAACGCCCTTGCAAAGCTCGACATCGACGCAAAGCCGCACGCCAGAGCCACATCGCGCACCATCAGCGTCGAATGCGCCAGCAGGTCGGCGGCGCGCTTCAGCCGCAGCCGCCGGTAATATCCGTTGGGCGAGATATCCAGCTCGGCGCGGAAACTGCGCTCGAGCTTGTCGGCCGACACGCCGAGCCGTTCCGCCAGCTCCGCCATGCCGAGCCTTTCCTCGACCGCATCCTCCATGATGGCGATGGCCGACAGAACCAGCTCGTTCTGGACGCCGGTGCGCAGCCTGAGCGGCATCAGCTTGCGGTCGACGCTCGACCGCAATGGCGAGTGCACGAACCATTCGGCGACGCCCGCCGCGATTTCGGCGCCATAGTCGCGCGTGATGATTTCCAGCATCATGTCGAGGCTGCCGACGCCGCCGGCCGAGGTGAAGCGCTTGCGGTCGATGACGAAGAGATCGCGCCGAAGCTCGATTTCCGGAAAAGCCTCGCTGAAGGCTGCCTGGCTGGTCCAGTGCAAGGTGCAGGCATGGCCGTCGAGCAGGCCGGCGCGGGCGAGGAAGAATGCGGCGTCGGCGACAGCGCCGATATGTGCGCCGCCGCGCAGGCTTTTGCGGATCCAGCTCATCGCCTCATCGGCCACGACATGATCGGCATCGCCACCGGAACACACGACGATGCGGTCGACCTTCGGCGCGTCGGCGGCCGAGAAACCGGGTTGGATGACGACGCCGTTCGATGCCTCAACCGTACCCGCATCGGCCCCGACGATCACCCATCGATAGCAGTCGCGCTTGGCAAGAATGTTAACGGCGCGCAGCGGCTCGATGACGGACGAAAATGCCATCATCGGAAAACCGGGAAAAACCAGCACCGCGAAGGTGAGGGGCGCTTCGCTTGGTTTCGATGGGGGGCTGGTGCGGACGATCATAGTGTCAGCATAGAGGTTAATCCTGCCGCCCATCGGTCCAAATTCAGAAAAAATCCGTGGCAGTCACATATCCCCAGTCTGGAAGAACTGCCGGACCCTAGTCATAAATTGATGAAAGTCCTTATTTTCAACAGCTAGACGGCTACACATTGCCCACTCAAGATCCGGCCGTTCTCTTGCCGGAACAAGAATCTCGCTCTCTGTAGGGTTTTCCTCGTCCAGTCGAATGATCCCTATACCGTGCATGGCATAGAGGATTCGAAGCTCTTTGAGGGTCTCTGAGCCTTCAATGCTGGCGGCTACGAGGTAGCCAAAATTTGCCCAGGACGAATTCGAGACGGCTTGGAAGTATGTCTCACGAGCGTTGGATCGGTTTACGAGTAACTTCACCTCGAAAGACCACAGCCTTATCTGTCGGTCCCTGCTCTCTCGGACCGCCGTGACGACTTCACGATGGAGGCCATCAGTTAGATTTTCCATTCCGACGACATCGGGAAACAGCCACTTATTCCCTCCAGCACCGTAGGCGTTCGACGACTTCTTTTCGTCAATACGATAACCCTTCACGTTATGCTCGAACTCAAGAAACTCCACGAGCATTGGATACAGGTCTTGTTCGCTCCTCCTCGTAATATTCTTTTCGGCGACACGAGCAGAATCATCCAAACGGGCTTCATCCGGCGTGGCGAATTTCACGAATTGATCGCGCCCACTCTCCACGTCCTCCACTTCCTGTTCCTCGCTCTTTTCGGACCAGTAGAACAATCGCGGCCGCACCCCTTCCGTGGTCCGCAACTGCGGTATTTGCTTCTGCCACGATGGCCTATTCGCTCCTATTTCAGCCACAATTTGGTAAAGCAATTGGTCGCGCGTTTCGATGGAAACACTTCGCTCGATTTTAGCGGCTGCATCTTCGGGATATTTCTCGGTGATCCAAAGGGCTATATCGCGAGCTTTGAATCGCTTCTCCGGATTCGCAGATAAGAGTTCAACTACTCTCTTCTTTAGTGCAAATGACATTGTCGCCTCGAACCTGATGCCACAGTCATAGGGATAAGCACAAAGGTAGCCAGCGGCAACGCGGCGGCGGTCCGGATCGTTCTGGCCCTGAAGGTCTTGTATGGCTGGAATTCACGATAGGCTGTTTCCTGGCGGCGGCTTTGGTGGCAGAGAGGACGGGACTGTAGCGGGCGCGTTAGCGCCCTTGCAACGGAGCAACAACACGATGTTCGCTGCAACGGTAATCGACACAAGCAACAAGCCGGCCTTCTACAAGGAGTTGGCCACGCAATTGAAAGCGCTGCTCGAAGGCGAGGGCGATTCCGTCGCCAACGCCGCCAACACCGCGGCGCTGATCTATCAGATGGTGCCCGACCTCAACTGGGCCGGCTTCTATTTCCTCGCCTCCGATGACGAGCTGGTGCTCGGACCCTTCCAGGGCAAGCCCGCCTGCGTTCGCATCGCCGTCGGCAAGGGCGTCTGCGGCAAGGCCATCGAGCTCGACATGTCGATGCTGGTCAAGGACGTCAACGAATTTCCCGGCCACATCGCCTGCGATGCCGATTCGCGCTCGGAGCTGGTCGTGCTTTTGCGCGATGCCGAAGGCGCGTTCGGCGTGCTCGACCTCGACAGCCCGCTGCCCGGGCGCTTCGACAAGGAAGACCAGGCAGGCATAGAGAAGCTCGCCGCGATCTATGTCGCGGCCTGTGAGTTCGAGGACGATGATGAAGGCTGATAGGTGAGGCGACCCCGGCCTGCCTTACACGAACTTCACCAGCACCAGGCTGAAGCAGCCGATGAAGATGAAGGCTGAGAAGGCCAGCATCAGCGGCCGCAGTCCGCGCGAGCGAAGCCCCGAAATATCGGCCTGCAAGCCCATGGCCGCGAGGCCCATGGTGAGCATGATCTGTGCTGCGAGGGCGATCGCCGAATGGATCTGCGCCGGGATCGCGATCAGGCTGTTCAGCGCCACCACCGCGACGAAAGCCGCGACGAACCAAGGCAGCGGCGGCCTGGCGCCGGAAGCATCACTGCTGCCGCGGCGTGTCATGACACCGAGCGCGATCACCATCGGCGCCAGCATGGCGACGCGCGTCAGCTTGGCGACGGTCGCCGTCTCGCCGGCCTGCGAACCGTTCTGGAAGCCGGCGCCGATCACCTGCGCCACCTCATGGATCGAGGCTCCCGCCCATAGGCCGAAGGCGTGCTGGTCGAGCCCGAAGACCGGCGCCAGCAGGGGAAAGCCGAGCATGGCGATGGTGCCGAACAGCGTGATCGCGGCAACCGCGTAGGTCACGTCTTCGTCGCGCGCGTCGGTGACAATGTTGGTGGCGACTATTGCCGAAGCTCCGCAGATCGAGGTGCCGGCGGCGATCAGCTGGGCCAGCTTGGCATCGACGCCGATCAGCTTGCCGAGCGCGACGGTGAAAAGGAAGGTGGCGCCAAGCGTGGCCGCGACGATGCCGACGCCGCCAAGGCCGATGCCCGACACCTGGCCGAACGTGAGCTGGAAGCCGAGCAGCACGATGGCGAAGCGCAGCAGGCGCTTTTGCGAAAAGGCGATGCCGGCCTTGGCGTGGGCGGGCAGGCCGAGCACGTTGGAATAGATCGTGCCGGACACCACGGCCAGGATCATCGGGCTGAACAAGGCAAAGCCTGAGACATTGTGGGTTGAGAACGCCACAGCGGTGATCATCGCCACCAGCACGATGCCGGGGATAATGCCGTTCCACGCTGAATCGAGCCGCTTGCGGCCCGCGGCCAGATCGGCAGAAATCGGGCTTGTCGGAATATCGTTCGCGATGTGAGTGGCGGAAGACAATGCAATTCTCCAGGCGAGTGTGCCGGAGGAATGTCATTCCCGAACAAATCTTTCCAGCGAATTGTTATGGTTGGAATGATCGATTTTCACGAACGATTGAGTTTTGAGCTGACGATGGAACACCTCCCGAATTCGACAGGCTGGGCCAATCTCAAAATCTTGACGGGCTGAACTTCCTGTTCCAGCGTGGCGCCATGTTCGTTTTTGCACCCGCCATCACCAAGCGACGTCGCCTCTATACGATGGAGAGCGGTAAGCCGATTGCGCGACGACAAACACCGGCCGAATAAATTCCGGTTTGTTCGTTTCCCGCCCCGCCGCGACATCCGCCGGCGGGGCTTTCATGTCTGGAGCCTTGCTGTGACCAATTCTTCCATCCGGTTTCGGCCGGCCGAACGTGCTGACGCTGCCACGATCAGGGACATCGTGCGCGCCGCCTATTCCAGATGGGTGCCGTTGATCGGCCGCGAGCCGATGCCGATGCTCGCCGACTATGACAGAGCAGTTGCCGAGCATCCGTTTGAACTTGCCGTCGAGAGCGATCGCATTGTCGGCATGATCGAGACCATGCTGGAGGAGGATCACCTCTGGATCGAGAATGTCTGCGTGGCGCCGGACGCGCAGGGCAGGGGCATTGGCCGGCTGCTGCTCGAACGGGCCGAGCACAAGGCGCGCGCGGCGAGCCGCTTCGAATTGCGCCTGCTGACCAATGGCGCCTTCGCAGCCAATGTGTCGCTTTACAAGAAGCACGGCTATACGATCGACCGCGAAGAACCGTTCATGAACGGCACGACGGTCTATATGAGCAAGAAGCTGGCATGATGCAGAACGCCATCGATGGTCTCTGTAGGATTGCTCCCAAGTTGACGGAGAATCTCGGTTTGGAGCAGATTGCTGCCGCTCAGACGTGCATCGAATCCGTGATCGCCGACAAACAGAGGAGGTTCGGATGGCAATCAGGGTCCGGTTGAAGCCACTCTCGGGGCGGTATGCGGTTTCGCGTCTCGCAGCAAAAGAGAGCATTCCCGGCTGGGCCGACGGACCGGGCTTCGTCAGCATCACCAGGACCGAGGACGAGCTTTCGGTTGTCTGCCTGCAGGAGCGGGTGCCGGACGGGGTGCAGCACGACAGGGACTGGGTCGCCCTGAAACTCCAGGGTCCCTTTGCCTTCGACGAAACAGGCATCGTGCTGTCGGTAATAAAGCCATTGTCGGAAAACGAACTCGGCATTTTTCTGGTATCCACCTTTGATGGCGACCATCTGCTCGTCAAAGAGAAGGATGAAGCCGCGGCAAGGGGGCTTCTGGTCGCGGCGGGGCACACTCTTCTGTAGCCGCCTGGCTCAATCGCCCGCCCTTGCGTTTGACATCGCTCTTGCCGCATCGTCATCTCTGACGCGATACGACGATCCGGCGATCGCTCCCCCAATCACATCAGATATCCCGCCCAAGGAGAAACCATGTCCCACAATCTGCAGTTCTATATCGATGGCGTGTGGGTCGATCCTGTTGTGCCCAATACACTCGACGTCATCGATCCCTCCAACGAGGACGCTTTCGCGCAGATTTCGCTGGGCTCCAAGGCCGATGTCGACAAGGCGGTGGCGGCGGCCAAGCGCGCCTTCGCCACGTTCGGCTTTGCTTCGGTCGAGGAGCGGCTCGATATCCTCAACCGCGTCATCGAAATCTATAAGAAGCGCAGCAAGGACCTTGCGCTCGCCGTCTCGCGCGAGATGGGCGCGCCGCGCCAGATGGCGCTGGACAGCCAGGTCGGCGTCGGCCTTGCGCATCTGGAGAAGATGGCCGAGGTGCTGAAGACCTTTCCCTTCCGCCACATCAAGGGCACCTCGCTCATCGTCAAGGAGCCGATCGGCGTCGTCGGCCTGATCACGCCGTGGAACTGGCCGCTGAACCAGATCACCTGCAAGGTCGGTCCCGCGCTTGCCGCCGGCTGCACCATGGTGCTCAAGCCGTCCGAGATCGCGCCGCTCGACGCCATCATCTTCGCCGAGATCATCGACGAGGCCGGCGTGCCGAAGGGCGTCTTCAACCTCGTCAACGGTGACGGCCCGACCGTCGGCCAGGCGCTGGCCAGCCACCCGGATGTCGACATGATGTCCTTCACCGGCTCGACCCGCGCCGGCATCCTGGTCGCCAAGGCGGCGGCCGACACGGTCAAGCGCGTGCATCAGGAGCTCGGCGGCAAGTCGGCCAACATCCTGTTCCCCGATGTCGATCTGGAGCGGGCCGTCACCAAGGGCGTCGCCGGCTGCTTCGGCAACAGCGGCCAGTCCTGCAACGCGCCGACCCGCATGTTCGTGCCGCGCGACCGACATGACGAGGCCGCCGGCTATGCGAAGAAGGCGGCAGAGAAATTCACCGTCGGCCCGGCCGATGCGCCCACGTCGAAGCTCGGTCCGGTGGTCAGCCAACTGCAGTTCGACAAGATCCAGGACCTGATCCAGAGCGGCATCGACGAAGGCGCCACCCTGGTTGCCGGTGGCCCCGGCCGCCCGGCCGAGCTCAACCGCGGCTACTATGTCCGCCCGACGGTCTTCGCCAACGTCACGCATGACATGCGCATCGCCAGGGAGGAAATCTTCGGGCCGGTGCTGTCGATCATGCCCTACGACACAGTCGAGCAGGCGATCGAGCAGGCCAATGACACCGTCTTCGGCCTTGCCTCCTATATCCAGGCCAAGGACATCGAGAAGGCGCGCCAGGCGGCCGCCCGCATGCGCTCCGGCACCGTCTACATCAACTACCCGGCCTGGGACGCGGGCCTGCCCTTCGGCGGCTACAAGCAGTCCGGCAACGGTCGCGAATATGCCGAATACGGGCTGGAGGATTTTCTCGAGATCAAGGGTATCGCGGGGTATGCGGCGGCAGAGTAGGGCACTGTAGCCAGTGATCGTCAGCGCTGAAGTAAAAAAGGCGCGGTTCAACCGCGTTTCTTATTTTTTGAAAACAAGTCGACCAGGGACGGCCACTATACTCAAAGACTGATCCAACGGAGACATCGCCTGGTCGGGATGAGATGACGCGTATCTATTAGGCTTGGCTGATGCGATTGGGGCTGGCTGACTGGTTGTGTTTCTCGAATAATCGGAGCTTTGCCGGATATCCAAGCCGTATCGGTGTTTGGCAAACCCCGCATTTGAATGTAGCCACGGACTTGAACCAGGAGCCTTTCCGGATAATCGGATGCCGGCATCTTGGACATTCGAATCTGAGATCTGTCTCATTCAGGTTTTGAGGAATCGACATTTTGCCACACGCTCCTATGCACCCACCGATAGCACGTTAAAGTAGCAATGTTTCAGTCCTGCGACCGCCAGACTGCCGTGTTGTAACGAGAGTGATTCCTGGCAACGGAACTGCGATCAGGGCCATGCATCGCGCTCGACCGACCGAGCATTTGGCTACAAGACAACCTTTCTGCGAAACACACCAGAAAGGATATTCGGTAAGAATTAGTTCAACCGGGCCGAGTATGGTGAGAGTGGCGGCTCCAGCTTGGGGGGGGTGGATTGGGCCAGAGCCGCCTGCACGGTCATTGTGTGGCAGTAGACCGCGCTGTGTCAGAATAGAACAGCGCGGTCTATAATTAGTTAACGCTAATTAAATGCGGCGGCTACCCTAACGGCCGCCGACTCGCCGTGATTCATTGTGGCCTGCCGGCGTACAAGCTGGGCGTGGTTGCCAGCATGGCTCACCACCCGTCGCAATTTGAAAATGCCGTTCTTTCCGAACTTTTCAAGTAATGACCTGGCAACCCGAGGGCATAGGTCTTCCGGTAGGATGATGGAGCGCGAAAAAGCCCCGCCGGCGAGATGCCTGCGGGGCTTTTTCAGCGGATAGTCGATTAACGGCGATCGCTTCCGCGGCCATCATGGTGGTCGCCGTTGTTCGCGCCCAGGCACATGGCGTAGTAATCGTCATGGTTGCTGCACGAATTGAGGGCCGCCTGCTGAGCATAAGCCGAACCAGCGAAGCCGAAGACAGCAACAATGGCGAAAATTGCATTGCGAACAATCTTGGACATTTCGATTTTTCCTTTGTTTAAATTCCGGTCGAGCCGGTCGATGGCGGCTTTCCTGCAGTTTGGTTTCGGTTTGATGGCGCTTGAACGCAAATTTGTTTCGAAACAGCAACGGCAGTAGCCGAGCCGGCCAGACGCCTCGCATGCCATGGCGGCTCGTTTGCATACAAATGTTTCAAAGCCTGTCCTTCTCGTTACGAGCCTTGCGCTTGCGTGCAATGCGGCGGAAACAACCGTCGGTCATCTAAGGCGCCATCATGAAGGCGGCGGGATTGCCCCGTTACAGCCATGGCGAATTGAGGATAAACTTTATGTCGTTCCTGAAGACATTGAATCGCATGGGCGCGGCGTTGAAATATGCGCAGGATGCCCGCAACCCAACGCGGATACGGAACGGCATGCCGTCCGACAATCAGCTGGATATTTGCTGGCCGGTGATGCCGACAACCAAGCATCTGTCCTCGAACATCTGGGGCGGGATCTGAGATAGCGATCGCTTGGAAGCCCGATCGTCGACCCGCGCATGGCAATCGTCACCGCGCGAGCCGCAGGCAACGCGCCGTAGCCGCGCTTCTCGGCACCTCCCGAGCTCGTCGCGAGCGTGTTGACGCGCGATTTATCCGCGCCCCGCCTCGATGATGCCGACCATCGCCCGGGTAAATTCGACCATGCTGTTTGCGGTGATGGCGGCGTTGTCGGGGGATTGACCGATGTGCTCGGCCGCTCCGCAACAGGACCGGCGGATGCTATCGTAGTATGGATCTCTCTCATCGTCCGGTAGTGCAGCCAAATTCAGGGCGCGACGGTGGATCATGCGCAGTAGCTGCGCCAATGCTGTTTCGACACTCATGCGTTTTGCTCCGCATCGGTCGAGCGTCTCGGCACACCGAGTGCCGGATCGTCGATCGGGAGATTTCCCGAGTCGAACAGGCTGCACAGTAGCCATTAATATATCGTTGATTGCTAATGTAGGAAGCGCATCGAGCATCACAACGTTCAGATGCGAAGGGTGCCGATCCGAGGTGCGGATGACATATGGGCACAAACTGGCGATGTTCGAGCGACACCGGCACTTGGCGGTGAAAGGCTCAAAGTAAGCGGTTGAAGGCCGCCTATGCGCCGGGACGCGGATAGGTGTCGGCACGCATTCCCAATCAGCATCGTCAAGGCCGTATGATCGTGGTTCGTTACGGCGAGCGCGCGCGGAAGGAGGATCGATCCTGGAAATCTGCGATCGGCCACAGACAGTGCGTCAGGAACCTGCCCGCCGTGCAAAATGCTCATAAGTCGCCTGCCAGGGATCGCTCTCGGCAGCTCTTTCCTCGCCGATCCAATGGAAGCTGTCGGCCGTGATCTCGGTGAAGCGCCAACGGGCTTGCAGGCCGCGCGAGTCATGGCCGATCTGGACGATGTTGTTGCCCTCGGCCCGCCCGACCTGGCGTGAGTAATCCTGGTTGAGCGGATCGCTCCAGATGATGTGCCAGCCGTCGATGCCGGGATCGAAGACGCGCAAGGTGGTGCCGTACATGATCGACGGGGCAGGGCGCCTCGGCCTGATCCAGAGGTCCTGGATGGCGCGGCCTTCGAGAATCCAGCCGAAATGGCATTCCCCATCCCATTTCTGGATCGTGCCGTCGTCGAGATGGTGGACCGTGTCCATGTCCCAGCTGCCGATCAGCCAAGCGTACAGGTCCATGTCTTTCGCCCAGTCGGTGGAAGGGCCATCGGAGGTGAGGGCGGTGAGAAAAGGGGACATTGTGGTCGTCATCGCTTTCTCCAAGGCGAGCAGGGAGCTGGAACATCGCCGCGATAACTTGCGGCGTTGTGGTTCTGGTTCTTGGGAAAAATTGCTGTGTTGCCGCTATCGACCCCCCAACCAGCATCCTTGATGCAGCGGATTCATCCACTAGTTAATTCCGCGGGCACCGTATTCGCTAGTTTTTGCCTTGAGGCAGCGGCGGTTTAGACGTTCTGACCGCATGCCGCGCAAGGACAGCTGGGCACATTTGGAGACTACCGTGCGTCAATCCCTTGGATTCAGCTTGGCTTATTTGGCATTCGCTTGCTCGATCGCGGTAGCTTGCGCTGGAACTGCAGCCGCCGGCCCGCACGGCGGAGGGCATGGTGGTGGCGGCCATCAGGGTGACAACGGGGGTCATGGCAGCCATGACAACGGCGGTAACGGCAAAGGCAAGGACAAAGGACCTGCCGGCGATCCCGGCGATCCCCTCGGCGACAGCGGCAGTCCGTCGTCGAACGATGACGGGATCAGCACCACTCCAACGGCCTCAATACCGTCAACTCCAGCTGCCATTGTCGACCTGTCCACAGGCGGCGGGCATTCGCTCGACCTCCCGCCCGCCCTGCAGCCTCTCGAAGACAACACTGTTCCATCAGCGGTCCACCCGATCGAAGCGCTGCCCGGTGTCCCGGATAAGGTCGTTCGCGCCTGTCAGGACGCAATCGAGCAGGCCGCCGCCAAGTTTGGTGCGGCCAGCGTGCGCGTCAGCAGCGCAGGTTCCATACGTCGGTTGAGCAAACGCAAGATCTCGGCTCCCATTCAGGTCAGCATCGACTATATGCATCAGGGACGGGTGGAGACGCGTGAGGCGCCGGTCGAGTGCGAATTGAACGCGAAAGGCAGCGTGATCGGTCTGACATAGCGCAGAGCGCGGAACTCTTTGCGATCCCCTTTTCCGGGCCTCCGTGTGTTGCGAATGGTACAGGCTAATGACTGGAGCGTTCACCGCCGTCGCAATCGTTTTGAATTCAATCCGACGTCGGGTGTATTGGCCGGAGGGCAAAGGGAAGCGCGATAGTACGCACGCGGATCACCTGCGAGGAGTTGCGAAGCTTGCTGCGCGTAGTCGTCTTCTGGCTGACAGCCTTCATCTGACCGTTGCCGGCCGATGCGCGGCCAGAGCGAGGCTGCAGCGGCGGCTCAATTTGCGCGCTGCGGCGCTCAGCTCTGAGTTTGTCATTGTCCGCGCGTTTGGCAGCCAGGTCGCGGGCCAGAGAAACAGTGGCTTCGCGCTGGTTGTCCAGAGCTTCGTTCAGCCTGGTGACCTCTCCTGAAAGTGCTGGGGACGTGCCGCGCTCCAGGCGGGCTTTATTAAGGTCCTCACGGATCGATGCTGCGGAAGCGCGTTCTCGTGTCAGAGCCTGCGCCGTCTCGGCTGCGGTCTGCTCGGCACGCTCTTTTGCCGACACAGCCCTGACTCGTTCCTGTTCAGCCGCGTCGCGCTCGAGGCGGGCTTTATCGAGGTCCTCGTTGGTTGATGCTGCGGAAGCGCGCGCCAGGGCGAGAGCCTGCGCCGTCTC
>NZ_JAIUGS010000020.1:0-104925 GCF_020164735.1 Mesorhizobium sp. ESP-6-4
GCTTTTTCTGCTACTGGGCGCACCACTCTGGAGAATTTTCGCGATCCTGCACGATCGGGCGTAACAAAGCGTAAAGCCGCCGCGGCTGTGGCTGAAAGCGTCAGGCCTGGTTGATTGCGATCCAGATGACGTGGCGGGCGCCGCGCTTGCCGTTGGCCCGCGTGTTGATCTCCTCGACCGCGAAGCCGGCCTGTTTCAGCCGCCGGGTGAAGCCGGCGTCCGGTCCCTGCGACCAGACCGCCAGCACGCCGCCGGGCCTTAACGCGGTGCGCGCGGCCGCAAGGCCGGCGGCGCCGTAGAGCGTGTCATTGCCCTCGTAGACGATGCCTTCGGGACCATTGTCGACATCGAGCAGGATCGCGTCCCAGGCGGCTTTCTCCGCCCCTATCACCTGGCCGACATCGACCTCGCGAATGGTGACGCGGGGATCGTCGAGGCAGCCGCCGAAGATCCCCGACATGGGGCCGCGTGCCCAGTCGACGACCGCGGGGACGAGCTCGGCCACGGTGACGGCAGCGTTCCGATCGAGCGCGGCGAGGGCGGCGCGCAAGGTGAAGCCCATGCCGAGCCCGCCGATAAGGATGCTTGGCCGCTCGCGTCCGGCGATACGCTGACAGGAAAGCCTGGCCAGCGCTTCCTCGGAACCGCTGAGGCGGCTGTTCATCAGCTCGTTGGTGCCGAGCATGATCGAGAATTCAGCGCCGCGCCGCTTCAGGCGCAGCTCCTGGCCGCCATCGGGCGTGCGGGCGGAGTCAAGCTGAATCCAGGGGATCACGGCCTGATTCCACTTGCTGGGTTCATGGCCTAGAACGCGACCGCCGGCTGGCTCCAGCGCGCGGCGAGCAGCCGGTAGGGGATCAGCGCCACCACGGCGATGATCAGCTTGACCGAAAGGTCGCCAAGCGCCCAGGAGACCCAGCGCATCGTCTCGACCGGCAGCACGCCCATCAGCGGCGCGGTCTCCAGTGCGAAGCTGTCGTTGGGACCGGCAAAGGCGAAGGCGGCGGAGAAGGCGACGCCGAAGAAGACGACGGTATCGAAGATGGAGCCGACCAGCGTGCCGACGATCGGCGCGCGCCACCAGCTCTGCCGGCGCAGCCGGTTGAAGACGGTAACGTCCAGCAATTGCGCGGCGAGGAAGGCAGCTCCCGAGGCGGCTGCGATGCGCACCAGCCGGTCGGCGGCGGTCTCGAACTCGATCAGTCCATGACGGAACAGGAAGGGCGGAATCAGGATCGAACAGGTCACCGCGGTCATGAAGCCGACGAACACCACCTTGCGCGCCACGGCCGGACCATAGCGGCGGTTGGCGAGGTCGGTGACCAGGAAGGAGAAAGGATAGGTGAAGGCGCCCCAGGTCAGCAGGTCGGCCAGCGACAGGCCGCCGACTTGGCCCTGCATCGGGAACTGCACGAGGATGTTCGACGCCACGACGACAAGCGCCATGGCGGCCACGAAGGGCAAATATCGCGTCAGGAAATACATTTTTTTATCCTGGGTAATGGAACCAGCCGAGCGTCATGCCGACGCTCGCTCCTGTTTCGAGCACCGGTCTGGCCGGGGCTCGAGGCGGTCGTCCCCCGCCTGAAAGCTGCGGCTTTAAGCGGCCGACTGCTCGGCCAGCTTCTTGGCGATCTGCTTCTTGAGCAGACGGGCGCGCTGCGACAATTCCTTGACGTCGGCCTTGGCCAGGAAAGCGTCGAGGCCGCCGCGGTGCTCGACCGAACGCAGCGCGTTGGCCGAAATGCGCAGGCGAACATTCTGGTTCAGCGCTTCGGAAATCAGCGTCACATTAACCAGATTCGGCAGGAAGCGACGCTTGGTCTTGTTGTTGGCGTGGCTCACATTGTTGCCAGTCTGGACTGCCTTGGCAGTGAGTTCGCAGGTGCGGGACATCTTGTCTAACCTCAGTTCTAAGCCTGCCAAACCATTCTGCCCGCGCCGGGCGGCGCGCGGTCTCGGTCAGGCGGCCTTTGGAAAAGTTGGCGTTCCATAGTGGCATTTCACCACTGCGTCAAGCTCCGGCACGCGCCCCGCTGTCAGGCACGCTCCATATAAAGGCCGGATTTCACAGTATAAGCCCATCGCGAAGGGATCTGCCAGGCTGGAGCCGCTGCGTTCCGGCCGAACCGCCAGGGATCAGCCAGCCGCCATGCTCCGTCCTTCTTATGCACTTGCCGCCCTGCTTGCCGTTGCCGTGCCGGCAACGAGCTTCGCCGCCGCGCCGCCGCAGTCGTTCAAGGGCGAGTATACGGTGTCGTTTCTCGGCCTTTCGATCGCCAGGGCGACTTTCTCCAGCCGATACCAAGGCGACAACTATGCCATTGACGGTACCGTCTCGGCCGCCGGCCTCGGCAAGTTGTTCGACGACACGAAAGGCACGATTTCCTCGAAAGGCACCATTTCCGGTAAGCAGATGCAACCGCACGCATTCCGGGCCGACTATACGTCGGGCAAGAAGGCCTCGATGGTCGATATCCGCTTCAACAACGGCGCCGTCACCTCCACGCAAGTCGTTCCCGCGCCAAAGAAGCGCGATCCGAAGAGCTGGGTGCCGCTGGGCGATAGCGACCTGAAATCGGTGCTCGATCCGATGGCCGCGACCGTCATCCATGCCGACAGCCTGGACAAGGTCTGCGGACGCACGGTCAAGTTCTATGATGGCGAGATGCGCGCCGACCTGACCTTGACTTATGCCTCCAAGGGATCGATCTCGGTGCCGGGCTACAAGGGCGACACGGTGACCTGCAAAATGGCCTTCGAGCCGGTGGCGGGCTATCGCAAGGGCCGCAAGGCTTTGAATTTCCTGAAGAACAAGAGCCGCATGCTGGTGACGTTTGCACCGCTCGGCCAATCCGGCATATATGCGCCGATCCGCGCCACGGTCGGGACCCAGATTGGTCCGCTGACCATCAGCGCGAGACGGTTCGAGGCGGTAAATTAGGACAGGCGCCACCGCGCGCCGGCGGGGGAAATATGGGGCGCGCAACACTGATCGGGTTTTCGGCGGTCGCCATGTGGGCGCTGCTGGCGCTGCTCACCAACGCTTCCGGACAGGTGCCACCCTTCCTGTTGTCGGCCATCACCTTCGCCATCGGCACCTGCGTCGGGCTCGTGGCGCGGCTGGTGATGCCGGCTTCCGACCGGGGCCGGAAGATCCCTCGCCAAGTCTGGGTGATCGGCATTGCCGGGCTGTTCGGTTATCATTTCTTCTACTTCACGGCGCTGCGCAATGCGCCGGCGGTCGAGGCGAGCCTGATCGCCTATTTGTGGCCGCTGCTGATCGTGCTCGGCTCGGCGCTGATGCCGGGCGAGCGGCTTGCCTGGAACCATGTCGTCGGGGCGCTGCTCGGCCTTGCCGGCACCTTCCTGATCGTCACCAAGGGCGGCGGGCTGGCCTTCGACGCGCGCTACGCCTTCGGCTATGCGATGGCGGCCGTCTGCGCGCTGTTGTGGTCGTCCTATTCGCTCTTGTCGCGGCGTTTTCCGTCGGTGCCGACCTCGATCGTCACCTGGTTCTGCGCGGCGACGTCGGCGCTGTCGCTGGCCTGCCATCTGCTGCTTGAGAAGACGGTGCTGCCGGACAGCCTCGGACAATGGCTGGCCGTCATCGGGCTCGGCCTGATGCCGGTGGGCGCGGCCTTCTATGCCTGGGATATCGGCGTCAAGCGCGGCAACATCCAGGTGCTGGGCGCGGCGAGCTATGCCGCGCCGCTTCTGTCGACGCTGGTGCTGATCGCTGCCGGCGTCGCCGAGCCGTCGCTGCGCATCCTCGCTGCCTGCGTGCTCATCACCGGTGGCGCTGCGCTCGCGGCGAAGTCGCTGCTGATGCGCAAGCCGGCGGCGAAAGAGGTCAACGCATGATGCCGTTTTCCGGCGGCGTCGAGGCCAACGCCAACGCGACGCTTTTGTTCTCGTTCGTCGCGGCCGTGATCTACGCCTTTGCGCTCGACATGCCGCCGAAGTGGACGCGCACGGCGGCAAAGACGGTTGCCGTGGCTTTGCTGGCCGTGCTTGCCGCCATGCAGGGCGGTCCGCTGCTGCTGGTCGCGGCGCTGGCACTCAGCGCCGTCGGCGACGCCTTCCTGTCGCGCGACGGCGAAAAGGCCTTTCTCGGCGGGCTGGCGAGCTTTCTCGCCGGTCATATCGCCTATGTTGCGCTGTTTTCGCAGGCAGGCGGCGGGCTCGGCCTGTTGAGCGCCGAACCCTGGCGCGGCGCGATCGCCCTGGCCATGGCCGCATTCAGCATCGTCATGCTTGCCGCGCTCTGGCGCCGCGTCGGCCCGCAACTGCGCGCGCCGGTCGCCGTCTATGTCGCGGCGATCCTCGCCATGGGCATTTCGGCGCTCACCACGGACCATCCCTGGGTGATTGCCGGCGCGGTGCTGTTCATCGCCTCGGACGGGCTGCTGGCAACGGAGCGCTTTCTGGTCGCGGCGATCTCGCCGCAGCTCGTGTGGATGCGCCACGCGGTCTGGGTGCTTTACTACGCCGCCCAGCTGGCGATCACGCTGGGACTTCTACTCGCCTAGTCTAGCCGGCTGCCAGCCCGGCTCGGCCAGCTCGAAAGCGGCGAAATCGAAGCCCGGCGCCACGGTGCAGCCGACCAGCGTCCACTCGCCCAGGCTGCGCGCCGACTGCCACCAGCCGGCCGGCACGACGATCTGCGGCCGCTCGCCGGCGGTAAGAGCCGTGCCAAGCACCTGCTCGATGACGGCGCCTGCGCCTTCCTCATGCATCGACAGCGCCAGCGGCGCTCCGGCATAAAAATGCCAGACCTCGGCCGCGTCCTTCACCCGGTGCCAGGCCGAAAGCTGGCCGTGCTCGAGCAGGAAGTAGATCGCGGTCGAATGACCGCGCGGGCCGCCCGCGGCGTCGCGAAAGGTCTCGGCGTACCAGCCGCCCTCCGGATGCGGCTCGAGGCCTAGCCTTGCGATGATCTCGGCGGCGCTGGTCATTGGCGGCCTTTGCTGCGACGAACGTCGAGCCTTTTGGTCGACATGCGGTGGAACTAAAAATTATCCTTGCGCTTGCGGATCTCGGCAAACACCTCGGCGTCCGAGGCGTTCTCCATGCCGAGGTGCTTGCGGATCGTCGGGTCGTGCCAGCGCAGGAACGGGTTGGTCGACAACTCCTCGCCGATGGTCGTCGGCAATGTCGGCTTGTCGTCGGCGCGCAGCGCTTCGATCCTCGCCGCGCGCTGCTTCAGCGCTGAGTTGGTCGGGTCGACCGTCACCGCGAAACGGGCATTGGCCAAGGTGTATTCGTGGCCGCAGTAGATGGCGGTTTGCGCCGGCAGCGCCGCCAGCTTCTTCAAAGAGTCATACATGACCGGCGGCTTGCATTCGAACAGGCGGCCGCAACCCAGCGCAAACAGCGTATCGGCGGTGAAGGCCACTTTCGAGGCCGGCAGATAGTAGGAGACGTGGCCGGCGGTATGGCCGGGCGTCTCGATGACCTCGATTCGTTCCTCGCCAAGGAGCACGACCGAGCCTTGGCTGACCGTCTCGTCGATGCCGGGGATCTTCGCCTTCTCGGCTTCCGGGCCGACGATGCGCAATTTGAAGCGTTCCTTCAGCGCCAGATTGGCTTCGACATGGTCAGCATGATGGTGCGTGGTGAGGATCAATGTCGGCGTCCAGCCGGTGCGCTTGACCGCCGCCAGGATCGGCGCTTCTTGCGGCGCGTCGATGATCGCCGTCTGTCCGCTTTTCGGATCGTGGACCAGCACGCCGAAATTGTCGGTGCGGCACATGAACTGCTCGATTTCGACCGGCATCGCATGTCTCCCTTTGTCGTCGCAGACATAGGGCGGCCGGCCGCCGATGTCATCCGGGTTTGTTGAACTCGGCACCTTTGTTGAACTTTCCGCCTTTGTTGAACTTGGGCCCCTTCGCAGCTACCGTCGCGCGCATGCATTCGGATATCGTCGACCTGCGTTCCTTCTATTCGACCACGCTCGGGCGCCTGGCCGAGCATTCGATCACCATGGCGCTGTCGTCCGTATGGGCGACCGTTCCCAATGAGCGGCTGGTCGGCCTCGGCTATGCGCTGCCATGGCTGGAACGCTTCGGCACCGATGCCGAGCGCGTCTTCGCCTTCATGCCGGCAACGCAAGGCGCGGTGGTGTGGCCGGTGTCGGGGCCGACGGCGACGGCGCTGGTCTTCGACGAGGAACTGCCGCTGGTCGATTCCTGCATCGACCGCGTGCTTTTGGTGCATTCGCTCGAACATGCCGAAAATCCGCGCGAGACGCTGAACGAGATCTGGCGCGTGCTGTCGCCGGCCGGGCGCGTTGTCATCGTCGTGCCCAACCGGCGCGGCGTCTGGGCGCGGTTCGAGCACACGCCCTTCGGCAATGGCCGGCCGTTCTCGCGTGGCCAGTTGACCGAGCTGCTGCGCGAGGCGAATTTCACCCCGGCGACATGGAGCGATGCGCTGTTCTTCCCGCCGTCGCCGCGGCGTTTCATGATGCGCTTCCACAATGTGCTGGAGAAGGCCGGCCGGCGGTTCTGGCCGATCTTTTCCGGCGTCATCGTCGTCGAGGCGCAGAAGCGGCTCTACCAGGGCGTGCCGGTCGCGCAGCGTGCCTCCCGCCGCGTCTTCGTGCCGGTCTTCTCGCCGCAGGGCGCAACGCGGCTTGGCCGGCGTGCGGCTGACGCCGCGCCTGGCCAAGTGACGCGTTCGTGATCGCCGCGCCTTGCATCGCGCGGCAATCGTCACCCTATCTGAGGCATGCCCGAGCTAAGGCATGCTCGCTCGGCGCGGTATTCATGACCGCAGCGGAAAACCAGGAATATCCTTCATGGACGACCAGACCAATAAAAAGCCGGGGCCGCAGAAACCCGTTGTCTCGGTGGAGGCGAGCAGCCTCGCCGACCAGGTGGCGACGATCAAGCTGGGGCTGAAATCCTCGCCGGTGCGCAGGCAACTTGCCTGGGTCTCCATCGGTATCGTCGCGGTCATCGTCGCAACCTCGGTCGGACAGGTCCTGCTCAATCGCTGGAACCAGCCTTTCTACGATGCGCTGGCCCGGCGCGACATGACGGCCTTCCTGCACCAGCTTCTGGTCTTTGCGATGATCGCCGGCGGGCTTCTGGTGCTCAATATCGGCCAGACCTGGCTCAACCAGATGATCCGTCTGAGGCTGCGCGAGGCGCTGACGCTCGACCTGATCGATCAATGGATGCGCCCGGCGCGGGCCTTCCGGCTTGCCAATGCCGGCGCCATCGGCGTCAATCCCGACCAGCGCATGCAGCAGGATGCCGCTCATTTGTCGGATCTGTCGACGGATCTGGGCGTCGGCCTGCTGCAGTCGTTCATTCTGCTTGTCTCCTTCATCGGCGTGCTGTGGGAGCTGTCTTCCGGCTTCGTGTTCCATGTCGGCGGCCATTCGCTGGAGATACCGGGCTACATGGTCTGGGCCGCGTTCCTCTATGCCGGCATCGCCTCGTGGCTGAGTTGGCTGGTCGGGCGTCCGCTGATCGGCCTCAACAGCGAGCGCTACACCCGCGAGGCGGAGCTGCGCTCCTCCATGGTGCGGGTCAACGAGAATGTCGATGCGATCGCGCTCTATCATGGCGAACCAGACGCCAGGCGCCGGCTCGAGCTCGATCTCGGCACGGTGCTGGGCGCCATGCGGCGCATCTTCGCCGCCCAGATCAACCTGGCCTGGGTGACCGACACCTATGGCTGGATAACGGTGGTGGCGCCTATCCTGGTGGCTTCGCCGGTCTATTTCTCGGGCGACATCTCATTCGGCGGGTTGATGATGGCGGTCGGCGCCTTCAACCAGGTTCATTCTTCCCTGCGCTGGTTCATCAACAACATCGGCAGCATAGCCGACTGGCGCGCGACTCTGATGCGCGTGGCCGATTTCCGCATCGCGCTCACCGAAACCGACGCGCTGCATGATACGGAAAAACACATCCAGTTCGGCGAAAACGCCAATGGCAGCCTGACCTTCGACACGCTTCAGGTGGCTTCGCCGGAAGGCTGCACCAAGCTTGCCCAGACGGATGTCGAAATCCACGCCGGCGAGCGCGTCATGATCACCGGCGAGCCGGGCGCCGGCAAGACATTGTTCTTCCGCGCCCTTGCCGGCCTGTGGCCGTGGGGGAGCGGGCGGATCGGCCTGCCGGCCGGCGAGACCCCCATCTTCGTGCCGCGCGTGCCCTATTTCCCGGCCGGCACGCTGCGCGAGGTGCTCGATCATCCGAACGGCGAGGCCCCGGCCAGCGATGCCGAGATCGCGGCGGTGCTTGGCGAGGTCGGCCTCGATCCACTGGCAACCACCCTTGATCGTCCCAGGCGATGGGAACGCGAGCTCGGCGATGACGAACAACGGGCGCTGGCTTTCGCCAGGCTCGCCTTGCGCAAGCCGAAATGGGTGATCATCGACGAAGCCCTGGATGCGTTCGACGGGCCGACGTTGCGGCGGGTGCTAGCCATGCTGCAGAAGCGCCTGCCCGAAACCGCAATCATCAATATCGGGCGGGGCCAGCACAACACCCAGTTCTTCCCGCGCGCGCTGAATATCGTGAAGGATACCGGCGCACCGGCTTTGAAGCCGGCCCGTGTCCGCGCCGGCGCGATCGAGCCACCACCCATCGCTGCCCGCCAGGGGAAGAAATAGCTTATTTTCGCCGTGATCGCCGGGAAAATCCGCCGGGTCGTTCGAGGCTGCCATGCTTGCGATGCTCGGCCTGCTTGTGTGCCTTGCCTGCGCCGAGGCGGCGCCATTGCCCATCCCGGGCAAAGGCGCGCCGGTGGACGTGGAACTTGTGCTTGCCGTCGATATCTCGCAGTCGATGGACCAGCGTGAACTCGCCCTGCAGCGCGCCGGCTATGTCGAAGCGCTGCGCCATCCCGACTTCATCAACGCCGTACGCGCGGGTCCAAATGGCCGCATAGCGCTCGCCTATTTCGAATGGGCGGGCGTCGTGCGCGAGGACGGGGCCATTGCCTGGCAGATCATCGACGGCGAGGACAGCGCCAACGCCTTCGCCGACAAGATCGCCACGCGGCCGTTCCGCAGCTTCCGCGGCACCTCGATCTCGGGCGCCCTCGGCTTCGGCGCCGGGCTCCTGGAGAGAACCGGCTTTTCGGCGCCACGCCGCGTCATCGACATATCGGGAGACGGGCCCAACAATACCGGGCTGCCCGTCACCGCAGCCCGTGACGCCGCCGTTGCCAGCGGTGTCGTCATCAACGGCCTGCCCATACTGATCAGTCCGTCGCCGAGTGTCGGCCGTCTCGACCGCTACTACGCCGACTGCGTGACCGGAGGAGCCGGTTCGTTCGTGCTGCCGATCTACGCGGCGTCCGAATTCTCGACCGCCGTCCGCCGCAAGCTGGTCCAGGAAGTCAGCGGCCTGACAGACGCCAGATCCTTCCACGTCGAGGATGCGATGCCGGTCGATTGCCTGCTGGGCGAGCGCCTGCGGCAGCGGTTTTCCGATCCTTATTTCCCGGAACTCGACAGATAGCCGTCGTGCGGTTCTCAGATCGCCCGGGCGCCGTATTTGGCGCGGAACTCATCATAGCAGTCGCGCCGCCAGCGGCGGCCGACGACATAGCCGCGCAAGAGTTCGGCGGGCGAGTAGCCGAGCGACTTGGACGCCCGGTTGGCATGATAGCCCGAAAACGCCTGCGGCAACCTGCCCTTGAGGATATCGGCGATGATCTGGCGCGCTATCATGTAAGGCGGAACGTCGGGATAGCGGTCGGCGATATAAGGATGCTTGTCGATCAGACTGGCATAGGCCTCGACATAGCCATCGCGGCGGCCTGAGATCGAATTCTCCGAATTGTACTTCTTCCAGTCGATGTCTTCGGACAGCAAGGCGCCGCCGCGTTGGGCAAAGCGCAGCAGCAATTCGCGATCCTGCATGCGCGTGATGTCGCTGTCATAGCCGCCGATCGCGAGCAGCGACTCGCGCCTTGCGGTGATCGCCGAGCCGGCAATGAAGATGGTCTGCGAGACCAGGGCGCGCTGCAGCGTGCTCTTGTCGAGGAAGGCGTCGCGATTGATGCATTTGGTGCTGCGGCCGCCCTTCAGCGATACGAACGAGCTAATGAGGACTTCGAGCGAGGAGTTCTGGTCGAAGCGCGCCAGCGTCCGTTCCAGCCGGTCGGGCAGGTAGACATCGTCCGAATCGAGAAACGTCACGATCGGCGCCCGCGCGCGCTCGATGCCCGCATTGCGCGCGGCATTTGCGCCGCGCCATTTGGCGCCGACATAAATCAGCCTCGGGTCGCGGATTTCGGCGAGCGCAGCGGCCGTCCCGTCGGTCGAACCGTCGTCGACCACAATGTGCTCGAAGCGGGTAAGTGTCTGCGCCAGAACGCTTTCCACCGCGCGCACGACCTGGCTGCGACGGTTATGGGTTGGCGTGATCACTGAGATCAGCGGAACGTCCTGGCTCGACATCGGGCTGCCACCACCGGTCGGATCTAGCGTTTGTCGGATGGGTCCGATGGCTATCTTCGTGTCCCACCTCTGATTTGCGGCCGACGCTACAAAAAAACCCCCTTTGTGTCACGCCAGGCCGGCCGAGAAATGCCGAAATTAGCGGTTTTTCCGCAACATTGCGGTCTGATGGCAACACAACTGGCCTTCCTGTTGATTGGGCGGCCCGCCAATAGGAACCAACGGACGGTTTTGTCCCGATTATTTCTGAGGTAATCGACCGAACTACCTAGCTGCCGCATGGTGATCTCCAAGAAGCCGACCGATCGGCTTTGTTTCATCAAGGAGCAGGATCATGACCGCTTACGCCGTTGCCCATATGCGCCAAGTCACCCCGGGTCCCTGGATACTCGAATATCTCGAGAGGATAGACGCCACGCTGGCGCCGTTCGGCGGGCGCTTCGTCGTCCACGGCGGCGACGTCGAGGTCGTCGAGAACAGCTGGCCCGGGCACCTGATCGTCATCGAATTCCCCGGCAGGCAGCACATGCGGGACTGGTACAATTCACCGGCCTATCAGGCGATCCTTTCGCTGCGCACCGAGAACTCGCAGTCCGACGTGATCTTCGTCGACGGCGTCGAGCATCCGCACAAGGCTACGGATGTGCTTGGCTGAACGGCCGACGAAGACGAATTGGCGTGCGCACTGCCTAAATTAGCTGTGCCCGGTATAGTCGGGCAAGGTCTCGATCTGGTCGCGAACGATGCCGGCAGCCAGGCCGAAATGGCCGAGAAAGGCAAGGGTGTAGAATGCTAGGCCGAGCGCCAGCGAAAACGGAATCTGCCAGAAAGGCATGCCAGCCTGTGGCGCATGAGCGATCACGCGACGTGTTGTGCGCCACGACATCGTTCCCCAGCGAGAGAACGATTTGGCGATCCGCCGGGCGCGATTAGGGGCATGAAGCGCGACGAACTTCCGGTCGGCATCCCTGCCAGTCACCAGAGCGCGCCAACAGAAGAAACGCAAACCGCGCGGCGGGTAGTGGTAAGCGCGCGCGTCGACATTGACGATTTTGTGGCCCTCGCGCCAAAGCTGATGCATCAACAGCGTGCAAGACACCTTGAAACCATTATGTTTCGGAAAGGGATGACTGGAAATCCAGTCGCGCCGGAAGGCGACATTGTTGGCATTGATGGCTCGCTTCGCCGCAAATCTCGTGTCTCCACGGGCCATCGGGAAGAACCAGATCAAGGCGAAGGTTCGCGAAGAGAAATCATCGTACCAAAGATAGGTATGACCGTTGACGCAGACGGTTTCGTTATCGCGAAAGGGCGTCAGCATGGCTGCGAGCCAACCCTGCTCCGTAACCGTGTCGGAATCCGTGAAAATGACTGCGTTCCCTTCGGCTAAACGCACGCCATTGTTCTTGAGCTCGTAATACCGGCCACCTGGGCAGGCGGCGAAGATCATCTCGGCGGCTTCGCCCAACTGCGGCGCTTCGGCCTTAATGTGGCTTTGCAGGATCGAGGCGTCGGCGTCTGACCCGGCATGCGAGATGATAACCTTCGGTCGCGCAAAGCCTTTTGCTGAAACAGCGGCGATCTCGCGCGCCAGGGCCTTCAATCCCAAACCGATCTCGTCCCAGTCGACGGATCTGGCATTTTCCATTTCAATCACAATCGAATAGGTTGGATGTTCCATTGCCACCGTTCGCACCCATCTCGTAATCGCAGAAAACACAAGGTTCGACCAAAGCTACCGTCATCGCCTCAGCAAAAACACCGCCTGCTGACCAAAAAAATTCCAGAACCACCAGGGCATCGACAGGCCGATCTTCTGGCCGTTGGCGTCGAGCGCGGTTGCCTTCTCGACGGTCGCGCCAAGCTCCTCGCACAGATTGACGAAGTCGCGGATGGTGCAGAAATGGATGTTGGGCGTGTCGTACCAGGAGTAGGGCAGGTCCTTGGTGACCGGCATCCTGCCCTTGACCAACAGCGAGAAGCGCACGCGCCAGTGGCCGAAATTGGGGAAGGAGACGATGGCGCGGTTGCCGATACGAAGCAGCTCGTCGAGCACCAGCTTCGGGTTGCGGGTCGCCTGCAGGGTCTGTGAGAGCACGACGAAGTCGAAGCCCTTGTCGGGATAGAATTCGAGGTCCTTGTCGGCATCGCCCTGAACGACGGAAAGGCCGCGCGCCACGCATTCGTTGACGCCGCGCTGCGACAGTTCCAGCCCGCGGCCGTCGACCTGCTTGGTCTCCTGCAGGAGTTCCAGAAGCAGTCCATCGCCCGAGCCGACATCGAGGACGCGCGAATTGGCCGGGATGAGATCGGTGACGACCTCGAGGTCGACACGCTGGGCGCGATTGACGCTCATGGCTTCGCCTCCTGCATAGCGCATGATCGCGGTCCGAAAAGTCGGCGACTTGTCGGGGTCATAGGCTTAGCCCCCTGGCGCGGGCGGCGGAGGCGATGAAGCCGTTGATGGCCGCGAACAGCTCCGGCTCGTCGAGCAGGAAGGCGTCGTGGCCGCGATCGGTCTCGATCTCGACGAAGGAGACGGAAGCGCCCGCCGCGTTCAAGGCATGCACGATCGATCGGCTCTCCTCGGTCGGGAACAGCCAGTCGCTGGTGAAGGAAACCAGGCAAAAACGCGTCTTGGTGCCGGCGAAGGCGTCGGCCAGGCGCCCGCCGTGATCGGCGGCAAGGTCGAAATAGTCCATCGCGCGGGTCAGATAGAGGTAGGAATTGGCGTCGAAGCGGTCGACGAAGGTCATGCCCTGATGGCGCAGATAGCTCTCGATCTGGAAATCGGCGTCGAAGCCGAAGGTCAGCGCCTCGCGGTCCTGCAAATTGCGGCCGAACTTGCGGTGGAGCGCGGCTTCCGAAAGGTAGGTGATGTGAGCGGCCATGCGCGCGACGGCGAGCCCTTTTTCCGGCCGCTTGCCGAAATCGAGATATTTGCCGCCATGCCAGTCGGGATCGGCCATGACGGCCTGTCGGCCGACTTCATGGAAGGCGATGTTCTGCGAGGAATGGCGGGCGCCGGTGGCGATCGGCAGGACGCAGAACACGCGCTCCGAATGGCTCGCCGCCCATTCCAGAACCTGCATGCCGCCCATCGAGCCGCCAAGCACGCAAAACAGCTTCTCGATGCCGAAATGATCGACCAGCATCGTCTGCGCGCGCACCATGTCGCGGATGGTGATGATCGGCAGGTCGAGCCCGTAGGGCTTGCCGGTCGCCGGGTTGGTGGAGGCCGGACCAGTCGAGCCGAGGCAGCCGCCGACGACGTTGGAGCAGATGACGAAGAAACGGTTGGTGTCGATGATCCTGCCGGGGCCGATCAGAACCTCCCACCAGCCCGGCTTGCCGGTCACCGGATTGGTGTTGGCGACGTGCTGGTCGCCGGTCAGCGCATGGCAGACGAGGATGGCATTGGAACGCGCGTCGTTGAGCGTGCCATAGGTCTGGTAGGCAATCTGGAAGGGCGAGAGCAGCGTTCCGGCGTCGAGCTTCAGCGGCTTGTCGGGGCCGAACCGCAGCACCGGGCTCGACGGATGGTCGGCCTCGTCGTTGGTTCTTGCAGCACGCTGAGCGGCCATGTCCGTCCTCATCCTGTCCCGCATCGGTTTCGTCCCGACGCGGTGTCCGGCCGGCAGCGGACAATAAAAAACCGGCATTGCCGTCGCAAAGCCGGTTACAGGTTGCAAACGGCCCTTTAGCGAGTTGTTTAACGTGGCTGCAAGCCGACCGGCCAAATCACCACGGGAGTCTGGCAATCCTTCTAGGACCAGCGCCGCGCTTCGTCAACGGGTGGCCTCCTCGCGACCGGATACGGGTGCCAGCCGGCGGCACTCGACATTCCAGCCCGTGGCCTGTATTTCCGCTGCGGCCTTGAAGGCCTTCTCGACGGATTTGTGACATGAAGCAGGATCAGCCCCGTCCGACGCCCCGCGCGGGCATTATGGACATCGAGGCCTATGTGCCGGGAAAAAGCACCGCGCCGGCCGGCGTGACGAAGGTCTATAAGCTGTCGGCGAACGAAAATCCGCTCGGGCCCTCGCCGAAAGCGATCGAGGCCGCGCGCGAAGTGGCGGCGAAGCTCGATGTCTATCCGGACGGCTCTGCCCGCCGGCTGCGCGAGGCGATCGCCGAGGTGCATGGCCTCAACCCGACCAACATCATCTGCTCCAACGGCTCCGACGAGATCCTGGGGCTGCTGGCGCAGACCTATCTCGCGCCGGGCGACGAGGCCGTGTTCACCGAGCACGCCTTCATGGTCTACAAAATCTATATCCAGGCGGCGGGCGCAAAGCCGGTGGCGGTCAAGGAAACCGAGGAGCGCGCCGACATCGACGCGATTCTCGCGGCGGTGACGCCGGCGACGCGGATCGTGTTCCTCGCCAACCCCAACAATCCGACCGGCACCTACGTGCCGTTCCAGGAAGTGCGCCGGCTGCACGCTGCATTGCCGAAGAACGTGCTCCTGGTGCTAGACGCGGCCTACGCCGAATATGTGCGGCGCAACGACTACGAGGCCGGCATCGAGCTCGCCGGCAGTTCCGAGAACGTGGTGATGACCCGCACCTTCTCCAAGCTCGGCCTCGGCGGCGCGCGCGTTGGCTGGATGTACGGGCCGGCGCATATCGTCGATGCGATCAACCGCATTCGCGGCCCCTTCAACGTCAACGCTACGGCGATTGAGGCCGGCATCGCCGCGATCCGCGACCGCGCCCATATCGAGCGCAGCGTGGCGCATAACGAGAAATGGCTGGCCTGGCTCAGCGGCGAGCTCACCGGGCTCGGCCTGCGCGTCACGCCCAGCGTCGGCAATTTCGTCCTGATCCATTTCCCCGACGGCGAGAAACATTCGGCGACGGCCGCGGACGACTATCTGAGCGCCCGCGGCTACATCCTGCGCCGCGTCACCGGCTACGGCTTCCCCAATGCGCTGCGCATGAGCGTCGGCACCGAGGAAGCCAATCGCGGCGTCATCGATGCGCTCACGACCTTCCTGAAAAGCTAGAACACCATGGCGTCACCGATGTTCGAGAAAATAGCGCTGGTCGGCATCGGCCTGATCGGCTCGTCGCTTGCCCGCATTGTCCGCCGCGAGGGTCTGGCGCGCCATATCGCCATAGCGACGCGCAGCCAATCGACGCTCAAGCGCGCCGAGGAGCTTGGCCTCGGCGATTCCTATAGCACCGATGCTCGCGAAGCCGTGCGCGACGCCGATCTCGTCATCGTTTCGGTTCCGGTCGGCTCGTCCGGCGAGGTTGCGGCCGAGATCGCGCCTGCGCTGAAGAACGGCGCCATCCTCACCGATGTCGGCTCGACCAAAGCCTCCGTCATCGCGCAAATGCAGCCGCATGTGCCCGAAGGCGTGCACTTCATCCCCGGACATCCGTTGGCCGGCACGGAAAAGTCCGGACCCGATGCCGGCTTTGCCGATCTCTTCGAGAACCGCTGGTGCATCTTCACGCCGCTGCCGGGCACCGATCCCGCCGCGCTCGAGACGCTTTCGGAATTCTGGCAGCGCTGCGGCTCCAACATCGATACGATGGACCCGCAGCACCACGACATGACGCTCGCGATCGTTTCGCATCTGCCGCATATCATCGCCTACAACATCGTCGGCACGGCGGACGATCTGGAAGCGGTGACCAAGAGTGAAGTCATCAAATATTCCGCTTCCGGCTTCCGCGACTTCACCCGTCTTGCCGCCTCCGACCCGACCATGTGGCGGGACGTGTGCCTGCACAACAAGGACGCGATCCTGGAGATGCTGGCGCGTTTCTCGGAGGATCTGGCCTCACTGCAGCGGGCGATCCGCTGGGGCGACGGCGAGAAGCTGTTCGACCTCTTCACCCGCACCCGCGCAATCCGCCGTTCGATCATCGAGGCCGGCCAGGATATCGATGTGCCGGATTTTGGCCGCCAGGCGGTCGAGCACCCGGCCAAGCCTTAGGCTTTTCCCTCGTTCTCTGGCGTGGATTGACCTGTCAGCCTGGGCAGGCGCATACGCTGGAGATTGGCCGAAACGCCCATCGCGATCGTCATCCACGGGCTGAGCAAGGAGCGAAGCGACGCGCGCAGACCCGAGCATCCATTCCGTGACTTCCGAGCGCTGTCGCGGTGCAGAATTCTGCTCCGCCGCATTCCATGGCTCAGGTCACGGAATGGATCTCCGCGACGCCGCTTCGCGGCTGCTCCGCCCTGGAATGACGAGGTTGAGCGGCTTACGCCAACCCCAGCATTTGTGCCGATTTCGCGGAAATAGCCGAGATACTTTTGCGTTCTAGCCCTGGGCTGGCGGCCAGTGCGCCGCCATCATCGCCAGCGTTTCGGCCCGATCCGGCGCGCCGAGGCGGCCGCCGAAGCGCAGGCATTTGAGCGCCGCGGCGGCGCTGGCAAAGCGCAGGGCTTCCTCCATGGGCAGGGCCTCGGCGAGGCCGACGGCGAAGGCGCCGTGGAAGACATCGCCGGCGGCGAGCGTGTCGATCGCCTTGACCTTCGGCGCCTCGACATGGCGCACGCGCCGAGTCGCGCGGTCGTGCCACCAGGTGCCGGCCGCGCCGCCGGTCACCGCGACAAAGGCATCGGTGCGCGAAGCGAGGTCGGCGCAGGCGCTTTCTGGGTCGAGCGCGTGGCCGCAGACGATGCGCGCCGCCGGTTCGGAAGCGACGATGTGCGAGGCCAAGGGCAACAGCCGCTCCAGCACCTCGACTGGCGCCGTGTCGGCGTCGAGGATCGCCGGACGGCCGATCGATCTGGCCGCGTTTAAGGCAAGGGCCGCGGCGCCTGGCCAGCGGACATCCACCAGCACGGCGTCGAAGCCGGAGAGGTCGGCGAGCGGCAACGCCTCCGGGTCGGCTTGCGCCTTTTTGTCATAGAAGGGAACGATGATGCGCTCGCCATGCGCGTCCACCACGATCGCGGCCAGCGCCGATCGCGCGCCGGGAACCCGGCGGATTAGGCTGCAGTCGATACCTTCGGCCTGAATGTCGGCGATAAGCTGGTCGCCGACCGGATCGTCGCCCGTGCTTGCCCAAAGCGAGACCTCGGCGCCGAGGCGATGTGCGGCGCAGGCGGCGCTCGTCGCCATGCCGGAAGCGATCTGGACGCCGTCGCTGGCGATGAACTTGCCCTGATGCGCGGGCAGCGTCTCGACGCGAAGGATCGTATCGAGGGTGAAGGCGCCGACGCTGAGCAGTCTGACCGGCTTCGCCATTGTCCCCGTTATTCAAGCGGCTTGATCTTGCCGAGTGGGATAAAGCCCAGCGAGGCCTTGCCCTTGACGATCTTGAGCGGCATCGAGGGTTCTTTTCTAAGCATCGACAGGGCGGCAAAGCCCTGCTCGATTTCGCTTTTATGCTCGGGAACCGCGCCGGCAAGGATAGATGCCACCGCTTTCGGGTCCTTGAGCTTGATCGTCAGGTCCCCGTTGACCAGCCCTTCCGCGTCGACGGAGACCGGTCCGGACACGATGATGCGCGCCGTGCCCGACGACAGGTCGAGCTTGGCGATCTCGATCGACTGGCCGCGCAGGCTCTTCGGGGGCGCTGGGATCAGCGCCACGCCGTTCTTCAGCGTCACGTCGCCACTGCCGTCCAGCGCCGGCAGCACGCGTCCGTCGATGGCATCCGCGTTGATCTCCAGGTCGCCGAAGCTGCCGACATAATTGATGTCCTGGCCGGCCGGCTGCAATTGGCCGGCCGCCTTGCCGGCGCTGAACAATTGCATCGGATCCGTGTCGTCCTGCGGGTCGGTCTGACCGTTCAGGCCTTCAGCCTGCACGGAAACGCTCCTTGGCAACGGCCACCACACTTTGACATTGGCCTGCAACCGGTCCCAGTCAATCCAGAGCGGCGGCATGCCGGGCGCCATCATCCTAAGCGGCCCGCCCAGGTCGGCGACCGGCGACAGGGGTCCGGCGATCCCGGCGACGGCGTTGAAGCTGCCGGTGGAGGCGGCGACCTTCCTGGTGTCGTCTTCATAGGCGATGTTGTCGCAGGAGACCGTGAAGCTCATCGGGTAGCCGCTGACGGTGAGGTTGGCGCAGCCGGCGGCGATGCCTTTGCTGCCCAGTCTCGCCACCGCCTGGTCGGCCTCGGTCTTGAGCCTGTCGGCGAGATAGAACCAGCCGCCGCTATAGGCGGCGAATAGCACGACAAGGAGTGCGGCAAGCCAGAACAGCCGGCGGCGAAGTTTGGGCGATCGCTTGTCACTTGACGTCATGCTGCGGCTCTCGTTAACCCGGCGAGCGGGCATTTACCAATACGCAAACAAGCGGGGGCCAGAAGAAGCACCTCCGCGGTGCGGTGTCGTTCACTCGAATGCGATCAGGCTTGGCGATATGGCCGATTTTTGGGTTTTTGGCTATGGGTCGCTGATCTGGCGGCCCGGATTTGCCCATGTCGAGACGCGTCGCGCCAGGCTCTACGGCTATCGCCGCTCGCTTTGCGTCTATTCCTTTGTGCATCGCGGCACGCGCGCGCGGCCGGGCCTGGTGCTCGGCCTCGACCGGGGCGGCTCCTGCGTCGGCCTCGCCTACCGTGTTCCCGGCAATTTGCGCGACGAGGTGCTTTCCTATCTGCGCGAGCGCGAGCTGGTCACCAGCGTCTATCTTGAACGCATTCTCGATGTCCGGCTGGATGGCAGCGGCGCGGTCGAGGCGGTCGCCTACACCGTCGACCGCCAGCATGAGCAGTATGCCGGCGCGCTCGATGCCGATCATGCGGCAAGGATCGTTCGTGGCGCCGTCGGCCAATCCGGCCGGAACGAGGACTATGTCTTGAGCACGCTTGAGCATCTCGAGGCGCTCGGCATCCGCGATCACTGGCTGGAGGAGGTGGGCCGTCGGGTCGCGTCTTCGTGACGCGCATTTTCGGCGAAATAATTTCGCCTCCAATGCTCTATCTATTTGTTTTTACACAATTCCTGACGCAAAACCGCGACGCAGTTTTGCTGGAATTGCTCTGGTCCGATCAAAAAACAAAACCATGCCTTTGACCTCGCCCGGCCGCGACCTAGCTTAGCGGCATCCCATCCTTGGGCGTCAGGCCCGTTCCAGCATCACGGAGATCAGTCTTGCAGAAACGTCGTCTCGGTCGCACCGACCTTTCCATCGCGCCGCTGGTCCTGGGCGGCAACGTCTTCGGCTGGACCGCCGACGAGAAGACCTCCTTCGACCTGCTCGACCGGTTCATCGCTGCCGGCTTCAACGCCGTCGATACGGCCGATGCCTATTCGCGCTGGGTTCCCGGCAACAAGGGCGGCGAATCGGAAACGATCATCGGCAACTGGATGAAGAGCCGCGGCAACCGCGATCAGGTCATCGTCATCACCAAGGTCGGTTCGGACATGGGCCAGGGCAAGCGCGACCTCTCCGCTGCCTATATCGAAAAGGCGGTCGACGCTTCACTGAAGCGGCTGCAAACCGATGTCATCGACCTCTATCTGTCGCACTGGCCGGATCCGGCCACGCCTTACGAGGAAACGCTCGGTGCCTATCAGCGGCTGCTCGAAAAGGGCAAGATCCGCTATCCCGGCTGCTCCAATCTCGATGCCGGCCAGCTGCGCGCCGCGCTCGACGTCGCCAGCCTGCGCAGCCTGCCACGTTACGAGGTGCTGCAGCCCGAATACAATTTGTACGACCGCTCGTCGCTCGACGGACCGCTGCTCGACCTCTGCAAAGCCGAGGATATCGGCGTCATCACCTATTTCAGCCTCGCCAAGGGATTCCTGAGCGGCAAATACCGCAGCAAGGCCGATCTCGGCCAGAGCGAGCGCGGCGAAGACGTCGCCGAATATCTCAACGAGCGCGGCATGCGCATCCTTTCCGCGCTCGATGCCGTGGCCGAGCGCCATGCGGCCAAGCAGGCGGAGGTGGCGCTGGCCTGGATCATCGCGCGGCCGGGCGTCACCGCGCCGATCGCCAGCGCCACGACCCCGGCCCAGATGGACAGCCTGATCCGCGCCGCGTCGCTCAAGCTTTCGGCCGACGATATCGCGGCATTGGACCGGGCCAGCGCCTGAGACGGGCGCTGCGCACGAACGTCCAAGACGGCCATGACGATCCCTCCTAAATCCTGTCGCATCGCGGCGGCAGGAGGGTTCGGCATGGCCGATGGCATCTTGAACGAGGCGCAGACCTGGCAGCAGGTGCTGGCGCTTATCCTGGCGGCGACGGTCGTCATGGGCAGCCCGGGACCGGCGACGATCAGCGTGACCGCGGTCGGTGCGGCTTTCGGTCTGCGCCCTTCCCTGGGTTACACGTCCGGTGTGGCGCTCGGCACGATCGCCGTGCTGGTGGCAGTGGCGGGCGGGATTTTCGGCATGCTGACCTCGGTGCCGGGAGTGGCGCCGGTGCTGGCGGTCGCCTCGGCAGGCTACATCCTTTATCTCGCCTTCAAAATAGCGACAGCGCCGCCATTGGCCGAGCGCGGGAGCACGGCGACGAAGCCTGATTTTCTCGGCGGCTTCATGCTCGCCGTCGCCAATCCGAAAGCTTATGTGGCGATCGGCGCGGTTTTCGCCGGCGCCGCGTCGCAGGCCGATGCGCTCGGCGTCTCCACCAGGCTGCTGTTGCTTGCCGCCATGATCGTCGCCATCCACGTCGTGTGGCTGCTTGCCGGAACGGCGTTCGCACGCGTCCTGCGCCATCCGCTGGCCTCGCGGATCATCAACCTGGTGTTTGCCGCCACGCTGGTGCTGACGACCCTGCTGGCGGTGCTGCGGTAGCCGATCAGACCTTCGCGGTTACGCCGAGTTCCGCCAGCCGCTTCACCGCCGTCGGCGGCATGGGCGGCGGGTTCGGCGCCTGCGCCGCTTCGATAAGCATCTGGTCGCAGGCGGCCTCGGTCTCGCCGATCAGCCGCTGCATGAATTCCTCCTTCTGGAGGCCTGGCGGGATCGCGGGCAAGAAGCGGGCCTTGATGGTGCCGGGATAGCGCAGGAACTTGCGGCGCGGCCAGTAGAGACCGGCAACATGGGCAACCGGCACGACGGGAACGCCGAGCTGCGTGTAAAGCTCGACGATACCGTATTTGTAAGACGGCTCGGCGCCCGGCGGGCGGCGCGTGCCTTCGGGATAGATGATGAGCTGGCGCGGATTGCGGTTCATCTCCTGCCTGGTCGCGACGACGACCGCCTTCAGCGCTTTCGAACGGTTGCCTCGGTCGACCGGGATCATGCGCATCTTCAAGATGTACCAGCCGAAAAAGGGGATCCAGGTCAGTTCGCGCTTCAGGATGTAGAGCGCGTCGTCGAGATAGGGGAAGAAGGCGATCGCATCCCAGAAGGACTGATGCTTCGGCGCCAGGATGAAGGAGCCTTCGGGCAGGTTCTCGACACCGGTGATCTCACTCTTCGTCGCGGCGATCTTGTCATAGAGCCAGATCGAGGTGCGCGACCAGAATTTCGGCACGAACCAGGCGCGGTGGCGCGGCGACAGGAAATAGAAAGGCGTCCAGAAGATCATCTGGGCGATCAGGCTGAGATAGAAGACGAAGTTGAACGCCAGCGAGCGGATGATGAGCATGCAAGGGGCCCGTGAGGAAGTGTGCGTTGGTTACACCAAGCGGCGGCAAAAAGGAAACGCCGCCATTGTCGAATGCTGCCGCTAGAGTGACCGAGCCAGCCGTTCCTTGAGACGCGGCGCGGCGAAATCGAGGAAGGCGCGCAGCTTTACCGGCAGCCGGCCCTGGCCGGCATGGACGAGGCTCACCGGCCAGGGCGGCGGTTCGAAGGCCTGCAGCACCAGCCGCAGCGCGCCGGCGCGCACCGCGGCATCCGCCTGGTAGGAGAGCACCTTCGTCAGCCCGAGCCCGGCAATCGCGGCATCAATGGCCGCTTCGGCGGTGTTGACTTGCAGGCGCGAGCGAACAGGGATTGTCGTTTCCGCCTTGCCGGTTCCGAAGCTCCATGCCGCGGGAGCGGCGAGACCTTCGAAGGTGACACAGTCGTGGCCGGCAAGGTCTTGCGGGGTCGTCGGCGTGCCGTGCAAGGCGAGATAGGCGGGACTTGCGCAGACGATACGGCGGATCGAGCCGACGCGGATCGCAACCATCGCCGAATCCGGCAGCTCGCCGATGCGCAGGGCGAGATCGATATGCTCCTCGACCAGTTGGGTGATCCGGTCCGACAGGGTCAAGCGGACATCCACCTGCGGGTAGACGGCGAGAAAGCCGGCGATCACCGGCAGCACATGCAGGCGGCCGAACACGACCGGCGCCGTGATGACCAGCTCGCCGGTCGGGCTCGAATATTCGCCGGCAGCATCGCGCTCGGCCTCGCTCACCTCGTCGAGGATGCGACGGCAGGCGGCAAGATAGGACTGGCCGGCATCGGTCAGCGTCAGGCGCCGCGTCGAGCGGTTGAGCAGGCGCGTCCCCAAATGCTTCTCCAATTCGGAGAGCTTGCGGCTCACCGTCGGCAGCGGCACGCCGGCGCGCTTGGCTGCAGCGGAAAGGCTGCCGGCCTCCACCGTGGCAACGAACAGGGACATAGCGTCGAGGCGGTCCATTATTCTTCCGAAATATGGAAAGTTAGATTGCAAACATGCTCTCTACATCCGGTTTTCGGAAGAGCCTAATTGATGTGCGATCCTGTCCGCGGAGCGCCAGCATGAATGAATTCACCAGCGACGTCGCCTTCACGCCTACCGTCAAGGCCATCCAGTCCCGCAAAGGGTCGCGCAATTCCTATGCGCGCGTCGAGCAGCACGGCGGCTGGCGGGCAACGATCGCTCCGGATCTTGCCGCCTTCATCGAAGCACAGACCAGCGTGTTCCTGGCGACGGCCAACGCCGAAGGCCAGCCCTACATCCAGCATCGCGGTGGGCCGGCCGGTTTCCTCAAGGTGCTGGACGAGCACATGATCGGCTTTGCGGACTTTTCCGGCAATCGGCAGTTCATCACCCAGGGCAATCTCGAGGACAATGACCAGGCCTTCCTGTTCCTGATCGACTATATGCTCCGGCAGCGCATCAAGATCTGGGGCAGGGCGCGCGTCGTCGAGAATGACCCGGAGCTGACGGCGAAGCTGATGCCCGCGGACTACAAGGCGCGGCCGGAGCAGGCGATCCTGTTCACGGTATCAGCCTGGGATGCCAATTGCCCGCAGCACATCCCGCAGCGCTTCGAGGCGGCGGATGTCGCGGCCGCACTTGCCGAGCGCGACCGGCGCATCGCCGGCCTGGAGCAGGAGATTGCGCGCCTGCGCAACAGCGCGCCAGGCGAAGTCTAGTTCTTGACCACCGTCGAGGCTTCGGCGAGCGTGACGCCTTCGGGCGTCGCGCGCAGCGGAAGGAAGCCGCGCGCCAGAGACAGCACATATTTGCTGTATTCGGTGAGCAGCACACGCAGGGCCTCCGGCTTGGTCAGCCAGCCGCCGTTGCCGAGATTGGTGTTGACCACCGGATAGGGCTCCAGGCGCGCGCCATGCAGCAGCCGGCCCATCTCGAGCAAGCTGCGCGGCATGTGGTAATTGTTGGTGACGATGATGATGCTGCCATAGGCGTGGTTTTCCACCCATTTGGCGCTTTCCTCGGCATTGCCGATGGTGTCGAGCGCGGCGCGGTCGATATCGACGCAACAGGAAAAGAGCTGTTTGTCGCCGCCCATCGCCGCCTGCAGCTGGCGCTTGGTTGCCGACGGATGGACGCCGCTGATCAGCAGCCGTTCGCCCTTGCCGGAGGCCAACAGGTCCATCGCCGCGTCGAGCCGCGACTGCCCGCCGGTGAGCACGATGATGGCGTCGGCCCTGGCCGGATTGGCCGGAGTCGTCATATGGCTGACCTTGTCGGCAAACCAGCCGAAGCCGCCGGCAAAAAGCACCAGCGCGGCGAGAGCCACGAAACCGCAGACGCGCAGCGCGAGCCTCAAACGACCGAACCCGGCGAAGGCAGCGCTGCGCACACGCATCGCCGGCATTCGTCCAGCCGTCTCGATCGAATCCCGCGCTTCCATCATCCCCAGGTTAATCCTGAAAGCCTCTAATGGTTAACTCCGAAATGCGGCCGTTGATAGGTGAGACGACGCACATTGCGTTACGGCAGGTATCCCGCGCGTGATCCTTGTCTTGTTTGTCTATAGCGCTTTGCGCCGGTTTCCGGATTGATCTCATGGGTCAGCCCGCATCCGGCTGGCGAACGTCGATGTCGCTGAGATAGGCGACGACGGTCGCATGCGAGGTGGCCGCGGTCAGCGCGCCGATCACCAGCACCATCAGACCGACGCCGAAATAGCCGGCTGAGCCGATGGCGAAATTGCCGAACAAAGCGGTTGCCTGGTCGGCCTGGGGCGTCGCCATGTTGCGCGACGACCACCAGGAAAAGACGATGAAGACGGCGATCGCCAGGGCGCCGCCGGCGGCCGCGCCCTTCATGCCGGTGACCAGGAAATGCCAGCGGAATTCACGCGCGATGAAGCGCGCCTCGGCGCCGACGAAATGCAGCACCTCGATGATGTGGCCGTTGCCGGCCATGGCGCCGCGCGTAGCGAACACCACCGTCAGCACGGTTGCCGACAGCATCAGCACCAGAACGGCAATGCCGATCGTCACGGTCGTGCGCGCCATGGCGACCAGCCGGTCGACCCAGGTGCGGTGATCGTCGAGTGCCGCGGTCGGTATTTTCGGCGTGATGGCGGCGCGCATGGCGGCAAAATCGGGCGGGCTGGCTTCGTCGATGGTGACGATGATGAGGCGCGGCACCGGCAACTCGTCAATGTTGAGGCCGCTGCCCAGCCATGGTTCCAGAAGACGTGCGGTCGCGTCGCGGTCGATGATCTTGGTGCCCTTCACGCCGGGGAACTCGCTGGCGATCTGCGAGGCCTGCGCAAGGGCCGCCTCCATGTCCAGACCGTCAGCCGGCTTGATCTGGATCGTCGCCTCGCGCGATATCTGGTTCTCCCAGACGGAGGCGGTATCGCGCACCAGCGTCACGGCGCCGAAGGTGAGGCAGGACAGGAAGGTCATGATGGCGATGACCAGCACCAGCGCCCGTCCAGCGATGTTCTGCGCCGGCACGATCGGCGCCGTCTTGCGCTGGACGCGCCGGACCGTCGTCGTCTCGAGCGTTTCATGCTGGAGGTGATCGGCCGGAAGGTCAGTCATAAACGTCCAACCTTCCTCCGGCCAGGATCATGCGACGCGCATCGACCTGTTCCATCAGGCCGAGGTCGTGGGTGGCGATCACCACGGCGGTGCCCAGCCGGTTGAGCTCGATGAACAGCCGGAGCAGCCGGCGCGCCAGCGGCGGGTCGACATTGCCGGTCGGCTCGTCGGCAAGCAGGATCTCCGGCTGTTCGATCAAGGCCCGGGCGATCGCGGCGCGCTGCTTCTCGCCGCCCGACAGCACCGGCGGCAGCACATGCATGCGGTCGCCGAGCCCGACCCATTTCAGCAGCTCGGTGACGTCGGTGCGGTAGGTCGCCTCCTCGCGCCCGCGCACGCGCAAGGGCAGGGCGACATTCTCGTAGGTCGTCATGTGGTCGAGCAGGCGGAAATCCTGGAACACCACGCCGATGCGGCGGCGCAGCAGCGGCAGCTCGCCGCGCGATATGCGCGAGCGGTCCTTGCCGAAGATTGTGATCAGGCCGCGCGTCGGCTTCAGCGACATGAACAAAAGGCGCAGCAAGGTCGTCTTGCCGGCGCCCGAAGGGCCGCTCAGGAACTGGAAGGAGCGCTCCGGAATGTGCAGGGAGATGTCCCGGAGGATCTCCGGACCCATGCCATAGCGGAGGCCGACATTTTCGAAGCGGATCACGTTCGGCGACCTGGAAACTCTCGGCGGCGACGCGCCACAATCTACTCTAACAGACCATCGGCCGGCATGGTTAACCGGCGGTTAATTTTGCAACGTCCAGCATGCATCAAAGCCATTCCGGTGGGGAAGCGTTAACCAATTGCGTTTACGCAAAAGAAACGAAGACTGCACTGGTGCCGTAATGGCTGACGAAAGAACCGCGCGCCCTGTTTCCGGCGAAATCATGACCGGCACGGCAACAAATGCCGCGCCGGAACGCGTCACGTTCGATGCGGCCGACATCGTCGATGCCGATTATGTGGTGCTGCCGCGTTTTTCCGCTTATCCAGAATCGGCACCGCCGCCGCAGATGCCGTCGACGCCATCGATCGGCGGCATGGGCATGCTGCGCAGACCGGAGGCGGCGCCGTCGCGATCCTCGCGTGGCGGTCCATTGTTCTGGATAGCCGGCGTCGGCATAGCGCTCGCATCCTTCTGGGTGTCGGGCGGTCATGCGCTGGTCCGGCAAAGCCCCTTCTGGACGACCGCCGCGCCGGCGAGCGCGCTCACCATTTCCGGCGTGACGTCGCGCATCGATGTGTCGGGATTGAAGCCGGTGCTGTTCGTGGATGGCGAGGCGGCGAATGACGGGATGAAGTCGGAAACGCTGCCGCCGCTCGAAATCCGCGTCACCGATAACAACGCCAATATCATCCGCTACAGGCTGGGGACATCCAACCGTTCGCTGGGCCCGGGCGAAAGATTCGGCTTTTCGAGCCGCCTCGATGTGCCTAAAGACGGCGTCAGGACAGTCTCCGTAATCTTCGCCGGCTAGGTGTGTCGATATTCAGGTGAGGCCGGCCTGCGAACGAGGGCTTCCTTCGCTTCCGGCCTTCGCCGGCCGAAGCACTTAGGAGTGGCGTGGCAGTCAAATTGAGGCTATGGCCGGCGTAGGCCGGTGCTCACGTACTTCAAGTACGCTCCGCTTCGGTTCTCGGAAGCCATCGTTCTCGACTCGGCCTGACCTGAATCTCGACACACCTAGCGCCTGGCGTCCTAGGTGGTTTTGAAGGACAAAAGAATGCCAGTTGTACGCGGCAAGGACATCGAGGTCCTGTTTTCGGCGTCGGCGATCGCGCGCCGCAATCTCGAGCTCGCCAAGGAAATCGCCGGGCGCGATTACCACGACCTGCTGGTGATCTCGATCCTCAAGGGCTCGTTCGTCTTCGCCGCCGATCTCATCCGCGCCATGCATGATGTCGGCCTGTCGCCTGAAGTCGAGTTCATCTTCATCTCCAGCTACGGCGCCGGCACGACCAGCGGCGAGGTCAGGGTGCTGCGCGACATCGACAACGAAGTCGCCGGCCGCGACGTGCTGTTGATCGACGACATACTCGAATCCGGCAAGACGCTTTCCTACACCCGCGACCTGATGCTTTCGCGCGGCGCCAAGAGCTGCGCCATCGCGGTGCTGCTCGACAAGCGGATGCGCCGCCAGACCTCGCTCAACGCCGATTATGTGGGCTTCGACTGCCCGGACTATTTCGTCGTCGGCTACGGCATGGATGTGGCCCATGCGTTCCGCGAGCTGCCATTTGTCGGGGTGGTGAAAGGCGACGCCTGAGAAGGCGGCGCCATTCCGAAAAGCCGCCGATCGTTAGAATTTTCAGAAAACATCAACGTTTCGGCGGCATCTATCTCGGCATGGCAAAGCTTCTGATCGTCGAGGACGATGAGTCCGTCCGCACCCTCGCTGCCCGCGCGCTCGAGCGCGATGGCCATAATGTCACCATCGCCACCGACGGCGCGCAGGGGCTGGACATGATCCGGCAGGCGCGCGGCGGTTTCGATCTGGTGGTGTCCGACATCCGCATGCCGGAGATGGACGGCATCGAGATGGCGACGGCGGCCTCAAGAGAGTTCCCGACGATGCGGATCATGCTGATGACCGGCTATGCCGACCAGCGCGAGCGCGCCGAGGAGCTCAACGGCATCATCCTCGATGTCGTGCAGAAGCCGTTCACGCTTGCCGAGATCCGCGGCCGCGTCGGCAAGGCATTAAGCTGCTTCGCTTGAGACCGCATCGGCCGTGACAGGGGCGGCCGGCGCCGCACTTCGCCGACGCCCGCCGCTGAGCGCAAGCAGGCCGGCGCCGATGATCAGCGCCGCGCCCAGCACCGTGGTTTCGCGCGGCACTTCGGCGAAGAACAGGAAACCCCACAGCGGCGACCACAGGATGCCGGTATATTCGAACGTGGCGACGCGGTTTGCGGGCGCCATCCGGTAGGCCTGCGACAGCAGGATCATGCCGGCGGACGCGACGAGGCCGCAGGCGGCCATCTTCAGGAAGTCCGGCATTGTCGGCCATACCCATGGCCGCACCAGGAATTCGACGCTCGGATGCGCCGCATGGGTGATGCCGGCAAGGTGGAAGACGGTTGCGACGGCGATGGCGCCGCTGAGATACGCGCCGTTCTGATAGAAGGCCATCACGGTCGATGATTCGGTGTCGCCGATACGGCGCGCTATCAGTTGCGAGAAGCCGTAGAGGAAGGCCGAGCCCAGCGACAGCAGCGCCGCCCAGTCCAACACGCCGGCGCCGGGACGCACCATCACAAGCACGCCGACTAGGCCGATCAGCACCGTCGACAGCATCTTCCATGAGACCCGCTCGCCGAGATAGGGACCGGCCATCGCCATGATGAACAGCGGCGCCATGAAATAGAGCGCCACCGCATCGGCCAGCGGCAAGGCGGCGATCGCCAGATAATAGACCGTGTAGGACGAGAACTGGATGAAGGCGCGCAGCGTCAGCATGCCGAAGCGCTTCGACAGCACTGACTTCAGGCCGACATCGGCCTGGACGAGCACGATCAGGATCGGCAGCGCGACGATGGCGCGGATCGCCATCACCTCGGTCACCGGATAGCCGCCCGAAACCGCCTTCACCAGCGGATCCTGCAGTGAAAAAACCAGCACGCCGAGGCAGAGGCTCAGAATGCCAAGCACCGTCCGGTTCTGCATGATCGATCCAGCGAAAAAGAACCCGCCACCATTTTCAGGCAGCGGGTACGAGTGAGGACTCTTCGATTGGTCCGCGACCGATTTCGCGGCCGCATATCCAATGGGTGTCATGACTATCCTGCGGCGTTTGACATCTGGCAAACGAATTGGAATGATGCCAGCAATCAACTTTGCTTATGGCGACTCGATGCGACCAGTCCTCGACAGCGATCTCTTGCGCACCTTCGTGGCGGTGGCCGAAACCGGCAATTTCACCCGCGCGGCGGAGAAAGCCGGGCGCACGCAATCGGCCGTGTCCATGCAGATGAAGAAGCTGGAGGACATGGTCGGCGACAATCTGTTCGAGCGCGGCTCGCGCGGCGTGGCGCTGACGCGCCGCGGCGGCGAGCTCATCGCCAACGCGCGCCGCATCGTCTCGCTGCTGGACGAGACCGCTGCCTCGCTGGTGGCGCCGCCGCTGGGCGGGCTGGTGCGCATCGGCATTCCGGCCGAGTACGGCCGCTCGATCCTGTCGCGGGCGCTGGGCGAATTCGCCAAGCGCCATCCGCGCGTCGAGGTCACAGTGCGCTACGCACATTCGGATTCTCAGGTGCGGGCGCTCGCGGCCGGCGAGCTCGACCTCGCCGTGGTGTTCGAATGGGAGGGCTCTTCCGGCGGCGAGGTGCTGATGCACGACCCGACGGTCTGGGTGACGTCGACGCTGCACCACATGCATGAGGAACGGCCGGTGCCGATCGCGCTCTACAGCCGCAACGGCTGGTGCCGCGACTTCGCCATCAAGTCGCTGCAGCAGCGCGGCCTCGACTACCGCGTCGCCTACACCAGCGATACCAATGGCGGCCTGACGCTCGCCGTCACGTCCGGCCTGGCAATCGCGCCGATCTCGCGCAGCAACATCCCGCCTGATTGCCGCGAACTGACGGCCGCCGACGGTTTCGGCGATATCGATTCCTCCAACGTCGTCCTGCACCGCAATCCGCTGGCAACCGGCGAAGCGATCGACGGCATGGAGAACGCCATACGCGAGGCGTTCATGCTGACCAGGCAGGCGGGCGCGGCGGCCGGGCTTTAGTCCGGCGGGCCACTTTCAATCTGCCTGAGCCAGCGCATGGCATCATCGAGGCGATCGTCGCCCCAGAACAGCTCGCCGTCGACGAGGAAACTCGGCGAGCCGAAAATGCCGAGCGTCTTGGCTTGTTCGGTCGCGGCGGCGAGGTCAGCCTTGGCGGCATCGCCGTCGGCCTCCCGCAGGATCGGTTCCGGTTCCTGCCCCGCTTTCTTGATGCTTGCCGAGATGTTCGGCTCGCTGCCGGCCGGCTCACCCATCTCGAACCAGCGTCGGTAGCTCTCCCTGGCATAGGCCTCGCACCAGCCCTCCCGCGCGGCAATGACGGCGACGCGATTGGCGCGCTCAAGTTCGGCAAGCGGGTAGGGCGCGGGCAGCTTAGGCACCATCCTGTACATCGCCGCGCGACGCTCTATGTCGCGCCACATATAGGCGGCCTTCACCGGCTTCTTGGCGAAGGGGATATTGTCCATCTCGATCATGATCGAGCGCACGTTGAATGGCCGCCAGCGGAACTCGATGCCGGTCTCAGCCTGGATCTTCGCCAGTCGCATCACCGAAAGGTAGGTGTAAGTGCTGCCGATGGAAAACCAGAAATCGATCATCGCCCCATGCTCTCGGCCATGACGCTACCGGTTCTGAATGTGCAGGGCAATCTCGCAACGCCGATGACGGGCTATTTCAGCTCCAGCAGCCGCTCGAGATAGCTGCGCTCGATATCGGGGCTGAGCGCGTTGCCGAGCCGTTTGCGGATCGCGTCGAGGATCTGGCGCGCGCGCTGGACGTCGATCTCGTCGGGAACCTTGACCGAGGTGCCGTCATCGGGACCGTTGGTGGCGCGCGGTCGTCCTAGCGGATCGCGGTCGGCGTCCTGCTGGCGGCCGCCCTGCTCGCTGCCGCCCTGATCGCCCTGCATGGCCTGCATCTGCTTCATCATTTCCTTGGCACCGCGGCGGAGCGCCTCCAGCGCGCGGCCCTGGTGGCCGACGGCCTGGTCGCCGTCGCCTTGGCCGAGCGATTGTTCGGCATTGCCCATCGATTTGCCGGCCTCGCCGAAGCCTTCATTGGGCTCCATGCCCATTCCCTCAAGGCCTTTCTTCAACTGATCGAGCTCGCTCTGCAACTGGCCCTGGCCTTCCTGCAGCTGCTTCAGCGCATCGGCCAAATCCTTCGGGGACATTTTCGGCCGGCCCAGCGGATCGCGGTCCTGGCCGGGACCGGGCCGCTGCTGCTGGTCGTCGGACTGGCCCTGTTCGCCATCCTCGCCAAGCTGCTGCTGCTCGCCGCCTTCGCCACGCTGCCCGCGCTGCATCTGGTCCAGCCGGAAGGTGTCGTTCATCATTTCCTGCTGGCGGCGCATGATATCGCCGAGCTTGTCCATCTGCTGGCGCATCTCGCTGTCCTGCTCGCCGCCCGGCTGCTGGCGGCCGGCCTGCAGGTTGTTCATCATGTCCTGCAGCTCGGAGAGAAGCTGCTGGGCCTTGTCGCGATCGCCCGATTTGGCCAGATTCTCGATCTGGTCCATCATGCGGTCGATATCGCTCTGGCGCAGCTCGCGGCCGTTCTGCTGCATCTGCGGCGCATTCGGGTTCTGCTGCGCGCGCTGGGCGAATTCCTGCAGGAACTGGTTCATCGCCTCGCGCAGTTCCTTCATCGCCTTTTCGATCTCCTGATCGCTGGCGCCGTTCTTGATGGCGTCCTGTAACGCCTGCTGCGCCTGGCGCAGCCGCCGCTCGGCGGCCGACAGATTGCCTTCCTCAATGCCGAGCGCGATCTCCCACAGATAGGACACGACGTTGCGCAACTGATCGTCGCTCTCGGAGAGCTTCAGCCGGCTCCTCGCGCTCATGATGGCGAGATAGTTCGACATGTTGTCGAACGTGTCCTCGGGCCGCAGCGTGACCGCATCCATCAGGTCGAGAACGCGCGGCTTGGCATTGGTGTCGAGCGCCACCAGCCGGCGCTGTTCGATCACCGCTCTAGCCAGCGGATTGGCGAAGGGCCGCTCCGGCATGACAAGCGTTTTGGTTTCACTGGTGGCCGTGTGGCCGGCGTCGTCCGTTGCAGTGAGCGTCAGCTTGATGTTGCTGCCGGCCCAGACATGCTCGGTCAGGTCCTTGGTCGTCTTGGCCGCGCTCGGCTTGCCGCCGCGGCGCGGCAGCGTCAATGGCATGTCGGGCGCGCCGTAGAGCGGATGCGCGTTGGCGGCAGGCGGATCCGACAGCTCGAAAACGGCCTTGGCGGAGGCTGCACCATAGTCGTCGGCGATCTCGTAATTGAGCTCGATGGCGCCGTTGACGGCGCGCTTCGGCTCGCCGATGAAGCGGATCGTCGGCGGCTTGTCGGGAATGACGGCAAAGGCCCAGTGGCCAAGATCGCCTTCGCCGGATTTCAGCGTCAGCGTGCCGTTGGTGTTCAGCTTGCCGGAGAACTGGCGCACTTTTGGTGCGGTCTGGCCGGCGGCAGGCGCGGGGCCTTTCGGCGCGGCGGGCTCGATGGCACGGTCATTGCCGCCTTGATCGGCATAGCTCAGCGTCTCCTCGCCCGAACCGCCGGTGACGCGCAGCGAGATGTCGCTGCCTTGCGGAACGGAAAAGGTCTGGACGGCCTGGTTGGCATCGGCCGTCAGGAACACCGGGGCCTTGCCGGTGTAGGCAGGCGGCGTCACCCAGGCGTCGATGCGCGGGGGCACGGCATCATGCGAGGCGCGCGCGACGAAACCGTCGCTGACCCTGCCGCCAAAGGGTCCGAAGGAGAAGGCAAGCGCCGTGACGAACAGCAGCCCCGCCACGGCGCGCAAGCCCCAGCGGTCGTAGTCCGGCACGCCGGTGCGCGGCCGGTCGGCGCCGAGGCTCGAAAGCCGCTCGGCCATGCGCTTCTGGTGCTCGCGCCACAGCGCCTGCGAGAAGATGCTCTCGGCGCCGCTCGGCCGGTCGGTCTGCACCTGCACCGGGCTGTGCAGCAATTCGTTCGCCGCCTCGATGCGCCTGTCGATCTCGGCGGCCGAGGGCATGCGGAAGAAGCGCAGCGGGTAGAGCGCGGCGACCGCCGCCAGCCCGAACAGGATCAGAAGGCCGACGCGCGCCGCGTCGGGCAGGCGCGGGAACAGGCCAAACCACGAAAAGCTGAAGAACAGGCTGGCGACGACCAGCAGCGGCAGCACGAGCGGCCAGGCGCGCTCGAAGGTCATGGAGGCCCGCGTCGCCAACCGGCTGAGCGCCAAGCGCCCTGCAAAGCCGCGTCCATCGCTGGCCCGGCTGCGTTCGCCGCTGGAAATGGGTCGTTCGGTCATCGGCCCTTCCTGCCCGGGCACGATAGCCCGGACGTCATCGCCAGAAGGATACCAGCAAACACGGCAAAGGCGAGGCGGGTTCCAAAAAACGTGAAGCGGTTTGGCCGGGTTATGATCAGAAATTGGCGAGATTCGTGTTCGAGCCGCAGACGAGGACGGCCACGCGCTCGCCGTCTCCGGGCACATAGCGTCCGGAAAGCATGGCGGCGAAAGCGGCGGCGCCGCCCGGCTCGGCGATGATTCGCACGCGGTCCCACAGCGCCTTCTGCGCCGCGACGATGTCGTCGTCGCTGACCAGGATCGAGCGCTCGACGAAGGCCTCGGCGATCGGAAACATCATCTCGCCGACGCGCTTCGGCGCGAGCGAATCGGCGGCAATGCCCTCGGCGGGCGCATCGACCGGCTCGCCGGCCTCCAGGGCGCGGTAAAGCGTCGGCGCTCCCTCGGGCTCGATGGCGACGATGCGGATGCGCCCCGAAAACCAGGCCGCGATGCCGCCGATCAGACCGCCGCCGCCGACCGCGACCAGCAGCGTGTCGATCTCGGGCAGATCGGCCTCGATCTCCAGGCCGAGCGTGCCCTGGCCGAGCAGCGTTTCTTCCTGGTTGAAGGCGTGCACCTGCAAGGCGCCGGTCCTGGCCGCGAAGTCTTCGCTGGCGGCCAGCGCTTCGGCATAGCGCGCGCCGCCGACGATCAGCTCGGCGCCGTAGCCGCGAATGCGCGCGAGCTTCGCCGGCGGGCTGACTTCGGGCACGAAGATGGTCGCCTTGTGCCCGAGCTTCATGGCGGCGTAAGCGACGGCGGCACCATGATTGCCGCCGGACGCGGCGACCACGCCCGCTTCGGGCACTTGGCGTTCGAGCAGGTTGGTGAAGGCGCCGCGCGCCTTGAACGACCCGGAATGCTGGAGGCATTCGAGCTTCAGGTCGACCGGAAAGGCGGGCCGGTCGAAATCCGCCATGTCGATGCGCATGACCGGCGTGTGACGCACATAGGGCCGGATACGCGGCTCCACGGCGGCGATGCGTTCGCGCGTGATCGTCTTTTTTTCCAGCATGGGCAGCTCCTTAAGGCGCGCCGCTCGGTTACTTCAGCCAGTCGGGGACCGAATCCAATCCAATCAGGTTCTCATAGGTCTGGCGCGGCCGCACGACATGAAAACGGTCGCCGTCGACCAGCACCTCGGGCACCAGGAGCCTGGTGTTGTAGGTGCCGGCCTGCACCGCGCCATAGGCGCCGGCGGTGGAAACCGCGATCAGGTCGCCCGCCTTCAGCTTTGGTAGGTCGCGGTCGAGACCGATGAAGTCGCCGGTCTCGCAGACCGGGCCGACGACGTCGACCTTCATGCGCGGCGTGGAGGCGGGCGGCTGCACCACCGGCCTGATGTCGTGGAAGGCGTCATAGAGCGTCGGCCGGATCAGGTCGTTCATGGCGGCGTCAACGACGAGGAAGTTCTTGGCGTCGCCCTCCTTCACGTAGATGACCTCAGACACGAGGATGCCGGCATTGCCGACGATCAGGCGGCCGGGCTCGAACATCACCTTGAGACCGAGCCTGGTGACGTGCTTCCTGACGATTTCGGCGTAGGCGTCGGGCAAAGGGGGCGGGCTGTTGTCGACGCGGTAAGGAATGCCGAGGCCGCCGCCGAGATCGACATGCTCGATCTCATGCCCGTCGGCGCGCAGCGCTCCGACCAGCTCGACCAGCAATGCGAAGGCATCGTCGAAAGGCTGCAATTCGGTGATCTGGCTGCCGATATGGGTGTCGATGCCGGTTACCTTGATCCCGGGCAGTTCAGCCGCGCGGGCATAGACCTGCCGCGCGCGCTGCCAGGGAATGCCGAACTTGTTCTCGGCCTTGCCGGTCGAGATCTTCTTGTGCGTCCTTGCATCGACATCCGGATTGATGCGCAGCGAGATGGGCGCCACCTTGCCGAGGGCCACGGCGCGCGCCGACAAAAGCTCCAGCTCAGGCTCGGATTCGACGTTGAAGCAGAGAATGCCGGCCGAAAGCGCAAAGTCCATCTCGCGCGCCGTCTTGCCGACGCCGGAAAACAGGATCTTGCCGGCCGGGATGCCGGCGGCCAAAGCGCGGCGCAATTCGCCTTCGGAGACCACGTCGGCGCCTGCGCCCTGCCTGGCCAGCGTCCTCAGCACGGCCTGGTTGGAATTCGCCTTCATGGCGTAGCAGACCAGTGCGTCGAGGCCGGAAAAAGCCTCCTTGAAGACGCGGAAATGCCGGGTCAGCGTCGCGGTCGAATAGCAATAGAAGGGCGTGCCGACCTCGGCTGCGATGTCGGGAATGGCGACGTCCTCGGCATGAAGCACGCCGTCGCGGTAATCGAAGTGGTTCACGGTGTTGGTTCCGGAAAGTTGAAGCTCGATGAGACCGGGTCGATCTCACCGGCTCTACAGCAGGGGATCGAGGATGAACTTCCTGTCCTTGACGGGTTTTTCCGGCTCGGGCGGCACCGGCTGCTTGGCGCGTTCGGCATCCTTGCGCGCCTGCTCCGCCGCCTCATAAGGCGTGTCGAGGCCGGTCTTCCTGCCGCAGGCCGTGACGGTGACTACCGCAGCCAGCAGCGCCAGCGTCACCAAAATCCTGCTACGGGTCATCGATCCATCCGTTCGAAACTGATTGCGTGCTGCGCTTTTAGCCGAGTTCTCAGCGCTTTGCATCCCGGCAATTTAAAGCGCGGCGCGCTTTAAATCTTTGTTTTGATGCATGTCGTTGTCCCAGAACCGCTGCACACTTCTGGGCAACATGCATTAAGCCTTGGCGAGCCGCTTTTTCCAGTAGCGGATCTGCTTTCGCACTTCCGACGGCGCGGTGCCGCCGAAGCTCGTGCGGCTCTTCACCGAATTTTGCACGGCAAGCACCGAGAAGATGTCGTTAGTGATGCCCGAATGGATCGAGCGCAGGTCGTCCAGCGAGAGCTTTTCCAGCCCGAGCTTCTTCTCCTCGGCCAGCGCCACGGCGCGGCCGGTGACATGGTGGGCTTCGCGGAAGGGGAGGCCCAGATTGCGCACCAGCCAGTCCGCAAGATCGGTCGCGGTGGCGTGACCGGCGCCTGCGGCCTTCTTCATGGCGGCGACGTTGACGGTCATGTCGCGCACCATGCCGGCGGTTGCCGCCAGCATCAGGTCGAGCGTCTCGGCGGCGTCGAAGACCGCCTCCTTGTCCTCCTGCATGTCCTTGCCGTAGGTCAGCGGCATGCCCTTCATCACGGTCAGCAGGCCGACGAGATGGCCGTTGACGCGGCCGGTCTTGCCGCGCACCAGCTCGGCGGCATCCGGGTTCTTCTTCTGCGGCATGATCGAGGAGCCGGTGGAGAAGGAATCCGACAGGCGGATGAAGCCGAATTGCGGCGTCGACCAGATGATGATCTCCTCGGCGAGCCTGGAGAGATGCGTCGCGCAGATCGCGGCAAGGCTCAGGAACTCGAGCGCGAAATCGCGGTCCGAAACGCTGTCGAGGGAATTGCGCGTCGGCTCGCGGAAACCCAGCGCCTTCGCCGTCATGTGGCGGTCGATGGAAAAGCTCGTGCCGGCAAGGGCCGCGGCGCCCAGCGGGCTTTCATCCATGCGCTCGATGGCGTCGCGGACGCGCGAGAGGTCGCGGCCGAACATCTCGACATAGGCCATCAAGTGGTGGCCGAGGGTCACCGGCTGCGCCGCCTGCATATGGGTGAAGCCGGGCATGACGGTCGCCGCATGCTCCTCGGCGCGTTCCAGGAACGCGGCGATCAGCTCCTTCAGCGCCCGGGCGACGCGCTGGCACTCCTGCTTGACCCAGAGCCGGAGATCGACCGCCACCTGATCGTTGCGCGAGCGGGCGGTGTGCAGGCGGCCGGCCGCCGGGCCGATCAGGTCGGCAAGGCGGGCCTCGACATTCATGTGGATGTCTTCGAGCTTGGTCGAGAATTCGAACGTGCCGGCCTCGATCTCTTTCAAGATCGTGTTCAGCCCGTGAGCGATTTTTTCTTGATCGGCGGCCGAAATAATGCCGGTTTGAGCCAACATCTCGCTATGGGCGATCGATCCGCTTATGTCCTGCGCATAGAGCTTGCGGTCGAAGCCGATCGACGCATTGATCGCTTCCATGATCGCGGCCGGACCCGAGGCAAAACGTCCGCCCCACATCTGGTTGCTGGCCTTCTTGTCGCTCATCGCTATAACCCGTGCTCCGGAGCAGTTTTGAAAATGGCAGACGGCAAGAGATTGTTTTTTCCGACTACGCGCCTCATCCTCGCCGCTTTGGTGGCGGGCGTGCTGGCCGGCACGGTCGCGGTATATGTCAGCGAGAGCGGTTCTGGCAACAACGCTCCCGAGAAGGCCGTCGCGGTCGCCGGCAAGGACGATGCCGCCTGCGCGCCAAAGGCCGCCCGCGCCAAGCAGGTTGCCGCCAAGGCCGTCGGCCAGGTCGCGGCCCTGCAGCCGGCCGATCCGCCGCAATCGCTGAAGAGCTTGGCCTTCAACGGCCCCGACGGCAAGCCAATGACAATTGCCGACTATGCCAGCAAGACCGTGCTGCTCAATCTGTGGGCGACATGGTGCGCGCCGTGCCGCGCCGAGATGCCGGCGCTCGACGCGCTGCAGAAGGAGAAGGGCGGCAAGGACTTCGAGGTGATCGCGGTCAATGTCGACACCGGCGACGATACGAAGCCGAAGAAGTTCCTCAAGGAAATCGGCGTCGAGACGCTCGGCTTCTACCGGGACCCGACGATCGCCCTGTTCAATGAGGCGAAGACGCGCGGGCTGGCGCTCGGGCTTCCCGTGACCATGCTGATCGATGGCGAAGGCTGCCTGATCGCGCATATGAACGGCCCGGCCGAATGGTCGAGCCCCGACGCCAAGCGGCTGGTGGAAGCGGCGCTCGAGCCCTGATCGTGGCCGCTATCTTACCCGCACCGTAACCACCAGCGCCTCGTGGTCGGCGCTCGGGCTGCCGTCCTGCAACACCGCCGGCAGTGTCGCCGGCGCGCGTGCCGCGAGGCCGCGGGTGAAGAACCAGTCGATATGGCCGGTGGGCGTGGCGTCGCCCGCCGGGCGTCGCTGCGTCGGCTTGTCAAACGCGTTGGCGTCGCGCCAATCGTAGCCACGCCCGGCCATGACGGCGAAGAGGGGCTCGTGGCGGTCGGGGCACATCAGCCGGTCCGGTTCGGCATCGATGCGCGCCTGCCATGCGGCCGGATCGGCGTGACGCTCTTCATAGGTGGCGGTCAGCGTGTTGAAGTCGCCGCCGATCAGGACCGGCGCTTCGGCGTCATACCTGTCGATGGCGTCGAGGAGGTGGCGCGTCTGGTCGGCACGGCCGGCAGGCGTCGTACGGTTCTCGAGATGCACCGAGACGACGGTGACTCGGCGCTCGCCCACCATCACCTGGCCGCCAAGCGCCATGCGGCCGCCGATGCGCGGCTGGCCGTGCTCCGGCAAGAACCAGGCGCCGGCCGCATCCAGCCGAACGAGGAAAGGCCGCAGCAGCGGGACGGCGCTGGTTATGGCGTTGCCATGGAAGCCCTCAACGTTCTCGGCGCCGCCATTTGCCGCTTGCTCCGCCTCATTGCCGGTGCCGAGTTCGAGGAACTCGACGCCATAGGCATAGGAATGGCCTAGACGATCGGCAAGCCGGCTCAGAAGATGGCCGTTGCCGGAGCGCGCCATGCCCTTGTCGACTTCGGACAGCAGCACGACGTGCGGCGCCCGGCCGGCGATCGTAGTAGCGATGGCATCGACATGACGCAGCCGCTCGACGTTCCAGGCCATGACGGTCAGGCTTTCGCCGGCGCTCTCGCGCGACGCCTTGCCGCCGATCTCGATCTCGCCGAGGGCGGGAACGGCGGCGGCGTGGCGCAGATGGGCGGCGCTGTCGCGCGGTCCGTCCCGCATGGCGTTGCGGGCGGCGACGGGCACGTGCGTGAGCTGCGGGACCAGCATGTCTCTTCTCATCCAGTTAGCCGGTTAATCACGGAGGCCTTTTCGCCGCCTGGCGGCGCCCTAGCTCTCTAAAGCGCCGATGTGACGTTTTCATGCCGGCGCGACCGCTGCCAGGGGAGGAGAGACTGGCTGTCCACGAGGGCTTCGAGCCCACAACAGAACTGTCACATACCTTCTCTATGAGAGCGGGCAAGGACTTGCGCAAAACCTTGTCACACTGCCACTCAAGAGGGAAAAACCATGACGATCTTCAAGCGGGGCTTTGCCGCCCTTGCCGCCGGCGCGCTCAGCACCGCGCTTGCGGTTCCTGCATTTGCGGAGCCGGTCAAATTCGATTTCTGGTTCGGTCTTTCGGGCGATCTCGCCCGCGTCGTCGACACGCTGTGCAAGAACTTCAACGATTCCCAGAAGGACTACCAGGTCGTCTGCACCAGCCAGGGCAATTACGACGCCACGCTGCAGAACACGATCGCCGCCTTCCGCGCCGGCAAGCAGCCGACCGTCGTCCAGGTCTATGACGTCGGCACTGCCACCATGATGCTGTCGGGCGCCTACAAGCCCGCCGACAAGCTGATGGAGGAGAACGGCTACAAGATCGACTATAGCGACTATTTCCCAGGCATCGCCCGCTACTACGCGACGTCGAAGGGCGAGATGCTGTCCTTCCCGTTCAACTCGTCGACGGCGCTGATGTACTGGAACAAGGACGCCTTCGCCAAGATCGGCAAGACCGAGGCGCCGAAGACATGGGAAGACGTCGCCGCCGACCTCAAGGCGCTGAAGGACGCCGGCTATGATTGCCCGATGGCGATTAACATCTCGGCCAATGAAAGCTGGCAACTGATGGAGCAGTTCTCGGCGCTGCACAACCAGCCGATCGCCACCAAGAACAATGGCTATGACGGTCTCGACGCGCGTCTGGAAGTCAACAAGACCAAGTTCGTCCAGTACGTCACCGATCTCAAGAAGTGGTATGATTCCGGTCTGGTCAAGATCAAGTCCAAGGACCTCGGCCAAGACATGGTTCAGGCCTTCGCCACCGGCACCTGCCAGCTCATCCTGACCTCGGTCGGCGATCATGGCACGGTCGGCCGCACCCAGAAGGAAGGCATGAAATGGGACGTGGCCGAGCTGCCGGTCTATGCCGGCACCGAGCGCAAGAACTCGCTCGTCGGCGGCGCTTCGCTATGGGTGCTGTCGGGCAAGTCGGACGCGGAATACAAGGGCGCGGCAGCGTTCCTCAACTTCATCCACGACCCCAAGACCGCTTTGTTCTGGTCGACCAACACCGGCTATATCCCGGTGACGAAGTCGGGCTTCGATTTCATGAAGTCCAACGGCTTCTACGACAAGGCGCCCTATAAGGGACGCGAAGTGGCGATCGCCAGCCTGACCGCGTCGGAGCCGACCGAGATCACCCGCGGCATCCGCCTCGGCAACTTCACCCAGATCCGCGCCGAGTTCGGCACGCAGATGCAGGCGATCTTCGCCAACAAGGTCAGCGTGCAGGAAGGTCTCGACGCGCTGGTCAAGAATGGCGACGCGATCCTCGAGCGCTTCCAGCAGACCTATCCGGGTAAGACCCTGCCCTGATCCCGGATACTGGAACGGCCGCCCGCCGAGCATCGACGGGCGGCCATTTCATATGGATTTTTGATTTGGGCATGTCTTTGTCTCCCGAAACCGGTTCCCACTTTCGGGAGACATGCCTTAGTCTTGTGCCGCGCGAGCGGGTTGGCGGTTCAACGACATCGGCGGATCGATGGAAAAACGCGTCACTTTCAGCAAATGGACGATCGGCATCCTGTTCGCGGTGCCGCAGCTAATTCTGATCTTCACCTTCTTCTACTGGCCGGCCGGGCAGGCGGTTTACTGGTCGCTGACGCTGCAGCAGCCCTGGGGCGGCGGCAATATCTGGGTCGGGCTCGACAATTTCCGCTCGATCCTGTCCAACGCCAGCTACTGGGACTCGATCACCGCCAGCATGATCTTCGCAGGGATCAGCACGGGACTTGCGATGACAATCGCGCTGGTGCTCGCCGCCTTGACCGACCGCCAGCTTGCCGGCTCATGGCTTTACCGCGTGGTGCTGATCTGGCCTTACGGCATCGCCGCACCGGCGCTGGCGCTGGCGTTTCGCTTCATCCTGGCACCGGAAGCCGGCTTCATGGCCGTGGTCAACCAAGTCTGGCCCGGCTCCTGGGACCCTGGACTTGACGGCGCCGACGCCATGGCCTCGATCATCATCGCCTTCTCGTGGAAATATGTCGGCTATAATTTCATTTTCTTCCTCGCCGCCCTCCAGGCGATTCCGCGCTCGCTGATCGAGGCGGCGGCGATGGACGGCTCCGGCGTCATCAGGCGCTTCTGGGATATCCAGTTTCCGCTGGTCACGCCGACCATCTTCTTCCTGCTGGTCATCAACATCACCGAGAGCTTCCAGGATTCCTTCGGCATCGTCGACATCATGACCGCAGGCGGACCGGCCAACGCCACCAATCTGATGGTCTACAAGATCTATTCCGACGGCTTCAAAGGCCTCGATTATTCGGGCGCCGCCGCGCAGAGCATCATCCTGATGCTGCTCATCATCGCGCTCACCATCGTCCAGTTCCGCTTCATCGAGCGGCGCGTGCATTATCGTTGAGGCGGGCCATGGTCGAGCGCACCCCGATCCTGAATTTCTTCACGCATCTGATCCTGTTCGTCGGCTTCGTATTCTGCGTGGCGCCGTTCGTCATCGTAGCGATCGCCGCCTCGCATAATCTGAAGGACGTCAACGACGTGCCGATGTCGCTGCTGCCGGGTAGCGATTTCTGGGTCAACATCAGGACGGCCTGGACGACCGCCGATCTCGGCCCGAAGCTGTTCAATTCCTTCATCATGGCGTTCGGCGTCGCCGCCGGCAAAGTCATCATCTCGGCGCTGACCGCCTTCTCGATCGTCTATTTCCGTTATCCCGGCCGCATGCTGATGTTCTGGCTGATCTTCATCACGCTGATGCTGCCGCTCGAGGTGCGCATCGTGCCGACCTACGCGGTGGTCGCCAACGTGCTCGAGCCCTATCAGGCGATCATGAACCTGACCGGCCTCTCCTGGCTGATCGAAAAGGTCTCGGGCGTGCAGGTTTCGCTCAGCCTGGGACTGCTCAATTCCTATAGCGGCCTGATCCTGCCGCTGGTCGCGACCGCCACCGGCACCTTTCTCTACCGCCAGTTCTTCCTGACCGTGCCGGACGAGTTGACCGAAGCGGCGCGCATGGACGGCGCCGGCGCGCTGCGCTTCTTCGTCGATATCCTACTGCCGCTGTCGCGCAACAACATGGCGGCGCTCGGCACCATCATGTTCCTGTGGGCCTGGAACCAGTATCTGTGGCCGTTGCTTATCACCACCGACCAGTCGCATGCGATGGCGGTGACAGAGCTGAAGCAGCTCATCCCCAATGTCGGCGGCGCGCCGGAATGGCATATCGCCATGGCCGGCACGCTGATCGTCATGCTGCCGCCGCTGATCGTCGTGGTGCTGATGCAGCGCTGGTTCGTGCGCGGCCTGATCGCCACCGAAAAATAGGGAGACGGAAAATGGCCTCCATCACCATTCGCGGCGTCAAGAAGAACTACGCCAAGACGCAGGTCGTGCATGGCGTCGACCTCGACTTCGCTTCGGGCGAATTCGTCGTCATCCTCGGGCCGTCCGGTTGCGGCAAGTCCACGCTGCTTAGAATGATTGCCGGGCTGGAAGAGATTTCCGACGGCACGATCGCGATCGACGGCACGGTGGTCAACAAGCTCGAGCCGCGCGAGCGCGGCTGCGCCATGGTGTTCCAGAACTACGCGCTCTACCCGCATATGAGCGTGGCCCAGAACATCGGCTATTCGCTGAAGGTGGCCGGCGTTCCGTCGGCCGAACGCGCCCAGCGCGTCCAGGCGGTGGCGCGCGTCCTGGAACTGGAGCAGCTGCTCGACCGCAAGCCGATGGCGCTCTCCGGCGGCCAACGCCAGCGCGTCGCCATGGGCCGCGCCATGATCCGCGAGCCGAAGGTGTTCCTCTTCGACGAACCGCTCTCAAACCTCGACGCCAAGCTGCGGGTGCAGATGCGCTCCGAGATCCGCAAGCTGCACCGGCGCCTCAGCGCCACTTCCGTCTTCGTCACTCACGACCAGGTCGAGGCGATGACGTTGGCCGACCGGCTGGTGGTGATGAATGGCGGCCGTGTCGAGCAGGTCGGCACACCGGCGGAAGTCTATAGCCGGCCGGCCAGCCGCTTCGTCGCCACCTTTGTCGGCGCGCCGGCGATGAACATGCTCGAAGGCACCGTCACGCTCGACGGGCTGTCATTGCTCGGAGGCAGCCGCAAGCTCAACGTGTCGCGCACGGGCGTTCCTGTGGGCGCGAAAGTCGCGGTCGGTATCCGGCCGGAGGCGGTGCGCATGGTGGCGCCGGGCACGCCGGGAGCGCTTGCGGCGACCGTCGACCTCATCGAGGAATTGGGCGCCGGCCGCGTCGTCTATGTCGATCTCGACGGCGCGCCGTTCTCTGTCGTGACGTCGGAGATCGTCCACTCCGAACCGGGCAGCACGATCGGCCTGCAGTTCGCCGAAGCGGACCTGCACTTTTTCTCCTCGGAGACGGGCGGCAGGCTCGACGTGTTCAAGGCCTCGGTGCCGGAACCGGTGCTGTAAGGCGGGCCTTGCAAGGCTGACTTTGCAAATTATCTGAGGGTTCACGGAATGAAGATCATCCAGGTCACCGACGTCCATCTCGATCGTCGGCGCCAGATACGCTATGGCGCGGATCTGAACGAGCGGCTCGATCGCTGCATAGACCATATCAATGCTCGGCATGGAGATGCGGCGCTCTGCATCTTCACCGGCGATCTGGCCGACGACGGCGAAGCCGAGAGCTATGCCGATTTGAAATCGGCGCTGAGCCGGCTCACTGTGCCTTACCAGCTGCTGCCTGGAAACCATGACCGGCGCGCCAATCTGATCGCCGCCTTTCCGGATAACGGGACGGACGGCAACGGCTTCGTGCAGTCGGTGCTCGACACGCCGGAAGGGCGACTCGTTTTTCTCGACAGCATGGCGGAGGGCCGCGTCACCGGCGAGTTGTGCGACAACCGGCTTGCATGGCTCGACGCACGACTTGGCGAGGCGGCAGGCAAGGCGGCTTATATCTTCCTGCATCATCCACCCGTCGAGCTTGGCCTCACTCTGCTCGACCCGCTCGGCCTCGAACAGCCGCAGCGGCTCATCGACGTGCTGACCCGCCACGGCAATGTCCGCTACATCTTCTTCGGCCATGTCCATCGCGACATCGCCGGCACCGTCGCCGGCATTCCGTTCTCGGTGCAGCGCGGCCTGCATGCCCGCTTCATGCTCGACCTAGTCGGCGACGAAGTGGTCGAGCAGGCGCCGCCCGCCTATTCGATTATCCTGATCGATGGGCAGCGCGTGGTCATCCACAGCGTTGATTTCCTGGAGCAATGGCCGCTTTGGTCGCCTGCAACTGGGCAGCGCGTGCGCCGAGGCATGCCGATATTCAGGTGAAGCCGGCCTGCAAACGGCGGTTTCCTGCGCTTCCGGTGCTCACGTACTTCAAGTACGCTCCACTCCGGTTCTCGAAACCCGCCGTTTGCAGGCCGGCCTGACCTGAATATCGACACGCCTCAACCCCGACCTAAGCAAAGACATGCGCCTTGCCGGTGACGGTCAAGCGCACGATCTCGCCGATCTCCGGCGCGTCCATGCCTGTCCTGCGCAGGATCAGCGGCGTGTTGCCGATGGCGGCCGCATCGGGCGGGTCCGGGCTGTTGAGCAGCCGCACCGCGACGGTGCAGACCGAACCAGCGAACTCGCAGTCCGTCACTTCGCCGAACAGCATGTCGGGTGTGCCCGACATGCCTTCGCGCGAGGTCCGTTTGAGCAGGATCTGCTCGGGCCGCAGCATGATGCGGGCGACATCGCGCCGTCCCTTCGTGTCGACGGCGATGCGGCCGAGCCGCGATACGGCGAAGCCGTCCGCGATCCTGGCCGGCACGATGATGGCGTCGCCGAGGAACTCGGCGACCATCCTGTCCCTGGGTTGGAAATAGAGCTCTCGCGGCGTGCCGACCTGCGAGAACAGCCCTTCGCGCATCACCGCCACCTGGCTGGCGAAGGACAGCGCCTCGGCCTGATCGTGCGTGACCAGGATGGTGGTGATGCCCGCCTCTTCCAGAAGCTCGGCCACCGCCTTGCGCATCGAAGCGCGAAGCCCGGTATCGAGCGCCGAGAACGGCTCGTCAAGCAGCATCAGCCGGGGCTTCATCGCCATGGCGCGGGCAAGCGCCACGCGCTGCTGCTGGCCGCCGGAAAGCTCGTGCGGCCGGCGCTTCAGGATCGCCTTGTCCAGCCCCACGATGTAGGCGAGCTCGACGATATGCTCGGCTCGCTTGTCGGCATTCCGCGGGATGCCGAAGCCGATATTGTCGGCGATGGTGAGATGCGGGAACAGGGCACCGTCCTGGGCCACCACGCCGATGCCGCGGCGATGCGCGGGCACGGCCGCGCCGCCGTTGGCGAGCACCTTGCCGTCGAGTGCGATGCGGCCGCGGTCCGGCGCCTCGAAACCGGCGATCAGCCTGAGCAAGGTGGTCTTGCCGCAGCCGGAAGGTCCGACGATCGCGGTGCGGCTGCCGCTTTCCACCGCAAGGTCGACGCCGGCGAGCGCCGTCACCGGGCCGTAGCTTTTCGCGACGCCGCTGAGTTCGAGAAAGCTCATCGTCCGGCCATCCGCTTCGACTGGATGTAGAGCCACCAGGTCATCGGCAATGACATCGCCACCATGATCAGCGCGTAAGGGGCGGCGGAGACGTAGTCGATCTCGCCGCTATAGGACCAGAATGCCATCGCCAGCGTGCGGGTGCCGTTGGGCGCCAGCATCTGGGTGGCGGTGAGCTCGTTGGTGATGCCGAGCGCCACCATCGCCATGCCGGCCGCGGCGCCCGGCGCCGAAAGGCGGATGGTCGTCGACCACAGCGCCTTGACCGGGGGACGGCCGAGGCTGGAGGCGGCGCGCTCCAGCTCCACCGGCGCCTGCGCGATCGAGGCACGCAGGCTTATCAGCGCGCGCGGCAGGAACATCAGCGCGTAACCGAACAGGATGGTGAACAGCGTCTGGTAGAGCGGCAGCGCGACGCGCACGGTGATGGTCACCAGCGCCAGCGCGATGACCACGCCCGGCAACGCGCCGACGATATAGTTGCAGCTCTCGAGCAAACGCTGCAGCGGCCCCGGGGCGCGGATCGAAATCCAGGCCATCGGCATGGCGGCAATTGTCGCGAGCACCGCGCCGGCAATGGCGAGGAACAGCGTCTGGCCGAGTGCCAGGCCGATCTCGTCCCACCGCCAGACTTCGGTGCCCCCGGCAAGCAGCCAGCGGCCGACCGTGACGAAGGGCACGCCGAGCGACAGCAGCGCGACGCCGGCCGGCAAAAGCAGGCAGGGCAAGGTGGCGCGGCCGAGGCGAGCACGCTGCTGCTTGCGCGCGGCTCCGGAACCGACGCGGGCATAGCGCTCCTCGCCGCGTATCATCACCTCGAGGGCGAGCAGGAAGAGGCAGCAGACCACCAGCACGGCGGCCAGCATGTTGGCCGCCGGACCGTTGAAGGTCGACTGGAACTGGTCGACGATCGCGGTGGTGAAGGTGTCGAAACGGATGAAGACATAGAGGCCGTATTCGGCCAAGAGATGCAGGCCGACCAGCAGCGAGCCGCCGCAGATGGCGAGCCTCAGCTGCGGCAGAACGACGCGCGCGAAGACCCGCCACGGGCCAAGACCGAGCGCCGCGGCCGCATCTTCCAGCGCCGGATCGAGCCGGCGCAGCGCGGCGGCGATCGGCAGGTAAAGGAATGGGAAATAAGCGATTACGGAGACCAGCACGCCGGCCCACAGCCCGTGCAGGCCCGGAACGAAGCTGATCCAGGCATAGGAGTGCACGAAAGCGGGGATGGCGAGCGGTGCGACCGACAGCCAGGACCACCAGCGGTTGCCCGGCAGGTCGCTGCGCTCTGTCAGCCAGGCCAGCGCCACCGACAGCACGATGGCGATCGGCACCGTGACGACCACGAGGAGCACGGTGTTGACCAGCAATTCGCCGACGCGCGGGCGAAAGATCAGCGCCACCGCGGTGTCCCAGCCGGTCTGGATCGCGACCCAGACGATGAAGGCGAGCGGCAGCAGCGCAACGAGCGAGATGAGAGCCGCTGCGAGCGTGATCCATGACGTGGGCCGGCGCTCCTTCATCCGGACCGCAGGCAGTCTTGCCGGCGTCATGTCGATCGCCGATTGCATCAGGCAGGCCGCTGGGTCGCCTCCGCCTGCCGGCGGAAGCGGTCCGATGTGCCACTCAGGCGGGTCGAAGCGCGGTCGACTGTCATCGACGGGGCGATCTCCAAACAAAAACGCTCCCGCGGAAGGCGAATTGCCGCGGGAGCACGGTCGTTCGCCCTTTTAGGACGAACGCGAACTAAAGCAAGCCGGCTTGCGTCATCAACTCGATGACCTTCTTGGAATTCAATCTGGCCGGATCCACTTTCGGCGCCTGCAGATCGGCCAGCGGCACCAGCTTCGGGTTGGACTGGGCATCCTTGCCGACCGCATATTCATAGGACGTTCCGGTCTTCAGCACGTCCTGGCCGCCCTTGCCGGTCACCCACTTCAGGAACGCCTGGGCTTCCTTCGGGTGCTTGCTCGACGCCAGCACGCCGCCGCCGGAGATCGACACGAAGGCGCCCGGATCCTGGTTCTTGAAATAATGCAGGGCGACATTCCGGCTGTTTTCGCCGGTCTTGGCCTGATCGCCGAAATAGTAATAGTGATAGATCACGCCGCCATCGATCTCGCCGGCATTGACCGCCTTCATCACCGTTGAGTTGCCCTTGTAGGCGGTGAAATTCTCCTTCATCGCCTTCAGCCAGTCGGCGGTAGCGGCCTCGCCCTTGAGTTCAAGCAGGGCGCTGACAATGGCCTGGAAGTCGGGGCCGGACGGCGAGGCGGCCCAGCGGCCCTTCCAGCTCGGATCGGCAAGATCGAGCAGCGACTTCGGCAACTGGTCTTCCTTCAGCTTGGCCTTGTTATAGGCAAAGACGGTGCTGCGGGCGGCAACGCCGACCCATTTGCCAGTCGACGGCTGGTATTCCTGCGGAACCTGCGCCAGCGTATCGGCGTCGACCGGCGCGAACAGTCCGGCGGCCTCGACCAGCGCCATTGCCGGCGAATTCTCGGTCAGGAACACGTCGGCCGGCGAGGCCGCTCCCTCGGCGACGATCTGGTTGGAGAAGTCGCTGTCGCCGCCATTGCGCAGCGTGACCTTGATGCCGGTTTCCTTGGTGAATCCCTTCGCCCATTCCTTGGCCAGGCTCTCATGCTGGGCATTGTAGACGATGATGCCTTGATCCTCGGCCATGGCCGGGCCGGCGATCAGGCCGAGCGCCAGCACGGCGCCGGCAAGCGTGGAAAGGGCAATTTTCATGGGCATCGTCCTCACTTCGAGACAGGGGTTTTGGGCACGGCTGCACCTATCAATACATGATTGTTATAGTCAACATTGCGACCCTGCTTCAATCGGTCGCCATTCCGCAAACTTTCGTGATTTTGCGGCAGTTTGGCTTGGACATTATTTCGCCGGCCACGTAACAAACCAGGGCCGAGACGCGAACATTGGGGGTAAACTCTTGTGACCGGCAAGGACGAGGCCGAGCTTTCCCGGCTGCTCAGGGCCGCGATCGCGGGAGACGAAAGGGCGTATGCCGACTTTCTGCACGGGATCGCCGCCCTCGTTCGCGGCTTTGTCCGGCGCAAGATCGTTCAAGGCGGGGTCGATCCCGAGGATGTCGTGCAGGAAACCTTGCTGGCCATTCATGTCAAACGCCACACCTGGCGGCCTGATGCGCCGGTGCTGCCCTGGGTCTATGCGATCGCCCGGTTCAAGCTGATCGATGCGTTCCGCCGGCGCGGGCGGCGCATCGAGGTCGAGATCGACGAGATCGCGGAAACCTTCGCCGAGCCGGAGGCGGAAACAGTGAGCGAGCGCGACATCAACCGGGCGCTAGACGGCCTGCCGCCGGCGCAACGCTCGGTGGTGGCATCGATCTCGGTCGATGGCCATTCGATCGGCGAGACGGCGAGCAAGCTCGGCATCAGCGAGACGGCGGTGCGCGTGTCGCTGCATCGCGGCCTGGCCGCGATCGCCAAACGGTTTGGACGAACAGCGACATGAGGACAGAGGATCTCATCAAGGCGCTCGACGCCGATGCCCGCGACGAGGCGATGCCGATGGGCAGGGCCTGGTGGCTGGCGGTCGGCGTGGCCATGGCGATCGCGGCGATGGTCTTCTTTGCGACCATCGGGCCGCGTCCCGACATCATGCCGGCCATGCACACGATGCGCTTCATGTCCAAATTCGTGTTCACGCTGACGCTCGCCGCCAGTGCCTTCGCGTTGATTCGCGCGCTGTCGATGCCGGGTGCTTCGACCAGGCGGGCGATGACCTCGATGATTGCCGCACCGCTTCTGGTGGTGCTCGCGGTAGTTCTCGAGCTTTTCGTCGTGCCCGAGGCCGATTGGGGCAAGCGGCTCATCGGCTCGAACATGATGATCTGCATGAGCTTCATCCCGCTGATCGGCATCGGCCCGCTGGCTATCTTCCTCGGCATGCTGCGCTATGGCGCGCCGACGCGGCCGGTGTTGGCGGGCGCGGTGGCCGGCCTGCTCGCCGGCGGGCTCGCGGCGACCTTCTACGCCGCGCATTGCTTCGATGATTCGCCCCTCTTCGTCGCCACCTGGTATACGGTCACGATCGCCTTCCTGACCGCGCTCGGCGCGCTAGGCGGACGGTTTTTCGTCCGCTGGTAGGATTAGACACCGATCCTTCGGTACAGTTTTGAAACAGTACCTTAATCATACCGGCAATTGTTTGCCGGTTATCGGAGCGGCCGCTGCCGCTCATGCAACCATTCCTTAAAATCGATCCGCCAGAGTTGTGGCAACGCGCAGTCGCGCATTGGGTGGGATCGCATTGTGGCGTGGTTGAGTTGGAAAGGTCCGCGGGCCGGCAAGCGCGCCGTGCCCGTCTTGATGGCAGCCGGTCTCGTTGCCTTGACTGCATCGGTCCTGTTGCCGGCGCTGGAACTCGGCACGGACGCGTTGAAGGTCTGCCTGCAGATATCCGTCGCCGTCACGGCCGTCACGCTGTTTGTCTCCGCGCTGTCCATCCGCAAGATCATCGACGACCGCCGGCAGATTGCCGAGAGCGAGCAACGCTTCCGCCGGGCCATGGAGGATTCGGCGATCGGCGTCGCCATTGTCGGCCTCGATGGCCGCATCGTTCAGGCCAATCCTGCCTTCGCCGACATGCTGGGATACACCCGCTCGGAAATCGAGGCGCTGACCTTCTTCCAGATTACGCATCCCGACGATCTGCAGATCGGCCGCGAGACGATGACGAGCCTGAAGGAAGGCAAGATCCACTCCTTCCATTTCGAGAAGCGGTATCTGCGCAAGGACGGCACCCCGGTCTGGGCGCAGCTCGCCGGCTCGGTCATTCGTGAAGAGGAGACGGGTCGTCCTCTCTATCTGGTGTCGCAGATTGAGGACATCGATGCGCGCAAGCAGGCCGAAGCGCGCATCGCCGAGGCAGAAGACCGGTGGAATTTCGCGCTCACCAGTGCCGGACAGGGTATCTGGAGCCTCGATATGCGCAGGGGCGGCACCACCTATTCCGAAACCTGGGTGAAGATGCTGGGCTATGCCGATGGCGAGCTCGACGGCGACCCCGATCGCTGGCTGGCCATGATCCATCCCGACGACCAGGAACGCGTCGCCGAGGCGGATCGCGCGCATCTTGCCGGCGAGACGCCCTTTTTCGAGGCCGAGTTCCGCATGCGGCACAAGGACGGCCGCTGGGTCTGGATTCTCGACCGCGGCAAGGCGATCGAGCGCGATGGCGAGGGCCGGCTGATTCGAGCAATCGGCAGCCTGACCGATATCACGGAACGCAAGGAGGCCGAGGCGCGGCTGATGGTTTCGGCGGCCATGCTGGCCGACGAGAAAGAGCGTCTCAGGGTGACGTTGCAGTCGATCGGCGACGCGGTGATCTGCACCGATGCCGCCAACCGCATCACCTTCATGAACCCGGTCGCGGAAAAACTCACCGGCGTCGTGGTCGGCGAGGCCCTGGGCAAGCTGCTCGGCCATGTCTACTGGGCGGTCGACGAGGAAAGCGGGCAGAAAATCGGGCTCTCGCGCCCTTCCGCGAGCGAGCAGCCGCACTGCGACCAGAACACGCGCGCTGTGCTTGTCCGGCGCGACGACACGCGCTGCAGCATCCGCCAGGTGGTGTCGCCGATCATGAACGACCGCGACGAGTTCTGCGGCCTCGTTATCGTCTTCCAGGATTTCAGCGACGCGCGCGCCCTGCAGCGCCAGCTAGCCTACGCCGCCGCCCACGACGCGCTGACCGGGCTCGCCAATCGCTCGAGCTTCATCCGCATCATGGAAGATCTCGTTGACCAGTGCCGCCTCAATGGCGGTGAGCATCAGTTCATGTTCGTCGATCTCGATCACTTCAAGGCGGTCAACGACACCGGCGGCCATGCCGCGGGCGATGCGCTGCTCAAGCGCGTGGCCGACGCCCTGCGCAATGTGCTTGGCCCGGAAGACATCGTCGCGCGGCTTGGCGGCGACGAGTTCGCCATCGTCCTCAAATCGGGCGCCGCGGCGTGCGGGCCGATCGCGGCGCGCTCGATCATCGACGCCATCGGCAATCTCGACTTCAGCTGGGACGGGCGCCCGCATTCGATCGGCGCCAGCATCGGGCTTGCGCCGATCCGCGCCGGTTGCGGCGAAGTGGACGAGATCATCGCCCGCGCTGACGCCGCCTGCTATGCCGCCAAGGCGGCCGGGCGCGGCTGCGTTTCCGCCGCGCCCGACGGAGTTTCGACAGGCGAAATTTCGAACGGCGGCGTGCCACTTCCGCCGCTCGCCGCGGCGTCCTGAGCCGTTTCGAAAGGGTTCAGCCGGGGAAGATCAGCGCGTCGGCACCGGATGGTCGCCGCGATAGTCGTAGAAGCCGCGGCCGGTCTTGCGGCCGAGCCAGCCGGCCTCGACATATTTCACCAGCAGCGGGCAGGGGCGGTATTTCGAATCCGACAAGCCCTCATGCAGCACCTGCATGATCGACAGGCAGGTGTCGAGGCCGATGAAGTCGGCAAGCTGCAGCGGTCCCATCGGGTGGTTGGCGCCGAGCCGCATGGCGGTATCGATGGCGTCGACTGTGCCGACGCCCTCATAGAGCGTGTAGATCGCCTCGTTGATCATCGGCAAAAGGATGCGGTTGACGATGAAGGCCGGGAAATCCTCGGAAACGGTGATCGTCTTGTCGAGGTGCTTCACATAGCTCTTGGCGGCCTCGAAGGTCTGGTCCTCGGTGGCGATGCCGCGCACCAGCTCGACCAGCTTCATCACCGGCACCGGGTTCATGAAATGAATGCCGATGAAGCGTTCCGGCCGGTCGGTCTGCGCGGCAAGCCGGGTGATCGAGATCGACGAGGTGTTTGTCGCCAGGATCGCTTCCGGGTTGAGCTGCGGGCAAAGCTGCGCGTAGATCTTGCGCTTGACCGTCTCATCCTCGGTCGCCGCTTCGATTACCAGATCGGCGGCCGCGAGATCGGCCATGGTCGGGGCGGCGGAAATACGCGCCATTGCTTCGTTGCGCGCCTTCTCCTCGAGCTTGCCGGAACCGACCTGGCGCGCCATGTTGCCGCTGATGGTGGCGATGCCCTTCTCGATACGGTCGGGCGACACGTCGTGGATCAGGACCTTGTAGCCGCCCAGCGCCGAGACATGGGCGATACCGCCACCCATCTGACCCGCGCCGACAATGCCGATCGTCTCGATCTTGCTCATGACCCCGATCCCGTCCGGAGCATCTTCCGCGTCTTGAAGCGCGGAAACGCTCCTGTTGTTCATTTCCTGCAATCCGGACGCAAAATCGCCGGATTGGCTTCAGGCCTTGATGGCCCGCTTTTTGTGCAGTGCAAACTAAAAGGGCGGGGCGACTTCGTCTACCCCACCCTTCCGATTTTAATATGCCAGAACCGGTGGCGTCAAAGCGCCTTTTGCAGCTCCGGCAGGATGACGAAGAGATCGCCGACCAGGCCGTAATCGGCGACCTGGAAGATCGGGGCTTCCTCATCCTTGTTGATGGCGACGATCACCTTCGAGTCCTTCATGCCGGCCAGGTGCTGGATGGCGCCGGAGATGCCGACGGCGATGTAGAGATCGGGCGCGACCACCTTGCCGGTCTGGCCGACCTGCCAGTCGTTCGGCGCGTAGCCGGCGTCGACCGCGGCACGCGAGGCGCCGACCGCGGCGCCGAGCTTGTCGGCGACCGGCAGGATGACTTCCTGGAACTTCTCCGAGGAGCCAAGCGCGCGGCCGCCCGAGATGATGATCTTGGCCGAGGTCAGCTCCGGACGGTCGTTCTCGGAGAGCTTGTTCTCGATGAAGGAGGAGAGGCCTGGATTGGCAGCGGCGTTGACCGTCTCGACCGCGGCCGAGCCGCCTTCGGGCGCCGCCGCGAAGGACGCGGTGCGCACCGTGATGACCTTCTTGGCGTCGGTCGACTGCACGGTCTGGATGGCGTTGCCGGCATAGATCGGCCGCTTGAAGGTGTCGGGCGAGACCACCTCGATGATCTCGGACACCTGGGCGACGTCGAGGAGTGCCGCCACGCGCGGCGCGACGTTCTTGCCCGACGAGGTCGCGGGCGCGACGATCGCGTCATAGGAGCCGGCGAGCGAGACGACCAGCGCCGCCGTCGGCTCGGCGAGACGCTCGGCAAGCTCGTCGGCCTCGGCCAGCATCACCTTGCGCACACCCTTCAGCTTGGCGGCGGCATCAGCCGCGCCCTTGGCGCCCTTGCCGGCCACCAGCACGTCGACATCGGAGCCGATCTGGAGGGCGGCCGACAGCGCCTTGGCGGTCTGCTCGGAAAGACTTGTGTTGTCGTGTTCGGCGATGAGGAGAATTGCCATTTTCTTTGTCCTTTCCCGATCGCTTTAAAGCACGCCGGCTTCGTTCTTGAGCTTTTCGACCAGTTCGGCCACGCTCTTGACCTTGACGCCCGCCTTGCGGCCGCCGGGCTCCTCGGTCTTGATCACCTTGAGGCGCGGCTTGACGTCGGCGCCGTAGTCGGCCGGGCTCTTCTCGTCGAGCGGCTTCTTCTTGGCCTTCATGATGTTGGGCAGCGAGGCATAGCGCGGCTGGTTGAGGCGAAGGTCGGCGGTGACGATCGCCGGCATCTTCAATTCCACCGTCTGCAGGCCGCCGTCGACCTCGCGCGTCACCTTGGCCTGATCGCCTTCGAGCACGATCTTGGAGGCGAATGTCCCTTGAGCCCAGCCAAGCAGCGCCGCCAGCATCTGGCCGGTCTGGTTCGAATCGTCGTCGATCGCCTGCTTGCCGAGGATGACGAGGCCGGGCGCCTCCGCCTCGACCACGCCCTTCAGCACCTTGGCGACCCCGAGCGGCTCGGTCTGCTCGTCGGTCTTGACCAGAATGGCACGGTCGGCGCCCATGGCTAGCGCGGTGCGCAGCGTCTCCTGCGCCTGCTGCGGGCCGATCGACACGACGATGATTTCTTCAGCCTTGCCAGCTTCCTTGATGCGGATCGCTTCCTCGACCGCGATCTCGTCGAACGGGTTCATCGCCATCTTGACGTTGGCAAGCTCGACGCCCAGTCCGTCGGCTTTCACCCGGACCTTGACGTTGGCGTCCACAACCCGCTTCACGGGCACAAGGATCTTCATTTTCCTGTCACCTCTCCTGAGATAGTCGGGGCGCTATAGCAGCGTGCGCCCTGTCAGAGTTGTCGAAAGCCGACATCGCGGACGGAATATCCGCCCAACTGTGCCGTTTCCGTAGTGGCGACAAATCGGCGCGTCAATATCCCACGACGCACCCAAATCGGTTCAGTCCCGGGGCGCCGCTGCTCCACGGCCCCATTGCGCCGCCGGCTGCGCCGGATCGCTCGCGGCCGGCTCAACAGGAACAGGCGGCTGCTGGATGTTGGGCGTCGGGTCCGGCTCGCCGTCGGCGCCGGCCAGCAGCGGCACGCCCCGGCTGCGCAGAACCAGCACCAGGATCGATCCGGCGATGATGCCGCCGATATGGCATGCCCAGGAGATCTGGTCCTCGCCGGCCGCTGCGAACATCACGATCTGGAACAGGATCCATAGGATCAGCGGAATGAAGGCCGGGATGCGCAACGGAATGCGCGCAAAGGCCAGCACCCAGACTTTCACCCGGGGGTAGAGGATCAGGTAGGCGGCGACGACCCCGGCGATGGCGCCCGAAGCGCCGATCAACGGCACCTGCGAATCCCAGGCCACCAACCCCTGGAAGAAGGCGCCGGCGATGGCGCAGGCAAGGTAAAAGATCAGATAGCGGATATGGCCGAGCGCATCCTCGACATTGTCGCCGAACACCCAGAGGAACAGCATGTTGCCGCCGAGATGGAAGATGTCGGCATGCAGGAAGGAATAGGTGAGGTAGCTCAGGCTCTCGGGGATGACGACGAATTCGGGCGAGAGCTCGACCTTGTCGTGAACCACCGACGGGATGAAGCCGAGACCGAGAACCGCGGCATTGGTGAAGTTCTCACCGCCGAGCGTGGTCGCCAAGTAGACCAGCACGTTCGCCACGATCAGGCCGATCGTCACATATTGCAGCCGGATGTGACGCAGCCTGTTGGTGTCGTAAAGCGGGATGAACATCGGACCCTCCCGCCTGCGGATTCAGCGGTTCTTGCCGGGAACCCATAGCACGTCGGCCTTTCCATTGTCATTGACCGCGCGGGCGGCGACGAACAGGAAATCCGAGACGCGGTTGATGTATTTGAGCGCCTCGCGGTTGACATGCTCGGCCGGATCCTGCGCCAGCGCCACCATCAGGCGCTCAGCGCGGCGCGCCACGGTGCGGGCAAGATGGAGCGCGGCCGCGGCGGGCGTGCCGCCGTTCAGCACGAAGGATTTCAGCGGCTGCAGTTCCTTGTTGAGCGCGTCGATGTCCTGCTCGACGCGGTCGGTCTGGGCGGCGACGATGCGCAGCGGCTCGTATTCCAGCGGCCTGCCGTCATCCGGCACGGCGAGGTCGGCGCCCAGATCGAACAGATCGTTCTGGATACGCGACAGCATGGCGTCGATCGCGGGATTTTCGGCGGCGGTGTGGATGCGGGCCATGCCGATGCAGGCATTGGCCTCGTCGACGGTGCCGTAGGCGTCGACGCGCAGGTCGGATTTCAGCCGCCGCTCCCCGGTGCCGAGCCCGGTGGTGCCGTCGTCGCCGGTGCGGGTGTAGATCTTGTTGAGCTTGACCACGCCGTCCCTCTGAGATCCTCTATTTGCGCGTGAAATAGACAACCAGCAACAGCAGCGCCAGGGCCACGGCCTGCAGCATGATGCGCGCCTGCATCAGCTTGTTCGAGGTGAAGCCGGAGCCGCCGCGCATCATGTTGATCAGGCCGCGAACCAGCACGATCACCACGGCGGCCATCGCGACGATGGCGAGAATCTTAAAGATGATGAGCATCTGGCTGGCTCCGGTTCAAGTTCGGTCAGGCGCGCCTGGCGAGCACGCGGTAGAGCAGGGAGGCCGGCAGGATGCGTTTCAGCGCCGCGCCGATCCTGGCCGGCAGCGTTACCACATAGTGCGGGCGCGGGCGCTGTGACAGAAGCGCGTGGCGCAACGCCCTGTGCACGATCTCCGGTCCCGGCTTCAGCTTCGACACGCTGCCGCCCGCCTGAAGCCTTGCGAGCTGCGCCTGATAATCGGCGCGGTGGACGGAATTCTCGACGTCGATATTCTTCAAGAACCAATGCAGGCCATTGCTGGCGATCTTCGACCTCACCGGTCCCGGTTCGATCAAGGATAGGTGGATGCCGCTGCCTTCGAGTTCCTGGCGCATGCACAGCATCAGGCCTTCGATGGCATGCTTGGAGGCTGAATAGGCGCCGCGGAAGCGGACCGGAGCCAGTCCGAGGATCGAGGAGCAGTGGACGAGCCGGCCATGCCCCTGGCGGCGCATGACCGGCACGACCCGCCGGGTGAGATCGTGCCAGCCGAAGAAATTGGCCTCGAACTGCTCGCGAAGTGCTGCGACCGACAGGTCCTCGACGGCGCCGGGCTGGGCATACGCGCCATTGTTGAAGAGCGCGTCAAGCGTGCCGCCGGTCCGCTCCAGCACCGCATCGACCAAGGCGGCGATGGATTCGGGCTCGCGATAGTCGAGATAGAAGGCCTCCAGGCCGTCGGCCTCGAGGGCTGCGATGTCGGCCGGCTTGCGCGCCGTGGCGAAGACCCGCCAGCCTTCCGCCTTCAACGCCCGCGCGCAATAGGCGCCGATGCCGGAGGAGGCGCCGGTGACGATGACGGTGCGCAACTCTTCTGCCGCGGGGCGCGTTGTGAGACCTGGGGTTGCCATTTACCGCAATCACTTCCCATATTCGCGGCGTTGACACAATCGAGCGGAGCGCGGGCCCTTGCTGCGGAATATCGTCGCCCTCAAGCGCGTGCTCTACGATGCGATAGGCCACTTCAACACCGATGACGGCTGGGCGATGGCCAGCCATCTGGCGATCACCTCGCTGATGGCACTGTTTCCGTTCCTGATCTTCGCCACCACGCTTGCCAGCTTCCTCGGCGCGCGCGCCTTCGCCGACACGGCCGTGCATCTGGTCTTCGACACATGGCCGGAGCAGATCGCCAAGCCGATCGCGCATGAGGTGCTCAACGTGCTCACGGTGCGCCGCACCGACCTTCTGACCTATGGCGTGCTGCTTGCGGCCTATTTCGCTTCCAACGGCATCGAAGCCCTGCGCACTTCGCTCAACCGCGCTTATCGGGTTACCGAGACGCGCGGCATCATCCACCGCCGGGTGCAAAGCATCATCTTCGTCCTGATCGCCACCGCCTGCTTTCTCGCCATCAGCGTGCTTTTGGTGTTCGCGCCGCTGCTCGCACGGCTGGCGGAGGCGCATCTGGAGTGGATCAAGCCGTATATGGGCACGATCACCATCTGGCGTTACGTGATCGCCTCGACGGTCATCGTCATCGGGCTGTTCTCCGTGCATATCTGGCTGCCGGCCGGCAAGCGGCGCTTCGTCTCGATCATACCGGGCATCGTCTTCACGCTGGTCGCCTGGCTGGTCGGGTCGACGATCTTTGCCACCTATCTCGACCATTTCTCGTCCTATGTGACGACCTATGCCGGGCTCGCCTCGATCATGATCGCGGTCGTCTTCCTCTACATCATCTCGGCGATCTTCATCCTCGGCGGCGAGCTCAACGCCGCGATCAGCCGTTATCTCGAAGCCCGAGCGCGGGTTGGGTGAGTTGGCGCCGGTCAGAAGAGGAGCTGAAGAACTGGAGAATTGAAGAATTGAGGAACTGGGGAAAATGCGCCGACGCTTGGCTCCGCCCTTCTTCTTCAATTCCTCAATTCCTCAATTCCCCTTTCCTCGCCTGCCGCGCCGTCGCCAGGGCGACGCCGAGCGTGGCGATCGCCACGCCGGCGATCTGCAGCAGATTGAGCTGCTCATTGAAAAGCGCCCAGGCAATGACCGCGGTTACGGCCGGCACCAGATAGAACAGCGAGGCGACCTTCGACATCTCACCGTCCCTGATCATCACCATCAGCAGGAATATGGCGCCGACCGACAGCACCAGGACCAGCCAGGCCATGGCGAAGATCAATTCGCCATTGACGGTGACGGCGCGGGTCTCGAAGGCGAGCGAGCCCAGGATCATCACGGCGGAGCCGCCGACATACTGCCACATCGTCGCCGACACCAGATCGCCGCCTGAGGCATAGCGCTTCTGCCAGATGGTGCCGGCGCTCATGCCGAGCACGGAGACGAGCGAAGCCGTCAGCGTCGCCGGTGTGACGCCGCCGCCCAGCGCGCCCAGCTTCGGCCACAGCACGATGACGACGCCGAGAAGGCCGACGGCGAGGCCGGCCCAATGGCGCGGCAGGATCGCTTCGCCGAGGAACTTTCCAGCGAGCACGGCGGTGATCAACGGCTGCAGGCCGACAATCAGCGCCGAAAACCCGGCCGGCATGCCCCTGTGGATCGCCCAGAAGACGGCGCCGAGATAGACACCATGCATGAGGACGCCGGCCACCGTTGCGTGCAGCGCCTCTTCGCGCGTCGCCTTGCGCGAGCCAAGCACAACGGTCAGCCCCGTGAACAGGGCCGCCGCGAGCACGAAGCGGATGGCAAGGAAGGTGAAGGGTTCCGCCCAGGGCATGGCATAGCGCGCGCCAATGAAGCCGGTCGCCCACAGAACGACGAAGGAGGCGGGAATGACCCGCTTGATGCTCTGCATGGGGGAGGCTGCCGGGATGAATGGTTGATGACGGCAATTGCTCTAATGCCGTTCAATCCCGCAAGCAAAACGAAACGGTTGATCCATAAGCTAAGTTGAATTCATCAAACCGTGCCAAGAGGGGCATGGCGCGTCGCCGCGCCATGGTGGGGCATGTTTTTGCATCTGGACACGACCTGGCTGTTGTTCGCCTTCGCGATCATCGCCGGCTTCGGCTTCTTCTTCGGCACGGCGCTCGACGCGATCATGGGGGAGAGCGGCTTCGGCCCGACCGGCAACACGCTGCTGTTCATCTTCGGCTTTTTCGTCGCGGTGGGGGTCGCAAACAAGCATGGCATCAGCCTGAGCGATCTCAAGCTGGCGGTGGCCTGCGGGCTGGGCGGCGCCTTTGTCTTCATCAGCGTGCTGGCGCTGATCAAGGCCGGGATGGCGCGCCTCTAGCCAACTAAAAACCGACCAATCTTCTGACGTCCTGCGGCGACATGCCCGCCTCCCGGAGGGAGGCCAGGCCGGTGTCCTTGAAGCTCTTGGACAGTTTCCTGCCGTTGGGACCGAGGATCAGGCGGTGGTGGAAATAACGCGGCTGTGGCAGGCCGAGCAGTTGCTGCAGCAGGCACTGCACCCCGGTCGCCGAATAGAGGTCCTGGCCGCGCACGACATGGCTGACAGCCTGCAGCGCGTCGTCGACGACGACGGCGAGATGGTAACTGGTCGGGATGTCGCGGCGGGCGACGATGACGTCGCCCCAGGCCCGCGGTTGCGCTTCGATTGCTCGCGTCGCCGACATCGTCTCGTCGGTGAACTCCACCCATGACAGGCCGGCCGTGACGCGCGCCATCGCCGCCTCGACGTCGAGCCGCCAGGCGAAGGGCACGTCCTCGGCCAGCCGCCGCTTGCGCTCCCTGGCCGACAATGCCTTGTCGAGCGGCGGATAGAGCGGCACGCCGTCCGGATCGCGCGGCCAGTCGCGGCCGCCGGTCTCGGCGATAAAGGCGCGGATCTCGCCGCGACTCATGAAGGCCGGATAAACGAGTTCCTCGGCGATCAACCGGTCCAGCACCTCCCGGTATTCGGCGAAATGCTCGGACTGGCAGCGCACCGGTTCTTCCCAGTGCAATCCCAGCCATTCGAGGTCGCGAAAAATGCCGGCTTCGAATTCGGGTGTGCAGCGGGTGACATCGATATCCTCGATGCGCAGCAGCAGGCGCCCGCCGACCTGCGCCGCCATGCGCTGGTTGAGCAGAGCCGAGTAGGCATGGCCGAGATGCAATTGGCCATTGGGGCTCGGCGCGAAGCGGAATGTCAGGAGTGTCATATCTCGGGCGGTATTCGGGTTGAAAGGCGCTTCCGCCGGTTGCTAGTTAGCCATCAATTGCCATTTCGCGGGCGCCCTGGGAACAAGCAACGTGCAACGCATCGCCTCGCTGGACGACATTGCGACAGGGCTCGACGCGCTCTGCCGGATCGATCCGCGGCTGGCGGCCGTGCGCGGCCGGGCGGGCAAAGTGCCGCTGCGGCTGTCGGAACCTGGCTTTCAGAGCCTCGCTTCCATTATCGTTTCACAGCAAGTTTCCCGCGCCAGCGCTGACGCTATCTTCGGGCGGCTGGTGAAGCTTGTCGATCCGCTGACGCCGCAGGCGATCCTTGCCGCCGACGAGGGCGTGTTTCGCGAGGCCGGGCTGTCGCGGCCGAAACAGCGCGGGCTGCTCGCCGTCGCTGAAGCGGTGGCCGGCGGGCTGGATCTCGATCACCTGTGCACGCTGGACGCCGGCGAGGCGATCGCAGCGATGACGGCCGTGCCCGGCATCGGTCCTTGGACGGCGGAATGCTACCTTTTGTTTGCCGCCGGCCATCCGGATGTGTTTCCCGCGCGCGACGTCGCCTTGCAGACGGCGGTCGGCCATGCGCTCGGCATCGACCCGCGTCCGCCGGAGAAAATGCTTATCCGGCTGGCCGAATCATGGAGGCCGTGGCGGGGTGTCGCGTCGCGGCTTTTTTGGGCTTATTACCGGGAATTGAAGGGCAGGGATGCGGCGCCGACTATCGAAATGGCAAAAAAAGCCTGAAAATCATGCGGTTTTGGCGATTTCGACGCACGACAATCCGCTTCACATCCCTGTCATGTCGGGCTTACAGTATCCGCGCCGTTCGGTTCTAGAAGCAAGGAGGCGAAGGACGTGACGGTTGCCGTATCTCCGGATGGGCTTCCCGCGCTGGTGCTGAACGCGGACTACCGTCCGCTCAGCTACTATCCCCTGTCGCTCTGGTCGTGGCAGGACGCCATCAAGGCCGTCTTCCTCGACCGGGTGAACATCGTCGCCGAATACGAGCACGCCGTCTCTTCGCCGACCTTCTCGATGAAGCTGCCGAGCGTGGTCAGCCTCAAAGCCTATGTGAAGCCGTCCAGGCATCCCGCCTTCACCCGCTTCAACGTCTTCCTGCGCGACCGCTTCCAGTGCCAGTATTGCGGAACGCCCGAGGATCTGACGTTCGACCATGTCATCCCGCGCCATCGCGGCGGAGCGACGACCTGGGAGAATGTCGTCGCCGCCTGCTCGCCCTGCAACCTTCGCAAGGGCGGCATGATGCCGGCCCAGGCCAAGATGTGGCCGCTGCAAAAGCCTTATCAGCCGACGGTGCACGACCTGCACAACAACGGCCGCCTGTTCCCACCCAACCATCTGCATGAAAGCTGGATGGATTATCTCTACTGGGATGTCGAACTCGAACCTTGAGATCGTTCGAGAATTCGGGAGGCTGGCCGTCTGAAGCAAGCGTCTGCGCTTCCGGTGCTCACGTACTGTAAGTACGCTCCGCTCCGGTTCTCGACGCTCACTTCATACGACTCATCCTGCCGAATTCTGTGAACGATCTCGCGCCGCCGCTTTGGTGCCGGCTCAATCCCGCGCGAGCGCGCTGCGAAAGGCGACGGCGGCGAGGACGAGGCTGGCTATGGCGTTCCAGCCGGCGAGCGACAGGCCGAGGATGCGCAGAGCTGCCTTGTCGCAGGAGGGCGGCACGAACTTGTCGAGCGCGTCGAGCACGCCCTTGCCGCCAGTGTCGACCGGACCGGCGCCGGCGGTGCAGTCGGCCGGACCTTGCCACCATGCCCATTCGACGCCCGAATGATAGACGCCGAGATAGAGGCCGTAGAGCATCAGCAAGCCGCCGATCGCGAGCAGCCCGCGCGTCACCCAGGCCGGCGCACGCAGCATCGAGGCGATCGCCGCCAGCACCATCAGCGGCACGCCGATATAGTAGGGCGTGCGCTGCTCCAGGCAGAGATGGCAGGGGATGTAGCCGCCGATATATTGGAAGGCGAGCGCCGAGCCGACCGTCGCGGCCATGGCGACGGCGAGAAACAGCGCCGCGCGCATGCGCTGGCGTCCGGTGTCGGCATTCATGGTCGCGGTCATCTATCGGTCCGTTGTTGCGTCGCTATCCGTGGGCGTATCTGACGAGGATATAGAGCAAAATCAGGGCAGCGGCGCCGGCGCCGACAATCAATCCCAAGCGCTTTTCGATGAACTCCCTGATCTCCTCGCCATAGCGGCGAAGCAGCCAGGCAAGCAGCAGGAAACGGGCGCCGCGCGCCACGATCGCGAGCCCGATGAAGAGCAGGAGATTGACGCCGATGACGCCGGACAGGATCGTCACCACCTTGATCGGCGGCAGATGGGCCGCGCCCGAGGTGACCAGCATCAGGATGATGAAGCCGACGCCGGACGAGGTGCGCAACTGCTCGAACTCATCATATTTGCCGTAGAATTCAAGCACCGGCTTGGCGACTGCCTCATAGGCATAGTGGCCGATGAACCAGCCGGCGACGCCGCCCAGAACCGAAGCGACCGTGGCGATCAGCGCATAGCGATAGGCGCGCTGGGGTTTGGACAGCGCCATCGGCAGGAAGAGCACGTCGGCCGGCACCAGGAAGACCGAGCTTTCGACGAAGGCAATGAAGGCCAGCCACCATTCGGCCGATTTGCGCGCCGCCAGCGACAGGGTCCAGTCGTAAAGTCCGCGAAGCATCGGCTCTCCTAATGCGATTGACACAATTCCGGACGGGAAAACCGCTGCGCTTTTCCTGGAATTACCTAATGCATGTCACCCCAAACGGCGCAGCGGTTTTCGGCCACCGGCACGTACGAAACAAGGACCCAAAGCGCCGCAGCCGTCATTATCGACCGGGCACCTTAAACATTCGCCTCTCTAGAAAGATTTCCTGCCGCGCACAATGGCGGTGGTCCTTACAAGACCGCCGGATGCTGTTTGGCCCAAGCGGTGCCGGCAAATCCGCAACAGGCCAGTTGACGAAAGGCCGTCCAACCGTATAGTCCGCGCCCATCCAGGCCGCCCGGCCTGAGCCCCTATGGCGGAATTGGTAGACGCGCTCGACTCAAAATCGAGTTCCGCAAGGAGTGCTGGTTCGATCCCGGCTAGGGGCACCATCCTTCGCTCTGCGAGCTTCGGATGGCGGGCCTTCACAAAAGTGCCCTACCGCATATTCCCCGTATGTCCCTGCGAGTAGCGCCCCGGCTGCGGCCATACCGTCAGGCCATGCGGCTCGGCGCCGACGCGGATTTTCGTCACGGCGCCGCTGGTGGTGTCGATCATATAAGCCTCGCTGTCGAAGCGGCCCGACAGCCATAGCTGCCTGCCGTCGGCGCTGACATTGCCCATGTCGGGGCTGCCGCCGCCGGGGATCGGCCATTGCGCGACCACGGCGCGGGTGGCGAAGTCGATCACCGTGACGCTTCCCGGGCCCCTGGCCTTGCCCTGCTCCATCCTGTGCGAGCCGCGGTTCGATACGTAGAGCCGCTTGCCGTCGCGGCTGACGACGAAGCCGTGCGCGCCGATGCCGGTCGGGATGAAGCCGATTTCCCGAAAACTGTCGCCGTCGACCAGGAACACACCGTCATTCATCATGTCGGCGACGTAGAAGACCTTGCCGTCGGGCGACAGGCGGATGTCCTGCGGCATGCCCGTCTTGGAGAAGTCGAGATGGCCGAGCAGCTTCTGGTTCTTCAGGTCGATCTTGGCCAGGCCGCCGTCGCCATATTCGCAGGTGAAGATCGCGTAGGAGCCGTCGGCAGAGAAGTCGGCATGGTTGATCCCCGGGCAAGTCGGCGTCGGCAGGCTGGATTTCAACGCCATGGTCGTCGGATCGCGGAAATCGAGCTGCTCCATAGCCTCGTCGACGACGATTGCCGCGCTGCCGTCCGGCATGAAATACAGATTGTAGGGGTCGTCGACCGCAACCTGCTGGCCGGGCTTAGCCGTTATCGGGTCGATCGGCGTCAGGCTGCCGTTCTTGCCGGTGCCGTTGTTAGCGACCCACAGCGTCTTCAAATCCCAGGACGGCACGACATGCTGCGGCTTGCTGCCGACCGGGAAGCGGCCGACCTCCTTCAAGGTGACGGTGTCGATCACCGAGACGCTGTTGGAGGAGCGGTTCGGCACATAGACGCGCGGCAGCGCGCCGGCGGTGGCTGGGCTCAGATGGCCGGCCGTGGTCTGGCTGTAGATATTGACCGGGGGAGGCGGCGGATCGCTGCAATCCTCCGGGCAGGTATCGGCCACGGCTCGAGCCGGAAACACGGCGAGCAGAACAAGCGGCGCACAAAGGCGGGCGAAGCGCAGGACGGTATCGATCATTTGAAGCTTTGTGGTGAAGGCAGGCCGGGTCCGGCCGCCGCAAGCCATAGCCGGTGTCTCGCCGCCCATCTAGCGTCTTTTCAGCAGGCTCCGCATGCGGTTGCGCAGGATGCGCGCCATGTTGCGGGTCTCGCGGTAGAGATGCAGTTGCGAGGCGGCCTGACGGGCCAGCCGGTCGGCGTCCGGCGTCAGCCCGATCACCAGCGTGCCCATCGGCTTGCGCTCGCTCCACAGACGGCTCATCACCGGATGGTCCGGAACCGCGCAGGAATCCGTCATGACGATGTTTGGATCGTCGAGATGTTGCCTGGTTACCTCGATCATCAAGAGCGTGCCCGGCGAATGGGCGGAGAGCGCCTCGTCATAGGCCGTCTTCCAGGTATAGGCGACGCCGGCCTCGACGAAGACGACCAGGCAGGCGATGGTGCGGCCGTCGAGCGTCAAGAGGTGGATGCGGCACATGTCCTGCTCGGCCAGCCGGTGCACGGCCTCGCGGGCGAAGGCGGCGCGGTAGCGGTCGATCGCCATCGCGGTGCGCTCGCGGCCTTTCCAGCCGGCCGCTTCCAGCGTCAGGAAGCTTTCGATGGCGTGGCGGATCTCGTCCGGCCCGCGCGCCACGGTGTGCTCCAGCTTGCCGAGGTCGGCGAGACGCCGCTTCAGGCGGCGGAATTCGCGATAGTGATGCGCGCGCAGCGATGCCTTGAGGTAGTCCTCGCCGTCGGCGTCGCTTTCCAGCACCGGACGCTCGACCTTGCCGGTGGTCACCATGGTCAAGCCGCGGCTGTCGGCAAAGGAGGTGAGCAGGCTTGCCACCGGACCGTCGAGGCGCATATCGGGCAGCACGAAGACTTTTGGCAGCTTGAGATGCGGCCGCGACAGCATCGAGAAGAAATCCTCGATGACGCCGACCGGATCGTCGCGATCGACCAGCGGCGTTCCGAGCGGGCCGAACGGGCTCGACCATGTGCGCATTACCGGGACGCCGAGCGGGATCGCCGGCCGCTCGACCGAGAACGGCGCCAGAAGCCGGAGCCGGTTGCGGTATTCGTCGCCGTCGCGGATGACGGCCAGCCGCACCTCCCGGTCTTCCAGCCGCGGCATCGCCGGCGCCAGGAAGCGCGGGTTGAAGAAGACGTTCGGTTCGATCGTGCGGGCGCTGAGATAGTCAAGCTCCTCGACAAGATCGAAGCCGGCCGAGGCCGGATAGATGGCGAGCTTGCGCTCCGGCCTGTTGCTGGCGAAGAGCTCGATATGGGCGGGGTCGACCTCGCGCGCCAGGCCGGCAAGGTTGGAAACCATGGCGCCGGCGGTGCCGCCGCTGGTCTCTTCGAGCAACGGGACGGCGGCCATCAGGCGACTTCCTTGTTTGCGGGCACAAAGATCGCCATCACGATGCCGAGCTTGCGCCAGACGGTGAAGGAGAGCGCGCTGGCCTCGAAGACCATGGCCAGGCTGGTGGCGATTGCCGCGCCCCAGAGGCCGAACAGCGGAATGAGGATCACGTTGAGGCCGATGTTGAGCGCAAGCGTCATGGCATAGACGGCGGCGCAGATGTTCTGGTTGCCGCTCATGGTGAGCAGGCTTTCGCAGGGGCCGACGGCGGCGCGCGCCACGACGCCCAGAACCAGCAGGAAGAGCAGCGGGTAGCCGGCGGCGAATTCGGGACCGAACAGCACCAGCATAGGCTCGCCCAGCGCCAGCACCATGAGCGCCATCAGCAGCGAGGGCCAGAAGGTCCAGGAGACGGTCTCCCGGGCGAAGGCGGCGAGCCGATGCGGCTCGCCATGCGTGAACTGGGCGTAGCGCTGTGCAACGCCGGCCTTGACCGCGAAATAGACGAAATGCACGAGCGCCAGCGTCTTCACCGTGGCGAAATAGACCGCGACGTCATTGGGGTCGAGATAGGCGCCCACCATCAGCACGTCGGCATTGGTGAGCAGGAAGAAGAAGCCCTCGACCAGGAAGATCGGCAGCGAGACGAGGATCCACTGGCCGAAATGCACCGCCATCGGCCCGGCCGGGATCTTTTTCTCCATGCGCGAGGTGACGGCCATCAGCTGGCCGAGCGTGGTGACATAGGTTGCGGCGATGGAGGCGAAGATCGCGGTCTTGGCGTCGGGCACATAGTGCAGGCCAAGCATCAGCGCCATGAAAGCCAGGATCAGCACCGGCCGCACCAGATAGGTGGGCGACAGCGCCAGCAGCGCCCAGGAATTGGCGCGCGCCAGCCCTTGCAGAAGGTCGCCGAGCGCGATCATCGGCAGACAGATGACACCGAGGATGAAGGGGATGACGTAGTAGTTCTCGATCCAATCCGAGGCGAGCCAGACGCCAAGGGCGCCGAGGCCTGCCACCAGCGTCGAGGCGACGAGCACGAACAGGCGGCTCGCCTGCACGATGCCGCGCAACTCGGCCAGCATGCCGCGCTCGCGATATTCGGGGATGAAGCGGATGACCGAGGTGTGAAAGCCGAGGCAGGCGAGGTTGCCGACGATGACCATCGTCACCCAGACCAGCACCGAGATACCGTATTCGAACGAGCCCATCCAGCGTGCCATCAGCACCTGGCTGACAAAGGCGATGAAGGCGCTGACGATGCGGATGGAGAAGGCGATCAGCGACATGCGCCCGGCTTCGCCGCGCTCGTCGGCGGTGGACAGCACGGCATCGATGCGGCCAAGCAATGGCCGCATGCGCAGCGCCCAGCGCTGCGGCAGGAACCGCCCGGCAGTCGTCGCCGCGGAAAAGCGCACCCCGAATACTCTCCGTTTTCCGCCTCTTTCCAAGGTTTCGGTCTATCCGAAACACCTTAAGAAAGGGTGGGTGGGGTGCGGGCTTTTCCTTCTCCCCTTGTGGGAGAAGGTGTCGCCGAAGGCGACGGATGAGGGGTGTTCCAGGGAACGCAGACCTCTCACTCCGCTGGAACACCCCTCATCCGTCTCGGCGCTATCGCGCCGATCCACCTTCTCCCACAAGGGGAGAAGGCTAGAGCGCTGCTCACATCCCCTGCATGGCGTCGCAGGTCACGTTCGGGTTCATGTCGGCGAAGGCGCCGGTGGGGTTCTGCTTCCAGGCCCAGACGTGCAACTCGTAGAACGGGCCGAGGCCGTAGCGGTTGGGCGCGGTGTTGAAGTTGAACAGATGGCCTTCGAGCGAGGCCGGGCCCTTCGCGGTGATGTATTCGACCGCGATCAGCTTCAGCGTGCCGTCGGCCATCGGCTCGTACATCACCGCTTCCGGCTTGGCGACGTCGACGGCGTCGTCCTTCAGATAGGCGGCGTTGACGTAGTGGATGCCCATGGCGCCGCCGGTGAGGCCGCTGGCGCAGGGGATCGGCGCGTAGCCTTCGGCTTTCGCCACGGCGACGTCCTCGAAGCGGCTGTCGAGCGCCCGCACCTTTTCGGCAAGCGGATTGACGGTTTCGGCCGTGGCCGCGCCCGCCATCAGCATGATGATCGAGGCAGAAGCGCCGACAACGCATTTGATTAAGGTCTGAATGTTCATTTGTCTCTCCAATTGAGGCGCGCAAGCGGCGGCAGTCGGCCGGTAGGCCAACTCCGAACGCCGGCGGCGCCTGTTTGTTAAAGGGATGGTCGCTGATCCCGACCAGAGCGGTTCACCGAACGAACCGCTCCAAGTCTTTGTTTTGCGCAATTCCGGACGGAAAACCGCTGCGCAGTCTTCTTGGAATTGCCCGGTGCGGGATCAGCTGTGATGCCACCAATATTCCCAGTATTCGCGCGGGTTTTCCCGCTCGTGCAGGCCGATGTCGCGTCTCAGGTAGTCGTCCTGCGGTGGCAGAAAGCGTCGCCGGTGTCGCAGGGGCGAAAGCAACGCCGACACAGCCCGTCGCATGAAGCCGCGCCGTGACGGGACGATGTCCGCCGCGGCGGATGCAGCCTCGTCTTCTGGCACGGCGTCAGGTCCGCCGGCGACGGGTATGGTCTGCCCAACATGGTCTGCCCGATCAGCGATAAAAGTAGGGGTCGAGGACCCGGACCTCCGTGATCTTGTCGACGGGAAGCGAATTCTTCTGCGCGGTGCTGCGGATCGCCTCCGGCGAGGGCGCATCGTAGATGCAGAAGCTCTTGCTCTTGTCGGGCGAGACGAAGGATTGCACCCAGGTTACGCCTTTCTCGGCATTGCGGGCGATGACGCCGCCCATCGCGGTTGCGCCGGCGTCGTTCATGGGCACGTGCAGCCCATCGGGGAAGGTACGTTCAATCAGGTAACGAGGCACGATCGGTTTCCTTTCATTGGTGAATTGCGCTCGGTTCAAGCGCGACCCAGCAGAAATCACCTTCGCGGCAGGCGCGCATCGGAGCCATTCCCCATATTGGCCGGGACGAATCCCTATCTTTGCGACGTTTTATGTGGAAGATGGCACCTCAGTGTGTGGAAAGTCACATTGTCGCGCCGTTTCCCAGGCTATTGCGGCGGCGGCCCGCCACGATGGAAATTCTGATTTGGCGAGAGGGTGACAATGCTTCTGGAACGGCAGACGCAGCTGCAGCAAATGGGTGCCTTGCTGGCGGATGCAACAGGCGGCCGCGGCCGCGTCGTGGTTTTGTCGGGCGAGGCCGGCGCCGGCAAGACGGCGCTGGCCGAGGCGTTCGCAGGCCGCTTGGGCGAGGGGCTGCCCGTTCTTCGCAGCGCCTGCGAGGACCTCTCCATTCCAGATCCCCTGGGGCCGCTTTACGATCTGGCCCGCGAGGCGCACTGGGAGCCGCCGCGGGCGATGGACGACCGCCAGGTGCAGCGGCTGCCTTTGTTTTCCGAGGCGCTCGACGTCTTCGAGGCGAAAGGTCCTTGCCTGCTCGTCATCGAGGACCTGCATTGGGCCGATGACGCGACGCTCGATTTCGTGCGTTTCCTTGGCCGGCGCATTGCAAACACGCACATCCTGCTTCTGATCACGGCGCGCACTGACCGCAGCGAAGGACAGATGCGCGTGCGCCGGGCGCTCGGCGAGATACCGGCCGGCAATATCCAACGCATAGAAGTGCCGCTGCTCAGCGAAAGCGCGGTGCTCTCGCTCGCCGCGGCGGCCGAGCGCGACGGCGACGCGATCTACCGCGCAACGGCGGGCAACGCCTTCTTCGTCACCGAGCTGCTCGCCGCCGCAGTCGATGGCGCGTTGCCGGCGAGCGTCCGCGACGCCGTGCTGGCGCGCGCCGAAAGATTGTCGCCCGGCGCCCGCTCGATGCTCGACGCAGTCTCGGTGTTTCCGCGCCGCGCCGATGCCTGGGCGCTGAGCGGTCTTTGCGGGATTGCCGCCGCCGGCCAGCTCGCCGAATGCGTGGCCAACGGCCTGCTCGAGGATTTCGGCGATGGCTATGCTTTCCGGCACGAGATCGCCCGCACGGCCATCGAGATGGCGCTGACGCCCAGCAAACGACGCGAGTACAATGAGCGCGCGCTGGCGGCGTTACGGGAAAATCCGCAAGTCGCCACCGCAAGGCTGGTGCATCATGCCGTGGAAGCGCAAAGCCTGGATGTGGTGCGCGAGCTGGCGCCGGTTGCCGCGCGGGAGGCATCCCGCGTCGGCGCGCATCGCGATGCAGCGGGCTATTACGAGGTCGCCCTGCGCTATGCCGATACTCTGCCGATCGAGAAGCAGGCGGAGCTTTACGAAGGCCATGCGTTCGAGTGCCACCTGATCGGCCGCGTCGACACGGCGATGGAAGCGCAAGGCCGGGCGCGCCAGCTGCGCCAGGCACTGGGGGACCGGCTGAAGGAAGGCGACAGCCTCAGATGCCTGTCGCGCTTCGCCTACCTGCTCGGCGATCGCGAGGCAGCGGACCGTTTCGGAGAGCAGGCCGTGGGGCTTCTGGAGACCGCGCCCGACAGCCCCGAGCTGGCGATGGCTTATTCGAACCTCTCGCAACTAGCGATGCTGGCCGAGCGGCTCGAGGACGCGCTTTCGCTCGGCGGCAAGGCGGTAGAGCTGGCGGAGCGGCTCAACCGGGCGGACATTCTATGTCATGCGCTGAACAATGTCGGCGCCGCCGGACAATGGCTGGATTTTGCCAAGGGGCGGCGCGATCTCGCCCGCAGCCTCGGGATTGCGCTGTCGGGCAACTACCAGGAGCATGCGGCGCGCGCCTTCACGAATTGCGCCTGCGTCGAGATGAACAGGCTCAACTTCAAGGAGGCGGCGTCGTTCCTGGATCGCGGCATCGGCTATTGCGTCGAGAACGATCTCGCGACATGGCGCGACTACATGCGCGGCGTGCAGGCGCAGCTTTTGCTTCGCCGCGGCTTGTGGAACGACGCCGCGACAATGGCGCATGAGGTTGTCGACGACGACGCAACGACGCCGCTGGTGCGCTATCCGTCGCTGGTGGCGCTGGCACGATTGCGCATCCGCCGCGGCGACCCGTCGGCCGAGCCGATCGTCGAAGAGATGAGGCGGTTCCTGGACAAGGGCATGGAGCTGCAGCGCCTGGTGGCGTTTGCCCAGGTGCTGGCCGAATCGGCCTGGCTTGGACAAGCCGACAGGCAGGAAGCCTTGCGCCTGATCGCGGTTGCCGAAAATCTCGCGCCGACGCCGGCCGTGTTCGGCGAACTTGCCACCTGGCGGGAACTGTTGTCGCCGGGATCCGAACCCGGCGACACGGACGGCATGGCGGAGCCGCACCGCCTGCAACTGACGGGCGACTGGCGCGCCGCCGCCAGGCTATGGGCCGAAATGGGGGCGCCTTTCGAACAGGCAATGGCCTTGCTGCTCGGCGACGAAGCGGCGCAGCGCGAGGCGCTCGCCATTTTCGAGGACCTTGGCGCGAGGGCGGTCGCGCAGCAGGCGCGCAGCCTCATGCGGGAAAGCGGCATCAGTCACATCGCGAGAGGGCCGCGACAGGCGACGCGCGCCAATCAGGCCGGCCTCACGCAGCGCCAGATGGAAGTCCTGGAACTTCTCGAGCGAGGCTTTTCCAACAAGAAGATCGCCGCGCATCTGGCCATTTCGCCCAAGACGGTCGATCACCACGTTTCGGCCGTGCTGGAGAAGCTGGAGGTCATCTCGCGCGGCGAAGCGGCTGCCGCGGCGCGCGCGTCGGGTCTGGTGTGAGGCTTGTTTTCTGCGCCTGAAGGAAACCGCCGGCCCCGGCGCTGCCCCTCATCCGCCCTTCGGGCACCTTCTCCCCGTTGAACGGGGAGAAGGAAATAGGCGTCAGGCGAACGTGCCGTGGCAGTGCTTGTACTTCTTGCCGGAGCCGCAGGGGCAGAGCTCGTTGCGGCCGACCTTGCCCCAGCTCGCGGGGTTCTTCGGATCGCGGTTTTCCGGCGCGACGACGGCGTTGGTATCCTGACGTATCAGAAGCGCGGTCTCGCCGCCTTGGAAATCATCCTCGCCGGTGGAGCCGTCGATATGGCTGCCGAACATCTCGGGCGCTTCAGGCGGCGGCGCATCGGCCGCCTGGCGCACCAGCTCGACGCGCATCAGCTGTGCGGTGACGGCCTGCTCCAGATTGCCGAGCATGGCCTGGAACAGCTCGAAGGCCTCGCTCTTGTATTCCTGCAGCGGGTCGCGCTGGGCGTAGCCGCGGAAGCCGACGACCGAGCGCAGATGGTCGAGATTGACGATGTGCTCGCGCCACAGATGGTCGAGCGTCTGCAGCACCACCGAGCGTTCGACATAGTTCATCACATCGGGGCCGAAGCGGTCGGCGCGCTCCTTGGCGGCGGCGTTGGCGGCGGCCGTGATGCGCTCGCGAATGTCGTCCTCGGCGATGCCTTCTTCCTTGACCCATTCCTCGACCGGCAGGTCGAGGTTGAGGTACTGCGCCACTTCCTCCTTGAGACCGGCGACGTTCCACTGCTCGGCATAGGCGTTTTCGGGGATGTTCTTGGCGACGATCTCCTCGATGACGCCTTCGCGCATCTCGGCAATGGTTTCGGCGAGACCTTCTCCGTCCATCAGCTCGATGCGCCGCTGGAACACCGCCTTGCGTTGGTCGTTGGCAACGTCGTCATATTTCAGGAGGTTCTTGCGGATGTCGAAGTTGCGCGCCTCGACCTTCTTTTGCGCTTTTTCCAGTGCCTTGTTGATCCAGGGATGGATGATCGCCTCGTCTTCCTTGAGGCCGAGCTTCTGCAGCATGCCGTCCATGCGCTCGGAGCCGAAGATGCGCATCAGATCGTCCTGCAGCGACAGGAAGAATTTCGAGCGGCCGGGATCGCCTTGTCTTCCCGAACGACCTCTAAGCTGGTTGTCGATGCGGCGCGATTCGTGGCGTTCGGTGGCCAGAACATAGAGGCCGCCGGCGGCCAGCGCCTTTTCCCTCAGGCGCTCGACGTCGGCGTGGATTTCCCTTTCCCTGGCCTCGCGCTCGGGGCCCTCGGGCATGTCTCCAAGTTCCTCCGCGATGCGCATCTCGGCATTGCCGCCGAGCTTGATGTCGGTGCCGCGGCCGGCCATGTTGGTGGCGATGGTGATGGCGCCGGGCTTGCCGGCCTGGGCGACGATGGCCGCCTCGCGCTCGTGGTGACGGGCGTTCAGCACTTCGAAGTCCTTGAAGCCGTCCTTGCGCAGGCGCTCGGCCAGCTGCTCGGATTTCTCGATCGAGGTGGTGCCGACCAGCGTCGGCTGGCCTTTGGCGCTGGCTTCGCGGATTTCCCTGACGATCGCCTTGTACTTCTCCTCGACCGTCCGGTAGACCTCATCGTCCTCATCCTTGCGGATGACAGGCAGGTTGGTCGGGATTTCGGTGACCTCGAGGCCGTAGATGTTGCCGAATTCCTCCGCCTCGGTCAGTGCCGTGCCGGTCATGCCGGCGAGCTTCTTGTAGAGGCGGAAATAGTTCTGGAAGGTGACGGAGGCCAGCGTCTGGTTCTCGGGCTGGATCTGAACGTGCTCCTTGGCCTCGAGCGCCTGGTGCAGGCCTTCTGAATAGCGGCGGCCCGGCATCATGCGGCCGGTGAACTCGTCGATAATGACGATCTCGCCGTTGCGCACGATGTAGTCCCTGTCCTTCTGGAACAACAGGTGCGCCTTTAGCGCGTTGTTGACATGATGGACGATGGCGACATTCTCTACGTCGTAGAGCGACTCGCCTTTCAACAGGCCGGCGTCGCGCAGCATGTTTTCCAGCTTCTCGGTGCCGTCCTCGGTGAAGATCGTCGTCTTCTGCTTCTCGTCAACCTCATAGTCGGCGGGGCCGAGCTTCAGCATGAAGGCGTCGATGGTGTTGTACATTTCCGAGCGGTCCTCGAGCGGACCGGAAATGATCAGCGGCGTGCGCGCTTCGTCGACCAGGATGGAATCGACCTCGTCGACGATGGCGTACGAGTGTCCACGCTGCACCATCTGCGAGCGCTCATACTTCATGTTGTCGCGCAGATAGTCGAAGCCGAGCTCGTTGTTGGTGGCATAGGTGACGTCGCAGGCATAGGCCTCACGGCGTTCCTCGTCGGAAAGGCCGTGGACGATGACGCCGACGTTGAGGCCAAGGAACTTGTAGACGCGGCCCATCCATTCGGCGTCGCGCTTGGCGAGATAGTCGTTGACGGTGACAACATGCACGCCCTTGCCGGCGAGCGCATTGAGGTAAACCGGCAAGGTGGCGACCAGCGTCTTGCCCTCGCCGGTGCGCATCTCGGCGATGCCGCCATTGTGCAGCACCATGCCACCGATCAATTGCACGTCAAAGGGACGCATGCCAAGCACGCGGCGGGCGGCCTCGCGCACCGTGGCGAAGGCCGGAACCAAGAGATCGTCGAGCGCAGCGCCGTTGGCCAGATCCTGGCGGAACTTTTCCGTGCGCCCCGCAAGCTCGGCATCGGAAAGCGCCCGCATCTCGTTTTCCATGGCGTTGATGGCTTCGACCCTTGGCCGGGTCGACTTGACGCGGCGGTCGTTGGAAGAACCGAAAACCTTACGGGCGAGACCGCCGAGACTGACCATCCAATGGCCCTTTCGATAGCAATTTAGCCGTTTGCGACAGGCACCTGGCGGGCCCATCAAATCCGCGTGAGTGCGGACAAACGCAAAAAGCGCCCGGAAAACGGTTCTGGACGCCAAGTCGTTGGACAGATAAGAGGGGGCTCAATCGATGTCAACGCCGCGTTAGCCCTATCGGCAGCGCCAAATTCCGCCACAATTCGACTGATCTGGAACCCTTCCGCTCACGCGATCCTTATTGGCAATCCCCATTGGAGTTTATCTTGATGTCCCTGTCGATCCGCCGCGCCTCGCTCGCCAGCCTCGGTCTGGCCTTCGGGCTCTCGGCTCTTTGCCTGTCGCCGCTGATGGCGCAAGAGACCAAGCCCGCCCAGCCGGACGCCACGGCGCCCGCGGCTGCTCCGGTCGATCCCAATGCCGTGATCGCCACCGTCAACGGCGAGAAGCTGACCGAGGCCGATCTTCGGCTCGCCGAAGGCGAACTGTCGCAGCAGTTTGCGCAACTGCCGCCTGAACAGCGCCGCGCGGCGGCCCTCTCGGCGGCGATCGAAATCCGCGTCATGGCCAAGAAGGCCGTCGACAGCGGCCTCGACAAGGACGCCGACTTCCAGCGCCGCATGGCTTTCCTGCAGGCGCGAGCCCTGCATGGCGAGGTCGTCGAGAAGGAAGTGGTCGACAAGGTGACGGACGCCGAAGTGCGCGCTCGCTATGACCAGGAGATCGCCAACACGCCGCCGGTCAACGAAATCCATGCCCGTCACATCCTCGTGAAGACGAAGGAAGAGGCCGAGGCGATCATCAAGCAGCTCGACGGCGGCGCCGATTTCCAGAAGCTCGCCAACGAACACACCAGCGACCCGAGCGGCAAGACCAGCGGCGGCGATCTCGGCTGGTTCGGCCCGGGGCAGATGGTGCCGGAATTCGACAAGGCGGCGTTCGCGCTCGACGTCGGCAAATATTCGAAGGAGCCGGTGCAGTCGCAGTTCGGCTGGCACGTCATCAAGGTCGAGGACAAGCGCGCCAAGCAGCCGCCGGCCTTCGACGACGTCAAGGACCAGGCTAAGCAGGCGGTGATCCGCGACAAGTATTTCGCCATGGTCAAGGAGCTGCGTGCGGCCGCCAAGGTCGAGATCCCGGACGAGAAGCTCAAGAAGGACATCGACACGCTGGAAGCCGGCAAGTAATCCGCTTGCGGCTGGATAATTCTGAAAGGGCGCCTTCGGGCGCCCTTTCGCTTTCGGGGGTCAAGCGTTCATTATGCCCCGCGTGATGTAGCGAATGGCGGCGCGGATCGCCGCCTTGTCCTCGTCGAGCCGTTCGGTCAGCAGATGCCTCCAGGCGAAAGAAGCGACCAGGTCGGCCACGATCCCGGCATCGACATCGGCCGCCACCTCGCCGCGCGCCTTGGCGCGCTCGATCATCCGGCCGGTATGGCTGCGGCGTCCTTTTGAATATTCGGCAAGCGCGGCCGCGGCCGTCTCGTCCGACTGCGCCTCTGCGATCAGCGAGCGGAAGATGTTGCCCGACGGGGTGTCGCGCCAATGCGCGAACAGGTTCTCGAGGAAGCCGGCCAGATCGTCCTCGACGTTCCCGGTGTCGGGCGTCTCGACGCGCTTCTGCCGCTGGTAAACCTCGATCAGCAGGGCCGCCTTGCTCGGCCACCAGCGATAGATGGTCGGCTTTCCCGCCCGCGCCCGCCGGGCGACGGCCTCGATCGAGAAGCCGGCATAGCCCGCCTCGCGCAACACCGCCTCGGCGGCGTTGAGGATGGCATCGGCGCTCTCGGGACTGCGTTTTGCGCCGATCGACTTGCGCCCGCGAGCGGCGGCTTCGCCCATCGAGGTCTTCCTTGGTCGGTGAATCTGCGGCCGATCATATTGGCTTCGGTGACGAAACGAAACGACGTGTTTCCAATTGCAAGGCCGCCGGCCAAGCCGGCAAGGCGCGGCCAGAACGCCTCTTGCGCCGGCGCGCGCTATCGGGCAAACCGGCTTCCTTCCTTTCGTGTTCTTGCCGCTCCGGGATACCGATGTCTGCTACGATTTCGCCGCTCGCACCGAAGAAATATCCGAAGATGCCGGTCATCGAGGGTGTGCGCATCGCGACCGCCGAAGCCGGTATCAAGTACCGCAACAGAACCGACCTGCTGGCCATGGCCTTCGATCCGGGCACGGCTGTCGCCGGCGTGTTCACCAGGTCGAAATGTCCGTCGGCGCCCGTCGACTTCTGCCGTCAGAACCTGCCCGCCGGCAAGGCGCGTGTCCTGGTGGTCAATTCCGGCAATGCCAACGCCTTCACGGGCAAGAAGGGCCAGGCTTCGACCGCGCTGACCGGCGAGGCGGCGGCGAAGGCCGCCGGATGTTCGCAGAGCGAGGTGTTCCTGGCCTCGACCGGCGTCATCGGCGAGCCGCTCGACACGACCAGATTCAGCCATCTGCTCGCCGGCCTGATCAAGGACGGCAGGCCGGATCAGTGGACCGAGGCGGCCAAGGCGATCATGACCACGGACACCTATCCGAAGGTGGCGACGGCGACGGTCAAACTCGGCGACACCGACGTCACCATCAACGGCATCGCCAAGGGCGCCGGCATGATAGCGCCCGACATGGCGACGATGCTCTCCTTCATTGCCACCGACGCGCCGATCGCAGCTCCCGTGCTACAGGACCTGCTGTCGCGCGGCACGGCCAAGACCTTCAATGCGGTGACCGTCGACAGCGACACCTCGACCAGCGACACGCTGCTCTTCTTCGCCACCGGCAAGGCCGCGGCGCGCGGCGCGCCGGCGATCGGCGATCCCAAGGATGCGCGGCTCGGCGCCTTCCGCCGGGCGCTCGGCAAGGTGCTGAAGTCGCTGGCGCTGCAGGTGGTGCGCGACGGCGAGGGCGCGCGCAAGCAGGTCGAGGTCACCGTCACCGGCGCGAAGTCCGCCCGCTCGGCCAAGCGCATCGCGCTCTCGATCGCCAATTCGCCTCTGGTCAAGACGGCCGTCGCCGGCGAGGACGCCAATTGGGGCCGCGTGGTCATGGCCGTCGGCAAGGCCGGCGAGCCGGCCGACCGCGACCGGCTGTCGATCTGGTTCGGCGACAACCGCCTGGCGCATGAGGGCGAGCGCGATCCGGCCTATTCGGAGGAAGCGACCTCGGCCTATATGAAGCGCGACGATATCCGCATCCGCGCCGATCTCGGCATCGGCCGCGGCAAGGCGACGGTGTGGACCTGCGACCTCACCAAGGAATATGTCGCCATCAATGGCGATTACCGGAGCTGATGGCGCCGGTGTCGAGGCATCCGGCAAGCGTGCTCGCGGTTGTGCGTCGCTACGAGGCGGCGGGTTTTCGCGCCTGGCCGGCGGCCGCCGTCCATTATGACGGGACCTGGGTCGTGCGGCTGACCGCAGGTCTCCCCGCCAAGCGCCTCAACTCCGTCAATCCGCTCGATCCGGGCGACACTCACGCCATCGAAGAGCGCATCGGCCGCGCCGCAAGACGCTTCGACGCCTATGGCAGGCCGCTCACCTTTCGCATGTCGCCGCTGTCGGGACAGGTCTTGTCCACGCATCTCGACAAGGCCGGCTGGAACATGTTCGACGAATCCCTGGTGATGCGGTTGCCGCTGAAGGAGGTCGAGCTTGGCGCGGCCATGGACCAGATTCCGCTCAAGGACATCAGCCGTTTCATCGGCGCCTCGCTGAGGACGAGCGGCTCGGACGCCTCGCTGCGGCCCGGCCTGTCCGAGGTCATCGGCGCCATCCAGCCGGAAGCGGGGCTGTTCGCGCTCGAGGACGGCAACGAGCCGCTGGCGACGCTGATCTGCGTTCATGACGGCGATCTCGCGGGTCTGTTCGAGGTCGCCACCGAAAAGTCGGCGCGCAAGAAGGGCCATGGCCGCAATCTCATCCTGTCGGCGCTGAAATGGGCAAGGCTGCGCGGCGCGCGGGAGGCCTGGCTACAGGTCGAGGCCGGCAATCTGCCGGCGCTCTCGCTCTACCGGTCGCTCGGCTTCGAGGAAGTCTATCGCTACCACTATCGTCGGCCGCCGGGCGCATGAGCGAGGTCAAGCCGGCCGGAAAGCGACTGCTGCTGGTCGCCGCCTGCGCGCTGGTCGATACCGACCGGCGCGTGCTTCTGGCGCAGCGCCCGGAAGGCAAGCAGCTTGCCGGCCTGTGGGAGTTTCCAGGCGGCAAGGTCGAGCCCGGCGAGACGCCGGAGGAGTGCCTAGTCCGCGAGTTGCATGAGGAACTCGGCATCGAGACCGAGATCCCATGCCTGGCGCCGCTCACCTTCGCCAGCCATTCCTATGACGATTTCCATCTCCTGATGCCGCTTTATGTCTGTCGCCGCTTTCGCGGGATCGCGCAGCCCAGGGAAGGACAGGGACTCAAATGGGTCAGGCCGCGGCAGATGCGCGACTACCCGATGCCGCCGGCCGACGCGCCGCTGATCCAGTTCCTCATCGACCTTTTGTAGTTTCGCGCCGACTTGGCGGCAGGTCGGCGTTTCCCGGGCGGCCGAGTGTTTCCGCAGGTTTCCGGGAGCTGGTTTAGTCAGCGTTAATGGAAGATTTATCTCGACGTGAAAAATTGCGCGAGGCCGTTTCGCGCGGCGATATCGTCGATGACTGGGAAACACGGCATGAGCCTTGAAAGAGACTGGGATTCGATCCGGCCCGACCGGGGATTTCGCGCGGTGGACGCCGGCATGGGCATCCTGCGGATCACGCTTCTCTTCGGCTCGGCGGCGGTGGCGCTGGCGCTGATCGCAACGCCTTTCCTGGACAACCAGGCCCGGCCGCAGAGCGTTCGCGACGGCTTCGCGGGCGGGCTCGACATGACCGCGACCGGATCGATCGGCCATCGCCCCAATACATATACGGTGCGCCGCAGCGTGCTGCAGCCCTTTCCCAGTTCAATCTGCGTCATCCGCAACGACGGCAGCCGCAGCGGCGAGTGCTGACTTGGTTAATGATTTTCCGGCGCGGCGGCGTTTCACTCGCTGTTAAGCTTTTGCCGTTAACCTTTCTTAACGGGTAGGGATTAGCGTTTCTGCATGAGGGATCGGTGATCATGAAAAACCTGCTGCAGCAATTCATTCAAGACGAAACGGGCGCTACGGCCGTCGAATATGGTCTGATCGTCGCGGTGTTGTCGCTGGCCATCGTTGCCGGGGTCAAACAGGCGGCAGACGGGCTGGTGTGGCTGTTCACCGACAACAACAGCAAGCTTGCCAACGCCTTCGCTCACTGACGGCATCACGGGGGGCGCTCAGGTCCTGGACGGGTTCTCCAGGACCGCCTTGAGCGAGACCTTGCCGGATCCCGGCTTGAGCGGCTTTTGCTGCGAGGCGTCGGGCGCCCAGCCGGACATCCAGACAATCGAAAAACTCGCGCGGATACGGCCATCCGGATCCGCGAACCGTTCGGCGTAGAGCTCCGCGGCGCGGGCAAAAAGGCGTCTGCCGGCCGGCCTGCGGCTGCGATCGACGAGCGCGCTTGTTTCGCCCATGGCGCGCAGGTCGCCGGCGAGGTCGAACAGCGTGTCGTAACGCACCGCGACCGTTTCGACATCGGCGACCGGCAACGCCAGGCCGGCGCGCTGCAACAGCGCGCCGGCGTCGCGCACGTCGGTGAAGGGAAGGATGCGCGGGCTTGCGCCGCCGTAAAGCTCCGTCTCGGCCGCCAGCATGCTCTCGCGCAATTCTGCCAATGTGCCCGCGCCGGCGAAAGCGCCGAGGAAAAGCCCGTCCGGTCGCAACGCCCGGCGGATTTGCGCAAGCACGCCGGGAATGTCGTTCATTGCATGCATCGAGAGCAGGGAGACGACGAGATCGAGGCTGGCCTCCTCGAACGGCACGGTCTCAGGCGGCGCTACCAGGCCGATGCCGCCGGCCAGAAGCGCTTCGTCCATCTCGACGCGCACGATTTCGCCGACCTTGCCGCTGCCGGCAAGCACGTCCACGGCCGCTGAAGTCTGACAGAACAGCGCGGCCGCCTTGCCGAAGCGGCGTTCGACGGCGCCCAGCCGGTCGGCAAGGTCCTCCGCGGCGCGGCGCATCAGGAAATCGGCGCCTTCGACGGGGCGCGCGAGTGCCCGGCGCTTGCGAGCGAGCCAGAGCTCGGTGTCGATCAAGGGCTGCAATGAAAAGCTTCCTGTTGTCCGCGCGTGCCGGAGTGGTGTTAAGGTGGCGCGCGGTTTCCTTTCACGTGGCCGATCCGGTGCACAAGATCAAGACCACAGCGGTCCAGGATATGACGCGGCAGGCACTGGCCTGGCCGGCGCGGCTGTTGTTTCCGCCGGTTTGCGCCGGCTGCCGTCGTCATGTGTCGCAACCCGGTGTGCTGTGCGGCGCCTGCTGGCCGAAGCTTAGGCTGCTGGAAAAACCCTGGTGCCCGGTGATGGGCACGCCCTTCACGCACGACATGGGCGAGGGGTTTCTTTCCGCCGAGGCGATCGCCGATCCGCCGCCCTTCGAGCGGGCGCGGGCCGCCGTCCTCTATTCGGGCGTCGCGCGGCAGATGGTGCAAGGGCTGAAATATCAGGACCGCACCGACCTCGCGCCCTGGATGGCAAACTGGATGATGCGCGCCGGCGCGGAACTGATTGCGGAGGCCGACCTGGTCGTGCCGGTCCCGTTGCACTGGCGGCGCTTCTTCCGGCGTCAATTCAACCAGTCCGCGGAACTCGGACGGGCCGTTGCAAAGCTCGGCGGGCTGCCCTTCTCGCCATCCGCGGTCAGGCGCGTGAAGCTGACGCGCCAGCAGGTCGGGCTCGAACGGCACGAGCGCGAGGAGAATGTGCGCGCCGCGTTTCGCGTGCCGCCGGACGCTGAAATCGAGATAGCGGGGCGCCGGGTGCTCGTGGTCGACGATGTCTATACCACCGGCGCAACGGTGCGGGCCGTCGCCAAGGCGCTGAAGAGGGGCGGCGCCGGAGCGGTCGACGTGCTGACCTTCGCGCGCGTCCTGCCGGGGGACTTCCGGGCCGATGAGTCTGCAACTATATAGTGCTTAAGTTGTTGTTTTGGTGCATGTCGTTTTCGCGCAACTGTCGGGCGACGTGGATAGGCAGGATTGCTGATTGATGGTCGATGTGACGATCTATACGCGCATGATGTGCGGTTACTGCACGGCCGCCAAGCGGTTGCTCGAGCGCAAGGGCGTGACCTATACCGAGCACGATGCCTCATTCTCGCCGGCATTGCGTCAGGAAATGATTTCACGGGCGCATGGGCGCACCACTTTTCCGCAGATATTCATCGGCGACACGCATGTTGGCGGCTGCGACGATCTCCATGAATTGGAGTCGCAGGGGCGGCTGGACGTGCTGCTTGCCAACGAAGCGAGGGCTTGATCATGGGTGTTTTCAAGGCGGCGGCGGTGCAGATGCGTTCGGGGACCAGCCCGGAGCGCAATGCGGCCGACATGGAAAGACTGGTCCGCGATGCTGCACATCAGGGTGCCACCTACGTCCAGACGCCGGAAATGACTGGTGCGCTGATCCGCGACAAGCAGGCGGGGGCGGCCGCCTTCACCACCGAAGACAAGGACGTGGTCGTCGCGACTGCGCGCAAGCTGGCGAAGGAGCTCGGCATTTATCTGCATGTCGGCTCGACGGCGATTCTGCGCGCCGACGGCAAGCTCGCCAACCGCGCGTTCCTGTTCTCGCCCGACGGCGCCCTTATTGCCGGTTACGACAAGATCCATATGTTCGATGTCGATCTCGACAATGGCGAGAGCTGGCGTGAATCCGCCTCCTACGAGCCGGGAACGGAAGCGGTCGTGACCGATATCGGGGAGACGAGGCTGGGCTTTGCCGTGTGCTACGACCTGCGCTTTCCGCAGCTGTTTCGCGCCGAGGCGATGGCCGGGGCCGAGGTGCTGACGGTGCCGGCCGCTTTCACGCGCCAGACCGGCGAGGCGCATTGGCACGTGCTGTTGCGCGCCCGCGCCATCGAGAACGGCGCCTATGTCATCGCCGCCGCGCAGGGCGGCCTGCATGAGGACGGGCGCGAAACCTATGGCCATTCGCTGATTGTCGATCCGTGGGGGCGCGTCCTCGCCGAGGCTGCGCATGACGAGCCCGGCGTGATCGTCGCCGAGATCGATCCGGCGCAGTCGCTTGCCGCGCGCCGCAAGATCCCCAATTTGAAGAACGCGCGGGATTTCACTGTCAATGCCGGGACAAGCGAAGCGCCACATCTCAGGGGTGCCGCCTCTTGATCCGTTTTTCCCTGATCTGCGAACACGAGCACGAATTCGAAGCCTGGTTCCGCAGCAATGACGACTTCGACACCCAGAAGAAGCGCGGTTTCGTCGATTGCCCGCGCTGCGGCTCGCACAGGATAGAGAAGGCGCTGATGGCGCCCGCCGTCTCAACGTCCCGCAGCCGAGAGAAGGTCGCTTTGGCCATCGGCGAGGCGCAGAAGCAGGCGCTGGCGCAGCTCAAGGCACTGGCCGAGAAGGTACGCGAAAATGCCGACTATGTCGGCGACAAATTCGCCGAGGAAGCGCGCAAGATCCATTTCGGCGAGACCGATCCGCGTGGCATCTATGGCGAAGCGACGCCGGAAGAGGCGCAAAGCCTCGTCGAGGACGGCGTCGAGTTCATGCCGATTCCGAGCTTTCCGGACGACCGGAACTGAGGTGTGTCGATATTCAGGTGATGCCGGCCTGCGAATGGCGGCTTCCTGCGCTTCCGGTGCTCACGTACTTTAAGTACGCTCCGCTCCGGTTCTCGTAAGCCACCATTCTCGGCTCGGCCTGACCTGAATCTCAATACACCTTGGCGCAAGTTCACGAAGGTGGAAAGCAGGAGGCATACGCTAGGCAGAGGTTTGGCCCAAGCTTCCGATCAGTTTTTCCAGCAGTTTCGCCAGCATGTCCCGGTCCTCGCGTGTCAGGCCGGCGAGGATTTCGTGCTCGTTGGCGACGTGGGCGGCAAGCGCTTCGTTGATGAGCTCGAGCCCTTTCCCGGTCAATTGCACCACCACACCGCGCCGATCGTTGGGATGCGGCGCGCGCTGGATTAGGCCGGCCTTCTCCAGCCGGTCAAGGCGCGCGGTCATGGCGCCCGACGTCACCATCGTCGCCTCGTAAAGCTCGGTCGGCGTCAGCGCATAGGGCGCGCCGGAACGGCGCAGCGTCGCCAGCACATCGAATTCGCCGGACTGCAGCCCGAAGCGGGCGAAGACCGGCGCCAGGCGGTCGCGCGCGATGAGCGCCGAGACCTCGTTCAGCCGCCCGATGACGCCCATCGGCGACACGTCGAGGTCTGGTCGCTCCCGTCGCCACTGCTCCATGGCCCTGCTCGCTCGATCCATATCGCTCACCGTAAAGTATCTTGACATAAAGAATCTTGCCATTATCTTACTGCAACAAGAACTGGCCGCCAAGCGGTCTCGCAGCGACAGGACGAACCAATGAGATTTCTCTGGGATTCAGCGATTTGGCTTCTGGTCGTGACGGGCGGCCTGCTGGGCATGACGCTGCCGTTCGGTAAGCTCGCCACCGCCGCCGGGGTGCCGGCCATGGCCTGGGCCTTCGTCATCTCGCTGGGCGCAGGCGGCGTGCTGTTTCTGGCGCTCCTGCTGCGTGGCGAGCGCATCCGGCTGACGCCGCACAAGCTGCGCTATTTCTTCGTCACCGCAGCGATTTCCTACGCCATTCCCAATCTTTTGATGTTCTCGGCCATCCCGCATCTCGGCGCCGGCTACACCGGCATCATGTTCACCCTGTCGCCGGTGATCACGCTGGTGTTCTCGATCGTGCTCGGTGTCAGGCGCCCCAATCTGCTCGGGGTCATCGGCATCGCCGTCGGCTTTGTCGGCGCGGTGATGGTCGCGCTGACGCGCGGCGAGGCAGGGCAGCCGGCCGACTATTTCTGGGTGGCGATCGGGCTGCTCATCCCGGTCAGCCTTGCCGCCGGCAACATCTACCGCACCGTCGACTGGCCGCAAGGCACCGGCCCGATCGAGCTTGCGGTCGGCAGCCATCTGGCCTCGGCCACGCTCCTCCTCATCGGCATTTTTACGCTTCTGGGCACGCGTGCCTTCATTCCGCTCGGCGGCGTGCCGCTCGTGGTCGTCGGCCAGGTAGCGTCGGCCTCGGCGATGTTCGCCTTCTTCTTTCGCCTGCAGGCGGTCGGCGGGCCGGTCTATCTCAGCCAGATCGGCTATGTGGCGGCGGCCGTCGGCCTGTTCGCCGGCACGATCTTCCTCGGCGAGCACTACCAGCTTCTGACCTGGCTGGGCGCCGCCATCATCACCGCCGGCGTCTTCATCACGACCAACGCGCAAAGCCAGACCGGCGCGCCGGCGCCGGTCCGGGTCGAGCCGGCGGCGTCCCGCAGCTAGAGCAATTCCAGAAAAAGTGTGAGCGGTTTTCCGTCCGGAATTGCGTCAAAACAAAGAGATAGAGCGGTTCGCCGTTTCCGTGAAACGGTGAAACGCTCTAGTTCTCGTTGCCGCCGGCCACTGGAGGCGTGAGGCGGGCGGTCCGGCTTGCCGCCGATCAGACCGAAGCTTTCTCCGCCAACACCATGTAATTGACGTCCATGTCCCTGGATTTCTGCCAGCGGTCGGCCAGCGGATGGTAGATGACGCCGGTGCGGTCGATCACCGTGAGCCCGGCAGCGCCCAGCGCCTTCGCAAGCTCCTCCGGACGGACCAGCTTGCCGAACTGATGCGTGCCGCGCGGCAGCCAGCGCAGCAGATATTCGGCGCCGATGATGGCAAGGCCGAGCGCTTTCAGCGTGCGGTTGATGGTGGCGACGAACATGATGCCGCCGGGGCGGACCATCTGGCCGCATTTGGCCACGAACAGGTCGACATCGGCGACATGCTCGACCACTTCCATGTTCAGGATGACATCGAAGGTCTCGCCGGCATCGGCCAGCGCCTCGGCCGTGGTGGCGCGGTAGTCGACGCTGACGCCGGCCTCCGCCGCGTGCAGCTTCGCCACTTCGATGTTGGTCGCGGAAGCATCGGCGCCGACCACTTCGGCGCCAAGCCTGGCCATCGGCTCGCACAGCAAACCGCCGCCGCAGCCGATATCGAGGAAGCGCAGGCCATCGAAAGGCCGCGCCGCGCGCGGATCGCGGCCGAAACGGGCCGCAACCTGATCGCGGATATAGGCAAGCCGCACCGGATTGAACTTGTGCAGCGGACGGAACTTGCCATTCGGGTTCCACCATTCGGCGGCAAGGGCGGAGAAGCGTTCCACTTCTCCGGCATCGATGGTCGATCGGCGGGGCTCTGGCATAGGCGGGTCTCCTCGAACGCCAAGAAGTCGGGGAACGCTAGGAAGTCGGGCGCGGGGGAGGGAATGTCAAGGCGGGTTTTTTGCTGCTGACGTCAGACCGCCGGCAGGTCCAACCATGTCGATGGATCAGGCCGCGTTCTGTCAGCACCTGACAGCTTGGTTGCCGCGCTGCCGAAACAAATCGGATGGGCGAACGAAAAGCTGTCATGAACAGGGAGCGAGACCGAGACGGGAGCTGTGCGAAAATGCGAATTCTGGCTTCGATCCTTTGGCAACGGCTCAACCTGGAGGGGCACGACGCTTGCCTGCTTGGCGAGACGGATGACAGCCGGACTCTCAAGGGCCATGCGCTTTTCGCCCACGACGCCGGTCCGTGCGGCCTTGCCTATGAGGTGGATTGCGACCTGAGCTGGCGTACCCGCAGGGCGCGGGTCGACGGCTTTTGCGGGATGCGGGAGATGCATTATCAGATTGAACGTCTTGCCGACGGCCAGTGGCTGCTGAACGGCGCAAGCCAGGCGGAGGTTGCCGGCCTCGTCGACGTCGATCTCGGCTTCACGCCCGCCACCAATCTTCTGGCGATCCGTCGGCTCGAGCTTGGCGACGGCATGGCGGCGCCGGCGCCGGCCGCTTATCTGGCCTTTCCTGAACTCAGGCTCTCGCGTCTCGAACAGACCTACCGGCGGCTCGACGACAGCCGCTATGCTTATGCCGCACCCGTGTACGGCTACGATGCTGTCCTGACGGTCTCGCCGGCCGGTTTCGTTCTCGACTATCCCGGTCTGTGGCGAAGCGCTACCTGAGCCGCGAGCGCGCGACCGGCAATGTCGTGATCAACGCGACAGCGCGATCGTTGCGTGGTTCATGGCGACGCTGGTCGGCTCGATCGCCTGCACGGCTTCGCTGCCGCCGATCTCGGCCATGATGCGGTCGGCCGCCGCCTGGGCCTGTTCCATGCTCTGCCAGCGCACCACATCCACCCAGCTTCCGTCCTCGCGCCGGCCGAGATGCCGGCTGAGGAAGCCTGGCTGCCGGGCGAGCCAGTCAGTGATGACGCCGTTGCTGGCGACAAAGCCGGCTTCGGCGCCGGGCTTGAGGCGGAAGGTGACGATTTCCAGGGTTTCGGTCATGAGACTCTCCAGCGCGCCGTTTCGCCAGTCTTATGGCATGATCGGCGACAAGATTCTGTCAGGATAGACGGTGCCGGGCCGCTCTTGGCCGCGCTCGCTTGCGAAGCGTTGCTGTTTTGGCTAAGGAGGCCGCGCATTCCGGCGCCGGGCTTACCCGGCGTTTCCTCTCGTTCCGGGCTCGAGCCGGCTTCAGTCAAAGGCATTTCGCTTCCATGGCGCGTATCGTGATGAAATTCGGCGGAACCTCGGTCGCCGACATCGCCCGCATCCGCAACGTGGCGCGCCATGTCAAACGCGAGGTCGATGCCGGCCACGAGGTTGCCGTGGTGGTCTCGGCGATGGCCGGCAAGACCAACGAGCTGGTCGGCTGGACCCGCGAAGCCTCGCCCATGCACGACGCGCGCGAATATGACGCCGTTGTCGCGTCGGGCGAGCAGGTCACGGCCGGTCTCCTGGCGATCACGCTGCAGAACATGGGCATCCATGCACGGTCCTGGCAGGGCTGGCAGATCCCGATCAAGACCGACAACGCGCATGGCGCAGCACGCATCCTTGATATCGACGGCGCCTTCCTGATCAAGCGCTTCGGCGAGGGCCAGGTGGCGGTCATCGCTGGTTTCCAGGGCATCGGCCCGGACAACCGCATATCGACGCTCGGCCGCGGCGGCTCCGACACCAGCGCCGTGGCGATCGCGGCGGCGGTCAAGGCCGACCGTTGCGACATCTATACCGATGTCGACGGCGTCTACACGACCGACCCTCGTATCGAGCCGAAAGCCCGTCGGCTGGCCAAGATTTCGTTCGAGGAAATGCTCGAAATGGCTTCGCTCGGCGCCAAGGTGCTGCAAGTGCGCTCGGTCGAGCTTGCCATGGTACACAGGGTGCGTACCTTCGTGCGGTCGTCCTTCGACGATCCCGACGCGCCCGGAATGGGGGATTTGCTCAATCCGCCCGGAACGCTTATTTGCGACGAGGAAGAGATCGTGGAACAGCAGGTCGTCACCGGAATTGCCTACGCCAAGGACGAAGCGCAGATCTCGCTGCGCCGCGTCGGCGACCGTCCAGGCGTTGCCGCCGGCATCTTCGGCCCGCTGGCCGAAGCCAACATCAATGTCGACATGATCGTCCAGAACATCTCCGAGGACGGCAAGTTCACCGATATGACCTTCACCGTGCCGTCCGGCGATGTCGACAAGGCGCTTGCCGTGCTGGAGAGGCTGAAACCCGATGTCGGCTACGACGTCGTCCAGTCGGAAGCCGGCATGTCGAAGGTCTCGGTCATCGGCATCGGCATGCGCAGCCACGCCGGCGTCGCCGCCACCGCCTTCAAGGCGCTGGCCGACAAGGCGATCAACATCCGCGCCATCACCACTTCCGAGATCAAAATCTCGATACTGATCGACGGTCCCTATACGGAACTTGCAGTTCGTACTTTGCATTCCGTCTACGGGCTCGATAAGCAATAGCAAGAACTGAGTCAGTTGTTGCGTGAACGCCGGCCGCGGGAGAAACTGCGGCGGGCGAAATGCCCATTGGAGAACAAGCCGCGATGCGTGATACGGCCAGTGGCCCGCGCGTTCTGCTCAAACGGCTTCGCGAGCTCATGCAGGAGCCGCTGGAGCCGCAGGAGCGGCTCGACCGCATCGTGCGCGACATCGCCTCCAACATGGTCGCCGAAGTCTGCTCGCTCTACGTGCTGCGCGCGGATTCGGTGCTCGAGCTCTACGCCACCGAAGGTTTGAACCCCAACGCCGTCCACCTGGCGCAGCTGCGGCTCGGGCAGGGCCTGGTCGGCACGATCGCCGCCAGCGCGCGACCGCTCAATCTATCCAATGCGCAGGAGCATCCGGCTTTCGCCTACCTGCCGGAGACGGGCGAAGAGATATACAACTCCTTCCTCGGCGTACCGGTGCTGCGGGCAGGGCGCACGCTAGGCGTGCTGGTGGTGCAGAACAAGACCATGCGCCATTACCGCGACGACGAGGTCGAGGCGCTGGAAACGACGGCGATGGTGATCGCCGAGATGATCGCCACCGGCGATCTCGCCCGCCTGACCAAGCCGGGGCTGGAACTCGACCTGCGCCGCCCGGTGAGCTTCACCGGCCTTTCCTTCAATGAGGGCGTCGGGCTCGGCCATGTCGTGCTGCACGAGCCGCGCATCGTCGTCACCAACCTCTTCAACGAGGACAGCGAGGAGGAGGTGCGCCGGCTGCAGTCCTCACTCGGCTCGCTCCGGCTCTCCATCGACGACATGCTGGAGCGGCGCGAGGTCGCGTTCGAGGGCGAGCACCGCGAGGTGCTTGAGGCCTATCGCATGTTCGCCAACGACAGCGGTTGGGTGCGGCGGCTGGAAGAGGCGATCCGAAACGGCCTGACGGCGGAAGCCGCCGTCGAAAAGGTGCAGAGCGACATGCGCGCGCGCATGCTGCACATGACCGACCCTTATCTGCGCGAGCGGATGAGCGATTTCGACGACCTCGCAAACCGGTTGCTGCGCCAGCTGATGGGACGCGGTCCGGAAGATGTCGCGGCCTCGCTGCCCAAGGACGCCATCATCGTCGCCCGCTCGATGGGCGCGGCCGAGCTGCTCGATTATCCGCGCGACAAGCTGCGCGGCCTGGTGCTGGAGGACGGCGCCGCCACCAGCCATGTCGTGATCGTCGCGCGCGCCATGGGCATTCCCGTCGCCGGACAAATGAAGGGCGCCGTTTCCATGGCGGAAAACGGCGACGCCATCATCGTCGACGGCGAGGAAGGCACCATCCATCTCAGGCCGCAATCCGACCTGGAAGCCGCCTATGCCGAAAAAGTCCGCTTCAGGGCGCGGCGACAGGAAGTCTATCGCGAGCTGCGCAAGAAGCCGTCGCTGACCAAGGACGGGGTTCCGGTCGATCTGCTGATGAATGCGGGCCTGGCGGTCGACCTGCCGCAGCTGACCGAATCGGGCGCCGCCGGCATCGGCCTGTTCCGCACCGAATTGCAGTTCATGGTTGCCTCGACCTTCCCCCGCGCCGAGGCGCAGGAACGGCTTTACCGCGACGTGCTCGAGGCGGCGCGCGGCAAGCCGGTCACCTTCCGCACCATAGACATCGGCGGCGACAAGGTGCTGCCCTATTTCAAGGGCGCGGTGCAGGAAGAGAACCCGGCGCTGGGCTGGCGGGCGATCCGGCTCACCCTCGACCGTCCCGGCCTGCTCAGGACTCAGATACGGGCGCTGCTGAAGGCCAGCGGCGGCCGCGAGCTGAAGCTGATGCTGCCGATGGTGACCGAGCTGTCGGAAATCGCGCAGGCGCGCGAGATCATCGACCGCGAGGTCCGGCATTTGTCGCGCTTCGCGCATCACCTGCCCACCAGCCTCAAGCTCGGCGCGATGCTGGAAGTGCCGTCGCTGCTGTTCCAGCTCGACGAATTGATGAAGGCGGTGGATTTCGTTTCGGTCGGCTCCAACGACCTCTTCCAGTTCGTCATGGCCGTCGATCGCGGCAACACCCAGCTCGCCGACCGCTTCGACAACCTGTCGACGCCGTTTCTGCGGGTGCTGAAGACGATTGCCGATGCCGGCGTGCGCAACGACACCCCGGTGACGCTCTGCGGCGAGCTGGCCGGCAAGCCGATCTCGGCCATGGCGCTGATCGGTCTCGGCTTCCGCTCGATCTCCATGTCGCCGGCATCCATCGGCCCGGTCAAGGCGATGCTCACCGAGCTGCCGCTGCAGGAACTGAAGGCCTTTTTCGACGACAATCTAATGGCGCCCAGCCAGAAATTGCCGATGCGAGCCTTGCTACAGGCCTTTGCAGACGATCGCTCGATTCCGCTCTAGATTCACGTGAGGGCGGTCTGCAAATGGCGATTTTCTGCGCTTCCGGTGCTCATGTACCTAAATGCCCTGGCGTGAATTCCATCGAAGTTCGAAGATCATGATCAACCTGCCCCGCGACCGTATGGATCAAGTCGTCAAGCGTTTCGACATGCTCGAGGCGCAGATGTCGGCCGGACCCGCCGCCGACGCCTATGTGAAGATGGCTTCGGAATATGCCGACATCCAGGACATGGTGGGCAAGATCCGGGCGCTGCGCGCCGCCGAGCAGGAGCAGGCGGACCTCGAGGCGATGCTTGCCGACAAAGCGACCGATGCCGAGATGCGCGCGCTGGCCGAGGCCGACCTGCCGGAGGTCGAGAGCCGCATCGAGGCGCTGCAGAAGGACATCCAGATCCTGCTGCTGCCCAAGGATGCGGCCGACGAGAGGAACGCCATCCTCGAAATCCGCGCCGGCACAGGCGGCGACGAGGCGGCGTTGTTCGCCGGCGATCTCTTTCGCATGTATGAGCGCTATGCCGCCTCGCGCGGCTGGCGCTTCGAGGTGGTATCGGCGAGCGAGGGCGAGGTCGGCGGCTACAAGGAAATCATCGCCGCGGTATCGGGCAAGGGCGTGTTCGCGCATCTGAAGTTCGAATCCGGCGTGCACCGCGTGCAGCGCGTGCCGGAAACCGAGGCCGGCGGGCGCATCCACACCTCGGCCGCGACCGTCGCCGTGCTGCCCGAGGCCGAGGAGGTCGATATCGAAATCCGGGCGGAGGACATCCGCATCGACACGATGCGGGCCTCCGGCTCGGGCGGCCAGCACGTCAACACCACCGATTCGGCGGTTCGCATCACCCATTTGCCGACCGGCATCATGGTGGTGCAGGCGGAAAAGTCGCAGCACCAGAACCGGGCGCGCGCCATGCAGATCCTGAGGGCCAGACTCTACGATCTCGAGCGCGGCCGCGCGGATGAGGAGCGCTCGTCGTCGCGAAAATCGCAGGTCGGCTCGGGCGACCGCTCGGAGCGCATCCGCACCTACAATTTCCCGCAAGGCCGTGTCACCGACCACCGTATCAACCTCACGCTCTACAAGCTCGACCGGGTGATGATGGGCGAGTTGGACGAGATCGTCGGCGCGCTGATCGCCGATCATCAGTCGAAGCTGCTTGCCGATATGAGCCTCGATGGCTGATCGACTGCCCGCCGCGCTCGGACCGCTGCTCAGGGCAGCGCGCGAGCGTCTGGCTATAGCCGGCATCGACGATCCGGCGCTCGATTCGCGGCTGATCGTCGAGCATTTCTCGGGCACGACCCGTACCCAGGCCATCGCCGAACCGGGACAAGAGGTTGGTTCGGCGGCGCTATCGGCCATCGAAGCGGCCCTGAGGCGTCGCGTCGCAGGCGAGCCGGTGCACCGCATCCTCGGCTACCGCGAATTCTACGGTTTGCGCCTGTCGCTTTCGTCGGAGACGCTGGAGCCCCGGCCGGATACCGAGACGCTGGTCGACGCCGTCCTGCCCTTTGCGCGGGCAACGGCCGAAAGGCTTGGCGAATGCCGCATTCTCGATCTCGGCACGGGCACCGGCGCCATCGCGCTGGCGCTGCTCAGCGCCGTTCCGGCCGCCACCGCGACAGGCGTCGACATTTCGCTCGACGCATTGGCAGTTGCGGCTGGAAATGCCCGCGACCTGGGGCTCGGCGAACGCTTCAAAGCCTTGCATTCCAACTGGTTCGAAAAAGTTTCGGGCCACTACCATGTAATTGCCTCGAACCCTCCCTATATACCCAGTCGAGACATCGGAAATCTGCAGGACGAGGTCCGCGATTTCGACCCGCACCGGGCCCTGGACGGCGGTGCGGACGGGTTGGACCCCTATCGGGTCATTGCCGCTGAAGCGGCAGAATTTCTGCAAGCGCAAGGCAAGGTAGCGGTCGAGATCGGCCATACGCAGAAAAACGAGGTCACCGGGATATTCGCGGCAGCCGGCTATGTGTTAACCGGGTCACATCGCGATCTCGGCGGCAATGACAGAGTTCTGGTGTTCGAGCGTTGAAGGCCCTGATGCAGTGCGAAAAAACCGCTTGGCAATACCCGGGAATGCAGTTAGGGTCCGGCTCAACCGGATGAGACGAAGCAGGCAGTGCTCCCAGCGATTCGGTTTTCCTTGGAAATAGCTGCCTTCTTGCGCAAACGACGCCCAAGCTTCGTGCGGGAATCATCCGGCAAGTGATGTAACCGGGACAGGATGGCACGTGGCGCCAACGCAATTGATGCGGGCGAACGCCGGTGAAGAGACGAAACGGCTGGCTGCATGAGCGCCACCGTTCGTGAAGAGTTTTTCGAAAATTCACTATGAAGAGAGTCTAATGAGGCCACAACAGCAGAACAGGCGCATGCGCGGTCGCAACAACAATGGCGGCGGTGGCAACAACAACAACCGCAAGGGGCCCAATCCCCTGACCCGCAACTACGAGAGCAACGGCCCGGACGTGAAGATCCGCGGATCGGCTCAGCAGATCGCCGAAAAATACGCCACACTCGCCCGTGACGCGCAAAGCTCCGGCGACCGGGTTATGGCGGAGAACTACCTCCAGCACGCCGAGCATTACAATCGCATCATTGCCGCCGCGCAGGCGCAGATGCCGATCCAGAACACTCAGCAGAACCGCGACGACTTCGACGACGATATGGACGAAGATCGCGAGGAGTTCGACAATATCGGCAACAACAGCGGCAACGGCGCCGATGCGCCGGGCACGGCGAGCGGCTCCGGCCCGCAGCCAGTGATCGAAGGCACGCCGGCGGAACTCGCCTACAACCAGGAAAACGGCCGCGACAACAACAGCCGTCGCGACAACAACCAGCGCGACAACAATGGCCGCGACCGGCATCGTGACCGCCGCAACGGCGGCGGCCAGTATGGCCAGAACGGTCAGCGTGGCGAAAACGCGCAGCGCGGCGAGCAGGGCGGCCAGCAGTTCGACCAGAACCGCCGCAATGAGGGACAGGCGCAGCCCGAGGCGACCGGCGAGGCTGGTTCACAGGCCGTGCAGGCGCCGCAGTTCGACAGTTTCTCGCCTGCCGCCCTTGCCGCACAGGCCGAGCTCAACGAAGCCGCCCAGGACAATGGCGGCCGCCGTCCGCGGCGTTCGCGGCGTCCTCGCGGCAGCTATGCCGACCAGGTCGGTGGCGGGCAGAGCGACCAGCCGGAGGGCTCGAGCCCCGAAGGTTCCGGTCCTGAAAGTTCAGGCGAAACGCGCAACGCGGCGAACAATAGCGACGAGGTCGGCGCCAAGCCGGCCGAACAGGCGAACCAGGCGAGGGAGCCTGCCGCAAGCGAGCCGGCACCTGTTGTCAACGAAGCCGCCGGCGAGCCTGTAGCTGCCGACGCAAACAACTGATCCAGACGCCATTTCAAGCATCGCTGACGGCGGAGAGAAATCTCCGCCGTTTTTGTATATGCGCGCCTGGGAATATTCTGCATTGATCGACATCAAGGCGTCTTGAGGGACCGTGGCCCATACACCATATCTCGGCTGAACAGGGCTCGGCTCTTTTGAGCGGGTCCGTCACCGCAATCTGATCCGGTGCCGCAAAGTGGGCCGGTGATGGAAGGAGACAGCGAATGAATCTTGAAAAATACTCGGAGCGCGTGCGCGGCTTCATCCAGTCCGCGCAGACCATGGCGCTCTCGCGCAACCACCAGCAATTTACGCCCGAACATATACTGAAGGTGCTCGTCGACGATGACGAGGGCCTCGCCGCATCCTTGATCGAGCGCGCCGGCGGCAATGTCCGCGACGTCAAGCTCGGCGTCGAGACGGCGCTTGAGGCGATGCCCAAGGTCGAAGGTGGCAACGGCCAGCTTTACCTCGCCCAGCCGCTGGCCAAAGTGTTCTCAACCGCCGAGGACCTGGCCAAGAAGGCCGGCGACAGCTTCGTCACCGTCGAGCGGCTGCTGCAGGCGCTTGTCATGGAGAAGTCGGCCAAGACCGCCGACATCCTGTCCAAGGCGGGCGTCACCGCGCAGGCGCTCAACCAGGCGATCAACGACATCCGCAAGGGCCGCACCGCCGATTCGGCCAGCGCCGAGCAGGGCTATGACGCGCTGAAGAAATACGCGCGCGACCTCACCGCCGACGCCCGCGCCGGCAAGCTCGATCCGGTCATCGGCCGCGACGACGAGATCCGCCGCACCATCCAAGTGCTGTCGCGGCGCACCAAGAACAATCCCGTGCTGATCGGCGAGCCGGGCGTCGGCAAGACGGCGATTGCCGAGGGCCTGGCGCTGCGCATCGTCAATGGCGACGTGCCGGAATCGCTGAAGGACAAGCAATTGATGGCGCTCGACATGGGCGCGCTGATTGCCGGCGCCAAATATCGCGGCGAGTTCGAGGAGCGGCTGAAGGCCGTGCTCAACGAGGTAACCTCGGCCAGCGGCAACATCATCCTGTTCATCGACGAGATGCACACGCTGGTCGGCGCCGGCAAGGCGGACGGCGCGATGGACGCCTCGAACCTGTTGAAGCCCGCGCTGGCGCGCGGCGAATTGCACTGCGTCGGCGCGACCACACTCGACGAATACCGCAAGCATGTCGAAAAGGATGCCGCGCTTGCCCGCCGTTTCCAGCCCGTCTTCGTCGACGAGCCGACGGTGGAAGACACGGTTTCGATCCTGCGCGGCCTGAAGGAGAAGTACGAGCAGCACCACAAGGTGCGCATCTCCGATTCCGCACTTGTATCGGCGGCCGCGCTTTCCAACCGCTACATCGCCGACCGCTTTCTGCCGGACAAGGCAATCGACCTGATAGACGAGGCGGCGTCCAGGCTGCGCATGCAGGTCGATTCCAAGCCCGAGGCGCTGGACGAGATCGACCGCCGCATCATGCAGCTCAAGATCGAACGCGAGGCGCTGAAGGTCGAGAAGGACGAGGCCTCGAAGGACCGGCTTGCCCGGCTGGAGAAGGAACTCGCCGATCTCGAGGAGGAATCGAGCGAGCTGACCACCAAGTGGCAGGCCGAAAAGCAGAAGCTTGGCCTTGCCGCCGACCTGAAGAAACAGCTCGACGAGACGCGCAACGAACTGGCGATCGCGCAGCGCAAGGGCGAGTTCCAGCGCGCCGGCGAGCTTGCCTATGGCAAGATCCCGGAGCTCGAGAAGAAGCTCAAGGAAGCCGAGGCGCAGGACGGCAAGACCGGCATGGTGGAAGAGGTGGTCACGCCCGACCACGTCGCGCATGTCGTGTCGCGCTGGACCGGCATTCCGGTCGACAAGATGCTGGAGGGGCAGCGCGAGAAGCTCTTGCGCATGGAAGACGAGATCGGCAAGCGCGTCGTCGGCCAGGGCGAAGCCGTGCAGGCGGTATCCAAGGCCGTGCGCCGCGCCCGCGCCGGGCTGCAGGATCCGAACCGGCCGATCGGCTCGTTCATGTTCCTCGGACCGACCGGCGTCGGCAAGACCGAGCTCACCAAGGCGCTGGCCAGCTTCCTGTTCGACGACGAGACGGCGCTGGTGCGCATCGACATGTCGGAGTTCATGGAGAAGCACTCCGTCGCCCGGCTGATCGGCGCGCCTCCCGGCTATGTCGGTTATGAGGAGGGCGGCGCGCTGACCGAAGCGGTGCGGCGCCGGCCCTATCAGGTCGTGCTGTTCGATGAGATCGAGAAGGCGCATCCGGACGTGTTCAACGTGCTCCTGCAGGTGCTCGACGACGGAAGGCTGACCGACGGCCAGGGCCGCACGGTCGACTTCCGCAACACGCTGATCATCATGACGTCCAATCTTGGCGCCGAGTATCTGGTCAATCTCAGCGACGACCAGGATGTCGACGCCGTGCGCGACGAGGTGATGAGCGTGGTGAAGGCCTCGTTCCGGCCGGAGTTCCTCAACCGCGTCGACGAGGTGATCCTGTTCCACCGGCTGCGCCGGCTGGATATGGACCGCATTGTCGAGATCCAGCTCAAGCGGCTGGAGAACCTGCTTACCGACCGCAAGATCGCGCTGTCGCTGGATCACGACGCCATCGAGTGGCTGGCGTCGAAGGGCTACGATCCGGCCTATGGCGCCAGACCGCTGAAGCGGGTGATGCAGAAGGAGCTGCAGGATCCGCTGGCGGAGAAGATCCTGCTCGGCGAGATTCTCGACGGTTCGACAGTCAAGGTCACCGCCGGCTCCGACCGGTTGAACTTCCGCTCGAAGCAGACCGTGGTGGCGACGGAAGCCGCCGCCTGATTTCGGGCGAGCTTGAATGAACGCGAAGCGCGTCGCATCGTATGGTGCGGCGCGCTTTGTTATTCGCAGTGATTGCGCATAATCGGCTGCCGATTCGGATGACCGCGAAGGACTTGATGAAGCTCGACGATTACAACGGCTTCTGCGCTTCATTGCCCGCCACGACGCATGTCGTTCAGTGGGGCGGCGCCCATGTCTGGAAGGTCGGCGGCAAGGTGTTCGCCATCGGCGGCTGGAACGAGGGCGGCGAGCTCTTCGTCACCTTCAAATGTTCCGAGATGGCCTATGACGTGCTGAAGGATCAGCCGGGCTGCCGGCCGGCGCCCTATCTCGCCTCGCGCGGCATGAAATGGATCCAGCGTCAGACAAGCCAAAGCATGGATGATGCGGCGCTCGAGGACTATCTGCGCGAGAGCCATCGCCTGGTCGTCCTCAAGCTGACCAGACAGGCACGCAAGGAATTGGGGCTTGCCGCAGGCTAAGGCGCGTCGCGCCGAAACGGATGTGGTCGATGCGCTTTAGCTGTTGTTTCGCATGTCGGCCCCCAGAACCGCTGCGTATTTTTGAGCAACATGCATGAGCTCATATTCCTCAAGGTACCGGAAAACCGCCATCTTCATGCCCGGTTCATGTTGGAATCTTAACTTGGTAGCTGGTTTGCTGACGAAGGTTCGCCCGCCAGAAGCCCGAGTCGACCGGAGAGCTTGACCCCCATGCTGCGCTTGATCTTTTCCCTTTCGGCACTCGCGGCCGGGCTGGTGTCTTCCAGTGCGTTCGCCATGCCGAGCGCGGATGGTGCGCGGCCTGCGCGCCCGGCTGAGCGCGGCGCGCTGATGCTGGCCCAGGACGGCAATATCGATATCTACTACGACGCCAGGGGCAACCGGGTGCTGGTCGATGCCGACACCGGCAAGGTCATCGCCATCCAGCCGCCGGGCAGCAGGCTCGACCGCCGCGCGCTTCGCCGGCAGATGCGCATGCAGGAACTCGGCCGCGCGCCGGCCGAAGACGACGACCGCTATTATCTCGACAATCCCGATGACATGGCTCGCTTCCGTCGTCGGCAATTGGAAGAGAACGGCCGTGTCATCCCGCCGCCGGTCGATGAGTACGACGACAATTCAGTCGATGCCTATCCGCCGGCGCCCAACAACGATGAAGGCTATGCCACTACTTATCCGGAGGCGCCGAAATCCGACACCATCAAGCGCCAGCCACTGAACGAGGCGTCGATCGATCCGGAGCAGCCGGGCCAGGGCGAAGTGCTGCAGGTCAATCCGGATGCCCAGGCGGCACAGCCGCCGAACACTGGTGGCAAGGCCACGGTCGATCCGTCGCTGTCGCTCGGTGTGCGCCAGGACGTTGCCGCGCTGCAGGTGCTGCTCGATCGCGGAGGCGCTTCGCCGGGCGTGATCGACGGGCGCTTCGGCTCGAACGTCGACAAGGCGCTGGCCGCCTACAACGAAATAAACGGTACCAATCTGAAGTCGACCGATGCAGTCGGCATCCAGGCGGCGCTTGCACAGTCGGGCGGCGACGCCTTCGCCTCCTACACGATCACGCCGGAAGACGCGGCCGGCCCTTACGTCGCCTCGATACCGGAGGACTACAGCCAGAAGGCCAAGCTCGACTGCATGTGCTACACCTCGGTCACCGAGGCGCTGGCCGAACGCTTCCATATGGACGAGACCTATCTGAAATCGATCAACAAGGGCGTGGACTTCAATCGCCCGGGCACGATGATCAAGGTCGCCAATTTCGGCAGGCTGGTCTCGACGCCGGTAACGCGTATCATCGCCGACAAGACCAAGAAGGAAGTCTACGCCTATGATGGGAGCGGCAAGCTGGTCGCGGCCTATCCCGCGACCATCGGCTCGGCCGACACGCCGTCGCCGACCGGCATTCATGCCGTCTCGCGCATCGCTCTCGACCCGAACTACACCTACAATCCGAACATCAATTTCAAGCAGGGCCAGAACGACAAGATCCTGACCGTCCCCCCGGGACCGAACGGTCCGGTCGGTTCGGTCTGGATCGCACTCGACAAGCCGACCTACGGTATTCACGGCACGCCCGATCCCTCTAAGATTGGCAAAACCGAGAGCCATGGCTGCGTGCGCCTGACCAACTGGGATGCACGCGAGCTTGCCAAGCTGGTGTCGCCGGGCGTCACGGTGGAGTTCGTGGGCGGATCAACAATCGCGGATATTGGCGGGACCTCAACCGATGAGTTTACGCAGCAGTAAGGCGCGCGGCGCCGCGGCATAGATGAGCTGCACCAGCAGGATGAAGCCTATGCTGAGCAGCGGCGTGATCAGGCAAAGCGCCGCGCCGACCGCCCACAGGATCTGCGCCTTGACGATCCGCTTGTAGACGGTGCGTCGCGTTTCAGCATCGACGTCCTCGGAGATCATGCCGTTCCTGTCGGCATACCACCAGCTTGCGTACAGTGTGGCGCCCAGCATCAGCAGGTTCAGCCAGTAGACCAGTACCGCGCCCCTGAATGCCAGGAAATCGGCGAGAAGGTCGGTTGAGAAGGGCAGCAGCGCGATAAAGGCAAGGAAGCACAGGTTGAGCGTCGCGAGCCGCCGGTCCGATTTCGCAATCAGGCCATGCTGTGCCTGCTGTCCGAACCAGAAGATGGTGAGCGTGAGGAAGCTCAGCGCATAAGTCAGGAATCGCGGCGCCAGCGCCAGGATCGCGGCGAGCAATTCGCCTTCCGAATGCACCGCCTCATGCGACGGCACTCTGATCTCCAGCACGATCAAGGTCAGCGCGATGGCGAAAACGCCGTCGGTCACGCCGACGATGCGTCCGCGTCCTTCCGCCGACGGTTCGAGCGGCCGCTTCATGGATTCCCCCTCTCACGCATGATCGTGGAACCTAGCACGCCGGTGGCGGTTTGCATCAGGATTGAGCCCACCTCGCCATCCGGCCCCTGAATCAAAAAGAGAGAGCATGATGTCGTCCGAAAACCGCTTCACACGTTTCGGCATCATGCTCTGTCATCTGGTTTCAAGAACAGCGATGCCCTGGCTTGTTGTTGCGCCCGCGCAAGGGGGCTAAGCAAGGATCCGATGTCATCAGCGAATGAAACCACTGCCGATTCGCATTCGCCCGCGCGGGCGAACGGCACGTTTTGTCCTCAGACCCAGCGAAAATTCGTGCTGGTCGCTGCGATCCTCGCCTCTGCGCTCGGCTTCATCGACGGTTCGATCCTGGCGATCGCCATGCCGGCGCTGCGCGCGGATCTCGGCGCCAGCCTGGCGCAAGCGCAGTGGATTTCCAACGCCTATGCGTTGACGCTGTCGGCGCTCATCCTGGTAGGGGGCGCTGCCGGCGACCGGTTTGGACTGCGGCGCGCCTTCGTGATCGGGATCGCGCTGTTCGTCGCGGCTTCGCTCGCCTGCGCGCTGGCGCCTGATCCGGCTATATTGATTGCCTTCCGCGCCATCCAGGGCATTGGTGCGGCGATCATGGTGCCGGGCAGCCTGGCCCTCATCGCCAAAGCCTATCCGAAGAAGGAGCGCGGCCGGGCGATCGGCATCTGGGCCGCCGCCTCGGCGCTGACCACGGCGCTCGGTCCCGTGCTGGGCGGCTTCGTGCTGTCGACTTTCGGCAATGGCGTCTGGCGCGCGATCTTTGCCATCAACCTGCCGCTTGGGCTGATCTCGATCTATCTGCTTCTGGCCAAGGTGCCGGCCGACAAGCCGACCGAAAAACGCAGCCTCGACCTTGGCGGCGCGGCGCTGGCGACGCTTGCTTTCGGCCTGCTCGCCTACGGGTTGACGGCGATGAATGCCGAAGGCGCAGGGTTGATGTCGGGCCCGGCGATCGTTGCCGGCGTGGTCCTGCTTGTTGTCTTCATCTTTTACGAGCACAGGCGGCGCGACCCGATGATCGATCTCGGCCTGTTCCGGATCAGGGCCTTTGCCGGCGCCAATCTGGCGACGTTTTTCCTTTATTTCGCGCTGTCGGCCAATTTGTTCTACCTGCCGATGCTGTTGATCGCCGGCTGGAGGCTGAGCGAGGCCGAGGTCGGCTTCATCTTCGTGCCGCTGTCGGCGTCGATCGCGCTTTTGTCCGGACCGGTCGGCCAGTGGTCGGATCGCATCGGTCCGCGTTTCCCGATCGCCAGCGGCAGCATGGTCGTCGCCATCGCCTTCGCCGGCCTTGCCTTGCTTACCCATTTCGGCATCCACGATTTCTGGATCGGCACCTTTCCGCTGATGACGCTGATGGGGCTTGGCATGGCGCAAGTCGTGTCGCCGCTGTCGACCGCGGTCATGACGTCCGTGGAGGACAAGGATACCGGGGCTGCATCCGGCATCAACAACGCGGTCTCGCGCGTCGGCGGCCTGATCGCGGTGGCGGCGATGGGCTCGCTGGCGGCCTGGGTTTACGCGCGGATGACCGGCAATGCCGCCGGGGTGCCCGGTTTCGGCGAGCCGCCGGCCTCCGGGCTGGCCGCCAATATCGAAGCGGCCAGGATTGCGGCAAGCGATTCGGCTTTCGCCGCGGTCGCGGCGGTGACGGCGCTGCTTTGCGTGCTGTCTTCACTCACCGTCTGGTTCACGGTTCCCGGACAGGCATCGCCCTGGCCGCAAAAGACAAACGATGAGCAAGATTAGTTCGGAAGCTGCGAATCAGTCTTGGCGCTGGCAACCTTCAGCGCGTTGCCGTCTTCCTGCTTCAGAAGATCGTCGATGCGCTCGCGCTCTTTCTTGAAGGCGACGAGATCGTCGCCCTTCAGAACCTTGCCGACCGGCAGGCGCACGCGCATCGAATCGACCTTGGTGCCGTTGACGATCAGTTCGTAGTGAAGGTGCGGGCCGGTAGAGAGGCCGGTCTGGCCGAGATAGCCGATGACCTGCCCCTGCCGGACATGAACGCCTTCCTCGATGCCTTTGGCGAAAGCGCTCTGGTGATTGTAGGAGGTCTCGTAACCATTGGCGTGGCGGATGATGATCTGCTTGCCGTAGCCGCCGGCCCAGCCGGCCTTCTCGACCACGCCGTTGCCGGCGGCGATGATCGGCGTGCCGATCGGCGCTGCCCAGTCGGTGCCGGTGTGCATCCGGACGTAGCCAAGGATTGGATGCCGGCGTGCGCCGAAGCCGGAGGTGAAGCGCCCATTGGGAAGCGGATTGCGCAGCAGGAACTGCTTGGCGCTGCTGCCGTTCTCATCGAAATAGTCGACGCTGCCGTCCTGCATCTGGAAGCGATAGAAGTTGCGTGTTTGTCCGCCGAAGGTCGATGAGACGTAGAGAAGCTCGGAGCCGTCGGAGGCCTGGTCGTCGCCGTCGGGTTGGGAGAACAGCACTTCGAGGCGGTCGGAAGGCGAGAGCCGCGACTGGAAATCCACGTCGGAAGCGAGCAGCTTGATCAGCTTCTGCGTCATCGCTTTCGACATGCCATAGGAATAGGCGGTGCGGTAGATGCCGTCATAGACATTGGGCAGATTGCCACGCACCACGACGGGCTGCGAATCGTCGAACGCCGTCAAAAGCTCGGGATTGGGCTCCGGCTCCTGCGCCGGCACATACTGGCCACGGTCGTCGAGCGCTATGGTGACGATGTGCGTGGTCTTGTCGTAGACGCTGGTGCGCACGACCTTGGCGATGTCGCCGCGCACCTCGAGGCCAACGCGCAGCACCGTTCCGGCCTTTAGCGCCGGGGCGTTCAAAAGCTTGGCGATCGCCTCCGCCATGCCAGTCGCGTCATCGCCGGTGTAGCCCGAATCGGCAAAGGCCTCGGCGATATCGGTATCCTTGGTGAAGGGAATGATTTCCTCGGCGAAGGCAGGCGTCTGGTCATCCGGCGTGGCACGCGGCGCCACCGAGACGTTTTCCTGCGTGATCTTCACGTCGTAGGAGCCGGCCATCGATTCGGCGAAGGCATCGCCGAACCGCTGCGGATCGATATAGTGCAGCGCTGCCACCTGGACGGCGCCGTCGCTCAAGCCGGTGCCGGCGTCCCGCACCACCTTTTCAACCTCGTCGGCGGAGAGATCGCTTTTTTCGTCGAAGGAGGCCGTCTCGATCGGGAAATCGACCGTCTTCAGGCTCATCTCGCTTTCGACCTTGGCGCCGTAAATCTGTCCGGCGACCGCGGTGGCCGTTGCGGGTTGCGCGTTGTCGTCGCCGTCGTCGCCGAACACCTGCATCGGGTCGAACGGCGGGTAGGGGCGGCTGGTGGTGTGGCCGGCGGCCAGGGCCATCTTGATCTGCACGAAGGGCATGGTGTGGATAACGTCACGGTCGCCGACCTTGGTGACCATCGACACTTCCATGCGCCGCCGGTCCTTCGCCCGGGCGATCTGTCGGGGTGCCACCAGCCTTGTGGTCTTTGCCTGCTCGCCGGAATCATCGCCGCCGCTGGCAAGGCCGATGAGCTCGGCGATTTCCGGCGGGGTCGCCAATTGCTGGCGCCCGTCAAGGGCGGCGAACAACGCCACGCCCATCAACACGCTCGATGTTACGCCGGTGAGGAAGGTGCCTGACAGCCAGCGCGCCGAGACCTCGCGGCGGTCGGGCGGACCGCTGCGGCCGTCCGCGATCAGCGGCGGCTCGTTGCCGAGTTCGGCTATGACCTCTTCGGTGTCTTGCATCCAGAAAGGCTGCTTCTTCCCCAGGCGAAACGGCTTGTCGTTGTCGTTGTGGCCATGACAATTGCCTGTCACGGCGGTTGAAGTCAACGAAGCGGCAGGCCGGGGCCGATATCCCCAATCATGCGCCCCCTTGCGCAGGGCGCCCTGTCATCCGTCGTCGGCGCGCCTCGCATGTACGCGCGCGCCTTCCTTATACGGGCCGGTTTCACGCCCCAATGCGGCGGCAATAGGGCCTCGTTGGGGATAACCCAGGGGCTGCCGCAAGGGCAGTCCGCTATCGAAAAAGCGGTTCGAAAAATTCGTCGCAAAAAATTCAAAAAAGTTCGAAATCGGTGTTGACGCGTCGAGGGAGGTCCGACTATATACGGCCCACGAACGAGGGCGGTGCGCCGCTGGCGACGAAGAAGTTTGCTTCTAGGTCTGCCCTCTGTT
>NZ_JAIUGS010000021.1:0-89940 GCF_020164735.1 Mesorhizobium sp. ESP-6-4
GCGCTGCGAAGCAGCGACGGATTGGGGGAACCACCTGGCAATCAAGCCTCGGCCTGATCAGTCACGCCAGTCACAGAAGATGTGTGCATAGCGTAACCGGGGGAAGAAGGAAGGGGTCCAGCATCAATTCCGGTAGACCGGCTCTTCCTCGTCGAGGATTGCCTTCAACTCGGCAAGGTGACGCTCGGCCTGGCCGGGATAATCATCCATTTCGCGCGCGGTCTTCTCGGCGATCTCGTCCGAGAGCGTGCGCAGCGGGCGGCCGGTCCACAACGCCTTGATGTAGGTCTCGGCGGCGCGCTCGAAATAGAACATGCGGTTGAAGGTGTCGGCGACGGTGTCGCCGATGACCATCACGCCGTGATTGCCCATGACCATCACCTTGACCTTGGGGTCGGTGAGAAGCTGCGAGCAGCGTTCGCCCTCTTCCTCGAAAGCCAGCCCGCCATAACTGGCATCGACAACATGGCGGTTGAAGAACATGGCCGAGTTCTGGTCGACCGGCGGCAGCGTCGAATCGGCCAGCGAAGCAAGCACCGTGGCGTGGATCGAATGGACATGCATGGCGCAGCGCGCATGCGGGACATTGCGATGGATGGCGCCATGCAGGCCCCAGGCGGTCGGATCGGGCGCGTTGGGGCCGGACAGCGTGTCCGGATCGTTGGCGTCGATCAGCAGCAGGTCGCTCGCCTTGATGCGCGAGAAATGCACCTGGTTGGGGTTCATCAGGAACTTCGTGCCGACCTCGTTGACGGACAGCGAGAAATGGTTTGCCACCGCCTCATGCATGTTGAGCCGCGCCGTCCAGCGGAAGGCGGCGGCGAGATCGACCCGCTCCTCATAGTAAGGCAGGTTGCTCAGCGGTTCCTTGTGCAGGCGGGCAAGGCTCATCGAAAATCCTCCGCTTGGGTTTGTTTTCCGAGAATGCCGCGCATGGCGGCTGCCAGCAACCGATAAACGCTGGCTCAGCGGATCAAGCCGCCGGGCGCGCCGACTGCAGGCCGCCCTGCTCGACGATAAAGTCGATCACTTCCTGCAAGCCCTTGCCGCGCGACAGATCCGTGAAGCCGAAGGGCCTTTTGCCGCGCATGCGGCCGGCATCGCTCTCCATGACGTCGAGGTTGACGTTCACATAGGGGGCCAGATCGCTCTTGTTGATGACGAGGAAATCCGAGCGGGTGATGGCCGGGCCGCCCTTGCGCGGGATCTCCTCGCCCTGGCAGACCGAGATGACGTAGAGGGTCAAGTCGGCAAGGTCAGGCGAGAAGGTGGCGGCGAGATTGTCGCCGCCGGATTCGATGAAGATGATGTCGAGATCGGGGAATTTCTTGTTCAGCTCGGCAATGGCGCGCAGATTGATCGAGGCGTCCTCGCGGATGGCGGTGTGCGGACAGCCGCCGGTCTCGACACCGACGATGCGCTCTTCGGGCAATGCTTGTAGCCGCGCGAGCATCATCGCATCCTCCTTGGTGTAGATGTCGTTGGTGACGACGGCGATCGAAAAGTCGTCGCGCAGCGCCTTGCAGAGCTTTTCGGTGAGCGTCGTCTTGCCGGAGCCGACCGGCCCGCCGATGCCGATGCGAAGAGGACCGTTTTTCGATGTCATGCCGGAAACTCCGTGATGGCAAGGATTGAGAAGCCTGCCCCGATCAAGAGGCAAAGCGGCGAATAAAGACTTTGGTCAAGCCGCGCGAAAGGCTGTTCGGGCGCAAACCGGCGCCACCAGGGCGTGAAGCCGGCGATGCCGCGGCCGAGGAAGACGAGGCCGATCATCAAAGCCGTGGCAGCCAGGCCTTCCCGTGGAAAGGGCGTCGCAAAGACACCGGCCAACGCCAGCGGCCAGAGCGTTGCCAATGTCAGGCAGGCCGCGACAGCAAAACTCGCGAATGACGACGGCATCTCATCGACACCGCGGAAGCCGACGACGGCGCGGGCGCAGGATGCCTGGTCCGTGCCCGGCCAGATGCCGCCTATGCCCCAATAGACATGCAGCGTTGTGATCAGGAGCAGGACGAAGGAGAGGATGCCGGCAAGCACGATCATGAGCGGAACAGCCTGGAGTATTGCGTCTCGTGCTGCATCGCCATGATGTCGGACATGAAGGCCGCGCCACCCAGATCGTCCAGGCTGGAAGTGGCGGCGCGCGATGCGGTCGCCAGCGCCAGAGGTTCGAAGCCGGCTAACAATGCGACGGCGTCGACCTGGCCGACAACACCCAACCTGATTGCCGCCTGCACGAGATTGGAGAAGAAAGCCTGGAGGAAGGCGGAAAGCGCATCCGAAAGGCCGATGCCGCTGCCGCCCGCAACGGCGCCGACTGCTACGCAATAGGGGCAATCGGCCGGCAGGCGCTCCAGCGCTGGAGACGACCAGGCCGAAGCCGCCTGCAGGAAGGCCGTGCCCTGCAGCATGGTTTCGAGATGACGCTCCCGCGACCCGGCGAGCGCCTCGGCCAGCGCGGCAACCTCGCTGAGATCGCCGCCGTCACGTCCGCAGCGCCAGCTTTCGGCGAAGAGCACGGCATCGTTCCAGCCCGAGCCGATCTCGACCAGCGTCTCCAGCCAGCCGGCGAGATCGTCCCGGTCGGCGATCAGCCCGTCATGCACGGCGCGCTCGAGGCCATGGCTGTAGGAGAAGCCGCCGACCGGAAAGGCCGGCGACAGCCAGGCCATCAGCCGCAGCAGCGCGACGCTGGAAAGCTCCTCAGTCATGATGATGGTGGTGGTGATGGTCGTGGTCGTGATCGTGATCGTGATGATCATGGTGCTGGTGGTCATGATCGTGATGGTCATGTGAATGGCCGTGGTCATGCGAATAGCCGTGGTCATGGCCGGAATAGGCGCCGCGCACCGGGCTGAACGGCTGCGAAACCTCATTCACCGTGGCGCCGAGGCCTTCGAGCATCGCCTTGATGACATGATCGCGTAGGATAAGGATGCGCTCCGCCTCGATCGCCGCCGCGAGGTGACGGTTGCCGATGTGCCAGGCGAGCTCGGCGAGATGAGCCGCATCGCGGGCGCGGATGTCGTAGACCTCCTCCGGCGCCGCGACGATCTCGAGCTGGCGGCCGTCTTCCAGCACCAGCCGGTCGCCATTGCCGAGCGCCACCGGCTCGGGCAGGTCGACCAGCACCTTGTCGCCGCCGGCGGTTTCGACGGCGCGGCGGCGCAGATGCCGCTCGTCATGCGGCAGCACGGCCTTGTCATAGGGCGCCGCCGAGCCAGCCTCGCCGGCTGGCAACACCGAGACGGCGCGCGGGAATTTGGTGAAATCGGTGGTGATGTTGAGCTTCATTTCATGGCTCCGCCATTGGCTTGGGCACGGGCACGAGCGGGGCGCCCGAGGACACGATCGAAATAGGTGTTGACGCGCTGGGACTCGATCGGGAAACGGCCGGCACGAGCCCAGCCGCCGATATCGCCGAGCAGCACGTCGACGGCCGAGAACCGGTCGCCCAGCGCAAACGGCTTGTCGCCAAGCCGGCGATCCAGCGCCTTTATTTCGGATGCGAAATCATAGGCTGCGGCCGGGCCGACATCGACCCGCACATCCTTGGGCAGCAGGAAGCGGTGGCGCAGCTTGTTCCACAGCGGCGCTTCCAGTTCGCTCTGGGCGAAGTGCATCCAGGAGTCCATCTCGGCGCGGCCGGCGAGACCCGGATTGGCGCCCATGCCCTTGTCGGCGTGCTTATCGGCCAGATAGACGCAGATCGCCGCTGAATCCGTGACCTTGAGCTCGCCGTCGATCAGGATCGGCACCTTGCCGGAAGGGTTGAGCGCATAGGCCTCCGGCGAGCGCAGCTTCACCTCGACGAATTCGTAGGGCTGCCCGAGCTCCTCGAGCATCCAGAGCACCCGGCTGACCCGGGATCCGCGCGATCCGACGGCCTTGTACATGGTTGAGTCCTGCATTTCTCCGATCCTAGATCAACGCATGCATCAGCCCAATGGCGCTCAGACGATGGTGTCGAAGAGCCGCAGGATGAATGATATCTGATAGATCAGCGCGGCTGCGACGAAAGCGACGTGGAAACGGCGGTCGCGTACCAGGATCGCCACCAGGCAGAGCGCGACGAAGACCGGTGTGCGGAACAGATACTCATTGCCGAAGCGGGCGAAATGCTCCGGGCCCTTGAGCAGCGTGTCGATCACGTCGAGCAGATAGGTAGCCGCCAGCAGCCCGAAGAACCAGGCGCGGCGCGAGTAAAAATAATCCTCGTAGCTGGTGTAGTCGAGCATCGAATCCGGAAACAGCAGCGCGCAAAGCAGGAACAGCGTGATGGCGTAAAAGATGATGAAAAGATATTTGCCGAAGGTCCAGTTCTCGATGGCGTAGAGGCCGAATTCCCACCACCAGAAATGCACCAGCATCAACAGCACCGAAGCGACCCAGGCGAGATGCACCGCATAGAGCCGGTACTGGCCTGGATGCTGGACGATGCGGGCAGTTCCCGAAAGCAGACGCGTGACGCCGAGGCCGATCACCATGCCCATGACGATGCGGATATGCGGAAAGATGTCATGCGGGGAGGCTATTTCGGTGGGCATGCGTAATCACAATGCGGCTGCTGCTTTGCCGCATATTGCGGTCTGCGCGCGCGAGCCGCAACGATATTTGCCCACTCCCCGATCAGCCGACTGTCAAAACAGGAAATACCGTTGCGCCATCGGCAGCACGGTCGCGGGCTCGCAGGTCAAGAGCTCGCCGTCGGCGCGCACTTCGTATGTTTCGGGATCGACCTCGACATGCGGCGTCGCGTCGTTGAGCACCATGGAATGCTTGCCGATGCCGCCGCGGGTGTTCTCGACCGCGATCATCGCCTTGTCGACACCCAACCTGCCCTGCAGGCCGGCCTCGAGCGCCGCCTTCGAGACGAAGGTCACCGAGGAGTTGGTCAGGGCCTTGCCGTAGGCGCCGAACATCGGCCGGTAGTGCATCGGCTGCGGCGTCGGGATCGAGGCGTTGGGGTCGCCCATCGGGGCAGCGGCGATCGAACCGCCGACCAGCACCATCTCCGGCTTGACGCCGAAGAAGGCCGGGTTCCACAGCACGAGATCCGCCCGCTTGCCGACGGTGATCGAGCCGATCTCCTTCGACAGGCCGTGCGCGATGGCCGGATTGATGGTGTATTTGGCGATGTAGCGGCGGACGCGGAAATTGTCGTTGTCGCCGGTCTCGTCAGGCAGCGCGCCGCGCTGGCGCTTCATCTTGTCGGCGGTCTGCCAGCAGCGGATCGCCACCTCGCCGACCCGGCCCATGGCCTGGCTGTCGGAAGAGATGATCGAGAAGGCGCCGATGTCGTGCAGGATGTCCTCGGCGGCGATCGTCTCCTTGCGGATGCGGCTCTCGGCGAAGGCGATGTCCTCGGGGATCGAGGGCGACAGATGATGGCACACCATCAGCATGTCGAGATGCTCGGCCAAGGTGTTGACCGTGTAGGGCCTGGTCGGATTGGTCGAGGAGGGGATGACGTTGGGCAGGCCGCAGACCTTGATGATGTCGGGCGCATGGCCGCCGCCGGCGCCCTCGGTATGGAAGGCATGGATGGTGCGGCCTTGAATAGCCGCCACCGTGTTCTCGACGAAGCCCGATTCATTCAGCGTGTCGGTGTGGATCATCACCTGCACGTCGTAATCCTCGGCAACCGACAGGCAGCAATCGATGGCGGCCGGGGTCGTGCCCCAGTCCTCATGCAGCTTCAGCGAGCAGGCACCGGCCAGCACCATCTCTTCCAGCGCCGCCGGCTTTGACGCATTGCCCTTGCCCGACAGGCCGATATTCATCGGAAAGGCATCGAAGGACTGGATCATGCGCGCCATGTGCCAGGGTCCCGGCGTGCAGGTGGTGGCCAAAGTGCCATGCGCCGGGCCGGTACCGCCGCCAAGCATGGTGGTGACGCCGCTCATCAGCGCTTCCTCGATCTGCTGCGGGCAGATGAAATGGATATGCGCGTCGAAGCCGCCGGCCGTGAGGATCTTGCCCTCGCCGGCGATGATCTCGGTGCCGGGGCCGATGATGATGGTGACGCCGGCCTGCGTGTCCGGATTGCCGGCCTTGCCGATCGCGGCGATGCGGCCATCCTTCAGGCCGATATCGGCCTTGACGATGCCGGTGAGCGCATCGACGACCAGCGCATTGGTGATGACGGTATCGACCGCACCGCCGGCCCGCGTCACCTGGCTTTGGCCCATGCCGTCGCGGATGACCTTGCCGCCGCCGAATTTTACTTCCTCGCCGTATACGGTGAGATCCTTCTCCACCTCGATGAAGAGCTCGGTGTCGGCAAGCCGCACCTTGTCGCCGACCGTTGGTCCATACATCTGCGCATAGGCGGCACGGCTTATCCTGGCCATCAGCGATTGCTCCCGAAATTCAGGTTGAATGAACGCGAGGTGCACATTGTCGCCACCCAATGGTCACGCAATGACCCGCTCGGCGACACCTTGCGCTCCCATTTGGCGGTTGAGGTGCCCCGGTCAGCCCAAAAGGACCGTTTGCCAAACCGATGGAAGGAATATCCATGCTCAAAGCGATTCTTCTCGCCGCAACCGCCACCACGTTGATGGCGGGCACTGCCAATGCCCAGCAGCAGCCGACGCCGCAGCCCAGTCCCGCGCCGACCGCGCCCGCCGCGCCGAAAGCCCAGCCCGCGGCGCCCGCTATCCAGAGCGTCAACGTCGTCGATATCACCGAACTGCCCAAGGACACGCAGACGCAGGTCAACCAGATCGTCGCGCAGCGCGGCGATGCCGGCCTGCAGACATTGCGCAAGTCGATCGACGCCACGCCCAAGGTCAAATCCGCGCTCGAAGCCAAGGGCATGAGCTCCGCGCAAGTGATCGCTGCAAGCATGCAGCCCAATGGCGCGCTGACGCTGATCACCAAGAAAGCGAGCTGATTGCGTGCCTTGGCGGGCCGCCTTGCGGCCCGCCTGCCGGCTTTTGAAGGGAACCTCCGGCCAAGCAGGACCGTTTCGCTGTTGTCGCCCCGCCACGAGTTCAGTCAGGAGCGAGCGATGGCGAAAGCCCCGCGTTTTAAAAGATGGAGTTCCGCGGTTGCCGCCACGCTTTTCGTGGCCGCGCCGCATGCAGCGCCCGCGGCGCAGCCGCTGGACAACGACAGGCCTGCCGCGGCAATCGTCGATTCCGATGTCCGGCAGGAAGAGGCGCTTTCCTCGACGGAGGCCGGAAAGGTCATCACTGCCATCGACCGCACCCGCGACAACATCGGCACGGTGCGAAAGACAACCAAGCTCGATACGGTCGACATCGTGTTCCTGACCGACGCGGCGCGCAGCGAGGGCGGGCCGCCGCCGGCGATAGAGAACAAGGTGAAGCAGCATCAGGAGGATGTCGCCGAATTGCGCCAGGAGATCGAGGCGAACGCCCTGCTCTTCAACGCGATCGATTCGCGACGCGTGCAGGCCGAGGACGTGCTCGCCGTAGAATTCGACAATCCGGGGAAGGTCGTCATCTATGCCGCCGCCAAGCCTCCGAAGTGATGTGAGCGCGCCGGCGGACGTCACAGCTTGCCCATCACCTTTTGCTGGAAGCCATAGACCTCGCGCTTGCCGCCCAGCGGCACCAGCGTGACGTCGCGCTCCTGCCCGGGCTCGAAGCGCATCGCGGTGCCGGCGGCGATGTCGAGCCGCATGCCGCGCGCCCTCTCGCGGTCGAATTTCAGGCCCTCATTGGTTTCGTAGAAATGATAGTGGCTGCCGACCTGGATCGGCCGGTCGCCGCTGTTGGCGACCTTGAGCGTGACGGTCGGCAGGCCCTCGTTGAGCGCGATCTCGCCCTTGGCCGCGATGATTTCGCCGGGGATCATCGCGCCCTCACAACACGCCGAAGGCGAGGCCGACGCCGGCCGCCGCGCAAGCCGCACCTGCAGCGCGCGCCAGGCTGCGGAAGCGCATGCCGAGGCTGAGGGCCGCCGCGATGCCCACGGCATGGAGAAGGGCCGTCGCGGCGGCGAAGCCCGCAATGTATTCCAGCCCGCCGGCGTTTTCGGGCACTTCCGTGCCGTGGGCGTGACCATGGAACAGCGCGAACAGACCGATGACCGCGATCCCGGTCGAGACCGGCAGGTCGATCGCCAGCGCCACCAGCAGGCCAAGCGTCACCACGGAAGCGAGGATGCCGGGCTCGACGAAAGGCATCGGCACATGCAGCATGCCGAGCGCGCCGCCGGCCAGCATCACGCCGACAAAGGCCAGCGGCCAGGCCCAGATAGCCTTGCCGCCCTTCAGCGCCGCCCACAGGCCGACGGCGATCATGACCGTCATGTGGTCGAGACCGGACAGCGGGTGCGCGAAACCGGCGGCGAAGGACGAGGTCGTGGCGATGCCGACATGGGCATAGGCCGGCATGGCGGCCGCCAGGAAAAGGATCGCGGCAAGCGTGGTACGTTTCGTCGAAGCGGGGATCATCTTTCTGCCCTTCCAATTGAGCCGGTCAAGCGGCCTTGCGCGGGCCGCAGCCTTCGGCCTTGAGCACGCGCCTGGTCGACGGCGGATATTTCGTCAGCTTGGCCGCCGGCCGGATCGGCCGCGGCGCGAAATTGCCGCCGCAATTGGGGCAGACGCCACCCAGCACATTGTCCACGCAGTCGGCGCAGAAGGTGCACTCGAAGGTGCAGATCAGCGCATCGGTCGCTTCCGGCGGCAGATCCTTGTCGCAGCATTCGCAATTCGGCCTGAGCTCCAGCATCTGTCTTCCTCCTCACCGGATCGGTTCATGCACGGTCACCAGCTTGGTGCCGTCGGGAAATGTCGCCTCGACCTGGACGTCGTGGATCATCTCGGCGATGCCGTCCATGACCTGGGCGCGGGTGACGACATGCGCACCCGCCTCCATCAATTCCGCGACCGGGCGGCCGTCGCGCGCGCCTTCGACGACGAAGTCGGTGATCAAGGCGATGGCTTCGGGATGGTTGAGCTTGACGCCGCGCTCCAGCCGCTTGCGCGCCACCATCGCCGCCATGGCGATGAGCAGCTTGTCTTTTTCACGCGGCGTCAGGTTCATGCAACTTCCCGGCAATCGAAATCAGAGTGACCACAATTTAGGCAGGCCCGCCCGCCCATTGAGCAGTTCGACGAGCGGAACCAGCCGCTTGCGGAGCTGGTAGCCGTCGCCGGCACAGAGCCTCGCAAGAAGCTTGCCAGATCGGCCGACGCGCCAGAAACTGGCGCCGCCCCAACCACCGATGGCGGGGTCGCCGATGATGGCGCGGGCGGGCTCCAGCAGACTTTCGGCCTGCGGCGACACCAGCAGCAATGTGGCGACGGCAAGCGCGCCGCCGGTCGCCGCCGGCCGCTGGAGCGTTGCGGCGATGTCCGGGCCGAGCCGAAAATCCTCCGCATGGATCAGCGCGCCGCCCTGGCGGACCCGCCAGCGGTCATGGAAACTGCCGTTGGTTGTCCGCTCGCACATCGCCAGCCGGCCGAACAGCGCGGCCTCCAGCACCAGTGCCTCGGCATCGTCGCCAAGCTCGACATCCAGCGTGCGGGCGAAGGCGGCGCGGTCGAAAACGATGGTTTCCTGCGGCAGCCAGGCGATGCGGCCGCCCGGACCGACCCGCAGGTTGACGCTTGTCTCGGCCCTGTCGGCGGCGGCACGATAAATCTTCTCGCAGGCCTGGGTGGTGACGGCGGCGGAGGCGTCGGCGCCGACCTCGACCGTCCAGCCGAGGCGATCGCCGCCGGTCAGTCCGCCGGCGGTGTTGATCAGCACCGCCTCGAGCGGATCGCCTTGCACCGCCGGCAGGCGGATCTTGGCCGATCCGTCCTGATAGAGCCGCCGCAGGCGCGTCCGGCCCCCGCTCTTGCCGCAGAAAAGCCTGCCTAGGCCGGCAACGCGTTGCGCGGCAGGCAAGGGAGGGGCGGCCAAAGGCGAGGCAGGCTGGGATGTCAAAGTGTTGCCGATCATGTCCATGATCCCAGGTTAAGCACTCCGGCGGCTTTGTCGATATCGCTTGTTGCTTGACATCGTTTCGGTTTCTATAGAGGGAAGCCACCTTGGAGCGGTCGCGCGGTGCCTGGCGAGGTAAGGCAACGGCGTTTGTTGGGTCCGGGGATCAAAAAAAGAGGCGCTGATCAGTTGGCGTCGGGCAACGACAGGGAAGGAACCGAATGGCTGACCAGCTGACGACCGAGATCATCGAAAAGATCAAGGCGCATGCCGATACCGGCGGCGAGGAAATCACCGCCAGCACCGATCTCGGCACGCTCGGCATCCATTCGCTGGAGCTGACCGAGATCATCTTCGATCTCGAGGAAAAGTACGGCATCGAGATCGAGATGAACACGGTTGATGCCTGGAGCAACCTCAAGAACGTCGGCGACATGGTCGAGGCGGTTCGCGAACTGATCGCGAAAAAAGCCTGACTGCATGCAAAAACGCGTCGTCATCACCGGTATTGGCGGGATTTGCGGGCTCGGCAACGATGCGGCGGCGATATGGGACGCCATGCGCGCCGGCCGCTCGGCCATCGGCCCTATCGACAATCCGTCGCTGCATGACCTCAAGGTCAAGACCGGCTGCGAAATCAAGCAATTGCCGGACCATGGCATCGACCGCAAGCAGGTCGTGTCGATGGACCGCTTCAGCCTGCTGGCCGTGATCGCGGCGCGGGAAGCCATGCAGCAATCGGGCTTGACCGCGCATGCCGACAACACTTACCGGATGGGCGCAATCGTCGGCATCGGCGTCGCGGGCTTCGAGACGATCGAGGAGAACTACCGCGCCATCCTGCTCGAAGGGCGCAACCGCGCCGCCATCTTCACCGTGCCGAAAGTGATGCCGGGCGCGGCCGCCGGCCAGGTCAGCATGAATCTCGGGTTGCGCGGCCCTGTTTTCGGCGCCACCTCGGCCTGCTCGTCGGCCAACCATGCGATTTCCTCGGCGGTCGACCAGATCAGGCTCGGCCGCGCCGACGTGATGGTCGCCGGCGGCACCGAAGCGCCGCTGGTGTGGGGCGTGCTCAAGGGCTGGGAGGCGCTCAGGGTGCTTTCGCCCGATACGTGCCGGCCGTTCTCGGCCGATCGCGCCGGCCTGGTGCTCGGCGAAGGTGCCGGCATGGCGGTGCTCGAAAGCTACGATCACGCGATGGCGCGCGGCGCCACCATCTTGGCCGAGATCGCCGGCGTCGGGCTTTCGGCCGATGCCTCCGACATCGTCGCGCCGACCATCGAGGGACCGGAAGCGGCAATGCGTTTTTGCCTCGCGGATGCCGGGCTCAATCCGGAAGATGTCGACTACCTCAACGCGCACGGCACCGGCACCAAGGCTAATGATCAGATCGAGACCGCGGCAATCAAGCGCGTCTTCGGCGAGCATGCCCGTTCGCTTTCGGTGTCCTCGACCAAGTCGATGCATGCGCATTGCCTCGGCGCTTCCGGCGGGCTGGAGATGCTCGCCTGCGTTATGGCGATCCGCGACGGCATCGTGCCGCCGACCGCGAATTACCGCGAGCCGGATCCGGAATGCGATCTCGACGTGACGCCGAACACGGCGCGCGAGCGCGGGGTGCGCGCGGCGCTCAGCAACAGTTTCGCCTTCGGCGGAACCAATGCAGTGCTGGCCTTCAGGGCGGTTTGACCGGCCGAAGCCTACCGGTTGACTGTGTGTGCACGGCGAGCCGGCTGGCGGCGTATTGATCCCGGCCGGCCGGGGTCCTAATTCTCCCTGACCCGCCATGAGCGCCGCCCGCCGCCGATCCGCATCCGGAGTTTGCGATGACCGACCTGTCCGCCTTTCCGATCGCCAAGCGCTGGCCGGCCAAGCACCCCGAGCGCCTGCAGCTTTATTCCGCCACGACGCCCAATGGCGTGAAGGCGTCGATCGCGCTGGAGGAGATCGGCCTGCCTTATGAGTCGCATTATGTCGATATCGGCAAGAATGAGAGCTGGACGCCGGAATTCCTGTCGCTCAATCCGAACGGCAAGATACCGGCGATCATCGATCCGGACGGTCCGGGCGGCAAGCCGATCGGCCTGTTCGAATCCGGCGCCATCCTGCTCTATCTGGCCGACAAGACCGGCAAGCTCATTCCCGCCGATCCGGCGCGCCGCTACGAGGCGATCCAGTGGGTGTTCTTCCAGATGGCGGCGATCGGCCCGATCTTCGGGCAGGTCGGCTTCTTCCACAAATTCGCTGGGCGCGAGATTGCCGATAAGCGGCCGCTGGAGCGTTACCGCGACGAGTCGCGGCGGCTGATCGGCGTCATGGAAACGCGCCTGAAGGGTCGCAAGTGGATCATGGACGACGACTATACCATCGCCGATGTGTCGATGCTGGGCTGGGTGCGCAACCTGATCGGGTTCTACGAGGCGCGCGACCTGGTCGGTTTCGACGATTTCCCGACCGTTGCCGAATGGCTGGAGCGCGGCCTGGCACGGCCTGCGGTGAAGAGGGGCCTGACCATCCCGGCGAAGGGCTAGGCTCTTATTTCGACTTAGCGCTGGTTCCCCTGCCAAGCATGGACGCGGCCAATCTTGCAGTCGCCACCACCGCGCCGGTCGCAACGCTTGCAACCGTGCGGATCGGACCCGGCCTGCTTGCGGCTGGTTTATGGGGCTTCTGCGCCTTGGCCGCGACCTTGTGGGCCGCGCCGGGCGTCACTTTCTTCGGCGCTGCCTTACCGAAGGTCGGCTTGGCGTCCTTCGATCGTTCGGCCGCCGCGGCGCCGGCTTGGGCTTGCGTCGTCCTGGATTGGCTGGCCCTGGCCTTTTTGGGCGCGGTTTTTCTGCTGTTCGTTGCCATCTGACGGCTCCTGCATTCTCGGTCGCAGTTTCGGAGGGAAAGCGTCCACCGCCTTCCTGGAATTGCTCCGGCGCCGGACAATTCGGGATAGGGTCATAACGGCGCGAAAACCTTAAGGTTCCCGCCCAAAACTATTGAAAATTGAGCAGGTTAACCAATAACCAAGGAACCAACGACCATGTCGGCAGGCCGGCGCCGCGCCAGCACCCGCTCGATGTTGGGCATGTCGTTGGAGGCGATCCAGGCGCGGGCGTCCTCGTCGGACTTGCCATGTTCGCGCCAGCGCTCCATCAGGCGGCTTTCGAGCTCGGCCCGCGGCACGTCGACGAAGATGGTGAAATCGAACAAAGGCGCCAGCCGCGACCACGGCTCCTCGTCGAGCAGCAGATAGTTGCCCTCGACCAGGATGAACTTGGTGTCGGTGCCGACGATTTCGGCCGCCGCGCGCGACAGTTCCATGCTGCGGTCGAACACGGGAATCGCGATATCGGGTTCGCCGGAGCGGATGCGCTTCAAGAGCGTCTCGAAACCGGCGAAATCGAACGTTTCCGGCGCGCCCTTGCGGGGGCGCAGGCCGCGGCGGTTGAGAATGATGTCGTCATAATGAAAGCCGTCCATCGGTACGACCTCGGATGTGCCTTCCGGCAGCAGTTCATGCAATGCAGCTGACAGCGTCGACTTGCCGGAGCCGGGCGGACCGGCGATGGCGACAACGAAGCGCCTGGCTCCGCCGGCGCGCTTGAAGATGGCGGCTGTGATATGGGCGATCTCGGACATCGGCGGCTTTCCGGCTGCGGTTCAGCCGACATCTTGGCGGGTGTCGGCGGAAAATTCAAACCTCGTTCCGAAGTTAGGCGGCCTGCGCACCTTCGAGGTTAGCCGAGGCGTCCATCCTCGTCCCCTGGAATGACGAACTCTCAGGCGCTGGCCGACGTCTCAATCAGGAACCGAGCGGCCGATGCGCAGGAACCCGCCGTCGAACGGCACCTCCCGCGCTGCCCCGCCGGCAGCAAGGACACGCAGGCGGTCGGGCGCCGATTCCAAACCGCTCGGCGGCTCCACATCCGCGGACGGAACCCCACCGATGACATGGCGAAACGACACCGACCGCCCCTCGGCGAGTGCAAAGACTGTGGCCACGCCTTCATGCTTCAACCAGTTGTCGCCGAGCGAAGCGGCGTGGCCGACGGCCGTGCGGCCGTCCTCGATGCCGAGCACGCCGAGATGGCGGCCGCTCCAGGGCGCGTAGTCGCGGCCACCATTCGAGAACCACAGCATGGTGACCGGCAGCTCGGCCGGGTTCTTCAGCACCAGAACCAGATCCTGCTCGGCGCGGCGGGCAATCGCCGTCCAGCCCGGACCGCCGTGGTCCGCCTCGACCAGGGTGATGAAATCCTCGCGCCTGTCTTCCATGCGGTAGCCGGTGAGGTCGGTTGTGCCGCCGGCGGCGAGCGGGAATTTTGTGAGGTCGGCGGCGCGAGCCGGATAGGCCAGCATGAAGCGGCCGCGCGCCGGATCGGGCTCCGGCGGCATCGGCGGCGTGACGGCCATGCGCTTCGCAGAGAAGGCGAGCCGGCCGCCGCCCGTCATCGCCGTCATCGGATGATGGGCGACGGAGATAGCGCCTGAGCCGCCGGAAAAGATGTGCTCCTGGTAGAGGAAGGGATGGCTGTCGCGCAGTGTGAAGACCTTGTCGACAGTGGCGCCCATGACCTTGCGGCGCAGCCGGACGACGGCGCGCCAGCCGCCGGGAACCGCGCCGTTGTCGACGACGTCCCACTCACTGTTGGCCGGCCAGCCATGCAGGGGCGCGGTCTCGACGTCACTGGTGGAGAAAGGCGCGCAGAGAAAATCGCCTGAGAGCCGCACCGTGCCTTCGGGCAGGGTTTCCGGCAGGCTCTCGCGCGGCGAGCCGACCCAGGGCGCGCGGTGCAGGGGCTTCAGGATGCGGCCTTCGGCCTCGACCTCCATGGCACTGATGTGACCGACGGCAAGATCGAGCGAAACCGAGATGCCCTTTGCGCCGATGGTGAGCGTGTCCATGAATGCTTCCCGAATCTCTTCTCGCGGCAGCAAAGCCTGTCCGGCACCGGATACGCAAGCGTGATGGCTGGCAATTTGCATCAGGCGTTTTCGCCCCCGCCAACCTATCCTTCGTCATTCTAGGGCGGAGCAAGGAGCGAAGCGACGCGCGCATACCCTAGAATGACGAAGGATAGGTCGCCGCTTCACGCGCGATAAAAAATCGCAAGAGAGGGGAACAGCGCCACGCTGAAAACGACCCTACTGCCTTTTATACTCCCTGACCGGCGACTTGGTGCCATCGGTATAGGTCACCTGCACCGCCATCGATTTCACGTCGTCCTTGACCTTGAAATAGGGTTGGTAGTCGGAAGGAATTGCATAAGGGTCCTTGGCGTCGCAGGGCGGCATCTTGATCTCCTTGTCGAGCGCGGTTCCGTTCAGGCTGTAATGCACTTGCCTGATGGCGCAGCGGAAGGAGAGCATCTGGGTGAAATAGACCAGGCCGCGATTGCCGCCTGCATCGAAGGCGATCCACGACGTCCAGAACTGGTCGAGGATCTGCTTGTTGCCCTGCTGGAGCGCTGAATCTGGATCGAAGCGGATGTCGAACGGGCCGGTCTCACGACCGCGGATGTCGAGATATTTGATGCCGATATTGGTCGCCGCGGTGCTGTCCGGCAATTCGAAGCTCGGATTGGGCATCGGCTTGCCGGTGCGCTGGTCGTTCATCGCCAGCATGCCGGTCTCGGTGAACGGGCCATTGGCGCCGAGCCGCCAGGAAATCGCCGTCGCCGGCTCGGGCAGCGAGATCGTCATCGACCAGCCGGCGTTGGAGCGCGTCGGCGTCAGCGTCGGCACGAAGCGCGACGGGTCGAGCACGTCGCCCAATGCCGTCAGCCGGGCGCGGCTGCGGTCGAGCCAGTCGGCCAGTTGGGTCTGATCGACGAAATATTTGAGCAGGCCGCCGTCTTTTTCGTACGAGACGAATTTGGTCAGCGCGGTCGCCTCGCTGCGCTTGTCGGCCAGCGTCTGGCTGCCCAGGCGGTCTTCCGAAAACTCCTGCGCCAGGAGGAAATAAGCCGGCGCGTAATCCGGGTTGGCCGCGATGAAGGCGTTTAGCTTGTCGAGCCGCTGCGCGTCGTCGAACTGCAACAGATGGACGAGCTTGAGCGAGGGCGCCTTGGCCTTTTCGGCGAGCTGGCCGAACACTTCGCGGGCGCTCGCCTTGCCGTCCTGGACCCTGAGCAGCGTGGCAAAGCGCGTATAGGGGTCGATCGCATCGACATCGAAGCCGGCAAAGGCAAGATAGGAACGGCGGGCGTTGAGCATGTCGCCGGCCAGCTCGTAGACGCGGGCATTGTGATAGAACTCGTCCGGGCGCTTCGGATCGGCGATCGTTCCGCCTTGCGCCGCAAGCTGCGCAAAGCCCTTGGCGATGGTGTCGATAGAAGCGGCGATCTGCTCGGTGGTCGCCTGCAGCTTTTCGGCCTGCGCCTGCTGCTGTTCTTGGCCCGCGGCCAAGCTGTCGGTGGTCTGCTTGACCGCCTCCACGGTCTTCTGCGTCTCGGTGCCCTGTTGGGTCTGCCTGGTCTGCGTCAGCGCGATCTCTTCGGTCGTCTTCGCTACCGTGTCGGTGGACTTCTTGACCGCTTCGACGGTCTTCTGCGTCTCTGTGACGGTCTTTTCGATCTTCGCCACTTTCTGCGAGACGATGCCCAGCGACTGCTGCAGCTCGGCCACCGCCGGCACGAGGCCGGCGATCACGCCATTCTGCGAATTCGTTTGCTGCTGGATGCCGTAGACGCCGCCGGCGATTGCCGCCGCGCTTGTGGCGAAGATCAGCGCCGGCATGGCTTTTGCCGCCAGCACCAGGCGCAGCACCATGGCGATGGCGATGATCAACGCCGCGACCGCGGCGCCGAGCGCGATATAGGCGGCAAAGGGTCCGAGCGGGTTGAGCACATCGCCGACCGCGCCGCTGACAAAGGCGAAACTCGCCGCCCATTTGCCGGTGCGGCTAAGCGATGCCCGCAGAAGCGAGGTGGTGCCCGTGGCGATTTCCGACATTGCCGATCCCCCCAAAAACCAAGCCGCGCGCATATTAACGGAAAGGTGGGGCGGAAGGCAAAACGGGGGTAAGCAGCTGGCCGGCGATTGGCGAAAGCCAAGCAGCATCCGATCTCCCCCGCAAGGGGGAGATTGGCAGCTTCGGCGAGGGCTCGAACCTCCAAAACCTGGGCAAATGCCTTATTGCCGCCGTTAACCAGTTGGACGCGGCACATGCGTTACGTTAGCTTCGCCGCATCTCAGCAACAGCTTTAGAACCGTCTTGCCCCGTCCCTTCCTCATCCTCCAAAAACTCATCGCTGCGATGGCCCTGCTCCTGCTGGTCGCCGGCTGCACCACGGCCGCGCCGCCTGAAAGCGTGCTTGCCGTGCCGGCGAAGCCGCAGAAATATGCGGCGATCGTGGTAGACGCCTCGACCGGCAAGACCTTGTTCGAGGTCAATTCCACGGCGCAGCGATATCCTGCCTCGCTGACCAAGATGATGACGCTCTATATGCTGTTCGAGGCGCTGGAGTCCGGCCGCGTCACCAAGCAGACGCAGATCCCGGTTTCCGACCACGCCGCCACGCAGCCGCCGACGAAACTGCGCTTCCGGCGCGGCGAGACGATCGACGTCGATTCCGCCATCCGTGCCATGGTGGTGAAGTCGGCAAACGACGTGGCGGTGGCGGTGGGCGAATATCTTGGCGGCGACTCGGAGGACCAGTTCGCCGCCATGATGACCGCCAGGGCCCGCTCGCTCGGCATGACCGGCACCAATTTCCGCAATGCATGCGGCCTGCCCGATGACGGCCAGGTGACCACGGCGCGCGACATGGCGGTGCTGGGCATGGCGCTGGAAAAGCGCTTTCCGCAGCATTTCCACTATTTCTCCGAAAGCGACTTCATGTTCCGCGGCCGGCTGGTGCGCGGCCACAACGACATGCTGGGCCGCGTGCGCGGCGTCGACGGCATCAAGACCGGATACATTCGTGCCTCCGGCTACAACATCGTCACCTCCTACAATGCCGACGGCAGGCATCTGATCGTGGTGGTGATGGGCGCCGACAGCGCGCGCCAGCGCAACAACCATGTCGAGGCGCTGATCCAGCGAAGCCTGGGGCCGACGACAGCCGATGCCGGCCAGCCCAGGCTGATGTATTCCGGGCAACAGCCGGCCTCGCCGCCGCCTGGCCTGCAGCCGCCCGGCTCGGCATTGCCAGGGCTGCCGGCACCGGGTTCCGCGCCCCCTGCGTCGATGCAGGCTGGCCAGCCGGCGTCCGACCTGCCGTCGCCGGATCTGGCGTCGCCCACTTCGCCGCTGCTGCTGCCGGCGCAGTAGCGCGGCGCCCTTGTCGGCTCGTCATTCCAGGGCGGAGCAAGGAGCGAAGCGACGCGCGCAGACCCTAGAATGACGAACCGATAGAAACGGCGCCCGACGGCCCGGGTCTGTCGAGATTCAGGCCAGGCCGCGCCGAGAATGATGGTTTCCGAGAACCGAGCGGAGCGTACTTTAAGCACGTGAGCACCGGAAGCGCAGGAAATCGTCGTTCGCAGGCCGGCATCACCTGAATATCGGCGGAGCCTACCGGACCACCAGCACCGGGATCCGCGTCAGCGACACCACCTCCGCCGTCTGGCTGCCAAGCATCAGGCGGCCGAGGCCGCGGCGGCCGTGCGAGGCCATGACGATGAGGTCGCTGCCCTCGGCGCCCGCAACTTCAAGGATCGCCTCGGCCGGCGCCTTGTTCTCGACGTGGACGCCCTTGGAGGCCACACCCTTGGCCTCGGCTTCGGCCTTGCATTTGTCGAGCACCTCGCTTGCATATTTGCGCGCGCTTTCCTCGTAATTGGAGAGCTCGTCGGCGGCGACATAGCCGGCCATGGCACCGCCCCAGGCCAGCGTCGGGAACGGCTCGGAGACGGTGACGAAGACGACAGTGGCGCCGAGCCCCTTGGCCAGCTCAAGCCCGTGGGCGACGCCCTTTTGGGCGAGTTCCGAACCGTCGGTGGCAATCAGGATTGTCTTGTACATGGTGGCGATCCCTCATTTGCGGGGCGCTGCGCGCGGCCCAGGTGGCGGGAGCCTGAACGGTCAGGCCTGATCTCGATATAGTCAGCCTATCAGGCCCGCCACAGGGGCCAGGTTGATCCGGATCAAGGCCAGGGGGCGGAGACGATTGCTCCAGGGTGGTGAGAAATTGCCGACGGCGCTCCCCCTCTCCGTCTCGGCTTCGCCGAGCCACCTCTCCCCCGCCTCCGGCGGGGGCGAGGAACCCAGGATTGCGAACGGCGCGGCAATGGCGATTGGCGTTTCCTCGCCCCCGCAAAGCGGGGGAGAGGTGGATCGGCGCGAAGCGCCGAGACGGAGAGGGGGCTGCGCCGACCTGTGCGATCGCGGCGCGAAGGTCGGCGAAGAACGCACCCTGCCCCCCATCACAAGAACTTGTTCCGTCACACGCTTTTCATACTGACCATGGATATGCCGCCGGCTTGGCGTATCGTATCGCAAAGCCTCGAACAGGAGCACCGACCATGGCCAGCGACCCGAAGGCAGCCGCGCAGAAGCAGGCGGACAACGAGAACGACGTCGCCGGCGAATATCTCGAGGCGGAAACCGTGTTGGAGGATGCCCAGCACGGAGCCGACGAGATCCTCGAAGCGCCGGAAGTGCCGGATTCCGAACCGCATGTGCCCGGCCGGATCAAGCCGAAGAAAAAACCCTCGGCGATCAGCGGCCGGAAATTCCGCAAGCGCGACCTGGTGCGGATCGACGACCTCAGGCCCAGCCTTGCCGACCGCATCCGCTCCGACCATCCCGACCTGCCGCGCGGCGCCCGCATCAGCCGCGAGGAGCTCGGCCGCTACCGCATGCGCTACATGGAGGAGTTGCTGCAGCAGGAGCACGGCGAGTTCTCCGAGCTCGACCGCCAGGTGGTGGAATCGATCGCGAGACAAGACACGATTTCGGAAAACTCGGAAGAGGAGTTCGAGGAGCACCGCTCGTTCGCCGACCGCGTCTCCGACACGATGGCCGAGTTCGGCGGCAGCTGGTGGTTCCTGATTTCGTTTGCTACCGTGCTTCTGGTCTGGATCGGCATCAACCTGATCGCCGGCCTGGCGCACGCCTTCGATCCCTACCCGTTCATCCTGCTCAACCTTCTGCTCTCCTGCATCGCCGCCATCCAGGCGCCGGTGATCATGATGAGCCAGAAGCGGCAGGAAGCCAAAGACCGGCTGCGCTCCTTCAACGACTACCGGGTGAACCTGAAGGCCGAGCTCGAAGTGCGCCATCTGCACGAAAAGCTCGACTATTTGATCTCGCGCCAATGGCAACGGCTGGCCGAAATGCAGCAGATGCAGCTGGATGCGATGCACGAGTTGGCGGGGGCTAAGAAGCAGAAGCGGGCGACAAGGGCGGTGAGAAGGAGGGTGGCGAAGGTGGAGGCGGAGGGGTGAGACCCAAGAGCTTGGGTTCCTCGCGCCCAAAAAACGGAGGTCCGAAGGGCGGCGAGACCCGCGGCTTGCTCCGAAACGGTGGGCTCGGCGAAGCCGCGACGTCGAAGGAGCGCCATGTCCGATAGCTATCGGTGAGACAATTCAACCCGTCTCAGGCCGCCGCACAATCGCCAATTGGCCGTTGAAGCCACGGCCGGCTTCCGCTATGAAGCCGTGGCTGGCCGGCTCACCGGCCGGTTCGTTTTCCCGGGAAGCACCCGTAGCTCAGCTGGATAGAGCGCTGCCCTCCGAAGGCAGAGGTCACAAGTTCGAATCTTGTCGGGTGCGCCAATTTCTCATTGCATAACAGGTAGTTAGCACTAGGCTTTGCTTAGCTGAAGTCGTTCGGGGTTGAGCGGCGTAAGCGCTGAGAACCGCGCTCGGCTGCGGCCTCGCCAGCCTCAATTCGGATTTGCGGCGTCGCAACTTTGCCTCCCCGATCGAAACGCCCGAAACGCATGGCAACCTCGCACATCCCGCTATGAGTGTCTGGACCCGGAACTCGTGATCAGGACGAGGATATCCGGTCGCGCCGGGCAAAGCGGCCAAGGAACCCGCCGCCGATCAGATCGTTTCGCGATATCTGGCCAGATCAACGGACCGAGGAGAACTCGAAATTCGGCATGCTCGCAGTCGCGCGGTGCCGAATACCGGCCAGTTCCGCCAGTTTTAGGACTTTGGCTCAATGTTGCATGACGTCGACTATGTCCTGCGAAAACTCGATTGGCTGCGCGCCGAAGGCATCTGGCCCAACGGCTTGCGGTATCTTTGGACCGATGCATTCGGCGTCGTGCTCTATGTCTCGCTTTACACAGAAACTGGCGAAGAGCGCTGGCTGGGCGCGGCCGACCGGCTGGTGGCCGATGTCGAGCGTGTGCTCGGCCGCAGGCGCGGATTGAGGATCGGCGAGGCGGCGGATCGCGATGGCCAGTATTTCCATTATCTGGCGATGTGGCTGTTCGCCTTGGCGCGTCTCGGCGATCTGAAGCCGGAATACCGCAAGCGGGGCATTGCGCTGGCGCGTGACATTCACCCGGCCTTTGTGATCCCCGGACGCGGCGTGATCTGGAAGATGCAGGAGGATCTGAGCAGCCCATATCCTGGCTACGGTCTCGGCAGCATGGATGCCTATGACGGCTACGTCTCTTACCGGATGCTCGGTGAGGACGCGCTGGCGGTCGAGATCGCGCAAATGCGCGACCTGATGGAGCGGGATTGGCGCACCCTCGACATCGAGCAGGACCTCGGCCTGGGCATGATGCTGTGGCTCGCCCATTTCTTTCCCGACGAGCCGTGGGCAGAGGCGCAGACGAGGCGTTCGCTGCGAACCCTGGAAACCATGTGGGTCGACCCGCCCGGCTATTTCAGCCGCGCCCCATGGCTGGGCGATACCAAGTTCGCCTTCACCAATTACGGCGTTTCACTCGGCCTGCAGGCCGCCGGTATCTGGCCGGGGCGTATCGACAGGCTGAACGCCTTCTTCGAGGACTGGCGCTCGGGCGACGAATACGACCGCGAGGCGATCACTTGGGTGATGGCCTGCACCTCGCATCTTCCCGGCGCTTTTCTGACCCGGGGTGGCGAGGGATCGACTGAAAGCGACGAACCCCGGGAACGTTCCTCCGCCGGCCCGGTTGTCGATGGAAGCGCATCGAGACGCAAGGGACACGGTTGAAATGGCCATTCTCTTGGGAAAACCGGGAAGCTGTTGGGTTGCGGCAGCCACCGCCACCAACTTTCCCCGGCTCGAAGGTTCGCTCCGTGCGGACGCCGTTGTCGTGGGGGCTGGAATTGTCGGCCTGACGACGGCGCTTCGCCTTTGCGAGGCGGGCCGATTGGTGGTCGTCCTCGAAGGCCTGCGGACAGGCGGCCAGGTCACCGGCCGCTCGACGGCCAAGATCACCACGCAGCATGCCCTGATCTATCGTCATCTCATCGACACTGTCGGCCTGGAGTTGGCCCAGGACTACGCCGACGCGAATTCCGCTGGCGCGCAACAAATCCGCGATTGGATCAACAACTACGACATCGCCTGCGATCTCGAGAGCAAGGACGCCTATACCTACACGTGCAGTGAAAGCCGGCGCGCGGAGGTCGTGGCCGAGGCGGAGGCCGCGCGCCAGGTCGGGCTGGAGGCCGATCTCCTCGATCGCGCGCCGCTGCCTTTCGAAACGACCGCAGCATTAGGGTTCCCCGACCAGGCGCAGTTCAATCCAACGATGTATCTGATTGGCTTGGCGGCAGCGGTGACAGCCCATGGTGGTCGTATCTTCGAAAACAGCCGCGCCACCTCGATCGACGAGGCAAGCCGCTGGCGCGTGGTCACCGATGGCGGCGCCGTTGATGCCGAAGACGTCATCGTGGCCACCAACATGACGGTGAAGAGTCCCGTCGGCATGGCGAACCGGACGCAACCGCGCTGCCACACCGCCATGGCCTTTCGGATCGATGATCCCCGCCCTGTCGACGGCATGTTTATCGGCATCGACGATCCGACGCATTCCATTCGCACGGGCCGTGATGCCGAAGGTCCACTGCTGGTCGCGCTCGGCCCCAAATTCAACACTGGCTGGGATGGCGACGTGGCGCGGCGGTTCATCGAACTGGAAAAATGGGCGAGAAAGAACCTTCCCGTCGGTGACGTTGCGTGGCGCTGGTGCAATGAGGACTATGACACGGCCGACAGGATCCCATACGCCGGCGAACCCGATTCCACCAAGGCGGCCGGCTTCCACATTGCCACGGGTTTCAACGCCTGGGGCATCACCAACGGAACGGTCGCGGGCACGATGATCGCCGACCTGATCTGCGGCCGCCCAAGCCGATGGCAAAAACTCTACGATCCGGCGCGGCCCTATCCCGAGGACTTCCACAAGAATGGCCGCAGTCAATCGATCGTCTCGAGCACGCACGATATCGCGCCTGGCATGGGTGGCGTGATCGTCAGGGGAGACGAAAAGATTGCGGCGTGGAGAGACACCGAAGGAGCACTCCGGGCGGTTTCGGCGACCTGCACCCACAAAGGCTGCACGGTATCCTGGAATAATGCCGACCGCACCTGGGATTGTCCCTGCCACGGCTCGGTCTTTGCCGCCGACGGCTCGGTCATCCACGGCCCTGCCCGAAAACCGCTTGCCCAGATTGCATTGTGAAAGCGGCAGCTGTGAAGGCGGCGACCAATGCCGCCGGCCTCATACTGGCCGTTCGTAGGTTCCGACCAACTCCGTCTCCTGCAATGCGTGTTTCTGGGCTTGCTTCCAGACCTGATGCACGCCCGCCTGTCCCGGCACGCCGAGACTCGGTACGTCGAGCGCGGCCAGCCGAAAGTGGTAATGGTGGACGCCATGCCCCGCAGGCGGCTGCGGACCATCGTAATTGGCATTGCCGAAATCGTTGGTGCCTTGCCTGAGTGCCGACGGACCGGGCTTGCCATCTTCGGCTTCGGCAAGTCCGCCGGCATCCGGCGGGATATTGAAGACCGCCCAGTGCCCGAACGTCCCGCTTGGCGCATCGGGATCCTGCACGACTAGAACAAGGCTCTTGGTACCGCCAGGAACACCGGACCACTTCAGCGGCGGCGAGACGTTCTGGCCGTCGCGCGCGTACTTTTCGGGAATTTTTCCGCCTGCCGCGAACGCCGGGCTGATAAGGGTGAGTGGCATTGCTATTTCCCCAGGAGATTGCGACCGAGAAACCCGCGCCGGCGCCGTTCACGCCGCTTGCTGGGCTTCGGCGACCCGTCTGATCTCTCCTGGCAGGGAGTCCCAGACCTTGTGCATCTGTCCTTCTTCGACATGATGGGCAAGCACCTTGGACACGGCCCTGAATGCATCCTCGGAATCGAGCGCACGGATGAGCTCAAGCTCCGCCTTGATCTTGGCCAGAAACTCGTCGAGCGACCGCACCTTCTCGGGAGCTTTGGAGGGCTGATATTGGTCATAGAAGGCGCCACGAACCAGAATCGGCAATTGCGAGCCGAGGTGGGCTGCAAGATCCGGCTGGATACGGTCGCGCAGGGCGTGCAGCACCGCTCCGAGAACGTGCCAGGCGACCTGCCGATCCGGTCCAATCTCGTCCATGATCTCGTCGAGCCAGATGTTTGTGGTCTGCAGTGTCTTGTCGAATACGTCGAGTCCGGTGGCGTTCATCGAATCCTCCTTCCGTTCAAATCCGACTAGGTGGATTGGCCAAACAGCCGTGTCGGCCCGTTGTTCCGCGATCGCATGTCCCGAGGCGCATTCTTGTCGGCTGTCGAGCTTCCGAAGAATCCCGCTGCAAAGGACAAGACACGCCGCATAGACGTCAAAGCGCGATAGTAGCCAAACTGAAGGCTGCCTGAGCAGGAGACGTTCAGCCCCGACGGAGGAGAACGCATGGCCGCAACCGCTCAGGCGAGCGTCTAGAGCGGTTCAGTGTTTCACGGAATCGCCAAACCGCTCCAAGCTTTTGTTTTTACGCAATTCCGGACGGAAAACCGCTACGCACTTTTCCTGGAATTGCCCTAGCGCCGAGGATCGTCCGTCGCCTCCGAAATGCCTTCCAGGGCGATCTTGGCGGCTTCCTCATCGGTCCGCCCGAGGTCAGCCAGAGCAATGACGCCGACGAGACGCTTGTCGCGGTTGATCACCGGAAGACGACGCACCTGATGCTTGGCCATGATCTTCGCCGCATCGGTGATGTCGGCGTCGTCGAAGCACCAATGGACATGCTCGGACATGACCTCGCGAACGGTCGTGTTGCCGGCTGAGCGCTCCTCGGCGACGCCACGCATCACAATGTCGCGGTCTGTCACCATGCCGACCAACCTGTCATTCTCGCCGACCGGAAGGGCGCCGAGATTGTCGGCCCGCATTTTCCTGGCGGCATCCCTGATCGTCGTGTTCGGGCCGACCAGTTCGGTCCGACGGCACATGATCTCCTGAACTTGCATGGGATGTTCCTCTCTCTGATTGCTGGGGCCCACCCCGCCTCCTGCTGCGCAACGCGAGACCGCCACGCGTCCGGACACGGATCGCGGTCTGCTCGATCCGCGCGCCAACGCGCCTCCCTCGCGATCGAAACTATTCTTGGAACGTCGAGACAGCGAGCGAGTTCCAAAATGATACCGGTGCCGCAGCCCATCCCACGAGAGTGGCCGCAGACTGAAAGAATATACACCGGGAAAGCAGATGCACGCGGATCGAAGGTCATGGCTGCCATCTTTACAGATCGCCGCGAGGACGGACGGCGACTGGCCGGGGAACTCGTTCGCTTTGCCGGGCGCGACGACGTCATCATATTGGCGCTGCCCCGAGGCGGGGTGCCGGTTGGCTACGAGGTCGCGCAGGCACTCAAGGCACCGCTCGACGTCTTCGTCGTGCGCAAGCTCGGCGTCCCCGGCCACGAGGAACTGGCTATGGGGGCAATCGCGCCCTCAGGCGTACGTGTCCTGAGCGACGAAATCGTCGCCGGCCTCGGGATCCCGCCGCAGGTCATCGACGCGGTCGCTGCAAAGGAAGAAAAAGAGCTTCTGCGCCGTGAGCACCTCTATAGGACCGTGCGGCCACAGCCGCAGTTGAATGGACGGACCATTATCCTGGTGGATGACGGGCTTGCGACCGGATCGACCATGCGGGCGGGGATCAAGGCGCTGCGAAAAAACCTCGCCGCCCATATCGTCGCGACCGTTCCCGTCGGTAGCCCCGACACTTGCGACGCGATGCGGGCGGACGCCGACGAAGTCGTTTGCGCGACGACGCCAGAGCCGCTGCTCGGTGTCGGGCGCTGGTACGTGGATTTCTCACAGACGAGCGATGAAGAGGTCCGCGCGCTCCTCGCCAGGTCCGTGCCCAAGCCTGCCGCTTCCGACAAGACTGCCGCTGCCGAAGAAGAGTTGGCCGGGCACGCGGCCGCGGGTTCGGCGCGCGGCAACAGATCGCCATAGCGGAATTAGATATGGACTGGCATAGCGAGCACGTCGTGCATGTTCCCGCGGGGGCGCTGCCCAGCGAGAAGGAGCTCGCCATCGTCCCTGGCGCGACACATCTGTTCGAGGAGCCCGGCGCCCTGGACGAAGTCGCGGATCTCGCCGGCTCAATGGTTCTTGCGCCATCTGATTTCGGACAGATCGGCGTCGAGGTTCTGACAGTCGGGGCTTGGATCACTGGTCCCGGGATCATTTGCACCGGCCCGTGAATGGCATCGGTCATTTCCCATGCATGGCCGCCGGATGTCTGCAGATGCTGTCTTAAGGTGCCAGTCGGGCACGGGCTGGGGAGTGCGCTGCGTGCATTCGTTGTTCACGGCCGTAATCCGGATTCTACCTGGCTAGCACGAGTGATTTCGATCCCAGTGGAAATCTGATCAGGAGAAAAGCCATGGATTGGCAGTTGCCCGAGCGGTTCGACTTCGGCAGCAGCGCATAATAGCAATCGTTGAGCGGCGCCGTCTTCGTCATCGTTCGAACGACGTGCCCGGCACTGATTCCATGCAAAGCAGTTCGCGGAGTCCGTTGACGACACATTCAAACGGGAACGCGATCAGACAGAAAGCGGCGCCAGCCGCCGAATGACGAGATGTCGGAAGCGCCCAGCAAGCCCACGGATTCCACCAGGAAGCCTTTGGCGCTGCTGCCGTCGTCAAGCTCTATGTTGCCAATGCCCAGCGGCGGCGGGATGGCGGCCACGAAGCGGCCGAAGGCCTCGGCAGGCAGCCGCCAGACCTCTACCTCGATCGCAGTGCCGCCGTTCTCCACACGGACCAGTCCGGGCTTGGGGGTGGCCTGGCCGGCGAGCTGATAAAGCTTGTATGAGGAGGCCGTCCTCGTCGCCCGGCAGAACCGGGCGCCGGCCTGCTTGAGCTGGCCATTGAGCGGCATTCCCGAGAGGTGAGCGCCGACCACCACCAATTCGATCGTGCCGTCTTCGGCCGACGCGCCGACAGGCTGCACGCTCGGCTGCCCCCAGCCGGTCGCGCCGAGGGTGAGACCGCTCGCGGCATGGAGATCGCGCGCGATGGACGCCACAAGGCCGTCCAGTCCGGCGGCCGCAAGCAGTGTCACGCTCATCGGCAGGCCGTCGTCGCGCGTGCCGGTCGGCACGGCGATGCCGCACATGTCGAGCAGGTTGACGAAATTTGTGTAGGTGCCGAGCCGGCTGTTGGTCTCGACCGGATCGGCGAGCACGGCGGCGGTGGTGTAATGCGTCGGCGCGGTCGGCACACAGAACAGGTCGACCGAGGCGATGAGCGGGGCGAGCTTGGCCCGGTAGGCCTGCAAGGCATAAAGGCCGCGGAAGGCGTCCGCCGCCGACAGCTTCCTGGCGCCGCCGATGATCCTGCTCGTCACCGGATGCATGGCGGCTTCGTTGGCTTCCATGAAATCGCGGATCGCGGCATAGCGTTCGGCCACCCAGGCACCCTCATAGAGAAGGTTGGCGGTGGCGTAGAAATCGCCGAACGGGATTTCGACCAGCCGGCAGCCGAGCCGCGACAGCATGGCGAGCGAGGTCTCGAAGCCGGCCTGCATCGCCGCATCGCCGAAGAATTTCCGGTCGGCTCTTGCCGGGATGCCGACGCTCAGCACAGGCGGGCGCGCGGCGAGCGGCCGGACGGCGATGTCGCGCGAATAGGGATCGGCCGCATCGCGCCCTGCCGCGACGCAGAACACTGCATAGGCGTCGTCGACGGTCAGCGCGAACACGGACACGCAGTCGAGCGTGCGGCAGGCCGGAACGACGCCGCCTGTCGACAACGCACCGACGGTCGGCTTCAGCCCGACGATGTTGTTGAGGCCGGCCGGGATGCGGCCGGAGCCGGCGGTGTCGGTGCCAAGCGCGAAGGAGACGATGCCGCGCGCCGTCGCCACCGCCGACCCGGAGGAGGAGCCGCCCGGCACCAGCTCCGCGTCGATGGCGTTGCGCGGGATCGGCCAGGGCGTGCGCACACCAACGAGGCCGGTGGCGAACTGGTCGAGATTGGTCTTGCCCACGACCAGCGCGCCGGCGGCCTTGAGCCGCGCCACCACGGTGGCGTCCTTGTCGGGCCAGTAGGTGTATTGCGCGCAGGCCGCCGTCGTCGGCATGCCGGCGACGTCGATGTTGTCCTTGACGGCGAAGGGAATGCCCCACAGCGGTTTTGCCACCGGGTCGAACGGGCCGAGCGCTTCGGCCGCGGCAAGCAGATCCGCCCTGGCGGCGAGATGGATGAAGATGCCCGGATCGTCGGCAGCCTCGATGCGGGCATAAATCGCCGCGATCACATCGCCAACGCCGACACCTCCACGATAGGCGGCGCGCAGGCTCGCTATGTCGAAGTGGGCATCACTCATTTCGTCTCCCCCAGAATGATCACCGGCAGGTCCCATTGGATCAGCACGACACAGCCGTCCTTCGTCCACACCGAATGCTCGGTTCCGACCGGATTGAGGATCACGCTGCCGGCAGGATAGTCGCCGTTCTCGTCGCTCTGGGTGCCTTCCAGCACGACGATGGTCTCCAGCCCGACGTGGCGATGGCGCGGCACGCTGGCGCCCGGCCGGTATTTCAGGATCGCGACCGACGGCTCGACCGGCCCACCCTTCAGCAGCCAATGCACGCCGATGCCGTCGCGGAAAGGCTCGAACGCCAGATCGCGCCAGCCGCCGTCGAGCAGGCCGGCAAAGGCAAGATTAGGCATTGGCAATTCCCTCGAGCACCTGGTCGGTCGTCGCCGTCCAGCCGACGATGGCGCCCTGCGCCCTGATCATGGCGATCGCCGCCGCCTTGAACTCCGGAAAGTAACTTTCCGTGGCGTCCTCAGCGAGCAGGCACTCATAGCCGCGATCGTTGGCCTCGCGCATCGTCGTCTGCACGCAGACTTCGGTGGTGACGCCGGCAAAGACGAGCTGCTCGGCGCCGAGCCTTTTCAGGTCATCGCCGAAGGAGGTCGCATAGAAGGCGCCCTTGCCCGGCTTCTCGATGACGATCTCGCCGGGCAGCGGCGCAAGCTCGTCGAGGATCGCGGTGCCCGGCTCGCCGGCGATCAGCACGCGGCCCATCGGCCCGGCATCGCCGATACGAACCGACGGATTGCCGCGATTGCGCTTGGCCGGCGGCAGGTCGGAAAGGTCGGGCCGGTGGCACTCCATCGTGTGGATCACCGGAAGGCCTGCGGCGCGAAAGCCGTCGATCAACCGCTTCACCGTCGGCACGATCGCGGTCACCCGGCTGACGTCATTGCCGAGGCTGGCGCCGAAGCCGCCGGGCTCGGCGAAGTCGCGTTGCATGTCGATGACGACCAGCGCCATGGTCCGCGGCTTGAAGGCGAACGGAAATGGCTGCGCTGCGATTTCCGCCATTAGTGATGTCCCGCCATGTGCTCGCCGATGGTCTGCACGCTAGCCTGCGCGATCGGCGTCTCGTAGACCAGCGCGCCGTCCGACATGACGAAGATGCGGTCCGAGAGCTCGAGCAGTTCGTCGAGATCCTCCGACATCAGAAGCACGGCGGCGCCGGCATTGCGCGCCTTCATGATGCGGGCGCGGATTTCGGCCACGGCCGAGAAGTCGAGGCCGAAGCACGGATTGGAGACGATCAGGAGGTCGACCTTGCCGGTGAGCTCACGGGCAAGCACGGCGCGCTGCACATTGCCGCCCGACAGCGAGGCGATCGGCGAGGCAAGCGATGCGGTCTTGACCTTGAACTGCTCGACCAGCCTGGCGCTGAATGCTCTGATGGCGCCGGCACTGATCCAGCTCACCGGTTTGCCGTTGCCGTCGATGTCGAAGGTGCGGAAAGAAATGTTTTCGGCCACCGTCATTTTCGGCGCGCAGGCATTCTTCAGCGGCTCCTCGGGAATGAGCCGCACATTGAGAGCGCGCGCCTGGGCCCGCGTTGCCGCATAGGCGGTGCCGCGCACCATGACCTCGCCGGCATCGCGGGGGCGCTGCCCGGCCAGCACTTCGAGCAATTCCTTCTGGCCGTTGCCGGAAATGCCGGCGATGCCGACAATCTCGCCGGCGCGCACGCCGAGATCCTCGATCCGGATCGACTTCAGCCCGGTGCGGTCCGGCGCCTTCAGCGCCGTGACCTCGAGGACGATCTCGGCGTCCGGCCTGGGCTCGGCGCGGCTGTCGAGGACCGCGATCGGCTGGTCGCCGATCATCATCGCCGCCATGGCTTTGCGGTCGAGGTCGACGACGCGCCCAGTGCCGGTCAGCCTGCCCTTGCGCAGCACGCTGACATCGTCGGCGAATGCCGTCACCTCATGGAATTTGTGCGAGATCATCAGCACCGTCAGGTCGCCGGCCCTGGTCATGGCGCGCACCAGGCCAAGCACTTCCTGCGCCTCGCCGGGAGTGAGCACGGAGGTCGGCTCGTCCAGCACGAGGAAGGAGCGGCCGAGATAAAGCTGCTTGATGATCTCCAGCTTCTGCTTCTCGCCGGCAGCGAGCTCGGCCACCTTGACGTCGAGCGGCAGCTTGAACGGCATTCGATCCATGAACTTTGCGAGCTCGCCGCGCTCCTTGCGCCAGTCGATCACGCCGGGAACCTTCTCACGCGAAATGACCAGATTCTCGGCGCCGGTCAGCGAGGGGACAAGCGTGAAATGCTGGTAGACCATGCCTAGGCCGAGCGCCGAGGCGTCCCTGGGGCTGGCGATCGCGACCTCGCGGCCGTCGACGAGGATGTCGCCGGCGGTCGGGTGATAGAAACCCATCATGCATTTGACCAGCGTCGACTTGCCGGCGCCGTTTTCGCCAAGCAGGGCGTGGAACGATCCGGCCGGCACCTTGATGGAGACGTCGCCCAACGCCGTGAAGGCGCCGAAACGCATGGTCATGCCGATCGTCTCGACGCCGACGGCCTTGTTGCCGGTGATCGCGCTCATCCTGGTTTCCTTACGGCAGCTGGGCGACGAAGGACGCCGAGCTCGACACCGCGCCGAAGACGCCGCCCTGCATCTTGATCATCTTGATCGCGGCAAGATGATTGCCGTAGTCGGTCGCGCCGCAGCAGTCCTCCAGCATCACGCATTCGAAGCCGCGGTCGTTGGCCTCGCGCATGGTGGTGTGCACGCAGACATCGGTGGTGATGCCTGTGAGCACGATGTTTTCGATGCCGCGCTGGTTGAGGATCAGCTCCAGGTCGGTGGCGCAGAACGAGCCCTTGCCGGGCTTGTCGATGATCGGCTCGCCGTCGATCGGGTAGAGGTCGGGGATAATGTCCCAACCCGGCTCGCCGCGCACCAGGATGCGCCCGCAGGGGCCGGGGTCGCCAATGCCGGCATTGATGCGGCGCGAGCGCCAACGCTTGTTGGCGGGCAGGTCGGCGAGGTCGGGCCGGTGGCCCTCGCGGGTGTGGATTATGGTGTAGCCTTTCGCGCGCATGGCCGACAGCACCGACTTGATCGGCTCGATCGGCGCGCGCACCAGCGACAGGTCGTATCCCATATGATCGACATAGCCGCCCGGTCCGCAGAAATCGGTCTGCATGTCGATGACGATCAACGCCGTGTTGTCGGGGCGAAGCTCGCCATTGTAGGGCCACGGATACGGGTCGGCGTCGATATAGCGCTGGGTGATTTCGGCTCTGGCGTTCATGGCAAAAACTCCAGCTATTTGGTGATCGATAATTCGCCCGGCGCGCCCGCTAGCGAGCGTGTCGGCGACGAGGTGGCGATCATGATGATGAGGGTGAGGATGTAGGGGGCGGCGTAGAACAAATAGTAGCCTTGCGTGACGCCGACCGACTGCAGCGCCGGTCCGAGCGCTCCAGCGCCGCCGAACAGAAGCGCGGCGGCAAAGCAGCCGAGCGGATTCCAGCGCGCGAAGATGACCAGCGCCACCGCCATCAGCCCCTGACCGGACGAGATGCGCTCGGTCCAGCTGCCGGGATAGTAGAGCGACAGATAGGCGCCGCCGATGCCGGCCAAAGCGCCGCCGACGCCGGTGGCGATGAGGCGCACTGTGTTCGGGTTGAGGCCCATGGCGCGCGCGGCATCGGAACTGTCGCCGACGACGCGCACGATGAGGCCGGCGCGGGTGTTGCGGAACGCCCACCACAGGACCAGCGAAAGCACCGCACCGATCAGGAACAGGACGTTAACGTCGAGTGCCGCCTGCACCTGCGGAATGTCGGACCAGGCGCCGAAGGGAATGGCCGGAAGATTGGGTGCTTTCGGCTTGATGAACGGCTTGCCGAAGAAGAAGGCGAGCCCCGAGCCGAACAGCATCAGCGCGATGCCGATGGCGATGTCGTTGACTTTCGGGAATTTGCAGATCCAGCCATGGAACAGGCCGAAGCAAAGGCCGGCGGCCGCGGCGGCCAGCAGGCCGAGCCATGGCGAGCTGGTCATGACCGCGACCGCATATGCGGTCATGGCGCCGAAGACGAGCGTGCCTTCCAGCCCCAGATTGATGCGGCCGGAGCGCTCGGTGATGGCTTCGCCCAGCGAAACGAAGATGAAGGGCGTCGACACGCGGATCGCGCCGCCGAGGATGGCGAGCGGCACGCCCCAGAGGCCGATCCCGGTCGCATCCATCACGAGGCCCTCCGCCACAAATCGGGATCGAAGGCCTTGAAGCGGCCGTACAGGGTTTCGCTGAGCAGGATGACGATGAACAGCATGCCTTGCAGCACCAGCACGGTGGCGTCGGGCAGGTCCATGCGGCGCTGGATCAGCCCGCCGGATGCGTCGATGCCGCCAAGCAGGATGGCGACAGGGATGATGGCCAGTGGGTTGTGGCGGGCGAGGAAGGCGACGAGGATGCCGGTGTAGCCATAGCCGGCGGCGAGCGAGCCGTTGGCGCTGCCTTGCACGGCTGCGACTTCCAGCATGCCGGCAAGACCGGCAAAGCCGCCCGCAAGCGCGGTAAAGCCGACGATGAGCGGTCCGACGGCCAGCCCCTGCACCTGCGCTGCCCTGACATTGCCGCCGGCAATGCGGGCGGCAAAGCCCCAGCGGGTCTTTTCGATCAGCACCCAGGAGAGCACGCAGGCGACGACGCCGACGGCAAGCCCCCAATGCACCTCCATGCCCGGAATGTTGCCGATGCGGTAGATGTCCGCGAGCGGCTGGGTCGAGGGCTTGTTGAGCGAGGCCGGGTCGCGCAGCGGCCCTTCCACCAGCTGGTTCATCAGGGCGATGGCGATGTAGGCCATCAGCAGGCTGGAAATGGTCTCGTTGACGGCCCGGTAGTGGCGGAGCGCGCCGACGGCACCGATCCAGATGCCGCCGGCGGCCAGGCCCGCCACGCCCATGGCAAGAATGACGATGAAGGAAGGCGCGCCGCTCAGCATCACGCCTATGGCAGCTGCGCTGACGCCACCGAGCACGATGGCGCCCTCGCCGCCGATGACGACGAGGCCGAGCCGCGCCGGCAGTGCCACGCACAGCGCCGCCAGCAGCAGCGGTGCGGCCCGCGACAGCGAATTCTGAATGGAGAACCACGAGCCGAAGCCGCCCCGCCACATGGTCTCGTAGAGCAGGACCGGCGACTTGCCGACCAGGGCGATGAACAGGCTGAACAGCGCCATGCCGACGACAAGGGCCGCGAGCGGAATGACGAAAGCCTCCGCTCGCCGCGCGATCCATTCCAGCGCCGCCGGATATCCCCTCGCGCGGAGCAGGGCCGGCGCCTCCGCACTGCTGACCGTATCGGTCATGGTCCCCGTCTCCGCTCGGCTTCAGGCGGTCGAGCCGACGACACCCTCGACGAGATAGTCCATGCTTTCGAGCTCGATGGCGGTCTCTACGAAGGCTTGGCCTTCCGTCGCCACGACGGCGCCCTTGTTGCTCTTCAGCGGGCCCTTGATGACAGAGAAGCCGCCCTTCATCATTTCGGCCAGAGTGGCGTCGAATTGTTTGCGGGCCGGCTCGCCGACGGCGGGACCGAGCGGGCTCATCTTAACGAAGCCGTCGGCCAGTCCGCCGCGGGTGAAATTGGGCAGCGGCGTGCCGGCGATGAGGTCGTCGACGAACATCTTATAGACCTTGGCCCAGTTCCACTCGGCCCCGGTGAGGTATTTTTCCGGCGCCAGCGGGCTCTGGTTGGCGTGGTAGCCACAGACGAAGGCGCCGCGGCCCGCGGCCGTCTCGACCACTACTTTCGGGCTGTCGACATGGCAGGTGATGACGTCGGCGCCCTGGTCGACCAGCGCGTTGGTGGCTTCCGCTTCCTTCACCGCCAGCGACCATTCGCCGGTGAAGATGACCTGGCAGGTGATCGACGGATCGACCGAGCGCGCGCCGAGCAGGAAGGAGTTGATGTTGAGCAGCACCTGCGGAATGGGCTTGGCGGCGACGAAACCGAGCTTCTTCGACTTCGATGTGTGGCCGGCGACGACGCCGTTCAGGTACTGGCCCATGCCGATATAGCCGAAATAGGAGCCGGCATTCATCGGGTGCTTGGCCTTGTCCCACATGCCGCCGCAATGGCGAAACTGCACGTCGGGGAATTTCGCGCACATGGCCAGCATGTGCGGATCGAAATACCCGAAGGAGGTTGGGAAGATCAGCGAGGCGCCGTCGAGGTTGATCATCGATTCCATCGTCTTCTGGACGTCGACCGTCTCGGGAACGTTTTCCTCCTCGACGACGGAGATGCCTTCGATGCCCTTCAGCGCGGCCGCCCCCTCGGCATGCGCCTGGTTGTAGCCATAGTCGTCCTTCGGGCCGACATAGATGAAGCCGACAGTGGCGGCGGCGGCGAAGGCACGGCTGATCGGAAAGGATGCCGAGGCGAGGCCGAGCGCGGCTCCCGCGGCTGAGGTCTTGAGCAGTTGGCGGCGGTTAAGCATGAATCTGTCGGTCATAGTGAATGCTCCCCTTTGAGACCCTTTTCCGGGTCGGTTAACATGCCGTCCAAGAAAGTGCATGCAACCGCCGTGCCAGTTTATGTCTTGGAATTTATCCAATAAAATCAGTTACCAGGTCGAAGGCTTGTGCCTATGCCGGAGGCAATTGCATGCACTTTTTGCCTTGAAAGTAGTCAATTTGACAGACAGATTAAAATAGAGGCATAGAGGGCATGCCTGAGTCGAAAGGCCAACGAGTCGGCCGACTCCAGAGAAGACGCGACGGAGGAAAATTGTCGGGGAAGCGCAGCTTGATCAGGTCGGGCACGACCGTGGATCAGATGGTCCGGGCGATCGGCGACCGGATCGTCACCGGCTACCTGCGCCCCGGCGAAAAGCTGGACGAGACCGCGCTCGCCGCTCGCTTCGACGTATCACGCACCCCTGTCAGGGAGGCGCTCGGCCAGCTCAGCGCCATGGGACTGGTCGAGAGGCGGCCCAACAGGGGCGCTATCGTCGCCGTCGTGACGCAGGAGCATCTCGCCTCGATGTTCGAGAGCATGGCCGAACTGGAAGCGATCTGCGCGCGCTTCTCGGCCGAGCGCATGACCAGCAGCGAGCGTCGCGGGCTCGAGATCGAGCACCAGGCTTCGGCGCGGATGGTGCAGCTGGGCGCCGAGGAGGACTATGAGTATTTCAACACCGAGTTCCATAGCCGGCTCTATCGTGGCGCCCACAATGCGCATATCCACGAACTCACCGTGATGACCCGCAGCCGGTTGGCACCCTTCCGCCGCGCCCAGTTCATGCTGCCCGGACGGCTGGCCAAATCCTGGCAGGAACACGACCTGATCGTCACCGCAATAATGCGCGGAGACAGCATGGCTGCGGGCAAGGCCGCCAGGGACCATGTCTCGATCGTCAGCGAGGCGAGCGCGGTGTTCGCGGCTGACGATCGCAAGCCAAATCGGCGGGATGTGGCCTGAAAATTTCCGCACGGTCCGAAGAAGCGGTGCTGCTTCATTGACCAAGAATGCCCGCGACGGCCTTCAGCCGCGGGCATCGAGAGCGTTTTCGAGAAACCTGCGGTCAAATGTTGGCGAGCAATTCGTTGACGCGGCTTTCCATGTCGGCAAGCGCGGCATCGACGTCCTTCTGGCCGGTGATTGCAGCGCTCATCTCTTCGCCCACGATGTCCTGGATCGCGAACTGGCGCTGTACCGCGGACGGCAGCGGCCGGCCGAGATCGGCGACCGCGGCGATGGTGTTGCGATGCGGCAGCGCCTTGAAGGCGTCCGAGGAGATGATGGCTTTGTAGGCCGGCAGGTGGCCGGTGCGCGACCAATCGAAGTCATGGTCGGCGAAGAACTTCAGGAACTTGCCGATAGCCGCGGTCTGTTCGGGTGTGCGGTCCTTCTGCGAGACTGCCCAGGTGTGGCCATCGGCATATTGCGCATGGGCGCCGGCAAATAGCTGCGGATACGGGTAGACTGCATAGCCGCCCTTGTTGAGGGCCGTGCCCTTGGTTTCGGACTGGGCGTTGTTGTCGCCGACGACCCACGTGCCGTTGAGCTGCACGCCGCCTCCACCGGCAAGGAAGGCGTTGATCGCGCCGCCATAGTCGAGGTCCTTGGTGGTGTAGTCCTTGTCGAAGATCGCCTTGTACATCTCGACGACCTTCTTGGCTTCCGGCGTGTTCAGCTTCACATGCTTTGGATCGGCGAAGAAATCAGAATTCTGCTGGAAGAGATAAGTGTAGAGATTGCGCGTGTAGAGCGCGGTCTCATTGGCCAGGTTCTGAACGAAGTAGGGCTTACCGGTCTTCTGCTTGAACTGTTCGGCCTGGGCGAGCAGCTCCTCGGGCGACGTCGGAAGGATCGGCGTGCCGTCGGCATTGACGAGGCCAGCCTGTTTGAAGAGATCCATGTTGATGTGATAGAGCATCGTCCAGCTGTCGATCGGCAGGCCATAGATCTTGCCGTCCTTGGTGGCGCCGTTGCGCGCCGCGTCCGTGAAGGAATCGGGTGTGACGCCGACGGACTTCAACAGATCGTCAAGCGGCATCAACAGCCCCTTGGACTGGTAATCCGAAAGCGCGGATTCATGGATCGTGACGATGTCGGGAGCCTCGCCCGAAGCGAACTGCGCGGTCAGCTGGTCATAGCCCGGCCATTCCACGGTGCTGACACTGACGTGGACATCGGGGTTGTCGGCGTTGAACTTGTTGATCAGCGAGGTGATGATGCCGCATTCGCCTACTGCCTTGGCGACATCGGTGTTGGTGCCGAAATCGGCATCGCAGGCACCGAAAAACCGCTGCACGGTCAATTCCGTCGCTGCAAGGCTCGGGCTTGCGAGCATCAGCACGCCCGCCGAGACCGCTGCAAACAGGACTTTCTTCATTTTCATATCAGTTCCTCCTCCTGAGTCTGCGCCATTCCACGCTGGACTGGCTTCATGCTTCAATCGCTGCGACGCCGCCGTCAGGCAATCTCGTCATCGCACCGCGGCGCCCGAGACGGCCGTGACGATGTATTTCTGGAAAAACAGGTAGACGATCAGGATCGGCGCGCCGGCAAACACCGCCTGTGCCATCAAGAAGCCGATGCCTTCCGACTGGGCGAAATTGGTCTGTGTCGAGGCCATGCCGACCGTCAGCGTGTACATATCCTTCTTGGTTGCCGAGATCAGCGGCCACAAGTAGTCGTTCCACGCGCCGAGGAAGGTGAAGATGCCGAGTGTTGCCTGGGCGGGCACCGTGAGCGGCAAAAGAACCTTCCAGAACGTCCTGAACCGGCTGGCATTGTCCAGCATGGCGGCTTCGTCCAGCTCCTTCGGGATGGCCTTGAAATACTGGGTCATCAGGAAGACGCCGAAAGAAGCCGACAGGCCCGGGAGAATGAGCCCGTGATAGGTGTTGTGGAAGTTCAGCATGCTGAAGATCTGATGGCGGGCGACAAGCACGGCCTGTTCCGGAACCGCCAGGCCGAAGAGGACGATCACGAACAGGGCGTTTCGGCCGGGGAAATTCAGCCGTGCAAAGCCATAGCCGGCAAGCGATGACAGGATCAGCGTTCCGAGCGTCAATCCTCCGGAGACGATGATGCTGTTGAGCACCCAGACGAACACCGACGAGGTGCCGATGGTGTTGATGTAGTTCTTGAGCGTATAGGGCGCCTGAAACACCGAATTCGGATTTGCCATCAGCTCGGCATTTTCCTTGAGCGACAGGCCGATAACCCACAGGACCGGCGCGACCATGACCAGGGAAAGCAGGATGACCAGAGCCAGCAACACGCGGTCGCCGAATGCGCGTCCCTTGATGGAGATGGCTGGAGCCCTCATGCCTGACCTGCCTTGTTGCGCGTGACCAGGTACTGGGCCATGGCCGCCATCAGGATGAGGATGAACAGGACCTCCGAAGCCGCGGCACCCATGCCGAGATCCCAGCGGCGGAACGCGGTGTCATAGATGTACAGCACGATCGGCTTGGTCAGGTTGTTCGGACCGCCGCGTGTCATCAGCCAGGCCTGGCCGAACAGCTGGAACTGCAGCACGATCTGGACGATGACCACCAGGACGAAGGTTCGTTTGATCGACGGCAGCGTAATCGAGCGTAACGTCTGCCAGCGATTGGCATTGTCCAGGGCTGCCGCTTCGTAAATATCCTGCGGAATCTGCTGGAGGGCGGAGAGAAAGAGCATCATGGGCAGGCCGATGCACCACCAGACGGTGGCAATGGCGATGCCGATCATCGCCAGGCTGGGATCGGAAATGAAAGCCGGGGCGGTTGCGCCGAACCATCCGTAGATCGTCGACAGAAGGCCGACATTCGGAATGAACACGATGCGCCAGATCAGCGTGACGATCGTGACCGACAGCACGGAGGAAGAAAAGAACAGGGTCCGCAGCACCGCGGCGGTGCGCGTGCGGCGGTTGAGGCAAAGCGCGAGAAAAAGGCCGATCAGTGCCAGGGTCGGCACCGTCAGAAGCACGAAGTAGAAGGTATTCCAGACCGATTGCAGGAACACCTTGTCGTGAAACAGCCTGATATAGTTGCCGAAACCGACGAAATTTCCGGACGAGAACGTGTCAGCCTTGTGGAAGCTCAGCCACATTCCCCAGAACAGCGGGACCAGCAGGAGCGTCGTGAAGAAGAACAGGAACGGCGCGACGAAAATGAAGTTTCGCCATTGCGGCGCGTAGATATCGATGCTTGCAGCTCTGGCGCCGGCGGCCGGAAGCGCGGTGCGCGGGGTCGCCCGTCGGTCGTCCATGTCAGACCTCCCTCGCGTGCCAGGCGCGACCGGTCTCGCCGAACAGATGCGATTTCCGGCCATCGAAGGCGAGCCCGACCTTGTCGCCGACCGCAACGCGGCTGTTGCCAGCATCCGAGGCGACGATCTGCTGGCCGTCGCCAAGCCGGGCGTAGACCAAGGTGCGTTCGCCGAGCCGCTCAAGCACATCGACCACGCCATCGGCATTGCCCTGCCCGGCGGGAGCGATGCGCACGTCTTCCGAACGGATACCGAAAGTGTATTTGCCATCGGTCGTCTGGCCGGAGGCGATCTCGGTCTGAACCGATATGCCGTCCGCAAACCTGGCCGTGGCATTCCGGCTCGACCTGTCGAGCGTCGCCTCGACAAAATTCATTGCCGGCGCGCCGACGAAGCCTGCGACGAATTTGGTCGCGGGGCGGTCGTAGATCTCCATGGGAGAGCCGATCTGCTCGATCTTGCGATTATTCATGACGACAATGCGGTCGGCGAGCGTCATCGCCTCAACCTGGTCGTGGGTGACGAAGATCATCGTCGATTGCAGGCGCTGGTGCAGTTGGGCAAGTTCGATGCGGGTACGGGTCCGCAATGCCGCATCGAGATTGGAGAGCGGCTCGTCGAACAGAAAGGCCTTCGGCTCCTTGACGATCGCACGGCCGATGGCGACGCGCTGCCGCTGGCCGCCGGAGAGCTGGCCCGGCTTGCGCTCGAGGAGGTGCTCCATCTCGAGGATGCGGGCGCTCTCTTTTATGCGCGCATCGATGACGTCGCGCGGCATGCCGATATTCTCAAGCCCGAACGCCATGTTGTCGCGCACGCTCATATGCGGATAAAGCGCATAGGACTGGAACACCATGGCAATGCCGCGCTTGCCCGGCGGCAGATGATCGATACGTTCGTTGTTGATGGCTATCTCGCCGGTATCGACAGTTTCGAGGCCCGCGATCATGCGCAGAAGCGTCGATTTCCCGCAGCCGGAGGGCCCGAGAAACACGATGAATTCGCGTGCCTTGATGGAGAGAGACAGATCATCCAGCACCGTCATGGCGCCGAAATGCTTGCTCACATTCCTGATCTCGATATCGGCCGTCACGTCGAGGCTCCTCCTCAGCCCATGCACGACGATGCGCCTGAAGTCAGAGCTTCAGGCGGACCATCTGGTAGGAATAGGGCGGCAGCGGCAGGCTCAACTTGCCGCCCACCAGCGACGCGCCGGTCCCCTTCCTGGGACCGACATTGCTTGGGTTCTGCGCCGAATTGACGGCTTTCAGATCAGCATGCGTCATCAGCTGATGGTCGACGATCTCAGCCGCGCCGAAGCCCGCTATGTCGATCGCGGTTTCGATTTCCTGGCTCGAATGGCGGCTGACGGCAAAGAAGGTGACATGTCCGGTTTCCGTGTCATGCACGCCGGCGACATCGACATAGGAAACGTCGCCGGCGACGGTGGAGCTGTAGGTCGGGCTTTCCACCTTGAGATCCAGCGCATTGCCGCGGCCGTAGATCGAGGCATAGAGATAAGGATAGAAGATCGTCTGACGCCATGCCGGGCCGTTGGGAACGGTCATGATCGGCGCGATGACGTTGACCAGCTGCGCCAAGCACGCGATCTTGACCACGTCGGAGCGACGGATGAAGGTGTTGAGGATCAGGCCGACCTGCAGCACGTCCTCGAAATTGTAAATGTCTTCGAGCAATGGCGGGGCGAAGGGCCAACCCTCATTGCCGCCAAGGATCTTCTTGTCCTGCTCCTTGGAATGGTACCAGACGTTCCATTCGTCGAACGAGATGTAGACCTGCTTCTTGGAGCGCTTCTTGGCCTTGATATAATCGATGACGCCGGCGACCGAGACAATGTAAGCGTCGAGCTTCTCGCTCATGGCTAGATAGTTCGGCGCGTCGTTGGCTTCATTGTCGAAATACATGTGCAGCGAGATGTAATCTACCTCGTTGTAAGTATGATCGAGAACGGTCGCTTCCCATTCCGGGTATGTCGGCATCTTGGCATTTGACGAGCCGCAGACCACGAGTTCGAGCGACTTGGAGAAGGCACGCATGGCCTTGGCGGTCTCGTGGGCCAGGCGGCCATACTCGTCGGCGGTCTTGTGGCCGATCTGCCAAGGACCGTCCATCTCGTTGCCAAGACACCAGAGCTTGACGTCAAAGGGCTCCTTGCGGCCGTTGGCGATGCGCTTGTCGCTCCACTCGCTGCCGCCGGGATGATTGGCGTATTCCAGAAGGTTGCGGGCTTCATCGAGGCCGCGCGAGCCGAGATTGACGGCAAGCATCATCTCGGTGTTCGCCGAGGCGCACCAGTCGGCAAATTCATGCAGGCCGACTTCGTTGCTTTCCGACGTGTGCCAGGCAAGGTCGAGGCGCACCGGGCGCCCGTCCTTCGGGCCGACGCCGTCTTCCCAATTGTAAGCGGATACGAAATTGCCGCCGGGATAGCGGACGATCGGGACCTTGAGCTCCCTGACGAGATCGATGACGTCCCGACGCATGCCATTGTCATCCGCCGTCGCGTGACCGGGCTCATAGATGCCGGTATAGACCGCCCGCCCAAGATGCTCGATGAAGGATCCATAGAGCCTGGGATCGATCTTCGAGACGATATAACGCGGATGCGCCGTAACGGCCGCCTTCATGCGTTCCCTCCGAGAGTATCATAAATGCTGATTTAAATCACCTTATTAGATATCAAAGGGAAACAGCATCCGTTCGTCAAGCGAAAAACCGCCAAAAGTCTGACAATTGACCGGCAGCCTCAGCCGCAAATGCAGCCAAGCGCTTGAAATTATTGCGCTATTTTTGAGACCCGATTTGACGATATCAACCGGTTTTGATCCTCAGCAGAATGTCCTGATCGTAATTTCCAAATCCCTTGCCGAAAATATTGATTCCGCCGGGACGCTCGGCGTCGTCCTTGACGCCGATACGAACCCGGATCGAATGATGGCCCTTGAGGTCGAGGGCGGCGAGGCTGGTCTCGGAAATCCTGACACCGTCGACATAGGTTCCGTCAGCGGAAACCCGCCAGTTCTTCAGCTTGCCATATTGCGAGCCCTTGAGCTTCCACCAGGAGGGCGTGAAAACGCCGCGCTTGTCGCCGAAATCGCCGGGTGACGTCCAGGTGCCGACGTCGACGCCATTGATCGTCAGCGTGATGTCGGAGGGCCAGTCGGCGCTGGTGCCTGGAACTTCCGAGGACAGTTCCACCACCAGCTCGAGCTCGGTAATCTCGGCATTGGCGAGCTTGGCATTGTTCGGAAACTGATATTCGACAAAGCCGCGCGTGAACCACAACAAACCGGCCTTCATACGGTCCGGATCCAGGAAGGTGTTGGGCACATCGAGCAGGCCGATGATCCCGTCCGGCGAACAGAGACCGCAGGGCGCGGTGACCTCGAAGCCGGTGTAAAGCCCGATCGGCATCGATACTTCGATCGCGTCGTTCTTGACCGCACGATACTCGCTCTTGAAGACCACGAGCACTTCCTCGGCGGTCGGATAGCAGATCTTCTGGCTGCCTTTCTTCGCCTTCTGGTTCTCGGTGCGGATCAGGCCCGCATCCTCAAGCACCTGGATATTGGTCGAGACCGTCGACTGCGGCAGCGACAGCACGGAGGCTATTTCGTTGACATTCATCGGCCCCTTCTCATGCAGCAGCCTCAGCATGGAAATGCGCGCCGAAGAGGCAAGGCCCTTAAGAACGGCCATGCCCTCCTCAGGGTCGATCACCAGAAAATTGCGACTCAATGGATTTCCAGCCTATGCGATTTGCACCCGAAATCAGCTTGTATATCGGGATAATTGATTCAATCAATGCGGCGGCGGCACTCCATGCACCTTTTTGGTTGAGCGACCGCGAAGAGGCCATTTGTTCCTCGGCAGGCTTGCCGCCTCGAGCGACCTAGCCAAGCAGGACGTCGGGCGCGCCATTTACCGGCGCCGCGAAACCCTCACACCAGCGTCTCGCGGATCGCCTGCGCCAGCCGCTCCACCCCGTCCCGCGTCTGCGCGGCATCACACGCCGCATAGCCCAGCACCAGGCCTTGCGTCGGGGCCGTATTCTGGAAATATTTCGACAGCGGCGAGACGTTGATCGCCCTTTTTGCTGCGGCCTGGCTGACCTTGATGTCGTCGATGCCATCCTTGAGATAGCCCACCACCTGGATGCCGGCTTCGGCGGGGGACAGCGTGATCTCATCGCGCAGGCGCTCGGTCACGATGTCGCGAAAAAGCTGGCGGCGCTGGGCGTAGATGCGGCGCATGCGCTTCAGATGCCGGCTCATATGGCCTTCGGTGATGAAGTCGGCCAAGGCGGCCTGCAGCAGCAGCGGCGCGAACTGACCGGTGGTGGAAAGCGCGTTGACGATGCGGCCTGCAAGCTCCGGCGGAAGCACCATGAAGCCGAGGCGCAGCGCCGGGAACAGGAGCTTTGCGAAGGTGCCGACATAAATGACGCGGCCGGAGCGGTCCATGCTTTGGATCGCCGGCACGGGCCTCCCTTGAAAGCGGTACTCGCCGTCGAAATCGTCCTCGATCACCCAGGCATTCGCGGTCTCGGCGATGTCGAGCAGGCGCAGCCGCTCCTCCATGCGCATGGTGATTCCGAGCGGATGCTGGCAGGCCGGCGTTGCATAGATGAGGCGGGGCGAAAAATCCGGCGCATCGAGACGCCAGCCGCGCTCCTGGTCGACCGCAATCGGCAGGATTCTTGCGCCGGCCACGGTGAAGGCGGCCTTGGCGCCGTAATAGCCTGGCTCCTCCATCCACACCGTGTCGCCGGGATCAAGCAGCAGGCGGGCCAAAAGATCGAAGGCGGCCTGCGCGCCGGTGGTGATGACGATCTGCTCGGGACGACAGCGCACGCCGCGCGCGGAATAGAGATAGCCGGCGATCGCTTCCTTGAGCGCTGGATGGCCGGTGACGTCATAGGTGCCGAACAGCGTCTCGCCGCCATGGCTGGCGCGGCGCGCAACCAGGCGGCCCCAGACGCCGAAGGGAAAGCTCTGCGCGTCCGGCATGCCGGGGTGGAACGCGACATGCCCCGGCCTGCCGTGGTGATAGGGCTGGCTCAGCAGCTGCTGGCCGCGCAGCGAGGGCTGGCGCAGCGGCACCGGCGGCTCCTCGGTCGCTGTCTCGCGCGGGCCTTCGGGCAGGTCGACGATGACCGGGCGGGCGCCCTGGCGATTGGCGAGATAGCCTTCGGTGACGAGCTGGTCATAAGCGGCGACGATGGTGTTGCGGCCAAGGCCGAGCTCGGCGGCCAGAGCGCGGGTGGAAGGAAGCTCCGAGCCTGGCGCCAGCGTGCGGTTGCGGATGATGGCGACGAGGCCGTGATAGAGCTGGCGCGAAAGGTGCTCGGGGCTCGAGCGGTTCACGGCCAGCATGTCGAGCGGGAACGCCTGGGGTTTGGGGTGGGAGCGCATCGTTTATCCCCACCCGTGGATGCAATGGCAATGGCGTGCCGCGACACGCTTGTGCTGCAAGGTCGAGTTCCTTCGCCCCCCTCTCTGTCCTGCCGGACATCTCCCCCACAAGGGGGGAGATTGGCAGTTCAGGCGTCTCGCTTTTCTTTGCGACGTCGGCGATTGGCGAAAGCCGGCGCGACATCCGATCTCCCCCCTTGAGGGGGAGATGGCCGGCAGGCCAGAGAGGGGGGCCTCGCGCCGACGATCAATGATTTCGAGGTTGCCCATCTATCCATCCTGCCACACCCGCCTCTCCGCACAAACTGGTTCCTTCATTTTCCGGAAAACTGGCCCTCGCGATGGAGACAGAGCGGCGTAGACTTCGCTCAATGACGTCGGGGTAAGACGTCGACAAGGACATGTAAGACGGGGACATCTGAGGCGCGGCGCTGGGAGGGCGTCTTGCCGAACGAAACGGCAGGGTTTTCGCCCCGCCGCCGGCAACCGCAGCATCTCCTCCCGAGACAGGACACCCCGCAGCCATCATGGCTGCGGGGCGGAAAGCGAGCAATGACGACAGTTCGACTTGGCATCAACCCGATCACCTGGACCAATGACGACGTGCCGGAACTGGGCGGCGACACGCCGCTCGAGACCTGCCTCAGCGAGACAGCGGAAGCCGGCTATGCCGGCACCGAGCTTGGCGGCAAGTTCCCGCGCGAGAGCCGTGCGCTGAGGCCCATCCTCGACCATTACGGACTGGCGCTGGTCTCCGGCTGGTATGACGGTCGCATCTGCGAGAAGGAGGTGGACGAGGAGTTCGAGGCGATCCGGCCGCATCTGACGCTGCTTCGCGACCTCGGCGCCAGGCGCGTCGTCTATGCCGACACCTCGCGCGGCCGGCATGGCGCGATCCACGATCCGATCTCGCAGCGGCCGAAGCTGATGGACGGGGAATGGAAGGCCTATGGCGCCAAGATCACCCGGCTCGCCGAGCGGTTTTCCGATTTCGGCGTCGGCATGGCCTTCCATCACCACATGGGCACGATCGTCGAGACCGACGCGGAAATCGACAGGCTGATGCATACAACCGGCGAGGCGGTTGGCCTGCTCTACGATACCGGGCACTGCGCCTTTTCCGGCGGTGACCCGGAGCAGTTGCTGCGCCGGCATGTCGAGCGCGTCGTGCATGTCCATTGCAAGGATGTGCGCCCGGCCATCTTAAAGAAGGCGCGTGAGGCCGACATGAGCTTCATGGGCGCGGTGATGGAAGGCATCTTCACCGTGCCGGGCGACGGCGCGATCGACTATCCGACGCTCTTAAAGATACTCGCCGACCAGGGCTATTCCGGCTGGCTGGTTGTGGAAGCCGAGCAGGATCCGGCCAAGGCGCATCCCTTGACCTACGCGACGATGGGGTATCGGAATCTGAAGAGGCTGGCCGAAGGCGCGGGCTTCTACGTCCACGAGCGCAAGGCCTGAAGAAAGCATGGGGCGCCGGGGAGGCAGATGAGTTCGGTTCTGTACCAGAAGGTGGTCAAGAGCTTCGGCGCGCTCAACGTGCTGCGATCGCTTGACCTTGCGGTGCCGGACCACAAATTCCTCGCCCTGCTCGGCCCGTCGGGCTGCGGCAAGACGACGGCGCTGCGCATCCTGGCTGGGCTCGACATGCCGACCGCCGGCAAGGTCTTTATCGGCGAACGCGACGTCACCCGGCTGCAGCCGCGCGACCGCGACATCGCCATGGTGTTCCAGAGCTACGCGCTTTATCCGCAGATGACGGTCGCCGAAAATATCGGCTATCCGCTGTGGATACGCGGCACGCCCGAAGCCGGGCGAAAGGCCAAGATCGGCGAGGTCGCCGCCGTGCTCGAGATCGGCCATCTGCTCGACCGCCGTCCGCGCCAGCTCTCGGGCGGACAACGCCAGCGCGTCGCGCTGGCCCGCGCCATCGTGCGCGACCCGGCGGCCTTCCTGATGGACGAGCCGCTGTCCAATCTCGACGCAAGACTGCGGCTCACCATGCGCGGCGAGATCAAGCGGCTCTGCCAGCGCCTCAGCGCCACCACCATCTACGTCACCCACGACCAGGTCGAAGCCCTGACGATGGCCGACTTCGTCGCCGTCATGCATGGCGGCGAGCTGCAGCAGATGGCGCCGCCCATCGAGATATACGACCGCCCGGCAAACCGCTTCGTCGCCACCTTCGTCGGCAACCCGCCGATGAACATTCTGCCGGCAGCGCTTTGCGAGCAAGGCATCATCGTGGCCGGCAAGGTCGTCCCACTGGACGCCGCGCGGCTTGCTGCCTGCCGCGCCGCCTCCGTCGCCGAAATCGGCCTCCGGCCGGAGGACTGCAGCGCTGCCGGCGTCGCCACGCCCGATGCCCTGCCCGGCGAAATCTACGTCGTCGAACCGATGGGCAACGAGACGCTGGTCAATGTCCGCCTCGAAGCCGGCAACGTCCAGGTGCGTGCCGGACGCGATTTCAGGGGTGTGGTGGGTGAAAGCATCGGCGTCGCCTTCGACCCGGCGAACGCCTGTTTCTTCAATTCGGACGGCCTGACAGCCGTCCACAGGGTCAACAACAATGGGAGAGTGACATGATGCATTCCAGCAGACTTACTCGCCGCTCCGTCATCAAGGGTGGGCTTGGCCTGGCTTTGGCGACCACCGCCCTCACCACGCTTGGCCTGCCGATGCCTGCCCGCGCAGCCGGAAAGAAGGTGATCATCGGTGCCTTCGCCGATGGCGGCCTGACGCCGTTCAAGGAAAAGATCATCCCGCTGGCCAAGGAGCAGGGCTTCGACATCCAGTTCCTCGAGGACGAATACGGGGTGACGCTCGAGAAGTGGTTCGCCGACGCCCAGAGCGGCGCCGGCCAGTATGACCTCTACCTGCTCGACGACCCATGGGTGCCGCAGTTCGGCGCCGCCAACGTGCTCGAGGATCTTGGCGCCGGAGGCATCGATGGGTCGGACAAGGACTGGATCGGCGCGATGATCGACATGGGCTATTGGCCGCCGCAGAAGGGGCCGCGCGTCAAGGGCTTCGAGAACGCCAAGCCGACGTTGATCTGCGTGCCCTTCGTCGGCGACCTGCAGACGCTGACCTATCGCAACGACGTCTTCACCGGCGGTGCGCCCAAGACCTGGGACGAGGTGATCGCCAAGGGCAAGGAAGGCGTCGCGGCCGGCAAGATCAAATACCCGGTCGTCTTCCGCGGCGTTTCCGGCAACCCGATCGTCACCAGCTGGTATCCGGTCTTCCTGTCGTTCGGCGGCTCCTTCTTCGACGACAAGTGGAACCCGATCTTCAATTCGGCCGAAGGCAAGGCCTCGGCCGATTTCTTCGTCGGCACGATGAAGCAGAACGCGCCGAGCGGCGTGGTCGAGTTCGACTCCGACCAAGAGGGCGCGGCGATCCTCGGCGGGGAGGCAGGGGCGATCATCCAATATTCGGGCAACGCATTGAAGGCGGACGACCCCGCCCAGACCAAGGTGGCCGGCAAGCTCGATTTCGGCGTTGTGCCGAAGCAGGAAAAGGCGATCGCCCAGATGGGCATCTTCATCGCCGGCGTGCCGAAATCAGCGCCCAACAAGGCGAACTCGATCGAATTCCTGAAGTGGTATGTCAGCGCCGAAACACAGGCCAAGCTCTCGGAAGCGGGCTCGATCCCGGTCAAGCGCAGCGCCTTCGGCATCGCCAAGCCCGGCAACCGTCTGATACCGGTCGCCCTGCAGCAACTCGACGCCGGCGCGCTGCCGCGGCCGCGCACCCCCGACTGGGCGAAGGTCGAGGAACTGCTCGGCATCGAGCTCAACAAGGCTTTGCAGGCCGGCTCCGGCGGCGGTGCGGCCCTGGACACGGCGGCCAAGCAGGTCAAGGACTATCTGACCACGGCCGGGTACTACTGATGCAAACCGGCATGCAGGCACGCAAATATCGCCTGCAGGGGGCGGGGCTCGACCTCGCCCTCCCCTATCTCATGCTTGCGCCGGGCCTGACGATCGTGCTCGGCGTGCTCGTCTACCCGCTCTGGGACGGGCTGCGCGCCAGCACCAGGGCTTACCGCTACGGCTCGCCGGTCTCCCATGTCGGCTTCCGGAACTATGTGCAGCTTTGGAGCGACGCACAGTTCCTGAATTCGCTGTGGGTCACGGTCAAGTTCGTGGCGCTGTCGGTTTCGATCGAGGCGGTGCTGGGCTTCGCGCTTGCCTTGTTCTGCCTGCACGAATTCCGCGGCATTCGGCTGCTCAGGACGGTGCTGATCATTCCCATGGTGATCACGCCGGTCGTCGTCGCCATCCTGTTCAGGCTGATCTACGCCAGCGACGCCGGCATGCTGACGGCGCTCTCGGAGGCCATGGGCGGCGGCGAGGTCCAGATCCTCGGAAACCCGCTCAATGCCTTCATCGGCCTTGTCGTGCTCGACGTCTGGGAGTGGACGCCGCTGATGTTCCTCATCCTGCTCGCCGGCCTGCAGTCGCTGCCGCACGAGCCGTTCGAGGCGGCGCGCGTCGACGGTGCCGGGTCCTGGCGCGTCTTCGCCGATCTCACCTTCCCGATGATGCGGCCGGTGCTGGCGGTCGCCATCGTGCTCCGCACCATCGATGCCTTCGGCACCTTCGACCAGGTTTTCGTGCTGACCCGTGGCGGGCCGGGCGAAGCGACGAGGCTGATCTCGATCTATGGCTATGACACCGCTTTCAAATTCCAGCAGACCGGATACGCGGCGGCGCTGTTCGTGACGATCGGCCTCGTCGTGCTCGCGCTCGCCTTCAGCGCCATCAGGCTCCTGCGCAGGATCGACGCGTCATGAGCACCCGCCTGGCGCGCATCCTCACCACCATTTTCGTGCTGGCAGTGGTGCTGCTGCCGATCTACTGGCTGGTGTCCACCTCGCTCAAGTCCAACCGCGAGATCACGCAGGAAGGCACGCTCTATCCGCATGTGCCGACGCTCGACAATTACGTCAGGCTGTTCACCGAAAAGCAGTTCGGCTCCTACCTGACGAACTCGGTGGTGGTCACCTTCTTCTCGGTCGCGATAGCGCTGGTCTTCGGCGCGATGGGCGCCTACGCGATCGCGAGGTTCCGCCTGCCGTTCGCCGCGGAGCGCAAGATCGGGCTCTTCCTCCTGACACTGCGCATCATCCCGCCGGTGGTGATCCTGATACCCGTCTATCTCTTGATGCTGAGCCTCGGGCTGCTCGACAGCTGGCTCGGACTGATCGCCACCTACACCGCCTTCAACGTCACCTTCTGCGTGTGGATGATGGAGAGCTTCTTCCGCGAGATCCCGGTCGACCTCGAGGAGGCGGCCATGGTGGACGGCGATTCACGCTTCGGCGCCTTCCGCCGCATCACGCTGCCATTGGCGGCACCAGGGCTCGCGGCCACCGCGATCTTCGCCGTGCTGGTCACCTTCAACGAATTCCTTTTTGCGCTGGCGCTGACCGCGACGCCGCGGGCGATGACCATGCCGCGCGGCACCGCCACACTCATCGGGCGCATCGATACCGACTGGGCCTCGATGGCGGCCGCCGGCGTCATCGGCGCGTTGCCGATCGTCTTCTTTGCACTCCTGGTGCAGCGGCATCTGGTGCGCGGGCTGACCATGGGCGCGGTGAAATGATTGCCGCTCGGATACACGAACCGGCCGGCAGCGCTGGAGCGGCCTGATGAGAAAGTCGAACGCATGATGGATGTTTGTCTGTTCGGGGTGGGGCTGATCGGCCGCGTGCATGCGAGCAATCTCGCGCGCCACCCGAAGGTGCGGCTGCGCTACGTCGTCGATCCCAATCGCGAGGCGGCCGAGAAGGTCGCCGCCGTAACCGGCGCCGAGATCGTGGACACCGAAACCGTTATGAACGATCCGGTAGTGAAAATGGTGTTCATCGCCTCGGCCACGCGCACGCACGCGGAGCTTGCCATGGCAGCGGCGGCAAAGGGCAAGGCGATCTTCTGCGAGAAACCGATCGACCTCGACCTCAAGCGCACGGACGAGTGCCTGGCCGCTGTGGCGAAAGCCGGCGTGCCGTTCCAGATCGGCTTCAACCGCCGCTTCGATCCGAGCTTCCGGGCGCTGAAGGAGCGCCTCGACGATGGCGAGATCGGCGCCGTCGAGCAGGTCATCATCACCAGCCGCGATCCCGAACCGGAGACCGAGGAAGCGCTGGCCGGAGGCGGCGGCGTCTTTCGCGAGATGACCATCCACGATTTCGACATGGCGCGGAATATGCTTGGCGAAGAGCCTGTGGAGCTTTTCGCGACCGGCTCCTCGCTTGTTGCGCCGCAATACAGGAAGCTCGGCGACTACGACACCGCGATGTTCATCCTGCGAACGGCGTCCGGCCGGCAATGTCACATCAACAACAGCGTCAGGGCCGCCTACGGCTACGACCAGCGCATCGAGGTGCACGGCGCCGACGGCATGCTGCAGGCCGGCAACCGGCTGCCGACCTCTGTGGAAATGTATGGCGGCAAAGGTATATCGCGCGACAAGCCCTACTACTTCTTCGTCGAACGCTATGCGGAATCCTACGCCGCCGAGATCGATCACTTCATCACCTGTGTCGAGACGGGCAGGAGTCCGGCGGTCACGGCCAGCGATGGGCGCAAGGCCATGATCCTCTGCGAGGCAGCGCTAGCGTCGGCCCGGTCCGGCAGGTTCGAACCCGTAGAGCTGTGAGCGGATGGTCCAAAATAAGCGGGAGTTTCCGAAATGAAGATTGGCATGATCACCGACAGCCTCGGCAACCTGTCCTTCGACGAGATGCTGCGCGCCTCGGCCGATCTCGGACTGGAGACGCTGGAGTTCGCCTGCGGCAACTGGTCGTCGGCGCCGCACATCGATCTGACCGCCATGCTGGACAGCAAGACGACCCGAACCGAATTCGTCGCCAAGGTTCGCGACCACGGGCTGACGATCGCGGCGCTTAACTGCTCCGGCAACCCGCTGCATCCGGGACCGCAGGGCAAGCAGCATCGCCAAGTGACCGAGGACACGATCCGGCTGGCGAGCCTGATGGGCATCGACCGGGTGGTGATGATGTCCGGGCTGCCGGGCGGACCCGGCGACACCAATCCCAACTGGATCATCACCGACTGGCCGCTCGAATGCGCCGACATACAGCGCTACCAGTGGGACGATTGCATCATCCCGTATTGGCGCGATCTCATCGAATTTGCGAACAATCTGGGCATCAGGAAGCTTTGCCTGGAACTGCATGGGCATCAGGCCGTGTACAATGTCCAGACGCTGTTCCGGCTGCGCGATGCGGTCGGCGAGACGGTCGGCGCCAACTACGATCCGAGCCATCCGATGTGGATGGGCGCCGATCCCATTGCCGCCGTGCGCAAGCTTGGCTCGGCGATCTACTATGTCCACGCCAAGGACACACGCATCGAACCTATACCGGCGGCCATCGACGGCACGCTCGATGCGCGCCCGCCAAATCATTATGCCGAAAGGGCCTGGAATTACATCACGCTCGGCTACGGCCACGGCGAGACCTGGTGGCGGCAGTTCTGCACGGCGCTGAAGCAGGCCGGCTACGACGACGTGCTGTCGATCGAGCACGAGGACATGATGCTGTCACCAATGGAAGGCATGCGCAAATCCGTGGCGCTGCTGCGCAACGTCGCTATCAACCTGGCCTGAATGCTCAGATCCGGTCCTGCATTGGTAGTTGATCACCGCCCGTTGCGGCGGCCTCGATGGCCGGCAGGCCTATCTCACATTAACCCAGCGCTGCTCCTGGAACGAACGGGCCATGGCATGCACGGAGCGCTCGATCTCCAGCCCCTCGTCGAAGTCGATGATGCGGGCCGGCTTACCAGCGATTCGCATCAGGAGCTCGCGGCATTCGATCATCTTGAGGTCGTTGAAGCCCAGCCCGTGGCCGGGCGCCGGCAGGAAGGAATCGTAGGGCTTGTGGTGCGGCGCCACCAGGATAGTGCGGTAGCCCTGCTCGGTTGGCCGGTCGGCGGTGAGGTAGAGCTGAAACTCGTTCATCCGCTCCTGGTCGTAGAGGATCGAGCCCTTCGAGCCGAAGATCTGGATGGCAATGCGGCCCTTGCGGCCCCAGGCCGAGCGGTTGACCAGCAGCGAGCCGGCAACGCCGTTCTCGAGATGCATCAAGACGCTGGCGATGTCATAGGTCTCGACCGCGCGGCGGGCGCCGGAAGCGGTCCTGCGGTCGGCATAGGGTTTGACCATGTCGCACATGACGCGCGAAACGCGGCCGAACAGCGCCCTGATCAGCGACAGCGGATGCACGGCGAAATCGTCGAGCGCGCCATAGCCGGACGAAGCCTCGTGCTTCCAGAAGAACAGCGCTTCGGGGTCGGCCATGAAGTCCTCGTCCATCTCGATGCGCACGAGATTGACATCGCCGATAATCTTTTCCTCGAGCAGCGCGCCGATATGACGGATGGCGGGGTTCTGGATGTAGTTGTAGCCGAGCACGGCGACCTTGCCGGATTTTTTTGCGGCATTCGCCATCGCCTCGGCCTCGGCGAAACTCGGCGCCATCGGCTTCTCGCACCACAGATGCTTGCCGGCTTCGAGGATGGCGATCGCCATTTCCGGGTGGAACTGGTTGGGCGTGGTCAGCGACACGATTTCGACATCCGGATCCTCGACCACGGCGCGCCAGTCGCCGGAGCCTTTTGCGAAGCCGAACTCGGCAGCTTTGCGTTTTGCAAGCTCGTCATTCACCTCGCCCAGATGCACCAGCTTGGGCTTGTCGACATCGGGAAAGACCGTGCCCACCGCGTTCCAGGCAATGGCGTGACACTTGCCCATGAAGCCCGTGCCGATGAGGCCCACTCCGACCATGTCGATTGTCTCCAGACTAAAGGAAAGCTCGTATGGATGAATTAATCCATTTTAGTAAAGAATGGAACATCTAAATCATTTTTTATGGTGTTCTTGCGCGAACTCGCTATGATGAGGCAGGAGAGGGACAAAACCTTATGAGCGTGGGCGGAGCGACGATGGACGAACGGGTGCCTCGCGATTTCGAAACGCTGCGCGCGACGATCCTGGACAGGCGCGCGAGCCTGCCCAAGCGGATCGCGCAGATCGCCGCCTATGCGCTCGACAATCCCGACGACATCGCCTTCGGCACGGCGGCAAGCATCGCCGCCTCGGCCGGCGTGCAGCCCTCGACGCTGATCCGTTTTGCCCAGCAGCTCGGCTTCGACGGCTTCACCAGCCTGCAGCAGGTTTTCCGCGAGCGGCTGCGCGAGCGCAACTCCTCTTATGACGAGCGGCTGGCGGCGCTGCGCGCCAAGGCCGAGGAAGGCCGCGGGCATCGGGCGATCTTCGACGGCTTCGTCGCCGCCGCCAGCACCTCGCTGGGCGACATCTCACGCTCGCTCAACGATGCCCATTTCGAGGAGGCGGTGGCGCTCCTGGCTAAGGCCGAGACGATCTATGTGCTGGCCAAGCGCCGCTCCTATCCGGTGGCGTCCTACATCGCCTATGCGCTGGGCAAGCTCAAGATCCGCAACCAGCTGGTGGAATCGGCCGCGGGGCTGAACGCCGAGATGATCGGCTTCGCCACGCCGCGCGACGCCGTCATCGCCATCAGCTTCTCGCCTTACGCGCCGGCGACCATCGAGGAGACGCGCTCGATCGCCGAGCAGGGAGTGCCGATCGTGGCGATCACTGACTCGTCCTTCTCGCCGCTGGCGCAATTCGCCAAGGTCTGGTTCGAGGTCGCCGAGGCCGATTTCGGCGGCTTCCGCTCGATCTCGGCGACGATGGCGCTGGCCATGGCGCTGACCGTCGCCGTGGGCGAGAAGCGCCGCGAAGCCGGGCGCCGACGCAAGGGCTGAGCCTCCCAGACGAGCGCTTTTCGGTTCGGGAATGCTCGTTCCATATTGACTGTAGATTGGAATTAATATTTCATATTGACGACACCACGCCGTCGCCGGCGCGTGCTGTCCAAAACGACGCTGCTCTATCCAACAAGGCCGATGGGAGGTTCGAATGGGCGAAGCCGTGGAAGGGAAATACCCGCCGCTCGACGTCATCACCATCGGCCGCGCTTCGGTCGATCTCTATGGCCAGCAGATCGGCTCGCGGCTGGAGGACATCACCTCTTTCGCCAAGTCGGTCGGCGGCTGTCCGGCCAATATTTCCGTCGGCACGGCAAGGCTCGGGCTGCGCTCGGCGCTGCTGACGCGGGTCGGCGACGAGCAGATGGGCCGCTTCATCCGCGAGCAGCTCAAGCGCGAGGGCGTCTCGGTCGACGGGCTGAAGACTGACAAGGAACGCCTGACGGCGCTGGTGCTGCTTTCGGTCGAGAGCGAAGGCGTCTCACCGATGATCTTCTACCGTTCCGACTGCGCCGACATGGCGCTCGCCGAGGAGGATATCGACGAGGCGTTCGTCGCCTCGGCGCGCTCGGTGGTCGTCACCGGCACGCATTTTTCGCGGCCGAATTCCGATGCCGCCCAGCGCAAGGCCATCCGCCTGATGAAGGCCCGTGGTGGCAAGGTTGTCTTCGACATCGACTATCGCCCGAACCTTTGGGGCCTTGCCGGGCATGCCGAGGGCTTCGAGCGCTATGTCAAGTCGGACCGCGTCTCGGCGCAGCTGAAGACCGTGCTGCCGGATTGCGATCTCATCGTCGGTACCGAGGAAGAGATCATGATCGCCTCGGGCGCCGACGATTGCCTGAGCGCGCTGAAGACGATCCGCGCGCTGTCGCCGGCCACCATCGTGCTCAAGCGCGGCGCCAAGGGCTGCATCGTCTATGACGGCCCGATCAGCGACGATCTCGAGGACGGCATCGTCGGCAAGGGTTTCCCGATCGAGATCTACAATGTGCTCGGCGCCGGCGACGCCTTCATGTCGGGCTTCCTGCGCGGCTGGCTCGGCGGCGAGAGCTTTGCCACCGCCGCGACCTGGGCCAATGCCTGCGGCGCCTTCGCGGTGTCGCGCCTGCTCTGCGCGCCGGAATATCCGACCTTCGAGGAGCTGCAGTTCTTTTTGAAGCACGGCAGCAAGCATCTGGCGCTGCGCAAGGACGAGGCGATCAACCACGTCCACTGGGCAACCACGCGCCGACGCGACATCCCCTCGCTGATGGCTTTGGCCTGCGACCATCGCGTCCAGTTGGAAGACGTTGCCGCCAAGGTCGGGGCCGACGTTTCGCGCATCCCCGACTTCAAGGTGCTGACGGTCAAGGCGGCAGCAAAGGTCGCCGCCGGCCGCGATGGCTACGGCATGCTGATCGACGAAAAATATGGCCGCGACGCCATGTTCGAATTCGCCCGTCATTCCTTCGCCTGGCTCGGCCGCCCGGTTGAGCTTCCGGGATCGCGGCCGCTGCGCTTCGAGTTTTCGCAGGATATCGGCTCGCAGCTCACCGAATGGCCTGTCGACCATTGCATCAAATGCCTGTGCTTCTATCACCCGGACGACCCGGAAGCGCTAAAGACCGAGCAGCAGCAGAAGCTGCGCGCTTTGTTCGAAGCGGCGCGGAAAGTCGGCCGCGAATTGCTGGTCGAGATCATCGCCGGCAAGCACGGCAAGCTCGACGACACCACCATTCCGCGAGCGCTTGAGGAACTCTATGCGCTGGGCATCAAGCCGGACTGGTGGAAGCTCGAGCCGCAGGCTTCCGCAGGCGCCTGGGCGAAAATCGAACAGGTGATCGTCAGGAACGATCCTTGGTGCCGTGGCGTGGTGCTGCTCGGGCTGGAAGCGCCGCAGGACGAGCTGGTCGCGGCGTTTGCCGCCACCGCCAATGCGCCGATTGTCAAAGGTTTCGCCGTCGGCCGCACCATCTTTGTCAACGCCGCCGAACGATGGCTGGCCGGCAGGATGTCGGATGACGAGGCGATCGCCGACATGGCCGCGCGCTTCGAGCAGTTGACCGAGGCATGGCTTGCCGAGCGCGGCCGCAAGGCCGCATAACCAGACCGCTGAAGGACTGCGGAGGAGACATCATGAGCAAGACAATCCGCCTGACGATGGCGCAGGCGCTGACCCGCTTCCTCAGCCGGCAAATGACCGAGATCGACGGGAAAAAGATGCCGATCTTCGGCGGCGTCTGGGCCATCTTCGGCCATGGCAATGTCGCGGGCATTGGCGAGGCGCTCTACCAGGTGCGCGACGAGCTGCCGACCTTCCGCGCCCATAACGAGCAGGCGATGGCTCACGCGGCGATCGCCTATGGCAAGGCGAATTTCCGCCGCCGCTTCATGGCCGCGACCAGCTCGATCGGTCCCGGCGCGCTCAACATGGTGACGGCGGCCGCGCTCGCGCATGTAAACCGGTTGCCCGTCCTGTTTTTGCCGGGCGATGTCTTCGCCAACCGCCTGCCCGACCCGGTGCTGCAGCAGGCCGAGGATTTCTCCGACGGCACCGCTACCGTCAATGACTGCTTCCGCCCGGTATCGCGCTATTTCGACCGCATCACCCGGCCGGAGCAGATCATCCCGGCACTGAATCGCGCCATGCAGGTGCTGACCGATCCGGCCGAATGCGGCCCGGTGACGCTCTCGCTCTGCCAGGACGTGCAGGCGGAGGCCTATGATTATCCCAAAAGCCTGTTCGCCGAACGCGTCTGGACACCGCGCCGGCTCCGCCCGGACCGCAACGAGCTGGCGGCAGCCGTCGCGGCGCTGAAGGGCGCCAAGAAGCCGCTGGTGATCGCGGGCGGCGGGGTGCTGTATTCGCAAGCTTCGGACGAGCTCGCCAAGCTGGTGCAGGGCGCCGGCATTCCGGTCTGCGAGACACAGGGCGGCAAATCCTCGTTGTCCGATTACCATCCGCTCAACATGGCAGCCGTCGGCGTCACCGGCACGTCGGCCGCCAACCGGCTGGCGGAGGAGGCCGATGTCGTGCTTGCGGTCGGCACCAGGCTGCAGGATTTCACCACCGGCTCCTGGGCGCTGTTCAAGAATGCCGGCCGCACCATCATCGGCCTGAACACGCAAGGTTTCGACGCCGGCAAGCATTGGGCGCTTCCGCTGGTCGCCGACGCGGCCGAAGGGCTTGCCGAGCTGTCCGCCGCGCTGAAGGGCTGGAAGGCGCCGGCCGCGTGGACCGACAATGCATTGAAGGGCAAGACGGAGTGGCAGGCCGCCGCCGCCAAGGTGACCGCGTCGACCAACGCCGCCTATCCGTCCGATGCGCAAGTGATCGGCGCCGTGCAGCGCGCCATGGGCTCGGGCGTCACGCTGCTGCATGCCGCGGGCGGTCTGCCCGGCGAATTGCACAAGCTCTGGCAGGCCGGCGCGCCGGGCTCCTACCATGCCGAATACGGCTTCTCGACCATGGGCTACGAGATCGCCGGCGGGCTCGGCGTCAAGATGGCGAAGCCCGACCAGGAGGTCGTCGTCATGGTCGGCGACGGCTCCTATCTGATGCTCAATTCCGAGATCGCCACTTCGGTGATGCTTGGCCTGAAGCTTACCATCGTGCTCCTCGACAACCGCGGCTATGGCTGCATCAACCGGCTGCAGATGGCGACCGGCGGCGCCAACTTCAACAACCTCTTGAAGGACGCCCGCCACGAGGTGATGCCGGACGTCGACTTCGCCGCGCATGCGGCAAGCTTAGGTGCCGTGGCCGAGAAGGTAGCGTCGATCGCCGAGCTGGAGACGGGACTGGCCAAGGCGAAGAAGAACGACAAGACGACGGTGCTGGTCATCGACACCGACCCGCTGGTCTCGACCGAGGCTGGCGGCCATTGGTGGGATGTCGCCGTGCCGGAAGTCTCGTCGCGACGCGAAGTCAATGCCGCGCGCAAGAAGTACGAGGAAGCCGTGGGCAGCCGTCAGGGCTGAACCGGCTCGCAACGAACCGACATTGGAGTGACGACTTGAAAGCCAAACTGGGCATGTCCCCCATCGCATGGTGGAATGACGATCTCGTGGAATTGAGCGATGACGTATCGCTGGAAGAATGCCTGCGCCAGTCGCGCTCGGCCGGCTTCACCGGCATGGAGATGGGCCGCCGCTTCCCCAACGACCCGAAGGTGATGCTGCCGATCCTGAAGGAGGCCGACGTCACGCTTTGCGGCGGCTGGTTCTCGGGCACGCTTGTCAACGAGGACATCTCCCGGAACAAGGACCGCATCCAGCCGATGATCGACCTGTTCAAGGCCGTCGACGCGCCCTGCATCGTCTATGGCGAGGTCGGCCGGTCCATTCAGGGCGACCGCTCCAAGCCTCTGGCCACCAAGCCGAAACTTTCAGATGACGAGATGAAGGCTTACGGCCGGCGCGTCACCGAGTTCGGCGAGTGGTGCGCTGAGCAAGGCATGCCGCTCTCCTACCATCACCACATGGCGGCGGTGGTCGAGACCGAGCCGGAGCTCGACGCCTTCATGCGCAACTCCGGCGAAGGCATTCCGCTGCTGCTCGATGCCGGCCATCTCGCCTTTGCCGGCGGCGACGTGCTGCGCGCCATTGACAATCACCACAAGCGCATCAACCACGTCCATGTGAAGGATGTTCGCATGGGCGTGATCGACGGGCTCGACCGCACGAAACAGTCCTTCCTCGACGCCGTGGCGCTCGGCGCCTTCACCGTGCCGGGCGACGGCTCACTCGATTTCGGCGCCATCGTGCAGCGTTTCGCTGATCATGGCTATGAAGGCTGGTTCGTGGTCGAGGCCGAGCAGGATCCGAAGAAGAACCCGCCGCTCAAGATGGCCCAGGTCGGCCACAAGGAACTTATGCGGGTGATGACGGCCGCCGGCTATACGGTCGAGACGCAAGGTTTTCCGGCCTGAGCAGTGGATTAGTCGGGGCGCCCGGTTTATCCGTTGTGCTTTCGGCAAATCCTGGATTGGCGCGATGAAAGACTATGAGCATCCCTTCTTCCGGCCGCTGTGGCGCCGTATCGCGGTCGTCGCGGTCTGCCTGGTCTGGTCGGTGATCGAATTCGCGTCCGGCACGCCGTTCTGGGGCGTCATCGCGCTGGGCTTCGCCGGCTATGCCGTGTGGCAGTTTTTCTACCTCTATAAGCCGATTGAGGAGAACAAGGCCGAACCCGGACCGAAGGAGTGACTAATCCATGGCTCAGAAGCGTCTACGGATCGGATACTGCGTGCATGGCGGATCGCATGCGTTGGCGATTAGCCGAAACGCCCCTCGCTTCGTCATCCTAGGGCGGAGCAAGGAGCGCAGCGACGTAGCGCAGACCCTAGGATCCATTCCGTGACTTCGAAGCAGCCGCTGCGGTACAGAATTCTGCTCCGCAGCGCCCTTCGATTGAGGTAACGGCATGGATTCTAGGGTCTCCGCGACGGAGCTGCGCTCCTGCTTCGCCCTAGAATGACGCAGTTTGGAGGCCTCGGCCAATCTCGAAGGTTGTGTTGGTTCTGTCAGCCGGCAAGATCTTTGATCCGCAACCAACGAAGGCCAACGGAATAGGAGAGACAAAAATGTCGAAACTGCTCGTCAAGGCCGACAAGGGCCACGGCCATGTCGCTCACGTCACGCCGCAAAGCGCCGGCTGGACCTATGTCGGTTTCGATCTGCATCGGCTTCGTCCGGGCGAGACGGTGTCCGGCAAAACCGGCGAGCGCGAGATCTGCCTGGTGTTCGTCACCGGCAAGGGCAAAGCGTCGGCCGGCGGCAAGGATCTCGGCCTGCTCGGCGAGCGCATGTCGCCCTTCGAAGGCAAGCCGTGGTCGGTCTATGTGCCGCAAGGCGCCGACTGGTCGGTGACCGCCGATACCGAGCTGGAACTCGCCGTCTGCTCGGCGCCCGGCTTAAGCGGCGGCCTGCCGGTGCGCGTCATCGGACCTGACGATCTCGGCCAGGAGGTGCGCGGCAAGGGCACCAACACGCGCTACGTCACCAACATCCTGCCCGAGGGGAAGCCGGCTGATTCGCTGCTGGTGGTCGAGGTGATCACGCCCGGCGGCCACACGTCGAGCTATCCGCCGCACAAGCACGACCAGGACAACCTGCCGGCCGAATCCTATCTCGAGGAGACCTATTATCACCGCCTCAACCCGCCGCAGGGCTTTGCCTTCCAACGCGTCTACACCGATGCCGACCGCAACGGCGTGCGCGAGCTGGACGAGGCGATGGCGATCGAGGACGGCGATGTCGTGCTGGTGCCGAAGGGCTATCACCCTTGCGCCGCCTGCCACGGCTACGACCTCTATTACCTCAATGTCATGGCCGGACCGAAGCGGACGTGGAAATTCCACAACGCGCCCGAGCATGAATGGCTGATGAAGGCCTGATCGACACGCCGGCAAAGCCGTTGGTCCAGCCCGGAAAAATCGTCGGCTAACGAGCTCCGTGCTGGACTTGCCTTCGAAAACCCACGAAAGCTTCGTCAATCCGTCATGGAAATCACCTATGGCAGCGGTTCCGGTGCATGTCGCCGCAAGCGCTCCGGCGTTTTGGGCCACGACTTGCCAAGACAATGACTTGAAGCGCGTCGCATATTCCTTCGGGGCGCGCAGCGCGCTTGACGAGGAACGCCCATGCGCTACGCGATCTACTACACCCCGGGGCAGGACGAGAAGCTGGCGCGCATTGCCGCCAACTGGCTGGGCCGCGACCCGTTCGGCGCGGCGACGCGGCCGGTCGAGGCCGTGGGCGATCTGTCGGCCGCGGAAGTCGCCTTCCACACCGCATCCGCCCGGCGCTACGGATTCCATGCGACGTTGAAGGCGCCGTTCCGGCTGGCGCCGAACGAGACGGAAGCTTCGCTGCGCGCCGCGCTCGACGCTTTCGCCGAGGCGACGCCGCCTGTGATCATCCCGCGTCTCGTCGTCGGCCAGATCGACGGCTTTTTCGCGCTGGTGCCGGAAGCGCAGTTTGCGCCACTCAACGATTTCGCCGGCGAGGTGGTGCGCGCCTTCGATCCGTTCCGCGCGCCGCTGACGGAGGCCGAGATCGAGCGCCGCAGTCCCGATGCGCTGAAGCCGGACGAGTTCCGCAACCTCTGCCAATGGGGTTATCCTTACGTCTTCGACACGTTCCGCTTCCACATGACGCTGTCGGGGCGGGTCGGGCCACAGGAAAGCCCACGTCTTCGTGCAGCGATCGACGGCCTGTTCGCCGATGTGCTGCGGCAGCCGGTGCCGGTGGATGCGCTGACATTGTTCGTCGAAAGCGAGCCCGGCGCCCCGTTCATGGTGCTTTCCCATCATACGCTTGGCCGTAGCCCCGCCCGCAAAACAGCTTGATTGATATAGGACCGCCCTCGATGACCGCCGAAACCGTTCTCACCAATGCCCGCATCGTGCTGCCCGACGAAATCGTCGAAGGCTCGCTTTTGTTGCGCGACGGCCTGATTGCCGCCGTCGAGCCGGGTGCTGTCCGCATCGGCGAGGATATGGGCGGCGACTACATCATCCCGGGCCTTGTCGAGCTGCACACCGATCACCTCGAGGGCCATTACGCGCCGCGTCCGAAAGTGCGCTGGAACCCGATCGCCGCCGTGCTTGCCCATGACGCCCAGGTCGCCACCGCCGGTATCACGACGGTGCTCGACGCCTTGCGCGTCGGCATGGACGAGGATGCCGACCTGAAATCCGACGATGTTCGCAAGCTGGCCGACGCGATCGAGGACAGCGTGCGCCAGGATCGGCTCAGGGCCGACCATTTCATCCACCTGCGCTGCGAGGTCTCGGCGCCGGACTGCCTCGAGGCTTTCGCCAATTTCGAGACCGACGAGCGGGTTAAGCTCGCCTCGCTGATGGATCACGCGCCCGGACAGCGCCAGTTCGTCAACCTCGAGACCTATGCCTACTACTACCAGCGCAAACTGAAGCTGACGGACCGCGACTTCCAGAAATTCTGCGAGAAGCGGATGGCCGAATCGGCCCGCAATTCCGGTCCGAACCGGGTCTTCATCTCAGCCGCCTGCCAGGAGCGCGGCATCGTGCTGGCGAGCCATGACGACGCGACCGCCGGCCATGTCGACGAAGCGATCGAGCAGGGCGTGCGCGTCGCCGAGTTCCCGACGACGCAAGAGGCGGCAAAGGCCTCGAAAGCCGCAGGCCTCGGCGTGCTGATGGGCGCGCCAAACGTCATGCGCGGCGCCTCGCATTCCGGCAATGTCTCGGCGCGCACGCTCGCCGCCGACGGCTTGCTCGACATCCTGTCGTCCGACTACATCCCTTTCAGCCTGATCCAGTCGGCCTTCTTCCTCGGCGACGTCGTCGAGGGCATCTCGCTGCCGCAGGCGGTCGCCATGGTCTCGAAGAACCCGGCCGAAGCGATCGGCCTCGCCGACCGCGGCATCATCGAGCCCGGCCGCCGTGCCGACCTGGTGCGGGTGCGCGTGGACGACCATGTGCCGGTCGTGCGCACCGTGTGGCGCCAGGGCAGCCGGGTAGCATGATGATGGTCTCAGCTCTCATCGAGCGCGAGCTGGCCGACAGCCTGCCGATCCGCAACGGCGTCTTCGTCGCGGTGGTGGGGCCGAGCGGCGCCGGCAAGGACACGGTGATCGGCTACGCCAAGGCGCGCTTTGCCGGCGAGACGCGGTTGGAATTCGTGCGCCGCGTCATCACCCGGCCGAGCGACACGGCAAGCGAGGACCACGATACGCTGGCGGATGCCGCCTTTGCCGAGGCGGAGGCGGACGGCGCCTTCTCGCTGTGCTGGGACGCGCACGGCCTGCGCTATGGCCTGCCGGCCGATGTCGACTGGGCCGTGGCGAATGGCCACGTGGCCGTGGCGAATGTCTCCCGAGCGGTCATCCCGGCGCTGCGCGAGCGCTACGCCAATCTGGCTGTGGTCGAGATCACCGCCACGCCGGAGATCCTCGCCGAGCGGCTGGCGGCGCGCGGCCGTGAATCGCGCGGCGAGGTGCTTGCCCGCCTGGCGCGCAGCACCAGCGTCAAGCTGACGGGACCGGACGTGACCTCGATCGACAACAGCGGCGACAAGGAAATCGCCGGCGAACGCTTCGCCGAGGTGCTGCGCAAGGCGATGGCGTTCTCGGATCTGTCGGACATGATCTAGCGCTTTCCCTTCTCCCCCTGTGGGAGAAGGTGGATCGGCGCGAAGCGCCGAGACGGATGAGGGGTGCTCCAGCTTGGCGGTGGCTTTCGCCTGGCAGCACCGTTGTGCCAAACGCCAGCGCCTCGCTCCGTCCAGCACCCCTCATCCGGCCGCTTCGCGGCCACCTTCTCCCACAAGGGGAGAAGGGGGCGCAGCGCCTCACTTATTGAAGTTGGCGATGAACTGCTTGAACTGCGGCGTCGGCGGCCTGGCGAACATCTCCTTCGGTTCGCCGGCCGAGTCCACCTCGCCCTTGTGCAGGAACATCACCTTGCTCGACACGTCACGGGCAAAACCCATCTCGTGCGTGACGACCAGCATGGTGCGTCCTTCTTCGGCGAGCGAGCGCATAACGCGCAGCACCTCGCCGACCAGTTCCGGATCGAGCGCCGATGTCGGCTCGTCGAACAGCATCACCTTGGGATTCATCGCCAGCGCGCGGGCTATTGCCGCGCGCTGCTGCTGGCCGCCCGACATGTGGGGCGGATAGTAGTTGCGGCGCTCCCATATGCCGACGCGTTTCAGCAATGCCTCGGCCTGCTCCAGGCACTCGGCGCGCGGCCGCTTCAGCACATGCGTCGGCGCGGCGACGAGGTTTTCCAGCACGGTCATGTGCGACCACAGATTGAAGCTCTGGAACACCATGGCGAGGTTGGCGCGGATCCGCTCCACCTGGCGGATGTCGGCGGGCATCTGGTGGCCGTCGCGACCCCGCTTCATCTTGATGAGCTCGCCGTCGACCCGCACTTCGCCGGAATCCGGGGTCTCCAGGAGATTGATACAACGCAGCATCGTGCTCTTGCCGGACCCGGAGGAGCCGAGAATCGAGATGACGTCGCCCTTGTGGGCCTCGAGCGAAATGCCCTTGAGCACCTCATGATCGCCGAAGCACTTGCGCAGATCCTTTACGCTGATGGCGGGCGTCTCGTCGGAGGACGGCGCGGCTTTCGCGGCAGCGGCGACATTTGCCGACATCACAACACCTCCGGTACGGGTTTGACTTGCTGGCTCCGCTCGGGCGGGGGACGCAGATGCGGCGAAAGCCGGTGCTCGACCCAGGCAAACAGCCGGGCGATCGACAGGTTGAGAAGCAGGTAGATCACGCCGGCGCAGGTCAGCACCTCAATCGGCCGGAACGTGTCATGCTGGATCTTCTGCGCCGTTCCCATCATCTCCATGATGGTGACCACGGACGCCAGCGCGGTTGCCTTGGTCATGAGGATGATTTCCGTCGAATAGGCCGGCAACGCAAGCCGCAGCGCGATCGGCAGCGTGACGAGGCGGAAGCGAGTGAAGGCCGACATGCCGAACGCCTTGGCCGCCTCGATCTGGCCGACAGGCACCGCGCGCAGCGCGCCGCGGAAAATCTCGCTCTCATAGGCCGCAGTATTCAAGGCCATGGCGACGATCGTGCAATACATCGGATCGCGCAGGATCGGCCACAGGATCGGGCTGTGGCGCACGAAGTCGAACTGGGAGAGCCCGAAATAGACCAGATAGAGCTGCACCAGCAACGGCGAGCCGCGGAAGACGAAAACATAGGCGCGGGTGAAATACTCGCCCGATTTGTAGCCGGAAGCCCGCAGCCAGGTCAGGCCGGTGGCGATGATGAGCCCGAAGGCGATGCCGAAGAACCAGATCTCGAGCGTCAGCGGCAGCGCCTTCAGCACGCTCCACATGGTCGAAAGGTAAAAGTCGAAATCCACCGCCACCTCTTATTTCGGCCGTGTGAAGCTTCGGGAGGTGTAACGCTCGGCCCTGTCGAAGATCGGCGTCGAGATCGAGGTCATCACCAGATAGAGGATGCCGGCGAGCGTGTAGAAAAGCAGCGAATGATGCGTCGAGCGCGCTGCCTTGTTGGCGGTGAGCATCAGCTCGGCGACGCCGGTGACCGAGATCAGCGCCGAATCCTTGATGGTCAATTGCCAGACATTGCCCAGCCCCGGCACCGCGAGACGCAAGACCTGCGGCATGATCACTAGGCGAAACCGCAGCCAGGCCGACATGCCGTAGGCACGCGCCGCTTCCAGCTCGCCGCGATGGATCGCCAGGAACGAGCCGCGAAAAACCTCGGCCTGGTAGGCGCCAGAAATGATGCCGACCGCGAGAACGCCGCCGAGGAAACTCGGCATGTTCAAGATGTCCGCCGAGCCGATCGATCCGGTCGAGCGCGCCACGCCGGTCAGGATCTGCGTGCCGCCATAGTAGAACAGGTAGATGATCAGGAGTTCCGGTTCGCCACGGAAGACGGTGGTGTAGCTCTCGCCGATGAATCTCAATCCGCCGCGATGCGAAAGCTTGGCCGCCGCCACCAGCGAGCCCAGCACGGCGCCGATCAGCATCGAGACGACGGTGACGGCGAGCGTCCAGGCGATGCCCCAGAGCAGTTGCACGCCCCAGCCGGCGGCCAACAGCTCATAGGCCGTCGAAACCTGATCCTTGAGATCGTTGAGAAACTCCACTTACGGCTCCTGCGGGCGCCGAGATAGGCATCGACGTATATGCTCAATGCAAAACGGGAGCAGCCTTGGCTGCTCCCGTTGCGACATTACTTGGTAATGTCGATCTTGAACCATTGCATGGAATATTTCGACACCGAACCGTCATCGAGCGCGGCCTTGAGCGCCTTGTTGTAGATGTCCTGCAGGTCCTTGTCGGTCTTGCGGAAAGCGGCGCCGATGCCCGGTCCGAGGATCGGGCCACCCTTGAATTGCGGGCCGACGAATTCCAGGTCTTTCGCATCGGGCTTGGCCAGCGTGCCGAGGAAATAGGTGGTGTCGGCGAAGGCGACGTCGATGCGGCCCGCCATCAGGTCGAGGTCGTGCTCGTCGGTGGTCTTGTATTCATGGACGTTGGCGACATCCTTGAGATATTTGTCGGCGAATGTCGCCTCCGTCGTCGAAACCTGCAGGCCGACATTCTTTCCGGTGAGCTCCTTGCGCAGCGTGTCGAGCGCCGCCTTGGATTCGGCGTCGTCCTTCGACAGATCGATCATCTTGCCGGTGTTGGACATCTGCGCCAGCGGACCGTTCTTGTCGGCCAGGAAAGCCACCGGCGACGACGCGTAGGGAATCGAGAAGTCGATGGTCTTCATGCGCTCTTCGGTGATCGACATGCCGTCCATGACGATGTCGAACTTGCCTGCCGTGAGACCGGGAATGACGCCATCCCAATCCTGCGCGACGATGCTGCATTCCAGCTTCGCGCGGGCGCAGACGTCGTTCAGGATGTCTACCTCGAAGCCGACGATCTTGCCGCTGGCGTCGGTCTGGTTCCACGGGGCGTAGGAGCCCTCCATCGCGACCGTCACGGTCTTCCAGTCCTTGGCCATAGCCGGGGTCGAACAGGTCAACGCCAGCGCGGCGAACGCGATCCAACGTGATGATGTCACGGTAATTTCTCCCATATTTTGTTCTTGGATCCCTCAGATACCATTTGCTTAGCCCAGCCCCGATTCTGCGACAAGGGCTGTTTTCCGGTTCACGCGTTGTTGCAATCCGCCCACGAATCCGGCCCTGCCCGCGGCTTCACCGCGAGCATCGATCCAATCGGAACCCGATCCGATGTGGACGGAAGAGCGAGACTACTCCGCCGGCGCGCCGGCGACGCCCCTGCGAGACGCCTCCAGCATCCGGCGCCGGGCGCGGAAGACGCCCCATTGCTGGTCGACCAGCACGCCGATCAGGATCACGCCGCCCATCACCGCGAAGTTGAGCGAGGAAGGAATGCCGAGCAGGTTGACGAGGTTCTGCAACTCCTGCAGCAGCACGGTGCCGAGGACAGCACCGACCAGCGACCCTTCGCCGCCGCGCAGCGAGAAGCCGCCCAGCACCGCCGCGGCGATGGCATAAAGCTCATAGAACTGGCCGTGGCTCGCCGGCGAGATCGAGCGCGTGTACATGGCGAAATAGATCGCCGACAGCGCCGTCAGCACGCCGCAGATGACATAGGCGGCGATGATCACCCGGCCCGTGCGGATGCCGGAATATTTCGCCGCTTCCTCGTTCTTGCCGATCGCATAGAGATAGCGGCCGAAGACCGAGCGGTGCAGCACCACCCACATAACGATGGCGATGACGATCAGCGCGATGAAGCTGTTCGGCAGGCCGTAGGAGCGGCCCGCGGTCAGGAACTCGAGCGTCGGGAAGTTCTGCCCGAAGGCGAAGCCGGCCGTGCCGTCGGCGGTATAGAAGCGCGCCACGCCGCGATAGATGAGCAGGCCGCACAGCGTCACCACGAAAGGCTGCAGTTTGAGCCGCGTGATCAGCCAGCCATGCACGAAGCCGATGATGGCACCGAGCGCGAGGATCAGCACGAAGGCAAGCGGCCAGCTCACCTCGCGCACCGCGATGAAATCGATGAACAGCGTGCCGAGCAGGGCGATCACCGAGCCGACCGACAATTCGATGCCGCCGGTGATGATGACGAAGGCCTGGCCGATCGACAGGATGCCGAACAGAGCGACCAGGTTGGAAGTGTTGGCGAGATTGATCGCCGACAGGAAGCGCGGGTTGATGGCCGTCACCACCGCGCCGACCACCAGGATCAGGATCAGCAGGCCGAGATCTTTCTTGCTCATTGCGCTCCTCCCGCCGCCTGCAGCAGTTTCGGCTTCTTGCCGACCGCCAGCAAAAGCACGTTCTCCTGGCTGAAATCGTCCTTATCGAGGATGCCGGAGATCTGCCCCTCATGCATGACCGCGATGCGGTCCGACACGCCGATCACTTCTTCCATGTCGCTGGAAATCATCAGCACGGCGACGCCGGCATCGGCGAGCGCCCGCATCAGCCCGTAGATCTCCGCCTTGGCGCCGATGTCGATACCGCGCGTCGGCTCGTCCAGGATCATCACCTTGGGGTTCATCGCCAGCCATTTGGCCAGGACCACCTTCTGCTGGTTGCCGCCCGACAGCGTGCCGGTGCGGGTGAGCACCGACGGCGCCTTTATGCCGAGGTTCTTCTTCTGCTTTTCGGCCGTCGCGAGCTCGGCGCCGACCGAGACCAGCGAGCGCCTGGCATGGGCCGGCAGGTTGGGCAATGAAATGTTCTGCGCGATCGACAGGTCCAGCAGTATGCCGGTGAGCTTGCGGTCCTCCGGCACAAGGAAGATGCCATTCGCCACCGCATCCGCCGCCGATGTCACATTCAGCGGCTTGCCGTCGAGCGTGACGCTGCCGGCCAACCGCTCTTCGATGCCGAACAGCACGCGCGCCAGCTCCGTGCGGCCGGAGCCGACCAGGCCCGCCAGGCCGAGGATCTCGCCGCGTTTCAACTCCAGACTGACCGGCCGGTCCGGATAGGTGCTGGTGCGGATCGCATCCGCCGACAGGGCCACGCTACCCGGCGCGCGGGCGGCCTCGCCGGCCTTCTCGCGCTCCTTCAGCATGCGGCCGATCATCAGCCTGACCATCTCGTCGTGATTGATGTGGCTCTTGGGAAGGGTGCCGGCCAGCGTGCCGTCGCGCAGCACTACGACGCGGTCCGCGACGCGCTCGATCTCATGCAGCCGGTGCGAGATGAAGATGACGCTGATGCCTTGCGCCTTCAGGCCCTTGATGACGTCGAGCAGCTTTTCGGTTTCCGCCATCGGCAGGCTGGAAGTCGGCTCGTCGAGGATGACAAGGCGCGCCTTGATCGACAGCGCCTTGGCGATCTCGACCATCTGCTGCTGCGCGAGCGACAGCGACGCCACCGGCGCGTCGGCCGAGAAATTGGCGCCGACGCGCTTTAGCAGCGGCGCCACCATCTCGCGCAGTTTCGCGCGGTCGACCAGCCTCAGCGGCCCGGCACGCAGCGGCTCGCGGCCGAAGAAGATGTTGGCGGCGACGTCGAGATTCTCGAAGAGGTTCAATTCCTGGTGCACGAAGGCGATGCCGGAGCCGATGCTCTGCTCGACGGTCAGCGCGTCATGCGCCGCGCCGTCGACGGTGATGGTGCCGCTGTCCGGCCGCGTCACGCCGCCGAGGATCTTCATCAGCGTCGATTTGCCGGCGCCGTTTTCGCCGACCAGGCCTATGACCTCGCCGGGCCGGACCTCCATCGAGAATCTGTCCAGCGCCACAACGCCCGGATAGGTCTTGCGCACGGCCTCGAGGCTCAGGAACGGAGCGGTGGTCGGTTGAGTGGAATCGGTAGAGGTCATCACGCCATAGTTTACCGCACGGGGCAACAGCCGGTGGCCACAGACTGACGGGCCTTGGCGGGTCCGTCAATACGAACGCCGGCTCAAGGCGAACCTTGAGCCGGCGCAACTGTGCTGAGCTTACTTGCCCTGCATCGCCTTGAGATTGGCGGCGTAGGCGTCCACATCATCCTTGCCGATGATCTTGGTCGGGATGATGATCAGGTTGTTGGCCGGGATGCCCGACTTGTCGCCCTTGAGGTAGGAGGCCATCAGCTTCATGCCCTGATAGGCCCATTCGAACGGCTGCTGCACCACGGTCGCGGCGACGGTGCCTTCCTTGACGCCGCCCAGCGTGATCGGATCGTCATCGAAGCCGACGACGGTGATCTGGCCGAGCTTGCCGGCGTCGCGCAGCGCTTCATAGATGCGCGGCGTGTTGTAGGAATAGAAGCCGACCATGCAGGTGATATCGGGGCTGGCGACCAGCGCGTCCTCGACGTTCTTCTTGGCACGCGCCTGGTCGATATCGTCGCCGCGCACGTCGACCAGCTCGATCTTGCTGCCGGCGAGCCCGTCCTTCATGCCCTGGATGCGCTCCTTGGCGTTGTCGGCGCCGAGCAGGCCGACGAAGCCCAGGCACTTGCCGCCGTTGGGCATCGCCTTCTTGGCGATCTCGGCCGCCTGCTTGCCGGCATCGACATTGGACGAGCCGATATAGGCGACGCGCTTGGTCTGCGGGGCATCCGAGTCGGTAGTGAACAGCGCGGTTTCCGACGCGATCTTGTTCAGTCCGTCGGTCGAGGTCTTGGGATCGACGGCCGAGACCATGATGCCCTTGACGCCTGCCGTCACCAGATCGTCCATCAGCCGCTGCTGGATGGCGACCGAAGACTGTTCCGGATATTTGAGCTCGAGATTGTAGTCGGGCAGTTCGCCCTGCGCCTTCTTCACGCCGGCTTCCGCCGCCTTCCAGAAGTCTGACGCACCGTTGACGACGAAGGCCAGCGTCGGCTTGTCGTCGGCGCGCACGCTGGCGCTTGCCGACAGGCCTAATGCCAAGGCCGCCGCGGCGACGGATGCGTTGCGTATCATGGATTTCATAGTTCAACCTCCCTTGTAGAACTCTTCGCTGATGTCTCGGCTGCGGCGCGGATAACCCTCCTCCTCAAGGGTATGGCGCAAAGGTCCGCCGACTTAAGAACGGTTCCGATCCGGCCGCGGTCGAGACACTAGACACTCATGTGGCATTCGTAAATAGTCCGATTTGTCTGACATTTTCGTGAGGATGGACACGAGCCCCAACCGGCGGTCCGCCGGCTTTCGAGCGAGCATCCTTCGCACTTTGCCGGCACCGAGCGGAAGCCCGGACGGTTACGACGAGTTGACAGTAGAACGCTTACAGCTATTAGTAAAGAGTATTAGTTTTGGGCTGAGGCGCGTGCTTTCGAAGCGGAGGAGACGCTGGTCGAAAGATGCGCCGGGAGTGAGGAGAGCACGTGCGCAAAAGCTTTCTACAGCACGGAAACCCGTAGGAATTGTCAGCGCTGCTGACCTTATCGGACTGATTTCGTCGCGACGCGGCGCGGCCGGCGATTTGCATGTCGCGCTTGATAATACTTATTATCAATAGTGCGTTTCAGATGAGCGTGCCGACCATCTTGCCATTGCAATCGGCCTTTGCTTTGGAGCCGGCCGGGTTTGGGAACCGACCATGAGTGAACCGACGGAACTGCGTGATCCTCCCGGGGCTTCCAGGCGCCGCAAGCCGGCCGCCAAGCCCAAAGGACGTGTCACCATGACCGACATCGCGCGCGCCGCCGGCTGCTCGCAGGCGACGGTCTCGTTCGTGCTCAACAATTCGCCGGGCATCAGGCTGTCGCAACAGACACGCGACCGGGTGATCGAGGCGGCCAGAGCGCTGGGCTATTCGCCGCCGGTCTTTTCCGCGCTGCGGCCGCCGGTGACGCCCTTCGAAGGCCTGGATGGCGTCATCGGCTTCGCGGTCGACCAGCTCGCCACCAGCCCCGAGGCGGTGGTCGCCATCGAGGGCGCGCGGCAGGCCTCGTGGAACGCCGGCAACGTGCTTCTGGTGGCGCAGACCATGGGCGACGCGGTGATGGAGCCGCGCGCCATCCAGGCGCTGACGGGGCGCGGCATCACGGCGTTGATCTATATGACCATCTTCACCCGCGAGATCGCCGCGCCGGATTTCCTCTACAGTCTCGAGATGCCGGTCATCCTGCTCAACTGCTACACCGCCGATTATGCCTTCCCGGCCGTGGTTCCCTCCGAGATCGCCGGCGGCCAGAGCGCGACGAGACACCTGATCGGCCATGGCCATCGCCGCATCGCCACCATCACCGGCGAGCCGTGGATGCAGGCCGCTCAGGATCGGCTCAAGGGCTATCGCCGCGCTCTAGCCACCGCCGACATCCCGTTCGACCCGGAACTGGTGGTCGAGGGCGACTGGTCGGCCAGCGCCGGCTATGCCGCGACGGTCAAGCTGCTCGGGCTCAAGGACCGGCCCACCGCCATCTTCTGCCAGAACGACCGCACCGCGATCGGCTGCTACGAAGCGCTGAAGGAAGCCGGCCTGCATATCCCGCAGGACATCTCCGTGGTTGGCTATGACGATGAGGAGATCGCCCGCCATCTGTTCCCGCCGCTGACGACCTCCATCCTGCCGCATCTGGCGATGGGCCAATGGGCGATCGAGCAACTGGAGACGCCGCCGACGCCCGGCCGCGGCCGCTATCCGATCACCAAGCTGGAGTGCCCGCTGGTGGAACGGGAGAGCGTGGCAGGCGTGAAGGGATAGGATGTCCCAGATCGCCACTTCAAGGCTTGAAACGTATTGACGTTGTACTGACAATCACTAGATATCTGTCCCTGACACAGGAGGATTTCGATGGCGCAGTCCAGTCATGCTGGCAGCAATCGCAACGCAGTTCGCAAGGATGATGTGATTCAGATCCGCGCTTCGGCCGAGACGAAGGCCATTCTCAACCGCGCCGCGAGCTTGCGCGGGCAAAAACTGTCGGAGTTCATGCTGGACAGTGCGCGCAAGCAGGCTGAGGAGACCATTCTCGACCAGCGTGCCTTCTTTCTCGATGCCGACGCGCATGAGAAATTTCTTGACCTGCTTGATGCTCCGAACAAGCCGTCGCAAGAGCTTCGCGCCCGCATGATGCGCAAGCCAGCCTGGGAGCGCTGATGCCCGCTGGGCAATCGCAAGGCCCGCGAGTCCGTGCTCCGGAACGGCTGACCATCAGTCATGATGTCGCAGAATTTCGCAACGGCAGGCATCCCACCCTTGATGACTGGCTGCGAAACCGTGCCCTCGCCGGCGAGGGATTGTCTGCCCGAACCTATGTCGTCTGCGACGCGGGCACGAAAAATCGTGTCGTCGGTTACTACGCGATCTCCACGGCGATGGAAGAACGGGTCGCGCTGCCAAGCGCCAAGCTACGCCGGGGCATGCCTGAACAGGTTCCTTTGCTGCTGATAGGCCGTCTGGCGATCGATCAGGCGTTCCAGGGAATGGGCCTCGGGGGCGACCTGCTTTCCGATGCGCTCCGGCGTTGCCTCGCGGTTTCGGACATTGCCGGGGTTCGTGCCGTGGTGGCGCACGCCACCGACGACGACGCCGTTGGTTTCTACCAGCGTCACGACTTCACTATGTCTCCGCTGGGCGAGCGCGTCATGCTGATGCCGATCGAGACGATACAGGCGCTGTTCTCGAAAACTTGAGGCGAGTTGTGCAGGCCATTGCATGACGAGGAGATCGCCCGCCATCACTTCCCGCCGCTGACGACCTTGCCGCATCTGGCGATGGGCCAATGGGCGATCGAGCAGCTGGAGACGCCGCCGACGCCCGGCCGCGGCCGCTATCCGATCACCAAGCTGGAGTGCCCGCTGGTGGAACGGGAGAGCGTGGGGAGCGTACCCGAACAATTCCGATGACCCGGCCCCGAGACCGGCTTATGATGAGTGAGCGTGTGTTCCTTCCCAACAGGAAAAACGCTCATGTGGCCGAACCGGCGTTTATGCGATCTCTTGAAGATCGAGCATCCGATCATCCAGGCGCCGATGGCGGGCTCGGCGACGCCGGAGCTCGCCGCCGCGGTGAGCAATGCCGGTGGGCTGGGGTCGCTCGGATGCGCATCGATGCTGCCGGATGGCCTGCGCAACGTTGCGCGCCAGATGCGCGCCTTGACCGTGCGTCCCTTCAACCTCAACTTCTTTGTTTTTCCCAGGCCCGACACCGGCGACGCCGTGCTGACCCAGGTCATCGACAGGTTGCGGCCCTACTATGAGGAGCTGTCGCTCGGCGAACCCTCGCGGAGGCTTCCGCCGATCGGACCGGGCTTCGATGAAGAAAAGCTTGGACTGCTGCTCGAGATCCAGCCGCCGGTCGTGAGCTTTCATTTCGGCATTCCGGATGCGGCTGCCGTCGGCAGGCTGAAGCAAGCCGGAATCGCAATCATCGGCACCGCGACCAATGTTGCCGAGGCGCGCAAGCTCGCCGACGGTGGAGCCGACGCGGTCATCGCCCAGGGCTGGGAGGCGGGAGGTCACCGCGGTTCGCATGCTCCCAATGGTCCTGGCGACGGCGTTGGAACGATGGCACTGGTTCCCCAGGTCGTCGATGCCGTCAAACTCCCGGTCATTGCCGCGGGAGGCATCGCCGACGGCCGCGGCATAGCGGCCGCTTTCGCGCTTGGCGCCAGCGGCGTGCAGATCGGCACCGGCTTCCTGTCCTGCGACGAGGCCGGCACGGACGCTCCGCGCCGCGCCCTGATCCGCACGGCGACCGACATGGACACAATGGTCACCGATGCCTTCACCGGCCGCGCGGCGCGCGCGAGACGCACCCGCTACGCCCTGGAAATGGAGGAGAGCAGGGTGCCCCTTCCGGACTTCCCGCAAATGGTCGCGCTCAGCGCCCCGCTCGGCGGCGACAAGGATTTCGCCTTCCATCTCTATGGGCAGGCGGCGGCGCTGAACAGGGAGCTTCCAGCCGGACAACTGGTGCGAACGCTCGTGGCCGAAACGGGCGAAGTGTTCGACGTTCTCTCGGCCGGCAAAACGACGCCTGCGTAAGCGAAGTCTTCGTCGTCGACGTCCCCGATGAGCTTTTAACCCGCCTGTCGACACTGGATTGCGAAAGATCAGCCGGCAAGCAGGGATGCCATACGGTCGCGATCGATGATGTTGGGATTCGGCGGCAAAGGGCGACCGTCCAGTTCGGCCAGTTTCGCCGCGATATGCGGTCTGGCGACGACATCCTGCGGCAGCGAAACGCACATAGCGATCTCGATCACGCCGCGAAACACGTCGGCATCCTCGCTTGCGGCAGCGAAAAGCCGGGCCATGACCGGATTCGGCGGCGGAACAGGAAGGCCGTCGGCCAAGGCGTTCATCTCCGCGATCCGAGCACGGTCGGCGGCGATCTGGTTGCGATAGAACGGGCCGACCTGACGCTCGGTCTCGACATCGTATTCCCGCGAGAATTCGGCAGGGTCGCCGATGTGCCGGCGAGCGACGTTCCTGAGCACCTGCGCGTGCAGAAGGCCGACGCTCAACCCCCGCCCGGCGGACGGATTGGTGCAGGCCCAGGCATCGGCCACAGCCGCAAACCCGGTGACGACAGGCTGGCCGTCGACGACAAACCGCCGGTAGCGGTCGAGAACGCCCGCCATCAGCAGGACATGCGTGATCGGCTCGCCGTCCAGCCAATGGGCCTGCATCGGACATGCCGTAACGACACGGTGGAACGTGGCGGTGTCGCGCAAAGCGCGCATGGCCTTGTTTCTCGCGGAGGTGAACAGAGTGACCGACCAGGTGTCGTTGTCGCCATCCAGCGTGAGAATCGAGAACAGCCCCATCGGAGTGAGCAGGCGGCCCTTTCGGCGCGGCCGCTGCTTGCCCGTGAAATAGCGAGTGAAATAGACGAAATTGCTGTCCTCGGCTTCCTCGCTCGGACTGCGGCCTCCGGCGGCAACGATCCATTCGCAGGCAGGGCTTCGCCGCCCCATCGCATCGATCACCAGGTCGGCGCGAATCTCTTCGCCGGACGTGGTGCGAACGCCCGCAATATGCGGCACGCCGGGAATGGCTGAGGCGCCTGTGATCAGCTCGCGAACTTTGATCCCCCGCCGGACCGTCACATTGGGCGCAGCTTGCGCCATCTCGGCCGTGGCCCATTCGATCACCGGCCGCCGGCCTGTGACGAAGCGCATGGCTTCGTCACCCGGGCGGGGCGCCCTGTCCGTTATTGTCGGCGGCAACGATCGAGGGTCGAAGAAATCCATCCAGACGCAGCCGGCGCGCAGCAATTTATCCGTCAGCCCCGGTAGCTCCTGATCGGCGACCATCCGGAAACGCGAGCTGAGGTTGTGAGGCTGCCTGAACTGCGCAACGCCGGGGCGCTCCCAGTCCCATCCTTGACTGGAACTCGAAGGCCGGTCCGCCGGATCGGCCTCTAGGACCGTCACGTCATGACCGTCGCGGCCAAGCATGGCCGCCGTGCACAACCCGATTACGCCTCCACCGCAAATCAGGATCTTGCTCACCCCGTCCCCCAATATCCGCGAGGGTCCGGCGCTATATTAGCTTCTGCACATGCTCCCTGCAACGTGCCGGGCCGCCAGCGCCCACCGCTTGTGTGCAGTCACGGAACGATCCGCTGCTTTGGCTGCTTGGCATGGCTTCCGTGGAAGTCTAGGCTGACATCAGCGAAGGGAGGGCGAGATGACATCAAGTTTCACCGTTCACGCGGCGTCCGGCTATGAGCAACTTATGGGGCGCTGGAGCCGCAGGCTCGCGCCCAAGTTCATCGATTTCGCCGGTCTGGCCGGCGGCGAAAAAGTCCTCGACGTGGGTTGCGGCACCGGCAGCCTGACCTTCGAGCTGACGAAGTCAGGTGATCTTGCCGAGATCCAGGCCATCGACTTCTCGCCGGTCTTCGTCGCGGCGGCGAAGGAGAGGAACACCGATCCGCGCGTCACCATCCAGCAGGCGGATGCCACCGCATTGCCGTTCGCCGATGATGCGTTCGACCGCGCGATGGCGCTGCTGGTGCTGCACTTCGTGCCGGAGGCCGGCAAGGCGGTGGCCGAGATGCGCCGCGTGACGCGGCCGGGCGGTGTGGTCGCGGCCGTGGTCTGGGACCATTACGGCGGCATGACCGGGATGCGCATGATGATCGACACAGTTGCGGCGCTCAGCGAAAGCGGGCGTCAGCTGCGCAACCGCTATTGCTTCCAGCCGATGATGCAGCCGGGCGAGATGAAGCGGACCTTTGTCGAGCAGGGTCTCGTGGATGTCACCGAGGCCGAGCTGATGATCCGCATGGACTACGCGGATTTCGACGACTTCTGGGCGCCGATCGGCGCTGGCGAAGGCCCGCTCGGCAAATATATGACCACGCTGGACGCGGCCGAGCGGGAGCGTGTCGAGGCCGCCGTCCGCGATGCCTATCAAGCCGGTCGACCCGATGGCCCGCGATCCTTCGCCAATGTCGCCTGGGCCTGCCGCGGCATCGTTCCCTGAAATCGCATCGACCGCGGCGGGGTAGCGGCTCAGTTGCCGCCGGCGGCCGCGGCATTGATCTCCCAGCCGTCGACCCACACCTGCCGCAGCCGGTCGCCTTCGCCCTTGAACCATTGGCCGGCCGCCCGGCAATCCTCGATGCGGTCGCTGCGGAAATTGCGAATGGCCTGGCGCAACTCGCACCAGGCGACGATGTTGGCCGTCTCGGCATAATAGATCAGCGCGACCGGGCGGATGATGCGGCCGGTCGGCCGTCCCGCCTCGTCGCGATAGGAGAGGTCGAGTTTCTCCTCGTCGCGGATGGCGCGGCGGACCAAAGCGAGGTCGACGGCGGAAGCGGAGGGTGCTGCAAAGCCCCAGGCATGGAGCGCATTGGCGTCGAGCGTCTGCCGCAAAGGCGGCGGCACGGCGCCGGCGATCTTGGCGCCGACGCGTTTCGCGGCCTGCTTGAGCTCGTCGTCGCCCGTGCGCTCCAGCAGGGCCAGCGACAGGACGATCGCTTCCATCTCCTCGATGGAAAACATCAGCGGCGGCAGGTCGAAGCCCGGGCGCAGGATGTAGCCGATGCCGCGCCCGCCCTCGATGGGCACGCGCATCGCCTGCAGGGCAGCGATGTCGCGATAGACCGAGCGTACGGTCACTTCCAGCCGCTCGGCGATCGTCGCCGCCGTTACCGGCTTCCTGGCCAGCCGCAGGATCTGGATGATCTCGAACAGGCGCGAGGCCTTGCGCATTTTCTCACCCGGCTGAAATGCAACTGACACACCCCCGTCAGTTGGAATGCCCTATAGGGCCGCCTACCCGCTTGAAAATCAACGGTTCCATTGCGTGCCAGGCGGATAATGGGACAGGCAACTGACATGAGCTATGGCGAAAATCTCTGGCTGTTCTTCGTGCTACTGTTCGGCATCATCGCCGTTCCGGGCATGGATATGCTGTTCGTGCTGGCCAATGCGCTGACCGGCGGCAGCAACAGGGGCCTGGCCGCGACTGCCGGCATCATGCTGGGCGGTGCAGTGCATACGCTGAACGGAGCGATCGGCGTCGGCCTGCTCATGCATTTCGTGCCGATCCTGTTCACGCCGCTGCTGGTCGCCGGCGCCGCCTACATGGCCTATATCGGCATTTCGCTGATGCGCAGCTCGATCACCGTCGGCGACAACGGACCAATGGGGAGCCGCTCGGCCTGGAAGGCGTTTCGCCAGGGTCTGGTCACCTGCCTGATCAATCCGAAGGCCTATCTCTTCATCCTTGCCGTCTATCCGCAATTCCTGAAGCCGGCCTACGGTCCGATCTGGATGCAGGCGACGATCATGGGATTGCTGACGGTCGCCACGCAGGCCGCGATCTATGGCGGGCTCGCCGTCACGGCGGGGCGCAGCAGGCAGATGCTTGTGGCCAATCCCCGCGCGACCGTTCTCGCCGGGCGCATGGCAGGGCTGCTGCTGTTCGCGGTCTCGATATTCACGGCCTGGGAAGGTTTGAGGGCGGCGTGATCGCCGCCCCTCTCTCCATTTCGCTCAAGCCGCGCCCTGCCGGCTGGCAAGCATCTCGCGCTTCACCGACCGGCGCCATTCGACCGCGCCGGCGAGGCCGTGCAGCACCGTTTCCGTGGTCGCCCAGTCGATGCAGCCGTCGGTGATGCTCTGGCCGTAGACCAGCGGCTTGCCGGGCACGACGTCCTGCCGGCCGGCGACGAGATTGCTCTCGATCATGACGCCGATGATGCGCTCGTCGCCCGCGGCAACCTGGCCCGCCACGTCATGCGCGACCTTCGGCTGGTTCTCCGGCTTCTTGGCGCTGTTGGCGTGGCTGACATCAATCATCAGCCGCGGCGCGATGCCGATGCGGACGAGCTCGGCCGCGGCGGCCTCGACGCTTGCGGCCTCATAGTTCGGCGCGACGCCGCCGCGCAGGATGACATGGCAATCCTCGTTGCCGGTGGTTGCCGCAATGGCGCTGCGGCCGCCCTTGGTCACCGCCATGAAATGATGCGGCTGGGCGGCGGACTTCACCGCCTCGCCGGCGATCCTGAGATTGCCGTCGGTGCCGTTCTTGAAGCCGACCGGGCAGGACAGGCCCGAGGCCAGCTCGCGATGGATCTGGCTTTCGGCGGTGCGCGCGCCGATGGCGCCCCAGGCGACGAGGTCGGCGATGTATTGCGGGATGGTCATGTCGAGGAACTCGGTCGCCGCCGGCAGGCCGAGATTGTTGACGGCCGACAGCACGTTGCGCGCCATGCGCAGCCCTTTTTCGATGTTGAAGCTGCCGTCGAGGTCGGGATCGTTGATCAGGCCCTTCCAGCCGACCGTGGTGCGCGGCTTTTCAAAATAGACGCGCATGACGATCTCGAGCCGGTCGGCCAGGGCCTCGCGCAGCGCCGCCAGACGGCTGGCATAGTCAACGGCCGCGACCGGATCGTGGATTGAACATGGGCCGACGATGACAAGCAGTCGATCGTCGGCCCCCGAGAGGATCGAATGGATGGCGTTGCGCGAAGCGGCAACGGTGCGCGTCGCCGTGAGCGAGCGCGGTATCTCGCGCATCACCTCGTCCGGCGTGCTCAAGGCTCTGATTTCGGTGACCCGAAGGTCGTCTGTGGTGGTCAACACGGCTTTCTGCTCCTGGTTTAGGAGACCTGCCGGCTGAAACAAAAAAAGCCGCCAGGTCTGGCGGCTTGTCGGATTTTCGATCTGGAGTTTTCAGATCGAGCGCAATCCTCCCGCCGCCAGCGAGCTACCGTAGCTAAAGTACCAAAACGAGGCGGTCAGGTGGATCATGCGGCTGATATAATCGATGCGTGGGCGTTTGTCACGTGCCTGTTGAGGCTGGCAATTTCGGGTGGGGCCGAACCTTCGCGATTTCGTCATTCCAGGGCGAAGCAGGAGCGAAGCTCCGTCGCGAAGACCCTGGAATCCATGCCGTTACCTTGGCCGAAGAGCGCGGCGATGCATAATTCTGGACCGCAGCAACGCTCCGGAGTCGCGGCATGGATCCTCGGGTCTGCGCCGCGTCGCTTCGCTCCTTGCTCCGCCCGTGGATGACGAAGTGACCTGCGTCGCCGCCAGGCTCCCCTGCGACTACTCCCCGATCACGCCGGCAATGTTCTGGTCATAATCGACCAACGAGCCGGTCATCACACCGGCCTGGGGGCTCAGCATATAGGTGATCAGCCGGGCAAGCTGCGCGGGCTTGACCAACTGGCCCATGGGCTGCGCGGCCTCGGCCTTCTCCAACCAGTCATCCGACGCTCCGTGCCATTTTTTCTGGACGATCGCCTCGCCCTCGGTGTCCATCCATCCCGGCAGCACCGCATTGCAGCGGATGCGGTTCCGCCGATAAGCGCTCGCGACATTCTTGGTCAGCGTCATCAGCGCGCCCTTGCTGGTCGAATAGGGCGTCAGGAAGGACTGGCCAGCATGCGCCGACATCGACAGAACGTTGACGATCGAGCCCGGCGCCTTGCGCTCCAGGAGATGCGCGACCAAGCCCTGCATCAGGAAGAAGGGGCCGCGCACATTGGTGTCGAAGATCTGGTCGAAGAGTTCCTCGGTGGTCTCCACCAGCGACCCGCGCGCGGAAGTGGCGGCGGCGTTGACCAGCGCGTTCAGCGTTCCGAAATGCTTGATCGCGGTCTCGACCGCGCGCTTGCAGTCGGCGACCTTGGCGACATCGGCGCTGATGAAGATGGCGTCGACGCCACTCTTCTTCAGTGCCGCGACCGCCTTGTCGCCTTTCTCCTGCGAGCGGCCGACCAGCGCCAGCGCGCGGCAGCCCTCGTCGGCCAAGGCTTCCGCAACCGCGAAGCCGATGCCCTGCGCGCCGCCGGTGACGATGGCGCGCGTTTCTGAATTGCGACCGGCCAAACCGTTCATCGCTGTGCTCCTCAATCCGTATTCAAATTTCAATCGACGCGGACGGTCTTGCCCGTCTTGGCCGACTGCAAGGCCGCGTCAGCCAGTTTCAGCGCGATCAGTCCGTCCTTGCCGCTCGGCGCCGCCTTCTTGCCGGCGGTTGCCGCGACGATGAAGGAGGCGATCTCGTTGGCATAGGCATCGATGTAACGGGTCATGAAGAAGTCGTGCAGCGGCGGACGGGTGTAGCCCTTGTCGTTGGCAAGTTCGATCGACACCGGCCGCTGGTTCTCGGCCGCGACCATGCCCTTGGAGCCATGCACTTCGATGCGCTGGTCGTAGCCATAGGTGGCGCGGCGCGAATTGGAAATGACGGCCTGCTTGCCGGAGGCGGTCTCGAGGATGACGCTGACCGAATCGAAATCGCCGGCTTCGCCGATTTTCTTGTCGACCAGCACTGAAGCATGCGCGCTGACCGCAACCGGCTCCTCGCCGAGCAGAAAACGCGCCATGTCGAAGTCGTGGATGGTCATGTCGCGAAAAATGCCGCCGGAGCGGGCGATGTAATCGAGCGGCGGGGCGCCCGGATCGCGCGAGGTGATGGTGACCATCTCGACCGTGCCGATGGCGCCGTCGTCGATCGCCTTGCGCACGGCGGCGAAATGCGGGTCGAAGCGGCGGTTGAAGCCGACCATCAGCGTGGCCTTAGTCTTCTCGACAACGGCAAGGCACTGCTCGACCCGTTTGACGTCGAGGTCGATCGGCTTCTCGCAGAAGATCGCCTTGCCGGCCTTGGCGAAGCGCTCGATCAGATCGGCATGGGTGTCGGTCGGGGTGCAGATGATGACGGCGTCGATGTCCTTGGCCTGCTCGATGGCATCGATCGTGCGCACTTCGGCGCCGTAGGCGGAGGCGAGCTCAGTCGCCGCTTTCTCGAAGGCATCTGCGACGGCAACCAGTTTTGCCTGCGGATTTGAGCCGACGGCGCGGGCATGCACTTTGCCGATACGACCGGCGCCGAGAAGAGCGAAGCGGAGAGTCATGGAATATCCTTCGAGATGGTTTAGAAAGCTGTCCGCGCCGCCGGCGCGGATGATTGGTTGATCCCGTCGCGGCGTCCGTCAGGCGGCCTGCAGTTCCGCCTGTCCGGTCTTGGCGCCGGTGATGTAGGCGACGATGTCGTTGCCGTCGGTGTCCTGCTTGCGCAAATTGGCGACGATGCGGCCGCGGCGGAAGACTACGATGCGGTCGACCAGGTCGAACACCTGGCGCATGTTGTGGCTGACCAGGATCAGCGGCTCGCCGTTTTCCTTCAGCGTACGGATGATGTTTTCGACCTGCGCGGTTTCCTGCACGCCGAGCGCTGCCGTCGGCTCGTCCATGATGATCAGCTTGGAGGCGAAGGTCGCGGTCCGGGCGATCGCGACGCATTGGCGCTGGCCGCCGGACATATGGCGAATGGTGCTGGAGAGGTTGGGGATCTTCACCGCCGTGCGGATCAGCGCCGCCTCGGTCGCCTTGCGCATCGCCTTGCGGTCGAGGATCGAGAACGGCCCGAGGTTGAAGAGCACCTTCTCACGCCCAAGGAACAGGTTCGACGGCACGTCGAGATCGTCGGCCAGCGCAAGGTTCTGGAACACGGTCTCGATGCCCGCCTCGCGCGCCTCGATCGGGCCGGCGAAGTTCACTTCCTTGCCGTCGAACCAGATCTTGCCGTCGGTGCGCTGCTCGACGCCGGTGATCTGGCGCACGAAGGTCGATTTGCCGGCGCCGTTGTCGCCCATGATGGCGACATGCTCGCCCTTGCGCAGCTCGAAATTCGCCTCCTGCAAGGCGTGCACGCCGCCATAGTGCTTGGTCAGGTTTTCGGTCTTCAGAACGATGTCGGACATGGTCAAGCTCCTATCGCGCGGCGGCGCTGGCGCCATTGATCGAGAACGACCGCGCCGACGATGATCACGCCCTTGACCATCTCCTGATAGTAGGCGTCGAGGCGCAGGAAGGTGAAGCCGGAAATGATGACGCCGAAGATCAGCGAGCCGATGACGGTGCCGATGATCGAGCCGCGGCCTCCCGACAGCGAGACGCCGCCGATGACCGCCATGGCGATGGCGTCGAGCTCGTACATGACGCCCATGCCGGCCTGGGCGGTGAGGTTCTTGGAGCAGAGCACCACTGCGGCAAGCGAAGCGAGGATACCGGCGATGGCGTAGACCAGTACCTTGTGATTGGCGATCTTGATGCCCGACATGCGCGCGGCATCCTCGTTGGAGCCGATCGCATAGCAATGCTTGCCATATTTCGTATAGCTCAGGATAAGCTGGAACAGGAGCGCCAGCGAGATGAAGATGACGACAGGCATCAGGCCCTTGCCGATGGCCGCGAAGCTGTCGGTCGGGAACGAGATCGGCTGGCCCTTCGACCACCATTTTGCGATGCCGCGGGCGGTGACCATCATGCCGAGCGTGGCGATGAATGGCGGAATGCGGGTATAGGCGATCAACAGGCCGTTGATCAGGCCGGCGATCAGTCCGCAGCCGATCGCGACCAGCACCGGCACGATAACCGGCAGGTCGGTCCAGCCATAATCGATGAACATAGCCTTGGGATTGGGATTGCCGTTGACGGTCGCAACCTGCGCGAAGCTCATGGCGATCATGGCGGTGGCGCCGACGATCGAGCCCGAGGACAGGTCAATGCCGCCGCAGATGATGACCTGGGTGACGCCGATGGCGATGATGCCGACGATCGAGACCTGCAGGATGATGATCTGCAGGCGCTGCTCGTTGAAGAGGCCCGACACATTCTCGCGCGTGTTGAACAGGAAGCTGTCGCCGAGGAAGACGCGGCCGATCAGCTCGAAGGCGACGACGAGGATGACCAGCGCCAGGAACACGTTGAACTCGGCCGGCCATGGACGCTTCTTGGCGTCATAGCTCAACCCGCCAATGCCATGCGATGTCTGTGACACGTCTTCTTCCTCCGAATGACCGCGCCCCGTTCTCCCGCCCTGTCGGGCGGGAGAGGAACAGAGCGGCGCCGCTTCGCCAGCAGCCGATTTCAGCCAGACCGATGCGTCGCGGCACCACCCCGCGGTTTGTCTTCACGCAATTCCATACCGAAAACCGTTCCTGGAATTGCGCCGGCGCGCCTCAGTTCTTCTTCAAGAACTTGTCGATGTTCGCCGGAGTGACGAGCTGGAACGGGATATAGACCTTGTGTTCCACCTTTTCGCCCTTGGCGAGCTTCAGCGCGGCGTCGAGCGCACCGGCGCCTTGGCCGGCAGCGTCCTGGAAGACCGTCACGTCGAGATCGCCTGCCTGCATCGCGGCCAACGCATCCTGCGTGGCGTCGACGCCGCCGACGACCACCGACTTCATGTCGATATTGGCGGCCTTCATCGCCTGGATGGCGCCGATGGCGCTTTCGTCGTTGTTGGCGATAACGCCGTCGAACGCCTTGCCCGATGACAGCCAGTTGGTCATCAGGTTCTGCGCCTGGTCACGATCCCAGTTCGAGGTCTGCTTGTCGATGATCTTGATGAAGCTGCAGTCCGGCGTGGCGATGACTTCCTCGATGTCCTTGGTGCGCTGCACCGCGGCCTGATTCGAGAGCTCGCCCATGATCACGTAGACATTGGCTTCCTTCTTGCCGGCTTCCTTGAACAGGCGGCAGGCTTCCTTGGTCTCGAGCGTGCCGGATTCCGCCTCGTTCGACGCGACGAAAGCCTGGTTGTCCGGCAGCTGGTCGACATTGACCGGCTGGCGGTTGACATAGACCAGCGGGACCTTGGCCGCGGCGGCCGCGTCCGACATTGCCTGGGTGGCCGAGGTGTCGACCGGATTGACGATGATCGCGTCGACGCCCGAGGCGGCGAAGTTCTTGATCTGGTCGAGCTGCTTGGCCACGTCGTTCTGCGCATCCTCGACCTGCAATTCGACACCGCTCATGCCCTTGGCCTGCGCGATCATGCCGTTGCGCAGCACGGTCAGGAAGTTGTCGTCGAACTTGGCCATCGAAACGCCGATCTTGGCGGCGAAGGCGGATGAGCACATCAGCGCCGAAAGCGCGACGCCCAAAAGCAGTTTCTTCATTTTATTCTCCTCCACTTGGTGTCCGGCTGCACCCATTTGAACCGGAATCCCCGGTTTGCCCGGGGAATCTCTCCCTGCGGCCATGCGGCGTCCCAACTCGACTGGAACGCCTCTTCCTCCGTTCGCACAGGCGTTCCGGAACGAAAGAACCAAAAAGCCTAGTTAGTGAAATATTTATTCCATTTCGTTTTGGAAACGTCAAGGGCGATTCCGACGAGATTGGCCGTTTTTCGGTCCCGATCGTCGAAACCCGAGCCCGAATCGAAGCAAATCGCCATGAAAGAATCCATCAGTCTGATGGATTCTTTCACATCGACCCATCGCAAACGCCGGGAATTGGCTGAAGCCGCCCCAACCTCGTCATTCTATGGCGAAGCAAGGAGCGAATCGACGCGATGGGCGTTTCGACCAATCTCCAACGCGTGCCGCCTGCCAACGCAAACGGGCGACCGATCACAATTCCTGCGCTGGAGCTTCTAGATGTTTTCCGGCAGATAGATATCGAAGGGCAGGAAGGTCTGCCCCGGCGCATTGGCGGCGCCGCTTTCGATGGCATGGGCCATCAGCCCCAGGAGTTCCCGGCAGAGCGCGGCGAGCGGCGTCGAGATCACCATGGTGAGGATGTTGTCGGCAAGTGCTGCGCGCGAGACGGCGTTGATCTCGTTGCAGATGACGACCGGCATAACCGCCGGGTTTGCCTTCCGCAGCGCCGAGACGGCGCCTTCCATGCCGCCGCCGGCGACATAGCAACCGGCAAGATCGGGATGGCGCGCCAGAAGATCGAGCATGGCGTCATGCGTCACGTCATTCGCCTCGAGGTTGACCAGCGTCTCCATCACAGTGAAATCCGGCGCGTGCTCGCGGAAATAGGAGCGGAAGCCGATCTCGCGCAGTTCGTGGCCATGGAAGCGGTGGCTGCCGACGAAGAGCGCCACCTTGCCCGGCTTCCTGGCGGCCTTGGCGATCATCCATGCGGCGCTGCGTCCGACCTTGCGGTTGTCGAGACCGACATAGCCCTCGCGGATGCCGGCGGCAAAATCGGACAGCAGGGAGAAGACCGGCTGCCCCCTCGCCTTCAGTGCCTCCACCACCGCCGTCAGCGTCGGGTGATCCGGGCCGACGACGGCGATGGCTCTCGACTTGGCCGCCAGCCTGCGCATCTGGCCCGCAATCTCATCGGGCGCCAGCGACGTGGCGAAGTCGATCGCGGCAGTGCCGCGGAAACGTTGCGACTGCGAAACCGCCAGCTCGAGCTCCCTGGCAAAATCGCCATAGAAGACGTCATTGCCCCTCAGCAGCAGGAAGCCGAGCCGGTATTCCGGCAATTCCTGGCGCATGCGCTGCTTGATCAGCCCCGCCGCGTGGTAGCCGATCTCGGTGGCGGCTTCATACACCCGGCGCGCCGTCTCCTCGCGCACCGGCAGGCGGCTGTTCAGCACCCTGTCGACGGTGGCGACACTGACGCCCGAGACGCGCGCGAGATCGCTAATGGTCGGCCGCTTTGCCATGAATGCTCCATTGCTTGTCCGACTTAGGATATCTCACTCTGATAGGAAATGATAGAAACTATCTTCCTGATGTTGAGACTATCATGAGCCGGCGGTATGGTGAAGTGGAAGCCGGCCATGAACGAGCCCAGACCTGCTAAACCGTTCGCCAGGCGCTGTTGGAGGAAGCTCAATGACGGCCATGACGTCTTCGTCGGCGTCGCCACGCGACTACAGCCTGACCGGCCGCGACGCCAAGCTCGCGGTCGAGAACGGGCTGGCGGCGGCCGAGTGGTACCATACCGAGATCCCGCGCAAGCAGATGAAGGAGCTGATGCAGCGCTCCGACCAGCCGGCGATCCGCGACACCATCATCTGGCTCGGCGCGCTGATCCTCAGCGGCGCGGGCGGCGCCTGGTTCTGGGGCAGCTGGTGGTGCGTGCCGTTCTTCTTCGTCTATGGCACGCTCTACGGCTCCTCGACCGATTCCCGCTGGCACGAATGCGGCCATGGCACGGCCTTCCGCACCCAGTGGATGAACGACGCCGTCTACCAGCTCGCCTGCTTCATGATCATGCGCAATCCGGTGACATGGCGCTGGAGCCATACACGCCATCACACCGACACCATCATCGTCGGCCGCGATCCCGAGATTGCCGTCATGCGGCCGCCGGATCTGCTGCGCGTCGTCTTGAACTTCTTCGGCATTCTCGATGCCTGGCATGCGATGACCGACATGCTGCGCAACGCTGCCGGCGTCATCAGCGCGGCGGAAAAGACCTTCATCCCCGAACAGGAACAGCCGAAGGCGATCCGCGTCGCCCGCCTATGGCTCGCCATCTATATCGCGACCATCGCCCTGGCCCTCTACCTGCATTCCTGGCTGCCGCTGCTGCTGGTCGGCCTGCCCCGCCTCTACGGCGCCTGGCATCACGTCATGACCGGACTGCTGCAGCATGGCGGGCTCGCCGACAATGTCATCGACCATCGGCTCAACAGCCGCACGGTCTACATGAATCCGGTCAGCCGCTTCATCTATTGGAACATGAATTACCATGTGGAGCACCACATGTTCCCGATGGTGCCCTATCACGCGCTGCCGAAGCTGCATGAGATGATCAAGCACGATCTGCCGGCGCCGACGCCGTCGATCCTGGCCGGCTATCGCGAGATGATCCCGGCCTTCCTGCGCCAGCTGCGCAACGAGGATTATTTCCTCAAGCGCGCGCTGCCGCCGACGGCGAAGCCCTACCGGGAAGAGCTGCACAACGACAATCCGGTGGCGGCCGCGGCCGAGTAGCGTAACCAACCGATTTTCGCGGAGAACGAGATGAGCGACTGGGTCGAGGCCTGCGCGGCCGGAGACATCGACGAAGAGGACGTGATGCGGTTCGACCATGCCGGCCGCACCTTCGCCATCTACCGCAGCCCCGACGACGAATATTTCGCGACCGACGGGCTGTGCACGCATGAAAAGGTGCACCTGGCCGACGGGCTGGTGATGGACGACATCATCGAATGCCCGAAGCACAACGGCCGCTTCAATTACAAGACCGGTGACGCGCGCGGCGCGCCGGTCTGCGTCAACCTCAAGACCTATCCGGTCAAGGTCGACGCCGGCAAAGTTCTTGTTCAGGTCGGGTGACGCTGATGACGGGAGGAATGGTGGTCATCGGAGCCGGCGAATGCGGCGGGCGCGCCGCGCTCGCCCTGCGCGATCTCGGCTTCGAGGGGCCGGTGACGCTGGTCGGCGATGAGCCGCATCTGCCATACGAGCGGCCGCCGCTGTCGAAGGAAGCGATGACCGGCGAGGCGCCGGCCATCAAGGCGATCGCCACCGACGCGCTGTTCGCCGAACGCTCGATCCGCCACATCCATTCCGTCCGGGCCGTCGCGGTCGATCGTGCCGCGCATGTCGTGCAACTGTCGGACGGATCCTCCCTGCCATATCAAAAGCTTTTGCTGGCGACCGGATCCGTGCCGCGCACGCTGCCGATGCCGGGTCTCGGGGGGCGTTGCGTCTATCTCAGGACGTTCAACGACGCTTTGGCCATTCGCGCTCATCTCGGCGCCGGCAACCGCGTCGCCATTATCGGCGGCGGCTTCATCGGCCTCGAGCTTGCCGCCGCGGCGCGCAAGCTAGGCGCGGCCGTCACCGTCATCGAGGCGCAGCCGCGCATCCTGATGCGCGGCGTGCCGGCCGAGATCGCCGAGATCATCCACAAGGCGCATGAGGCCGAGGGCGTTGCGATCCGCACCGGCCAGGGGATCGCTGCGATCGCCGATGACGGCGCGGAGGTCAGCATCACGCTGGCCGACGGGCAGGCCATTGTCGCCGATCTCGCGGTGATCGGCATCGGCGCCGTGCCGGTGACGGCGCTTGCCGCCGAGGCGGGGCTGGCCATCGACAACGGCATCGCGGTCGACGAGCAGTTGCGCACCGCCGACCCTGATATCTTCGCCGCCGGCGATTGCTGCTCGTTCCCGCTTGCCGTCTATGGCGGCCGGCGCGTGCGCCTCGAAGCCTGGCGCAACGCCCAGGAACAGGGCGCCTTGGCCGCGAAGAACATGCTGGGCGGCGGTGAGGCGCATGCCGCTGTGCCGTGGTTCTGGTCGGATCAGTATGGGCTGACCCTGCAGATCGCCGGGCTGTCAGACGAAGGCAAGAGTATCGTGCGGCGCGACCTCGACGACGGCGCCTTCATCCTGTTCCACTTGGCCGAGGATGGCAGGCTGGTGGCCGCCAGCGGCATCGGCCCCGGCAATGCGGTGGCGCGCGACATCCGGCTGGCGGAAATGCTGATCGCCAAGCGGGCGAGCCCGGCGCCGGAAGCGCTCGGCTCGCAAGCGGTCAAGCTGAAGTCGCTGCTGGCGGCGTGATTTTCCCTAATCGCGGGAGGTCGCGCTGCCCCTCATCTGCCTGCCGGCATATCCTTCGTCATTCTAGGGCGGAGCAAGGAGCGAAGCGACGCGCGCAGACCCTAGAATCCTGTGTGTTGGTTCTGGTGTATGGTTGAAGTGGGAAGGAGACCGAATGAATC